>JAKFBW010000031.1:0-48067 GCA_036676965.1 Flavobacterium sp. | reverse complement strand
AAAAAAGAAAATTGGTAAATCTAATTTTCACTTTTAATAAAAACGTCATTGGTAGATATATTTTTATTCTAAAAAAAAAGCACTATAAATGACGTATTAAATGCTTGCTTTCTATCGTTACAGCCCCTTGACTGTGGCAGCCGGGCACCCGCTTTTCGAAGATTCTGAAAAAATCCAACACTGTTTGATCCGCCGCGGCGGAGAGTTGGTTGGATTTCAGAATGGAGAAAATAGCGGGTCGGCGAACAGTCTTGGGCTAGACTTTTTTGGTTCTTTTTTGGGCAATGCAAAAAAGAACAGATCCTAATTAAAACAATACATTGTCGAAAAAAACTACGAACCAATCCCCTGATAAACAAACCCAATCGCCTCCAATTCGGCACGATCCAACAAATTCCTTCCATCAAACAAGAATGCCGGTTTTTGCATGTTATCATAAATTCTTTGCCAGTCATAACCCAAAAACGCATCCCACTCCGTCAACACAGCAATCGCATGCGCACCGGAACAGGCCGCATAGGGATCTTCAAACGAAGTCACACAACTGCGATTCGCCTCGGCCGTTCTTGTTTCTAAATAATCCAAATCGGCCAAAACTTTTTTGGCAGACACTTTCGGATCATATACGGCAATATTGGCCTGCTCATTGATCAAATCATCGGCAACATAAATAGCCGCAGATTCCCGGGTATCATTGGTATCTTTTTTGAACGCCCAGCCCAAAAAGGCAATTTTTTTATCGGCAACGGTATTGTAAAGCGTCTGAACAATCTTATTCGAAAAACGTTTCTTTTGATGGTCATTCATGATAATCACCTGTTCCCAATAATCGGCCACCTCATTCAATCCATAAGACTTGGCAATATAGACCAGATTCAAAATATCTTTTTGGAAACAGGAACCTCCAAAACCAACGGATGATTTCAGGAACTTCGAACCAATACGGCTGTCCATACCAATGGCCTTGGCCACTTCATTGATATCCGCCCCTGTTTTTTCACACAACTCCGACATCGCGTTTACGGATGAAATGCGTTGCGCCAAAAAAGCATTCGCGGTCAGTTTTGACAATTCCGAGGACCACACATTAGTCGTCAGGATCTTATCCGCATCCACCCAGTTGGCATAGACATCCACCAGTGCTTGTATCGCTTTTTGTCCTTCTTCCGTTCCAACTTCCCCTCCAATTAAGATCCGGTCCGGATGCAACAAATCAGAGACCGCAGTTCCCTCGGCCAAAAATTCAGGATTGGACAAAATTTGAAATTTCACCCCATTCCCGGTATTATCCAAAATACTTTTAATGGCCTCAGCCGTTCTCACCGGCAAAGTCGATTTCTCCACCACGATTTTATTGTCTTTGGAAACCTTGGCAATTTGTCGGGCGCACAACTCGATATATTTCAAGTCGGCAGCCATTCCTTTTCCCTTTCCATAGGTTTTGGTTGGCGTATTCACCGAAATGAAAATAAGTTGGGCTTCATCAATGGCTTTTTCCACCTCGGTGGAAAAAAACAAATTTCGTCCTCTGGCCTCAGCCACAATTTCAGACAAACCCGGTTCGTATATGGGAATATTATTCACATCTTTATCATTCCAGGCCGCGATTCGTTCTTCGTTCAAATCAACAACCGTCACCTGTATGTGGGGACATTTTTGGGCAATAACAGCCATGGTAGGCCCTCCGACATATCCTGCCCCGATACAACAAATTTTTGTAATTTTCATTTATTCTTTTTTTTGTTATGTGTTATATGTCATGAAGGTATAAGTTACTGTCTAAAAACAATTCTTAATTTTTTAAATTCTCAAACTTCTAACCTCTAACTTCTAACCTCTAACTTCTAACCTCTAACTTCTAACCTCTAACTTCTAACTTCTAACTTCTAACCTCTAACTTACTTTCTATTTCAAATTATTCCAATACCAATCCACCGCTTCTTTCAAGCCTTCCTGTAAGGAAAACTTCGGATCATAACCCAGTAATGCTTTAGCCTTATCGATACTGGCTAACGAATGCGGGATATCCCCTGCCCGGTTAGGTCCATACTCAATGGCAACATCAGCTATTTTAGGATTGTACTTTGACAGATACTCTTTTAAATAACCCACTAAATCGTTCAGGGTATTTCTGTCGCCATAGGCCGTATTAAAAACGGTATTCACAGCCTCCTTGTTGGTCGTGGTCATCGCCAATTCATTCATCTGGATCACATTGTCGATATAGGTAAAATCCCGGGAATAATTCCCATCCCCATTAATCTTAGGCGATTCCAACTCCATCAACTGCATGACAAATTTCGGAATTACCGCTGCATAAGCTCCTTTGGGATCCTGTTTTCTTCCAAAAACATTAAAATAACGCAAACCGATACTTTCCAAACCGTAGGTTCTGCTGAAAATTTCCGCATACAATTCGTTCACATATTTGGTAATCGCATAAGGGGAAAGCGGTTTTCCTATAACCTCCTCCACTTTTGGCAATCCTGCCGAATCCCCATAGGTCGAAGAACTGGCCGCGTACACAAACCTTTTTATATTGGCATCCCGTGAAGCAACTAACATATTCAGGAATCCCGACACATTCACCTCATTAGTCGTTATCGGATCGGCAATAGAGCGCGGAACCGAACCCAACGCTGCCTGATGCAACACATAATCCGCACCTTGAACCGCTTTCTGGCAATCGGTTAAATTTCTAATATCCCCTTCAATCAAACTAAAATGGGGATGATTGATATAATCCTTTATATTATGCCGATGTCCTGTAGCAAAATTATCAAAACAGATAACTTCATATCCTTTTGATAAAAAATAATCACACAGATTAGATCCTATAAAACCTGCTCCGCCCGTTATTAAAATGCTATATTTTGTTATTTCTCTCATTTTTCTATTTAAAATTTGCTGTTTAGCATGTTTAAAATTCATCAAAATTAATTTCCCCAAACCCTAAAGGGTGTAATTTTGATGAATTTTAAAGAAATTTTCCACTCTTTAGGGAGGGGAAAATTTCTTTTTTTAAGTAAATTTAAACAACCTCTACGCTTTTTTAAACTTTTTTATTATTTTATCTAAAATACCCTTGGGTTTATCCTCTTCATGATATCCGTTTGCATAACTTCCGTAGCCATAGCCGTAGCCATAGCCATAACCCGCTCCATATTTGGCTTTGTTTTCAAAACCATTCAAAATTATACTGGCATTCTTCAACTCGCCACGTTTAACCCTGTTATTCAGCAGCGTAATCATTTCCTTTTTAGTAAAATTCTGTCTTACAATATAAAGTGTCACGTCACAATACTGGGCCAACTCTAAGGCATCAGACACCAAACCAACCGGAGGCGTATCCAAAATAATATAATCGTATTTGCTTTTCAATTCTGCCATCAACTCTGCCATAGTATCACCCATAATCAATTCTGAAGGATTGGGCGGCACGGGTCCGGACAGAATTACATCGAGACATGGAATTTGGGTATGGTTAATGGCCTCGTCGATTGTTTTTTGTTTAATTAAACAATTCACTATCCCGGCTTCATTTGACAAATTAAATTCTGTTGACAACTTAGGTTTTCTCAAATCCAATCCAACAATTACCGTTTTTTTTCCGCTTAACGCAAATACTGTGGCAATATTTATGGAACAAAATGTTTTTCCTTCCCCACTCACGGAAGACGTTATCATGAGCGTTTTGGCTCCATCCACGTTCTGTTGTTTATAGAGATACTGGAGTGAGGAACGAATCGCCCTGAAAGATTCTGAAAGTGCCGATTTAGGCCTGTCAAAAACAGCCAAATCTGTAATTTCTTTATTCAATCCCACAACGCCTATCAAAGGAATCTGGGTTTGTTTACTGATATCTTCCGTATTTTGAATCGAATTATTAATAAAGAAAATAGCGAATACAATAACTAGAGGGAACAATAGCCCAAGAAACAAGGCCATAACGTAATTCACGGTTGTTTTAGGCCCTATTAATCCACCTCCTATGTCTTTTGCCGGATCTATAAAATGGATATCCGATAAATTGGCGGCTTTAACAATATCGGCTTCACTCCTTTTTTGAAGAAACGTACTGTAAATATTATCGCTTAAATCGTATTTTCTTTTAATTTTAATTAATTCCTGTTGGTCATCCGGCAACTGTTTGATCGTACTTTCCGCTTCATTTATTTTACTGTTAATCATCGCCAAATCATATTGCAAGGAAGCTTTTGCCGTTGCAATATTTTCTAACAATACATTTTTGACAGCCTCCATCTGATTGTCAAAATCCTTGAAAATTTTATCACTCTTTACCGCATATGCCATTTCTGAACGCTGTGTGGAAAGTGCTATCAATTTTGACACATTAACCACAATATTGGGATCTTCTATACCCGCAACAGAAGGGGCAGGAAGCCGGGAGTAATCGACACTATTTTTTAAATACGATTTTAGCGAATTGTAATAAGCCGTTTTACGTGTTATTTCGTCTTTCTTAATGTCAAATTCAAGTATCTTGTCCGAAAATTTTGCCCCGCCATCTTCAACATTATAGATGTTTTTATCTTTCTTGAATGACTTCAACTCATTTCCGGTTTCCTTCAATTGGGATTCCATGGCCACCAAAGTACTGTCGATAAAATTTATGGTATTCGTTGCAAATTGATTTTTATCGTCCAACTGTCTTTTGATAAGCATTTTAACGGTTGCATTGAGATATTCAACCATTCTCGCTTTATTGGTGCCTTGCATCCCCAAAGTAATAATCGAACTTCCCTTATCATCGGCACTAACACCAACCCCCTGATAACTGGACACCGTACCGTCAAAGTCATTAAATCGCACAAAATATTCATTCCCTTTATAAAAACCGGGATTGTCCTTTATTTGTAATTTCCAATTTAAAAAAGGCAATGAAACCTGTTCTCCTACCCTGTATTTTTTTACAAATTCGCCTGCTGACACCGTTGTATTACTATAGGAATCATCGGCATAAGTTATCAATGAAACCGAATTATTTTCAAACGGAATGCGAATTTCATATACATGTTCGCTTAAAAATTTAATCTTAATAAGACTTCCCGCTAATTGTCCCTTGTTTTTATTGATGTCAACATAAAAAGGAACTGCACCATAGGCATCCGTAAGATTGTATTCTCCCTGAACTAAATAGTCAATATAAAACTGTAATTTATCGACCACCAATTCATTATGGGATCTGGTTTGCAAAGTGGTACAAATGGTCTGAACCTGATCGGAAGTCCCGCCCCAATTGAACACCAAATTGGTACTTGATGTAAAAAGCGGATTACTTTCTTCTTTAACAGAAATCAGCGTCTGCATACTGTAAATTTTTTCTTTACGAATATTGGTCTGGTAAGCAATTGTGAAAGTGATGATTAAACTGAATAAAAACCATTTCCAATAACTTCCTATTTTTAGCAGAAACCCTTTAAAGTCAAAACTCATCTGGTTTTCAAAAATTGAGAAATCTTTTATATCTAACATTTTTGAAGTCTGTATTAATTTTTTAACAGTAAAAAAGTCGTAGTAGCCAAAGACAATAAGGTTATTATTGTACTTAAAGATTCAATCCCTGTTTTTCCCGTTCCCCAGGTTTTCTGTTTGAGCGGCTTGACATAAATATAATCATTGGGCTGTAAATAAAAATATGGAGATTGCATTACATTTATATCGGTAAGGTCAATATCATGCATCTCACTTCCATTAGGAGTCTGCCTGATAATAGTTACCGCTTTCCTATTACCCGTTATTGCAATATCTCCCGAATTCGCTATAGCTTCCATGATATTTACGTGATCCTGAAACAAAGTTTTAGTTCCCGTACTTCCCACTTCCCCATTGATGGTATACCTAAAACCTGCTAATTTTACGGTTACAAAAATATTGGCTTCTTTATTAAAGTATTCTTTCAATAATTGCTTCTCTATTTTAATTCTCACTTCATCCAGCGTATAGCCAATGACATTCATTTCTCCCAAAATAGGCATCCTGATATTCCCGTGATCATCAACCGTAAAACCGTCAAAATACAAGCCTGATTCTGATTTCCCAGCTTCGGCTCCATTGGTTGTGCTGAAAATAGCGACTAATTTTGGGTCTATTGCTTTTATGGTAATACTCAACACATCATTGATTTGCAATCGATAGGGTTTTGATTCGACTGCCGAAATGGAGGTCTCCACATCTGAGTTATCTTTTTTTTGCAAATAAACCAAGTCACGGGTTGAAATACAGGAAGTAAACAACACTCCAATACTTAGCAATAAATAGAATAGGTACCTGCTCATTTTAATATTTTAGATAACAAATATAGCTTTTCATTTACTATATTTTAAAGTTTAGCTTTTTTTAAACGAATTTAATTACTCTTAAAAGACTTCTCAAAAGGCACCCGTTGCAGGATACTTCTCCCCAAGGTAACTTCATCGGCATATTCTAATTCATCACCTACCGCAATACCACGGGCAATGGTAGAAATAACGACATCAGCTTCGGCAATTTGTTTATAAATATAGAAATTCGTGGTATCCCCTTCCATCGTAGAGCTTAAAGCAAAAATCACCTCGCTCACACTTCCTGATTTTACTTTTTCTACCAGCGAGGTGATTTTGAGTTGACTGGGACCTATTCCGTCAATAGGCGAAATTTTCCCTCCCAAAACATGATAAATCCCTCTGAATTGCCCTGTATTCTCTATGGCCATTACATCGCGAATATCTTCTACTACACAAACCACTTGGTGATTCCTGTTCTGATTAGAACAGATTTCACACATTTCACTATCCGAAATATTATGACAATTGGCACAATACTTAATATCCTCACGCATATTTAATAAGGCCTGGGCCAAAAAACCGGTTTGTTCTTTGGGTTGTTTTAACAAATGCAACACCAAGCGCAAAGCGGTTCTTTTCCCAATTCCGGGAAGTTGGGAGATTTCATTAACTGCTTTTTCTATAAGTTTTGAAGAAAATTCCATAAACAATCAAGAGTAGCGAACTCTAATACCGATTAAGGGTTAGCAAAGTCAAAGTACAGGCTACTTCTGCCTTAATATTATTCAAATCCAAAAGTTGGTACAACTCGGGATTTTCGGTTCCCGGATTAAAGATGACGCGTTTTGGTTTGGCTTCTACAATATAATTATAATAATCACGCTGATGGGATGGATTCAAATACAGCGTAATCGTATCTACGTTTTTTAAAGGAATCGCTTTAGTCTGAATTTTAATTCCAGCCACTTCTGCCCCATTTCGACCAATTGCAAGTACCGAATGCCCTTTTTCAACCAATAATTCAATTGCTCTGAACGATGCCCTATGGGCTTTAGAAGAGGCTCCAAGAACTAAAGTTTTCTTATTTTTCATTTTTTTTTAAATTTTTAACAAAAGTACTAAAATACCAGAGTCCGCTTCCTATAAAACCCAACTTCTTTTACTCTGTCATTTCTTGTTATTTCTAAAGTTTAGCCTTTTAATTTAGTACGAAATTTTATCATCCTTGTGGCAGAAAAACCTCTGCCATCATACATCTCGCACTTCCACCACCGCAAGCTTCAATCGTATCCAGACTTGAATAAATAATCCCGGCATGTTTTTCTATCAGGGTAATTTGTTTCGGCGTTAAACTCTGATAAGCTGCCGTACCCATCACCACATAAGGTTTATCATCTGCGCCTCTAACTTCCAACATATTTCCGGCAAAACTATCCACCTGCGATTCGCTAATTAAAATAATTTCCTTGTTATCTGTTCTCAAATTATCCAAAACCATTTTGCGTTCTTTTTTATCATCGATGCAATCAGCGCAAATAACCGCAAAAGTCTCTCCGATACTCATCATCACATTGGTGTGATAGATTAATTTTCGTTCCCCTTCTACTGTCTGAAAAGCTTCAAACAATACCGGTGCACAATCAAAATCTTCACAAAACTCTATCGCCAATTCTTCGTCGGATCTGGGCGACAATGCACAATACGCTTTTGCATTCGATCGATCAAGCACCAAACTCCCTGTTCCTTCCAGGAAAAACCTATCTTCTTCAGCCGAAGTATAATCGACAATATTTTCGATATGAAACCCTTTGTCTTCCAACACATCCAAAATTTCCTCCCGACGTTCCAAACGGCGGTTTTCAGCAAACATAGGATAAAAAACCACATCCCCATTTTCATGAAACGTAATCCAGTTATTCGGAAAAATACTGTCTGGTGTATCTGTTTCTAAAGTATCATCGACAACAATCACATGTACCCCAACGGATTCTAATTTCTCGACAAGGGCATCAAATTCCTGCTGCGCTTTGGCATTTATTGTTGCCGGCAATAAACCGGATAATTCTTTTTGATAATAATTATTTGCGGTCGTCTGTTCATTCATGCGAAAAGCAACCGGACGAATCATCAATACGGTATTGGCAGTTTGTTTCATATAGGTAAAATTTTATTTGTCATAGGTCATACCCCTCTGCCGACAGGCAGGTCTGTATGTCATCTCCTTTTTAATCATAAGTATCGCTTACGCAAACTTGTTGTTAATGGCAATTTCATGTTTCTTTATTTTTATATATTATTACAGAATAGAACCGTACCGCAGTGCGGTTCTACAAATTAATCTCTTATTAAGGGTAAAGTCGAACAACGCAACAATCCTTCCTGTTTTGCAATTTCGGCATAAGGAACTTCCTCTACTATAAAACCATTAGAGCGCAACCATTTATTTAATTTTTTAAATTTTTTCTCAGAAACCACCACGTTTGTATCTATAGAAAAAATATTCGAATTCATATTATACATTTGATTTCTTGAAAGGTGAAACAGATTCTCTTTCCCAAAAAGATTTACCAGAAACACATAATCCGCTTCTTCGCGAAATCCTCTTTTGTATATAATCCCTTTATCTTTTCCAACAGGCTGGAAACAGCAATCCAAATGCAACGCATTATCCCGGGCTTCAATTTTTGATTTAACCAAATCAAATTCTTTCACTATTTTATCCGGAAACAACTCTTTAATGAATCGCACCCCTTCCATATTGGTTCTTGCCGTAATATATTCTTTATAATCACTCCCTTTATAGGTTCCTATAAATATATATTCATTCCACAATATGACATCCCCTCCTTCAATATGTACTTCTTTGGGAGGACGAACCACTTTTTTGGGATCCATTTGATCGATAATATATTGTATCGCATCCAATTCGTGTTCCCTTTCCGGCAAAATATTAGATTTCACAAAAACATCGTCTATTACAAAACCAATATCCCTGGTAAATATCTGATTGTAATTTTCAATTAATTGAGGACGAAAAATAGTAACATCATACTTTTTGAGCACTTGTTCAAAAGCCTCCATTTCAGAAACCATATCAGCTTCGACAGGATAAGTTCCCGCCAAAATATGCTCCAGCGATTTCGGATCGTAGGCTTCTTCAGCAGTAGGAGCCGGACCATTACTAACCGCTGTACCCAAAACTACAGCCCGTAGCTTTGAGGTTTCATCTTTCACATTTAACGCTAACATAACTGTCTATTGAAAATGTAAAGATAAAAAAAAGCTCCACCAGTTGGTGAAGCTTTACATATCAAAATTATCGTTTGTCGGTTTCCTTAAAGTCCCTTAAAGGGTGCCCGGTATAAACTTGTCTTGGTCTTCCGATAGGTTCTTTGTTTTCACGCATTTCTTTCCATTGTGCAATCCAACCCGGTAAACGGCCTATGGCAAACATCACCGTAAACATATCCGTAGGAATCCCTAAAGCTCTGTAAATAATTCCAGAATAGAAATCCACATTAGGATACAAGTTCCTTGCTTTGAAATATTCGTCTTCAAGGGCAGCCTCTTCCAGCTTCTTAGCTATAGCCAAAATCGGATCTTCCACACCTAAAGTAGCCAATACTTCATTCGCCGCCTTTTTAATGATTTTAGCTCTTGGATCGAAATTTTTATATACCCTGTGACCGAATCCCATTAAACGGAAAGGGTCATTTTTATCTTTAGCTTTGGCAATATACTTTTCAGCATCACCACCATTATTGTGGATTTCTTCTAACATTTCCAAAACCGCTTGATTCGCACCTCCGTGAAGTGGTCCCCAAAGTGCAGAAACCCCGGCAGAGATAGAAGCAAACAATCCTGCATGTGAAGAACCTACCATTCTAACAGTTGATGTAGAACAGTTTTGCTCATGATCTGCATGAAGAATAAACAATTTATCCAAAGCATCGATTACCACTGGACTTGCTTTATAAGGCTCTGTTGGTAACTCAAACATCAAGCGCATAAAGTTCTCCACATATCCTTTAGTATTATCATAATAATTCAAAGGATAGCCCATGGTTTTTCTATACGTCCAGGTTGCGATAACCAAGAATTTACCCATAGTTTTACATACAGCCTGATACAAATCTTTTTCATTTTCAACATTAACCGACTTAGGGTTGAATGCCGTCAATGCACTCGTTAACGCAGCCAAAACCCCCATTGGATGAGCCGTTTTAGGAAAACCATCAATGATGTTTTTCATTTCCTCATTAACCAAAGTATGTTTTCTGATATCTATTTCAAATTGTTCTAACTGGGCTGCTGTAGGCAACTCTCCGAAAATCAACAAAAAAGAAACCTCTAAAAAATTGGCTTTATCAGCAAGATCTTCAATTGCATACCCACGGTAACGCAAAATTCCTAGTTCACCATCTAAAAAAGTAATTCCACTGGTACATGAACCTGAATTCTTATATCCCGGATCAATTGTAATTGCACCTGTTAAATCCCTCAATTTTTTAATATCGATAGCTTCCTCATTTTCGCTTCCAACGAAAATTGGAAACTCGTATTTCTTCCCATCAATTTCTAACGTAGCTGTTTTTGACATAGTATTTTGAAAATAAATCTTTAATATTTAATAATTTTCCAAATCTAAGGATTATATCGCGAATTCGAAAGAGAAAATCACAACGATATTGTTAAATTTCACAAAAAAAGCCATTCATATTACATGAATGGCTTTTTTATCAAAAATATAAATTTTTATTTTATTTTGAAGGCCTTTTTCCCTGGAAAATAAGCTGTATTTCCTAATTCTTCTTCAATTCTAATTAATTGATTGTATTTTGCCATACGATCAGAACGTGAAGCAGAACCTGTTTTTATTTGACCACAGTTTAACGCAACCGCTAAATCAGCAATTGTATTGTCTTCTGTTTCTCCTGAACGGTGAGACATTACTGAAGTATAACCTGCATTTTTAGCCATGTTAACCGCTGCAATAGTTTCTGTCAAAGTACCAATTTGGTTAACTTTTACAAGGATTGAATTAGCGATTCCTTTTTCAATACCAGTAGACAAACGCGCCACATTAGTTACGAATAAATCATCTCCAACTAATTGTACTTTATCCCCAATTTTCTCCGTAAGCATTTTCCAACCTTCCCAATCATTTTCATCCATACCGTCTTCGATAGAGATGATTGGGTATTTCGCTACCAATTCAGCCAAATACTCCACTTGCTCAGCAGAAGATCTCACTTTTCCTGTTTCACCTTCAAATTTAGAATAATCGTATTTTCCGTTCACGTAAAACTCTGCAGAAGCACAGTCTAAAGCAATCATAATTTCGTCTCCAAAAGTATATCCTGCATTTTCTACCGCTTTTTTGATAGTATCCAAAGCATCTTCAGTACCACCGGCTAAATTAGGCGCAAAACCACCTTCATCACCCACAGCAGTTGAAAGTCCTCTGTCGTGTAATACTTTTTTCAAACTGTGGAAAATTTCTGTTCCCATTTGCATAGAATGAGAAAAAGAAGTTGCTTTCACAGGGAAAATCATGAATTCCTGAAATGCAATAGGAGCATCAGAGTGAGAACCACCGTTAATGATATTCATCATTGGAACCGGCAATGTATTAGCAGAAACACCACCTACGTATCTGTATAATGGCAAACCTAATTCGTTAGCTGCCGCTTTTGCAGCTGCAAGAGACACACCAAGAATAGCATTAGCCCCTAATTTTGATTTATTTGGAGTACCATCTAAATCAATCATTATTTGGTCAATCAAATTTTGTTCAAAAACAGATGTTCCAACTAACTCTTCAGCGATAAGTGTATTAACATTTTTCACTGCATTTAAAACTCCTTTTCCCAGAAAAGCTTTTCCTCCATCACGTAATTCAACTGCCTCATGTTCTCCAGTTGAAGCTCCAGACGGAACTGCCGCTCTACCTAAAACACCGTTTTCTGTAACCACATCAACTTCTATAGTAGGATTTCCTCTAGAATCAAAAATTTGTCTTGCGTGAATTTTAACAATAATACTCATATCAATCTATTTAAAATGTTGAACTTTTTATTTTTAACCTACAAATATATTACATCTTTACTAACGAAAATATAAAATTTCACGAATCTTATTAACGAAAACGATATAATTTTACAGTCTTAATAACTCTTGTCCGTTTTGTTATTTTTCTAATGCAATTCCGTACGTTTTTAGCACTTCTTTTGAAAATATCAAAAGAAATTCCTGCATTCGAAAAACACCCAAATAACACCATTCCTCTTTTACAATGAAAAACATCCCACAAACAAAACAACTCGCGCAAAAACACCTGAATTTCAAATATTTAACGTAAATTTATATACTATTGCCCAAACTAAATTTAAAACAAAAAAAGTATTTTTTTTAGTCATTAATTTAAAACCGTTTTTATGGAAACACCTAAAAACATCCGTACAACGGGGAATCCCAGAAAAATTATAGAATTACTGAGCAAACACTCCACGGCATTAGAAAACAAGGAAGACTTAGATCCCTTAATGGATTATATCGGAAACTCGAAATACGTACTCCTTGGCGAAGCCTCACACGGCACACACGAATATTACACCTGGAGAGCTAAAATAACACAACGTCTGATACAAGAAAAAGGATTCTCATTTATAGGAGTCGAGGGAGATTGGCCGGATTGCTATCGCCTAAACCGTTATGCAAAAGGATACCACAATTCAGAAACCGACATATATGATGTTTTAAATAAATTTAACCGATGGCCTACCTGGATGTGGGCAAATTGGGAAATTGCCGCATTTATTGACTGGCTGAAAGCATATAACAAAAATCTATCCGCAAACGAAAGAATCGGTTTTTACGGATTGGACGTATACAGCTTCAGGGAATCCATGCATTCCATAATTGAATACCTCAAAAAAAATGATCCAAAAGCACTTCAGGTTGCCCAAAAAGCCATGGAATGTTTTGAACCATTCGGCCAAGATGAAGGACAATCCTATGCAAGAGCCTCAGCATTGGTACCCGAATTATGTGAAAAAGAAGTAATCCAGATGCTGACAGCAATAACAAGCAATGCAGAAAAGTACAATTCAGATCCTGAAAATGTTATGAGTACAGAGCAAAATGCCTTTGTAGCCAGAAATGCGGAAAAATATTATCGCGCCATGATCAGAAGAGGTTCCGCCTCGTGGAATATCAGGGACGAACATATGGTTTCTACAATAGAACGCCTAATGAAATTTCATGGAAAAAATGCCAAAGTGGTTGTCTGGGAGCACAACACCCATATTGGAGATGCCCGTGCAACAGATATGGCCACCCAGGGAACAGTGAATGTAGGCCAGCTTCTAAGAGAACAATATTCAAACGACGGGGTTATCACTGTTGGTTTTGGTTCTTATAAAGGAACTGTAGTTGCCGGCAGAGCGTGGGGAGATTCCATGCGCAAGATTAAAGTACCTGAAGCAACTGAAGGCAGTTGGGAATATTACTTCCATCGTGCGTCTAAGGGACAAAACAGACTTTTATTATTAAATAAATTAAAAGACAAAACAGATTTCACATCTTACATAGGACACCGGGCCATAGGGGTTGTCTATAATCCCGAATACGAACGCTTCGGAAACTATGTTCCTTCCACACTCCCCAAAAGGTATGATGCTTTTATATATCTGGACGAAACCAGTGCTTTACATCCGATCCACATACAACCCGACGGAAAACAAACCCCGGACACCTATCCGTTTGGAATATAATTCAAAAAAAGGGCTCCGTTTAAATAAAACAAAAACCCTTTTTTATAAATACGCTTAAAACACTTATCCCTTCATATTTTCAACGAACTGATCGAACAGGTACGATGAATCATGGGGTCCCGGACTTGCTTCCGGATGGTACTGTACTGAAAAACAATTTTTATTTTTCATTCTCATACCCGCAACAGTTCCGTCATTAAGATGCACATGGGTAATTTCCATCTCGGCATGATGATCCAATTCTTCTTTATTAACGGCAAAACCATGATTTTGAGAAGTAATCTCCCCTTTTCCGGTAATGACATTTTTCACCGGATGGTTGATCCCCCTATGTCCGTTAAACATTTTATATGTAGAAATTCCGTTTGCCAAACCAATCACTTGGTGCCCTAAACAAATCCCGAATAAAGGTTTGTCATTTTCAAGAATCTCTTTGGCTACTTCAATCGCCCCAGAAAGTGGTTCCGGATCCCCAGGCCCATTAGACAAAAAGAAACCATCCGGATTAAAAGAAGCCAAATCAGCATAAGTGGCATTGTATGGAAAAACTTTAATATAACAATCTCTTTTGGCAAAATTACGAAGAATATTTGCTTTGATTCCCAAATCTAAGGCTGAGATTTTATAGGTAGCATTTTCATCTCCATAAAAATAAGGCTCTGTAGTTGAAACTTTAGAGGCCAACTCCAATCCTTTCATATCCGGAACATTTGCCAAGGCTTTTTTAAGCTCTTCAACAGGGGTCCCATCAGTACAGATAACCGCATTCATGGCACCATTGTCTCGAATATAGCTAACCAAAGCCCTAGTATCTACGTCTGAAATACAAATCAGATTTTGTTTTATGAAATAATCTTCCAAACTTTCAGTAGCATCTTCACGAGAATAATTAAAACTGAAGTTTTTACATACTAAACCTGAAATTTTAATTCCTCGTGATTCAACTTCTTTATCATTTACACCATAATTCCCAATATGGGCATTGGTGGCCACCATAATTTGTCCAAAATAAGATGGATCCGTAAAAATTTCCTGATAACCGGTCATCCCTGTATTAAAACAAACCTCTCCAAACGTTGTCCCACTGATTCCAATTGATTTCCCATGAAATATGGTACCGTCACTTAATAGAAGAATAGCTTTTTGTCTTGTTGTGTATTTCATTAGTTGATATCTAATATTTTTATTCGTTATGAAGTATGCAAAAAGCACATTTCATGTGTAGTTAAATATTTTGCAAATTTAATTTATTAAAACAATGGATGCAATATTTTTAAAATTTATATTTTAAAAATGTTTCTATAAAAGAAATACAAGCCAGTACTAAATAAATTTAAAAAAAAATCAAAAAAAAAGGACAAACTAATAAAAGTTTATCCTTGATTTTTATTGAATGATTATTTTCATAATTATTCAGCAGACTCTGATGGAGTTTCAGTAGCCGGAGCTTCTGTTTGCTTCGCCTGTTCGCTTGCGCTCGAGTCAGCAACTGGAGCCTCAACAGCTTCATCCGCTTTCTTAGCTTTACCACCACGACGGCTTTTAGCTTTTTTAACTTCTTTTTTCCCCCCATTGTAAAGTTCATTGAAATCTACCAATTCGATCATTGCCATATCAGCATTATCTCCTAAACGATTTCCAACTTTAATGATACGAGTGTATCCACCTGGACGGTCTCCAACTTTAGCAGCTACATCTCTGAACAAGTCAGTTACGGCATATTTGCTACGTAAGTATGAAAAAACAATACGACGATTGTGAGTCGTATCAGCTTTAGATTTTGTTATTAAAGGCTCAACGAATTGTTTAAGCGCTTTTGCTTTAGCAACAGTAGTGTTAATACGTTTGTGCTCAATAAGAGAACAAGCCATATTAGCCAACATAGATTTTCTATGTGCAGTCTGTCTGCTTAAGTGATTGAATTTTTTTCCGTGTCTCATTGCTTTATGAAATTTAACCCCGATTAATCGGGATTAGATTATTCTTTATCTAGTTTGTATTTTGCCAAATCCATCCCGAAAGTCAAATTCTTAACAGCCACTAATTCATCTAGTTCTGTCAAAGATTTTTTACCGAAATTACGGAATTTCATTAGGTCATTTTTATTGAACGATACTAAATCACCAAGTGTATCAACTTCAGCGGCTTTCAAGCAATTTAATGCTCTAACAGATAAATCCATATCAACAAGCTTAGTTTTAAGCAATTGTCTCATATGTAATGATTCTTCATCATACGATTCTGTTTGTGCAATTTCATCGGCCTCTAGCGTAATTCTTTCATCAGAAAATAACATAAAATGGTGAATCAAAACTTTTGCAGCTTCAGTAAGGGCATCTTTTGGATTGATAGAACCATCAGTTTTAATTTCGAAAACTAATTTTTCATAATCTGTTTTTTGCTCCACACGGAAGTTTTCAATGGCATATTTCACATTTTTTACCGGAGTAAAAATAGAGTCCGTAAAAATGGTACCAATTGCAGCATTCTGTTTTTTGTTCTCCTCTGCAGGAACATATCCTCTACCTTTTTCAATTGTTAAATCGAAATTCAGTTTGATTTTACTATCCAAATTACAGATTACCAGCTCTGGATTCAAAACTTGGAAACCTGATATAAATTTTTGAAAATCACCAGCTGTCAATTGATCTTTACCTGAAACAGAAATAGTAACTGATTCATTATCGATATCTTCTATTTGACGTTTGAAACGTACTTGTTTAAGATTAAGGATAATTTCGGTAACGTCTTCAACAACTCCTGATATAGTAGAAAACTCATGATCTACACCTTCGATACGAACAGATGTAATTGCATAACCTTCTAATGCTGAAAGCAAAACTCTTCTAAGTGCATTACCAACGGTCAATCCGTAACCAGGTTCCAAAGGTCTAAATTCAAATTTACCTTCAAAATCGGTTGAATCGATCATGATAACTTTATCGGGCTTCTGAAAATTAAATATTGCCATAAATTTCGACTAAGTCAATTATTATTTGTTGTACAACTCTACGATTAATTGCTCTTTAATGTTTTCTGGAATTTGAAGTCTAGCCGGTACAGAAACAAAAGTACCTTCTTTTACGTCATTGTTCCAAGTAATCCATTCATAAACATGACTTGAATTAGATAAAGAACGTTCGATAGTATCCAAAGATTTAGATTTTTCACGAACAGCAACTTTATCACCAGGTTTAAGGTGGTAAGAAGGAATATTAACCACTTCACCGTTTACGGTAATGTGTCTGTGAGAAACGATTTGACGCGCACCTCTTCTAGAAGGGGCAATACCCATTCTAAAAACAACGTTATCTAAACGTGCTTCACACAATTGTAATAGAACTTCACCAGTAACACCTTTAGTAGCTGATGCTTTTTCGAATAAATTTCTGAATTGTTTTTCTAAAATCCCATAAGAATATTTAGCTTTTTGCTTTTCCATTAACTGAACAGCGTACTCAGATTTTTTTCCTCTTTTTTTAGCCATCCCGTGTTGTCCGGGAGGGTAATTTCTTTTTTCGAAAGCTTTGTCATCTCCGAAAATTGCTTCGCCAAATTTTCTAGCGATTCTTGTACTTGGACCAGTATATCTTGCCATTTTAAAAATTTTAAGGTAGTGATTATGAATTCAGGTCAAATCCTCCGATAATCTTAGTACTACCTAGGTTATACTATAATTTATTTTTGAGTATTATACTCTACGTCTTTTAGGAGGACGACATCCATTATGAGGCATTGGAGTAACATCAATAATTTCTGTAACTTCAATTCCACCGTTATGTATAGAACGGATAGCAGACTCACGTCCGTTTCCTGGTCCTTTTACATATACTTTCACTTTTTTAAGTCCAGCCTCAAGAGCTACTTTACTACAATCTTCTGCTGCCATTTGAGCTGCATAAGGAGTGTTCTTTTTAGAACCTCTGAAACCCATTTTACCAGCTGAAGACCAAGAAATAACTTCTCCTTTTTTGTTAGTCAAAGAAATGATGATGTTGTTGAAGGTAGCAGAAATATGAGCCTCACCTGTTGATTCAACGATAACTTTACGTTTTTTTGTTGTTGCTTTAGCCATATTACCTATTATTTAGTTGCTTTTTTCTTGTTTGCAACAGTTTTTCTTTTCCCTTTTCTTGTTCTAGAGTTGTTTTTAGTTCTTTGCCCTCTTAATGGAAGACCAGATCTATGACGGATACCTCTGTAACAACCAATATCCATTAAACGTTTGATGTTTAAAGAAACCTCAGAACGTAATTCTCCTTCAATTTTAAATGCTGATACCGCTTCACGAATTGCTCCGATCTCATCATCATTCCAATCTTGAACTTTTTTATCTTGGCTAACTTGAGCTTTTTCTAAAATCTCAATAGCTCTACTTTTCCCTAATCCGAAGATGTAGGTAAGTGCTATAACACCTCTCTTGTTTTTTGGGATATCTACCCCTGCTATTCTTGCCATAATTATCCTTGTCTTTGTTTAAATCTAGGATTCTTTTTGTTGATTACGTATAATCTTCCTTTTCTACGTACGATAATGCACTCGGCACTTCTCTTTTTTACTGATGCTCTTACTTTCATTGTGAATATCTTTAATATCTATAAGTAATTCTTGCTTTTGACAAATCGTAAGGACTCATTTCCAATTTCACTTTATCACCAGGTAATAATTTGATATAATGCATACGCATCTTTCCGGAAATATGAGCAATTACAATATGCCCATTCTCTAATTCTACACGGAACATCGCATTTGATAATGCTTCAATGATTGATCCGTCTTGTTCTATTGCTGATTGTTTTGCCATAAAATTAAGCTACTGCCTTTCTATTTTTTCCACTTTTCATTAAACCATCATAATGTTTGTTTAACAAATATGAATTGATCTGTTGAATTGTATCTATGGCGACACCAACCATAATGATTAATGAGGTACCACCAAAAAACATTGCCCAAGATTGTTGAACATCCATAAGACTTACAACAATTGCTGGGAACACAGCTATTAAAGCAAGAAATAGAGATCCTGGGAAAGTTATCAAAGACATCACTTTATCAAGAAAGTCTGAAGTTTCAACTCCTGGTCTAACACCCGGAATAAAACCACCACTTCTTTTCAAATCATCTGACATTTTGTTGGTAGGAACTGTAATAGCGGTATAAAAGTAAGTAAAAACAACAATTAATGTTGCAAATACTAAGTTATACCAAAAACCAAACATGTTACTAAAAGCGCCAGCGATAGTCTGTGATGCGTCAGATTTAGACAAACCTGCCAAAGCAGCAGGAATAAACATAATTGCCTGGGCAAAAATGATAGGCATCACCCCAGAAGCATTAAGCTTCAGTGGAATCCATTGTCTGTTACCACCCATCATATCTTGTTCAAAATCACCAGAAGTAGTACGACGAGCGTACTGTACCGGGATTTTGCGAATTGCCATAGTAAGCAAAACACAAGCAATAATTACTAAAAGCCAAATAATAATTTCAACAACCAATAACATTGGCCCTCCGTTGTTATTTGTAACCCTAGTTGTAAACTCTTGAATAAATGCTTGAGGGAAACGGGCAAGTATACCAACCATAATTAAAAGTGATATACCGTTACCAATTCCCTTATCAGTTATTTTTTCTCCTAACCACATGGCAAAAATTGTACCTGTAACTAAAATAATTACTGAAGAAAATAAGAATTCAAAAGAATTAAACCCTAACAAAAATGCACTACCAGGTAACGTTCTATAAAGATTATAGATGTACGTAGGCCCTTGCACTAAAGTAATAACGATAGTCAACCAACGTGTGATCTGATTAATCTTTTTTCTACCACTTTCGCCGTCATTTTGTAGTTTTTGCAAATAAGGAATAGCAATTCCCATCAACTGAACAACAATAGAAGCCGAAATATAAGGCATAATTCCTAAAGCAAAAACGGATGCTTGAGAGAAGGCTCCACCTGTAAACATATCTAGAATAGAACCAATACCGCTTTCGGTTTGACCTTCTAAATTACCTAACTGTGTAGCATCAATCCCTGGAAGCGTAACGTGTGCTCCGAAACGATAAACTAAAAGTAAACCTAAAGTCATTAGGATTCTATTTTTTAGCTCCTCAATTTTCCAAACATTACTTAGTGATTCAATAAATTTCTTCATATTAATTGAAAAATTATATTGTTACAGCTTCTCCTCCAGCAGCTTCAATAGCAGCTTTTGCAGTAGCAGTAAATTTGTGAGCGGTTACTTTTAATTTTGCTTTCAACTCTCCTCTTCCTAAAATCTTAACGATTTCATTTTTGGTAGCCAAACGGTTTTCTACAAAAGTTGCCATATCAACAGCATCTGTAATTACACCATTATCAACCAATAATTGAAGTGTATCAAGATTCACCCCTTCGTATTCTTTACGATTGATGTTTGTAAAACCAAACTTAGGCACACGTCTTTGAAGTGGCATTTGCCCTCCTTCAAAACCAATCTTTTTAGAATAACCAGAACGAGATTTTGCCCCTTTGTGACCTCTTGCAGAAGTACCACCTTTTCCAGAACCTTCTCCTCTACCTAATCTTTTATTTTGATTGTGTGTTGACCCTTCCGCCGGTTGTAAGTTACTTAAATTCATAACAGTATTTGTTATTTAGCTTCTTCTACAGAAACTAAGTGTTTAACTTTGTTTATCATCCCAAGGATAGCAGGATTTGAATCATGCTCTACAACTTGACCCATTTTACGTAGACCTAAAGCCTCCAAACCTCTTTTTTGAGTAAGAGGACAGTTGATTTTACTTCTAACTTGTTTTACTAATAATTTAGCCATAATTTCCTTGAATTAACCTTTAAAAACTTTTTCTAAAGAAACTCCTCTTTGTTTTGCAACAGTGTGAGCACTTCTCATTTGCAATAAAGCATCAAAAGTTGCTTTAACTACATTGTGAGGATTTGATGATCCTTGAGATTTTGATAATACATCGTGAATACCTACTGATTCCAAAACTGAACGAACAGCTCCACCAGCAATAACCCCTGTACCATGGGAAGCAGGAATTAAGAATACACGTGCACCACCAAATTTACCTTTTTGCTCGTGAGGAACAGACTGACCATTCAAAGGAATTTTTACTAAATTTTTCTTAGCATCTTCTACTGCTTTTGCAATAGCTTCAGATACATCTTTAGATTTTCCTAATCCGTGACCAACTACTCCATTTTCATCACCTACAACTACAATAGCAGAAAAACCGAAAGCTCTACCCCCTTTTGTAACTTTAGTAACACGATTAACACTTACCAGACGATCTTTAAGTTCAAGACCACTTGGTTTTACCAATTCTACATTTTTGTATTTAGACATAATATATTAGAATTTAAGTCCAGCCGCTCTTGCGCCTTCTGCTAATGATTTAATACGACCGTGATATAAATAGCCTCCTCTGTCGAAAGTTACTGTTTCTATCCCAGCTTTTAACGCTTTTTCCGCAACTAGTTTTCCAACTGCAGTTGCAACTTCAACGTTCGTACCTTTACCTATTTCTTTTTCTCTTGAAGAGGCAGCCAATAATGTAACACCATTCACGTCATCAATAAGTTGCGCGTAAATTTCTTTGTTACTTCTAAATACAGAAAGTCTTGGTTTAGTAGCAGAACCACTAATTGTCTTTCTAATTCTGAATTTAATTCTCTGTCTTCTATCAGATTTTGTTAATGACATAATCTTATTTTTTAAGCTGATTTACCTGCTTTTCTTCTTAATACTTCCCCTACGAATTTAACACCTTTTCCTTTGTACGGCTCTGGCTTACGGAAACCTCTGATTTTCGCAGCTACCTGACCTAAAAGTTGTTTGTCAAATGATGTTAATTTCACAATTGGGTTTTTACCTTTTTCAGATATAGTTTCAACGGTTACCTCTGAAGCAACTTCTAAAACAATATTGTGAGAATAACCAAGAGCTAAATCTAATTTTTGTCCTTGATTTGAAGCTCTATATCCAACTCCTACCAATTCTAAAGATTTTGTAAAACCTTCGTTTACACCTATAATCATGTTATTGATTAAAGATCTGTACAAACCGTGTTTTGCTCTTTGGTCTTTATGATCAGACGATCTTTCAACTTGAACTTGACCGTCTTCAACTGTTACAGTTACGTCCGAAAACTCCTGAGTAAGTTGACCGTTTTTTCCTTTTACCGTAATGATACCGGCTGCAACTTCTACAGTTACTCCAGCAGGGATTACAATTGGACTTTTACCTATTCTTGACATCTCTTAATAGTCTATTAATTAGTATACGTAACAAATTACTTCACCACCTACATTCAATTGCTTGGCTTGTTTCCCGGTCATAAGACCTTTTGAAGTTGAAACAATAGCAATTCCTAATCCGTTAAGGATTCTAGGCAATTTTGAAGCACCTGCATATTTACGTAAACCTGGTTTACTAATTCTTTGGATATCTTTGATTACCGGCTCCTTCGTATCTTTATCATACTTCAAAGCGATTTTGATGGAACCCTGAACAGAGTTGTCATCGAATTTGTAACTCAAGATATAACCTTGATCGAATAAGATCTTGGTGATTTCTTTTTTTAGATTAGAAGCAGGAATTTCGACAACTTTGTGGTTTGCAGCCACAGCGTTTCTAACTCTCGTTAAATAATCTGCAATAGGATCTGTATACATATGTATTAATTTGCGACTATGGTTTTCAATAAACACTCATTTATTGAACCTTTAATCAATTTATAATCTTTTGATTACCAAGAAGCTTTTTTAACTCCTGGTATTAATCCGTTATTAGCCATTTCACGGAAAGTAACACGTGAAATACCAAATTGACGCATATACCCTCTTGGTCTACCTGTTAATTTACATCTGTTGTGCAAACGAACTGGTGAAGCATTTTTTGGTAATTTTTGCAAACCTACGAAATCTCCAGCCTCTAACAAAGCTTTTCTTTTCTCAGCATACTTCGCTACCGTTTTTTCTCTCTTAACCTCGCGGGCTTTCATTGATTCTTTAGCCATATCTTAATTCTTTTTAAAAGGTAATCCTAATTCAGCCAATAATGACTTCGCTTCCTTATCTGTTTTAGCAGTTGTAACAAAAGTGATATCCATTCCAGATATTTTGTTTACTTTATCAATATCAATTTCCGGGAAAATGATTTGCTCCAAAACACCAAGGTTATAGTTTCCTCTTCCGTCAAAACCAGTAGCTTTGATACCGCTAAAATCTCTTACACGTGGCAAAGCTGAAGTAATAAGTCTATCTAAAAACTCATACATTCTTTCTCCACGCAAAGTAACTTTTGCTCCAATAGGCATTCCTTTTCTCAATTTGAAGGACGCAACGTCTTTCTTTGAAATTGTAGATACTGCTTTTTGTCCAGTGATCTTAGTCAATTCATCAACTGCATAGTCGATTAATTTTTTATCAGATACAGCTGCACCAACTCCACGGCTCAAAACGATTTTTTCCAATTTAGGAACTTGCATTACGTTTGTGTATCCGTACTCTTCTTTAAGAGCAGAGATTACTCTGTTCTTATATTCCTCTTTTAGTCTAGGTATATACGCCATTACTATAGTACTTGATTAGATTTTTTTGAAAATCTTACTTTCTTATCTCCCTCAACCCTAATTCCAACTCTTGTTGTTTCCTTTGTTTTAGGATCAATAAGAGAGATATTAGAAATTTGAATAGAAGCTTCTTTTTTTACAATACCACCTTGAGGGCTTTTTGCACTTGGTTTCGTGTGTTTTGAAACCATGTTTACACCTTCAACAATAGCTTTGTTTTTCTCACGGTCAACACGTAAAACTTTACCTTCAGCACCTTTATGGTCACCAGCGATTACTCTTACGATGTCTCCTGTTTTTATTTTTAGCTTTATCATCTTAAAACGAATTAAAGCACTTCTGGTGCTAATGATACAATTTTCATGAATTGTTTTTCACGAAGTTCTCTTGCTACTGGACCAAAAACACGAGTTCCTCTCATTTCTCCTGCAGCGTTCAAAAGAACACACGCATTGTCATCGAAACGGATATAAGAACCATCGGCTCTTCTCACTTCTTTTTTGGTACGTACAACAACTGCAGTTGAAACAGCTCCTTTTTTCACGTTTCCGTTTGGAGTTGCATCTTTGATAGAAACTACAATCTTGTCACCAACAGAGGCATACCTTCTTTTGGTACCTCCTAAAACACGGATAGTTAAAACTTCTTTAGCCCCTGTGTTATCTGCTACTTTTAGTCTTGATTCTTGTTGTACCATAATTATTTAGCTCTTTCTAGGATTTCAACTAATCTCCAACATTTTGATTTACTTAAAGGACGCGTTTCGCTAATTCTTACAGTATCTCCTATGTTACAGTCGTTTGTTTCGTCGTGTGCAACAAATTTCTTTGTTTTCAACACGAACTTACCGTATAATGGGTGCTTTACTTTAGTTACTTGTGCAACAACAATAGATTTATCCATTTTGTTTGAAGTAACCACACCAACTCTTTCTTTTCTTAAATTTCTTTTTTCCATCTTTCAGCAGAATACAATTATTGTAACTCTCTTTTAGTAAGTTCTGTAGCTAATCTGGCAACCGCTCTACGTACACTTCTAATTTGAAGTGGGTTCTCGATTGGAGAAATAGCGTGAGCCATTTTTAGGTCGGCATATGCCTTCTTAGTCTGGCTAAGTTTTTCTTGCAACTCCGCTGCAGAAAGATCTTTTATTTCTGATTGTTTCATAATATAATATAGATTATGCTTCGAAATCTCTAGCAACGACAAATTTAGTTTTTACTGGAAGCTTTTGAGCCGCAAGACGTAACGCCTCTTTTGCAACTGACAAAGGTACTCCTCCAACTTCAAACATAATTCTTCCGGGTTTAACAACGGCAGCCCAATATTCAACGGCACCTTTACCTTTACCCATACGCACCTCAAGAGGTTTCTTAGTGATTGGTTTGTCTGGAAATATTTTAATCCATAATTGTCCTTCTCTTTTCATGTAACGAGTTGCAGCGATACGCGCAGCTTCGATTTGACGAGAGGTTAAGAACATTCCATCTTCATGTACAGATTTAATACCAAACATTCCATTTGAAAGTTCATGCCCTCTTTGAGAGTTACCTTTCATTTTACCTTTCTGTACCTTACGGTATTTTGTTCTTTTAGGCTGTAACATTTTTCTTTAGTTTAAAAATTTACTTTCTTTTACGAGCGTCTGGTTTACCACCTTTATTAAAGTTAGATTTGCCACGAGGAGCATCTCCACCTTTACCACCTGCCTGTTTTTTATCCATTCCTGCAAGCGGAGAAAGATCTCTCTTTCCATAAACTTCACCTTTCATGATCCACACTTTGATTCCCATTCTACCATAAGTAGTATGCGCCTCAGCAAGTGCATAATCAATATCGGCTCTGAAAGTTGATAGAGGAATTCTACCTTCTTTGAAACCTTCTGAACGCGCCATCTCTGCACCATTCAAACGACCGGAAATCAAAACTTTGATACCTTCAGCGTTCATACGCATAGAAGCAGCAATAGCCATTTTGATTGCACGCCTGTAAGAAATACGGCTTTCGATTTGACGACAGATACTTGTTGCAACTAAATAAGCATCAAGTTCAGGTCTTTTGATTTCAAAGATGTTGATTTGAACCTCTTTGTCAGTAACTTTCTTAAGTTCTTCTTTCAACTTGTCTACCTCTTGTCCACCTTTTCCGATAATGATACCAGGTCTGGCAGTAGTGATAGTAACGGTTACAAGTTTCAAAGTTCTCTCGATGATTACTTTTGATACACTAGCTTTTGATAAACGAGCATGGATATACTTTCTGATTTTATGATCTTCGGCAAGTTTATCACCATAATCATTACCACCATACCAGTTTGAGTCCCATCCTCTGATGATACCAAGTCTATTTCCAATTGGATTTGTCTTTTGTCCCATGCTGCTTAAGAATTGCTTTGTGTGTTATTGATAGCCCCAAGCACGATAGTTACGTGGTTAGAACGTTTTCTTATTCTGTGTGCGCGACCTTGTGGAGCTGGACGAAGTCTTTTCAACATCATACCACCATCTACTCTAATCTCCTTAACAAATAAACCTGCTTCTTCCAAACTAGCTTCACTATTTTTTTGCTCCCAGTTGTTGATTGCAGATAATAATAGTTTTTCTAATTTTCTTGAAGCTTCTTTAGAACTGAATCTTAATATGTTAAGTGCTCTTTCTACCTTCTGACCTCTTACCAAGTCCGCTACTAAGCGCATTTTTCTAGGTGAAGTAGGGCAGTTATTCAATTTTGCGAAAGCTATAGACTTATTAGCCTCTTTTCTCGCATCTGCTGTTTCTCTTTTACGAACTCCCATTGCTTCTTATTTTTTACCTTTATTTTTTGCTCCAGCATGACCTCTAAAAGATCTAGTTGGTGAAAACTCTCCTAATTTATGACCTACCATGTTTTCTGTAACATAAACCGGTACAAATTGACGACCGTTGTGGACAGCGATTGTCTGACCAACAAAATCAGGAGTAATCATAGAAGCTCTAGACCAAGTCTTAACAACTCCTTTGTTTCCTTTTTCTATATTCTCTTGAACTTTTTTGTCTAATTTATAATGAACAAAAGGTCCTTTTTTTAATGAACGTGCCATATCTTATTATTTCTTTCTACGTTCTACGATATACTTATTACTCGGGTTTTTCTTAGAACGTGTTCTATAACCTTTAGCTGGTATTCCATTTCTTGAACGTGGATGTCCACCAGAAGAACGTCCTTCACCACCACCCATTGGGTGATCAACAGGGTTCATTGCAACAGGTCTTGTTCTAGGTCTTCTTCCTAACCATCTTGTTCTACCTGCTTTACCAGACACAACTAATTGATGATCTGAATTAGAAACAGCTCCAATAGTAGCAGAACAAGTCAACAAGATTAATCTTGTTTCTCCTGAAGGCATTTTAATTGTAGCATATTTTCCATCTCTTGCCATTAATTGAGCAAATGTACCGGCAGAACGAGCAATTACAGCTCCTTGTCCCGGACGCAACTCAATACATGAGATAACAGTTCCTAACGGAATTCTGCTTAATGGCAAAGTATTACCAATTTCCGGTTGAGAATCTGCCCCAGAAACTAATTTCTGACCCACTTTCAATCCGTTTTGAGCAATAATATATGTTTTCTCCCCATCAGCATAAGCTAATAAAGCGATAAACGCAGTACGATTTGGATCGTATTCGATTGATTTCACTGTAGCCGGAATTCCGTCTTTAGTTCTTTTGAAATCAATAATACGATATCTCTGCTTGTGACCACCACCCGTAAAACGCATGGTCATCTTTCCTTGACTATTTCTACCTCCAGAGTTTTTTATCGGCGCTATCAAAGAGCGTTCCGGCTTATCAGTTGTAATGGCGTCATAACCATTCACAACTCTAAATCGCTGACCTGCGGTAATAGGTTTTAATTTTCTTACTGACATTTTATCTTAGATATTGTTGTAAAAATCAATTGTTTCTCCTTCTTGTACTTGAACAATTGCTTTTTTAATCGCATTGGTCTTTCCACTGATTAAACCACTTTTAGTGTATTTTGTAGTTCTATCCGGTCTTACGTTAATCGTGTTAACACTCAAAACAGTTACACCATAAGCAGCTTCTACAGCTTTCTTAATCTCAACTTTGTTTGCTTTTTTGTTAACAACGAATCCGAAGCGGTTTAAAACTTCACTTTCTTTGGTTACTTTTTCCGTTACTATAGGTTTAATTATGATGCTCATATCCTATTATTTACTTAAATTTTCTTCAATTACTTCCAAAGAACTCTCCAAAAGCACTAAATTATTAGCATTTAAAATGGCGTAAGTACTTAATTCCGAACTACTTACAACATTAGACGCCTTTAAATTGCGTGACGACAAATATACATTTTTATTAGTATCACCCAATACAAATAGTGATTTTTTATTTTCTAACTCTAAAGCTTTCAAAACGTTGATGAAATTTTTAGTGTTTGGTGTTTCAAAATTAAAATCTTCAAGAACAATAATGTTTGACTCTTTTGCTTTAATTGAGAAAGCAGATTTTCTTGCCAAACGTTTCAAGTTTTTATTCAATTTGAATGAATAACTTCTTGGTCTTGGTCCGAAAACTGTTCCACCACCTTTAAACAATGGATTCTTTGCACTACCCGCACGAGCAGTACCAGTCCCTTTTTGTTTTTTAATCTTACGAGTACTTCCCGCTACTTCAGCTCTTTCTTTAGCCTTGTGCGTCCCTTGTCTTTGATTGGCAAGATATTGCTTTACATCAAGATATACTGCGTGATTGTTTGGTTCTATACCAAATACTGAATCAGAAAGTTGAACTTTTCTTCCAGTATCTTTTCCGTTGAAATCTAATACTTTTGCTTCCATTACTTCTGAATGATTACATAAGAGTTGTTATGACCAGGAACACATCCTTTAATAACAAGTAGGTTCTTATCAGACACCACTTTTAAAACTCTAAGGTTTTGAACTTTTACATTTTCTCCTCCCATTCTTCCAGCCATACGCATTCCCTTGAATACTCTAGATGGATAAGAAGAAGCTCCTACAGAACCTGGCGCTCTTAAACGGTTGTGCTGACCATGAGTTGCTTGTCCAACACCACCAAAACCGTGACGTTTCACAACCCCTTGAAAACCTTTACCTTTAGACACACCTTGTACATCTACAAATTCTCCTTCTTCAAAAATAGAAACATCAATAAGATCCCCTAACTTTTGTTCAGTTGCAAAATTTTGGAATTCAACGACTTTTTTCTTAGCTACAGTTCCCGCTTTTTTAAAGTGACCTAAAGCCGCTTTTGTGGAATGTTTCTCGTTTTTGTCATCGAAACCCAGTTGCAACGCTTCGTACCCGTCAACACCTTTGGTTCTGACTTGGGTAACAACACATGGCCCAGCTTCGATTACCGTACAAGGAATATTTTTCCCGTTTTCGTCGAAAATACTAGTCATGCCGATTTTTCTACCAATTAACCCAGACATAAATATTAATTATTAATTATTAAATATAAAAACAGAACACATCATTTAAGTGAACCCTGTTTTTTAAAGTGGTGCAAAAGTATAACTTATTTACACACAATCCAAAAAAAAGTTTTCACTCAAACAAAGTGCCCTTTTTCTTCTTAGTAAGAAACTTAAACTTTGATTTCTACTTCAACTCCACTTGGCAATTCAAGTTTCATCAATGCATCAATAGTTTTTGAAGATGACGAATAAATGTCAATTAATCTTTTGTATGACATTACTTCAAATTGCTCTCTCGCTTTTTTATTAACGTGTGGAGAACGTAGTACTGTAAAAAGTTTTTTGTGAGTTGGCAACGGAATTGGACCTGTAACAACTGCACCGGTAGTTTTAACCGTTTTTACAATCTTTTCAGCAGACTTGTCCACCAACATATGATCGTAAGATTTTAGTTTTATTCTGATTTTTTGACTCATTTTCTTAAAATTAAGCGTTTCCTTTTGCTTTTTTGATTACTGCTTCTGAAATATTAGCAGGCGTTTCTGCATAGTGTGAAAATTCCATAGTGGAAGTTGCACGGCCAGAAGATAAAGTTCTTAAAGTAGTAACATATCCGAACATTTCAGATAATGGCACATCAGCTTTAATTGTTTTAGCTCCGGCTCTATCACCCATGTCATTAACCTGACCTCTACGACGATTAATATCACCTACGATATCACCCATGTTTTCTTCAGGTGTAATTACTTCCATTTTCATAATTGGCTCAAGAATTACAGCCCCAGCAGCTTTAGCCACTTCTCTATACCCCATTCTTGCCGCTAACTCAAAAGAAAGCGCATCAGAATCCACAGGGTGGAAAGATCCATCCAATAAAGTAACTTTCAAACTATCAACTTGGTATCCTGCTAACGGACCAGTTTTCATAGCCTCACGGAAACCTTTTTCTACAGAAGGAATATATTCTTTCGGCACATTACCCCCTTTTACTGCATTAATAAATTGCAATCCAACAGGAACTTTACCATCCACTTCATCCGCAGGCTCAAGCAAGAATACGATATCACCGAATTTACCACGACCTCCTGATTGTTTTTTGTATGTTTCTCTGTGTTGAGCAGATTTTGTAAACGCTTCTTTGTATTCCACTTGAGGCTCACCTTGGTTTACTTCAACTTTGAATTCACGTTTCATTCTATCAACTAAGATATCCAAGTGAAGCTCACCCATACCTGAGATAATAGTTTGTCCTGAAGCCTCATCGGTTCTAACAGTAAATGTTGGATCTTCTTCAGCTAATTTAGCTAAAGCCATACCCATTTTGTCTACATCAGCCTTAGTTTTAGGCTCAATAGCAATACCAATTACCGGTGCAGGGAATTTCATTGACTCAAGAATAATTGGGTGTTTTTCATCACACAACGTATCTCCAGTTTTGATATCCTTAAACCCAACAGCAGCCCCAATATCTCCAGCCTCAATATATTCGATTGGATTTTGTTTGTTAGCATGCATTTGGTAAATACGAGAAATTCTTTCTTTATTTCCTGAACGGGTGTTCAAAACATAAGAACCCGCATCCAATCTTCCTGAATATGCACGAAAGAAAGCCAAACGACCTACGAATGGGTCAGTAGCAATCTTAAATGCCAAAGCAGCAAACGGCTCTTTCACATCAGGACGACGTAAAATTTGAGTTTGATCTTCCTCTAATAATTCAGCATCATCTGGATGAATTCCTTTAATACCTTCTTTATCCATAGGAGATGGCAAATATTTACAAACTGCATCTAACATGAATTGAACTCCTTTGTTTTTGAAAGAAGAACCGGCAATCATAGGGATGATAGCCATATCCATAACAGCTGCCCTTAAAGCGATATTAATCTCTTCTTCAGTGATAGACTCTTCATCTTCCATGAATTTTTCTAAAAGATTCTCATCATAATCAGCAACCGCCTCAATAAGGATAGATCTGTATTCTTTAACTTCATCAAGCATATCCACAGGAATTGGCACAATATCATATGTAGCACCCAAACCTTCTTCATGCCAAACAATAGCTTGGTTTTTAACCAAATCAACCACACCTTTGAAATCATTTTCTTCACCAATTGGCAAAGTGATTGCAACTGCATTTGATTTCAACATATCTCTTACTTGTTGACATACCATCAAAAAGTTAGACCCTTGCCTGTCCATTTTATTAACGAAACCGATACGTGGTACCCTGTACTGATCCGCTAATCTCCAGTTAGTTTCTGACTGTGGCTCAACACCATCAACAGCACTAAACAAAAAAACCAAACCATCAAGCACACGTAAAGAACGGTTTACTTCAACTGTAAAGTCAACGTGTCCCGGAGTATCGATAATATTAAAGTGATAAGGCAATGAATCCGGTAACAATCTTCCTTGTTCAGTTGGAAAATTCCATTCACAAGTCGTTGCTGCAGAAGTAATTGTAATACCTCTTTCTTGCTCTTGGGCCATCCAGTCCATTGTTGCTGCACCATCGTGCACTTCACCAATTTTATGCGATTTTCCTGTGTAGAATAATATACGCTCTGTTGTTGTTGTTTTACCAGCATCAATGTGAGCAGCAATTCCGATATTTCTAGTATATTTTAGATCTCTAGCCATTTCTTATGAATTAAAATCTAAAGTGAGAGAATGCTTTATTCGCTTCAGCCATTTTATGAGTATCCATTCTCTTTTTAACTGCAGCACCTTCTTCTTTAGCAGCAGCTAAACATTCAGAAGCCAGTCTTTGAGCCATAGATTTTTCATTTCTTCTTCTGGAATAAAGTATCAACCACTTCATTGCCATAGAAATTTTTCTGTCTGGTCTGATTTGCATTGGAATTTGAAATGTAGCTCCACCAACTCTACGACTACGTACTTCTACGTGAGGCATAACATTGGTTAAAGCATCTTTCCATATTTCTAATGATGGTTTTTCTGCATCTTGCTTTTTTGATTCTATAATGTCAATTGCATCATAAAACACTTTGAAAGCTGTTGATTTCTTACCATCCCACATTAAGTTATTCACAAAACGCGTTACCAATTGGTCATTAAACCTTGGATCTGGTAAAAGTGGTCTTTTCTTTGCCGCTCTTTTTCTCATGTCTTTTCTTTAAAAGATTTTAAAATTACTTTTTAGCTTCTTTTGGGCGTTTAGCTCCATACTTAGATCTTCTTTGTGTTCTTCCTGCTACACCTGACGTATCAAGCGCACCACGCACAATATGATATCTAACACCTGGTAAATCTTTTACCCTTCCACCTCGCACTAATACTATCGAGTGCTCTTGTAGATTGTGTCCTTCTCCAGGGATGTAAGCATTCACTTCATTTCCATTAGTCAAACGTACACGCGCAACTTTACGCATTGCAGAGTTTGGTTTTTTTGGAGTAGTAGTGTAAACACGCGTACAAACACCTCTTCTTTGAGGACAAGAATCTAAAGCAACCGATTTACTCTTCTTAGTGATTTGAGTTCTTCCTGTTCTTACTAATTGTTGAATAGTTGGCATAATTAAATACTAAAAATTACTTGTTTATAAAATTCCCGCTTTTTACGGGGTTGCAAATGTATAAATTATTTTTTAGTAAACAAACGTTAATCCATTAATTTTCAACAAGATTATTTACACCCCAATTTACCTAACCCTTTCATTGGCATTTACTTCACCCCAACCAAAATAAAGCCCCCCATAAAGAAAATCCAAAAAAAAGCAAAACCAATCCCGACTCACAACAGATCCCTATTTACTCCTAAAACCACGAAACCATCCACAAAGACACCAAAAAAAAACAAACTCAATCAATCACAACAGACAATTTTTAAACAAAAACACACAATTAGTCATTTATACAACATCAAACATGAATTATGTTATATTATTAATTAATAGATGCGCGCATAAAAAACCAAACAAAACATTAGGAAAGTTAACAAATATTTAAGATTTTTGTCGTTAAGAACCCAAATTTTAAAAAATGAAACCTAAACTCAAAGTAATATTATCTCTATTTTTAGTGATAATAACGCAGCTTTCCTACTCTCAAGAAAGACTAGTAACTGGTATTGTTTCAGACAACTCAGGCATCCCTCTACCTGGTGTTAGCGTTTTAATAAAAGGAACGCAATCTGGCACACAAACTGATTTTGATGGTAAATTTAGCATTAAAGCTACTCCATCTCAAATTCTAATATTTAGCTATATTGGAATGAAAACACAAGAGAAACCAGCTAATTCACCAACACTTTCAGTAAAACTCTTAGAGGATGCTGTAGAACTCGAAGGCATTGTTGTTACTGCGCTGGGCATTAAACGTCAAAAAAAAGCATTAGGATATGCTTCTACAACAGTCAACAAAGACCAAATAACAAACGTTGTAACAAACAATCCATTTGAAAGCTTATCTGGAAAAATTGCAGGTGTTGACATTAGTGCACCTGTACAACCTGGATCATCAACTAAAGTAATAATTAGGGGTATTGGTTCAATAACAGGAACAAACCAACCACTTTATATAATCGACGGCTCCCCTATAGACAACGCAGCTAATGGAGAAACCAGCATTAACCGATCTTATGATGCTGGTTCTGGAATAAATGATATTGACCCTAATAATATTGAATCTATAACATTCTTAAAAGGAGCAGCAGCAACTGCTCTTTATGGCTCAAGAGCTGGTAGAGGAGCTATAATAATTACCACAAAAAAAGGAAAAGAAAATCAATCAAAAATTAATATTGATTTTTCAACATCTGTTGAAATGAGTGAAATTGCAAGAATTCCACATTTTCAAAATTCCTATGGACAAGGATGGGGCGGACTTGGATATTCCCAACTTCCTACCGGACCTGGTTCAAGTAATGAAAATGGATCTTGGGGCCCCGCTTTTAACGGAGAAATTAGACCTTGGGGTACTATTCACAATAATTCTCAACAAATAAAGCCTTACTCTGTCCTTAAAAACAACATGAAAGATTTTTACGAAATAGGACTACTAACATCGAACAACATCAACTTAAGTCTTGGCGGAGAATTTTCAGACTTCTCTTTAGGTTTTACAAAATTAAAAAGCGATGGGGTTATACCTACTTCCTCTGACAGCTATCTTAAGAACACCCTGACTTTCAACGGAGGAATAAAAAACAAAAAAGGGGCCATCAGATTAAGCCTTAATTACTCAAACAAATATCAAAATGCTGTTAACACGGGACAAAACGATAGTGCTGGAGAAGGTGACACCTTCATTCCTGAACTACTATCAGTACCAAGAGATATTAGTATTGTTGACTTAGAAGACTATAAAAACAATCCATTTAATTCCCCTAGCTACTATTACACCCCTTACCAATCTAATCCTTACTGGGCATTAAAAGAGAATGCCACTAAAATTTCAGGGAATAATATTTTTGGAAACACTAATTTCAGCTATAACATAACCAAAGACCTATCTGCTGTTTATCAAATAGGTGGTAACTATAGAATTGAAAACATTAAAAGTCATGGTGCAATTGTAAATTTCGAAGCAGGATCTCCCCAAGATTTAGCTGGAACATTGGAAACAGCGGGAGGGGTTACAGAATCTAGAATCGAAAGAAGCGAATTTGACACTTTCTTTAATTTAAATTACGACAAGGAAATCTCAGAAAAATTTAAATTAAATTTATTAGTAGGATTAAACTACAATCAAAGAGAAAGCAATTTACTTGAAGCCCTTGTAACAGGACTTGGAGTACCTAATTTTTACGAATTGAATAATACTGCAAATAGACCGGAAATAACACAAACTAACACTTTAAGAAGATCTTTTGGTATCTATTCACAAGCTGAATTATCATACATCAACAAAGTATTTCTTACTTTGAGTGGACGAAAAGACAAGTCTTCTACACTACCAATAAACAACAACTCTTATTTCTATCCAGCAGTTTCTGCAAGTGGTATTGTAATCGACAACGACAATACTTTTTTAAAACTAAGAGGATCATTTTCAAAAGTTGCTAATGATACCGATCCATATCAAACCGAGCTATCATTTATTAGTGGTAATGCTGATGCTTATTTTGGAGACATACTTTCCCCAGTTGGGGGAGTTAGCTATTTTGAGGCCTCGGGGATATTAGGAAATCCTAATTTAAAACCCGAACAAACTAGTGAAATTGAAATTGGCACAGAAGTTAATTTATTAAAAAGAAGAATTACCCTAGACGCTAGTATATACAAAAGAACTACTAAAGATTTAATCGTTAAAGTCCCTTTAGATCCATCAACTGGCTATATTACAAAAGCATTAAACATTGGTAATGTTGAAAACAAAGGTATCGAAATTGCACTTGGAATAAAAGTTTTAAAAGAAACCAATTTCTCTTGGGATTTAAATTACACCTTTACTAAAAACTTAAACAAAGTCACCAAAATAATTGATGATCGCAGAATCGACTTTGGACCTATCTCTGACGGCATCACTTTTTCTGCAGCACAAGGACAACCAATTGGCTCCTACTACGGATTAGTTCCTAAAAAGAATGATGAAGGACAATATATAGTCGATGAGAACACAGGATTATACATACCTACAGACAATGTTCAATTACTAGCTAATGGACAAAGAAAATTTATAATGGGTTTACAAAACACATTTAAATACAAAAATATCAGTCTAGCATTTGCACTTGATTGGAAACAAGGTGGTAAAATGTATTCTCACACTAAAAATCTATCCTATTGGGTAGGTAATGCAATAGAAACTACCTATAACGATAGAAACACCTTCATCATTCCAAACTCAGTTATACAAACTGGAGAAAACACCTATGCAGAAAATATAACTCCTATTGCTATAGAAGACCTATACACTTACTATAGCGACAATTATAATCCTGCAACACAGGGTAATTTTCTAATAGACAAAACATTCATACGCCTTAGGGACATAAGCCTTTATTATGATATAAATAAAGAATTTATTAAAAAAATAGGCTTAACAAAATTCTCTCTAGGTCTTTATGGAAGAAACTTATTCCTATGGACTCCTAATGACAACTCATATGTTGATCCAGAAGCAACTTCTTTTGGAAATGATTTACTGAGTGAATTCGGCGAATTTGCCGCAAGTCCATCTCAGAGATCTTATGGTGGTGTAATTAAATTAGCTTTCTAAAAAAAATTAAGATGAAAAAGATATCAATATTAATTCTAACATTATCAATATTGTCAGCATGTTCTGATGAAAAATTTGATATAAATAGAAACCCAGATAATTTGAGTCCAGCCAACATTACTCTTCCAGTTGAATTACCCGCCGGAATAGTAGGAGTAGCAGCGACTCAAGGAACATACTACGCGCTTTTTGGAGGTTTTTGGTCTCAATATTACACTCAAAGTAATACTGCCTCTCAATACAACAAAATCGACTCCTACTCTGCTGGAACTAATGATTACAATACAGGGTGGACTGCTATGTATGATGCATTAGGAGACATCAGAAATGTAAAAAAAATAGCCAATGAACAGGGGAATTGGAATTATTATTTAATCGCAACTACTTTGGAAGTTCATGCTTCACAAATTATGACCGATTTTTATGGAAACATTCCTTATGCAGAAGCAAATAACTCAGCGATTTTAGAACCTAAATTTAACACTGGTCCTGAAGTATACAACTTAATGATTGCTGATTTAAAAAATGCTCTTTCTAAAAACCTATCAAGTTCCATAGGAGTTTTACCATCAAAAGATGATTTTATTTTCAATGGAAGTATGGATAAGTGGAAAGAATTTGCAAATACACTATTACTAAAGCTGTACATGAGACAAACTAAAATAAATCCAACATTAGCTGAAACAGAAATAAAAAACCTGATCAATTCAGGAGTAAGTTTCCTTTCTACTAATGCCGCAATGACTCAATTTGAAGACGCTCCTAACAGAAGCAATCCTTTGTATGAATCCGATAGAAGAAAATTAAATGTTGGGACAAACTTAAGAGCTAGTACAACAACATTATCCTTCTTAAGACAAAATAATGATACCCGTAGAGATTATTTTTATGGAGCAGGAAACGCTTTAGATCAAGGGGACTTCAACAACCCAACCATAGCTCCATCTTCTATTGCAGTTGTAACTTTAAGACCAACAGATGCTGTTTATTTCATGAGTGCATCTGAAAGTTTTTTTCTTCAAGCAGAAGCCTTAGAGCGATATTATAATGGAGCGGGAGCAAAAGAAAAATACGATGCAGGAGTAATAGCTGCTTTCCAAAAATTTTCTTTAGACGGAACCTCTTTTATAACATCTGGAGGGAAATATGAATACCCGTCTGACACTTTCAATAATAAATTAAAAACAATCATTACACAAAAATGGGTATCAGGTTTTCCCGCCAATGGTTTTGAAGCATTCTTCGATCAAAACAGAACAGGCTATCCTGAAATATCAGATGTACCACAATCTGATTCTGGATATGTACCGGGAGAATTATCATATTCAATAGAAGGGACGACTGGTGGACTATTCCCAAAAAGAATAGTTTATCCAGACATTGTAAAAACTAGAAATAGAAACACTCCAACATTAGAAAAAATAACCACACCAGTATGGTGGGCAAATTAAAATATTATGAAAAAGATAATTTTAACTACACTATTCACAACTGTCTTTCTTTTTTCATGCGAATCAGACTCTACATCAAATGTATCAAAAGTAACTAACTATCCACAAATTACACTAAATGGAGATAGCCTTATAATACTTGACAAAGGAGACACATATACTGAAGAAGGAGCTATAGCACTAGAAGGTGAAACTGAAATAAATGTAGATATTGATGGCACTGTTAATACTTCAGTCCCTAATGTTTACAAAATATCGTACTCAGCAGTCAACGTTGATGACTTTCCTGCAAATAAAACTAGAACCGTAATAGTTTTAAGCACAGCCCCAAGTACAATAAACCTAGAAGGAACATTTACTCGCAATGGCACAAATATTAATAACGTTACTCGTATTTCTGATCGCAAATACATGTGTGATAATGCAGCAGGTTACACAACAGATAATGAAAACAATTTAAAAATGGTATTTTACAACATTGATGATACCAAAGTATATGCTCCATATCAGGAAAATGCTTCTGAAACAGGTATATCAGCTGAAAGCAATATTGGAACAATTGTGGATCAAGACCATTTTAATTGGGTAATTTATGCTTCCTCATTTTACGGAACTGCAACGAGAATCTTCACTAGAAACTAAAAATTTAATATTATGAAAATCCTAAACATAAAAACACTTCTACTGATATTATCGATTTCTTTATCTCTCATTTCCTGTGATGAAGGAGGAAATCCCGATGCTGGCGGAACAAAAACAAAAGATTTTGCTGGAGATTGGCATATTATAGCACTTGAACCAGATGGAGTAACTCCTGCTTACGGTGGTGATTACAACCTTTTCTCAACTTATAATGCTTCATCAAATGATGAAAATTTCTGGATTGACGATCATGACAGTTGGATGGAAATTAAAACCAAAGTTCAAGCAGTTGATTTTAATAAACTAACTTTTAAAGGTCAACCTGATGCTGATGAATTATACACAGGAGCAAAAGTAACCGTTGCTAATGGTAGAATCATGAAAAATGCAGCACATTCATTTGGTGGCCACGTTGTAGACAGTGTCTATTTCGAAGTAGAGTTTGATTGGGATCCGGGAGTTGTTTACAAATTTGCCGGTCATAAAAGAACAGGATTCTTAGAAGACGAATTATAAAAATAAATCTCTAACAAATATCTAAATTCATCCTACAAAAGTAGGATGGATTTTTTCATATATTTGCTGCATGGAAAAAGAAAATCAAATATTTGGAATTAGAGCTATAATCGAAGCCATACAAGCGGGTGCTTCCGTTGATAAAGTTTATATCCAAAAAGAAGCTACAGGTGAATTAATGAAAGACTTGATGAAAGTCATGAAACGTGGAAATGTAAAATTCTCTTATGTACCCGTTGAAAAACTAAATCGACTTACTCCAAACAACCATCAAGGAGCAATTGCAACAATATCACCTATTTCATTTTATGACATAGAGACATTAATAAATACCGTTACCGAATCAGGAAAGACACCGCTATTTTTAATTTTGGATCAAATATCAGACGCAAGGAATTTCGGTGCTATAATCCGAACAGCTGAATGCACAGGAGTTGACGGGATTATCATCCAAAAATCAGGCTCGGCACCCGTAAATGGTGACACCGTAAAAACTTCTGCAGGAGCTATATTCAATGTCCCTATATGTAAAGTGGAACATATCAAAGATGCCATTTTCTATTTGCAAGGTTCGGGCATAAAAACAGTTGCTGCCAATGAGAAAACGGATAAAAACATTTATGATGTAAACCTGGAAGGACCAGTGGCCATCATTATGGGCTCAGAAGACAGAGGGATCAATCCATCGGTTCTTAAAATTGTAGATGAAAAAGCAAAACTACCTATGTTTGGAAGTATTGGCTCACTAAATGTTTCTGTAGCCTGTGGTGCTTTTTTATATGAAGCCGTGCGACAAAGAAATTAATCCCATCCCCAACCCTTCCCAAAGGGAAGGGAGCCAAAAATAATATAAACGAATCAAGACTCCGGTTTTGATTCGTTTTTTTCGTTTTCTACAATATCGTAATTCACATTAAAATTAGAAGAATAATACGACTGTATTTCTTCTTCGGGATCAATTATTGGCGGATTTACAAAATTACCGTCGGCATCAAATCGCTGCATAAATTTATCCTCTAGTGCATTATAATCAGGCCTTTCCCAATCGTATTTATATACTTTCCCATACTCCGGTGTCTTGTGCATCAAAGAAAGTGCAAAACCAACAATTAATCCCGAGAGATGACCTTCCCAAGAAATATTCTCATCAACTTTAGGAAAAACATACCAGACCATTCCGCCATAGATCATGATTACCGTTAAAGACAAAGCTACCAAACGGTAATATCGGGTTTGAATTCCTTTGAAAAAAATAAAACTGAACAAAACATAAATTAAAGAACTGGCTCCTATATGATAACTTTCCCTCCCTATTATCCATGTTATCAAACCTGACAATAAAATTCCATATCCAATTACGGAAACCGACTGTTTTGCATAAAAAAATTGCAAGGCTGCCAATAGTAGTAATAACGGGATGGAGTTATTATAAAGATGATTGATATCGGAATGGATGAACGGACTAAAAAAAACACCTTGCAAGCCCGAAAAATTCCTTGGCAAAATACCATTCCCGACAAAATCAAAATCAAAACGAATTTGAAGCCAATAGACGAACCAAAGCAACAACACTGAAAATAGTGGCACGGTAACTACCCAATTGGTAAATTTAAATTGTTGATCTATTTTATGCATTCAAATATTTATAAGGTATTTAAAAAACAGCAAAAATCTATCCAAAAGCAATTTAGTGCAATTTTGTCATCTTTTAATAGTAAAGCCCACAAAATAAACAGAATTGACATTTCAACCCAACCCTTTTCAATTCTAATTTTATTTAAATAGAATAAAAAGATATCGTCTAGAGCTGGAAAAGCTTCAAATAAAAAATAGTAATTTTGTAAAATGGAAGCACCTTTAGCTGAACGCATACGCCCACAAAAACTGGAAGATTATATCAGTCAAACCCATTTGGTTGGACCAAATGGGTCTTTGACACAACAAATCAGCAAAGGAAATATACCTTCGCTGCTGTTTTGGGGACCACCCGGAACCGGAAAAACCACCCTGGCTCAAATTATTGCACAGGAATCAAAGCGCCCGTTTTATGTTTTAAGCGCCATCAATTCCGGGGTAAAAGACATTCGCGATGTCATTGATAAAGCAAAACAAAGCGGCGGACTCTTCACGAGTAAAAACCCTATTTTATTTATCGATGAGATTCATCGCTTTAGTAAATCGCAACAGGATTCTTTATTGGCTGCCGTAGAAAAAGGCTGGATCACATTGATAGGGGCAACTACCGAAAATCCGAGTTTTGAAGTGATACCTGCATTATTGTCACGATGCCAGGTGTATATCTTGAACGCCTTCACCAAACAGGATTTAGAATTATTATTAGTGCGTGCCATGGAAACGGATGTACTTTTAAAACAAAAAAAAATAGTTTTACAAGAAACAGAAGCACTATTGCGACTTTCCGGTGGAGATGGACGCAAACTATTAAATATTTTTGAACTGGTCGTAAACGCCTCTAATTCAGACGAAATTATCATCACCAACGAACGTGTTTTCGAATTGGTGCAACAAAACACCGTATTATATGACAAAACCGGAGAACAACATTACGATATTGTTTCCGCTTTTATTAAATCCATTCGGGGCAGTGATCCCAATGGAGCCGTTTATTGGTTGGCTCGAATGATTGAAGGAGGCGAAGATGTAAAATTTATAGCCCGAAGAATGCTCATTTTATCAAGTGAAGACATAGGTAATGCAAATCCAACCGCTTTTATTATGGCCAACAATACCTTTCAGGCCGTAACAACTATTGGCTATCCGGAAAGTAGAATTATTTTAAGTCAATGTGCTATTTATTTGGCCACTTCGCCCAAAAGTAACGCTTCCTATTTGGCCATTGGTACCGCGCAGCAATTGGTTAAACAAACGGGAGATTTAGCAGTTCCCATTCATCTACGCAATGCTCCGACCAAACTAATGAAAGAATTAGGCTATGGTGAGGAATATAAATACTCGCATGATTATGCCAATAATTTTGCCGAACAGGAATTCCTGCCTAACGAACTAAGCAACAATCCTATTTATATTCCGGGAAATAATTCCAGAGAAAACTCGATTCGGGAATTTCTAAAAAACCGTTGGAAAGATAAATATGGGTATTAATTAAAACTTAATTTGAACTTTCTCAGAAACCAACTGATCGTTTTGATAATATTCAAAAACCCATTGATTGTCTTTCAAAAGTAAAACACCGTTAGTAGTTCCTTTCACAGCGGTGAAATAATCTTTAACCGAAGTTTTATATATTTTCATAACGATTTTAGGCTCACTATCGATTAAGTTGTAACCATTAACAGTCGCTTGGGCATACAATAAAGTAGCTGCATCTGCATTAACAGGAACTGTAGTGGTTACCGGAACTGTTGCCACATCAACAACTGTTGTAACTTTTGGTTCTACATTTACCACTGCTTTTGTTGGCGTAGTATAACTATAACCCAAATCATAAACCGATAGAAACGCATTGTTCAAAGCCTCTGCGTATGCCACTTGAAATTCTTTTTCCTTACTTTTCCCTGTCTCCGATTGATAAATAACTTTTCCGTAACAATCCTTGAAAACAATATAAAGTTTAGTCATTAAAAAAGCTTTATCCTCTTTGACATCTACATTTAACACCTCACATCTATTGCTGAACTCTAATGGTATAGACTCATTAGAATAAAAAGCTTGAAAACCCGCTTTCAAAAGATTGGCCTTGGTTAAAGTACTCAACCGGTATTGATTTTCACTTTTAAGAAAATCATATTTTAACGGAACAATGACCGCCTTATAATCATTAACCGTTTGAGAAAAACCAAAATGAGCAACAAAAAAAAGGATAAATAAAATGCGCGTCTTCATGTTTTTAATGTTTTTAAATTATATTATAAATATTTTTTTAGTTCTAATAAATGATTGACCTGAATGATATTTTTTGGAGCTTCAACTCTTTCTGAATTAAAGAAAATAGCCTCTAATCCCGCATCAATAGCGCCATGTACATCTGCCTCCAAACAATCCCCAATCATAATACTGTTACTGCTATGGGTCTTGGCCAGGTTCAAAGCATGTTGGTATATGACCGCATTGGGCTTCTTGACTCCTGCCATTTCAGAATTGGTAATAGTACAAAAATAGTTGTAGATATTAGAATTTTTTATCTTTTTTAACTGAACGTTAGCAAAACCATTGGTTATGATATGCAACTTGTACTCTTTACTCAAATAATCTAAAATTTCGATAGTCCCATCAAACAGATGATTGTTTTCCGGTAAAATCGCAATATACTCATTGGCAATTTCTTCTATAGTTTCGTCTGAAACAAAATAGTTTAAGGCATCAAAAGTATTTTTCAAACGCATGTAACGCAATTCGGCATGGGATATTTTATCATATTGATACAACCTCCAACAGGCTTTATTAATCGGAATATAGTGTTCTATGAACAATCTCGTTTCAATGGCAGGATGCTTTTCTTTAAATATAGCATCAAATGCCATTTCAGAATTTTTATCAAAATCCCAAAGCGTATGATCTAAGTCAAAAAAAACGTCTTTAATCTTCTCGTTCTTCATTTTATCTAAAATATCCCTTCATCAACAAAACTAAAGTAATTGTTTTCGGTTACAATCAAATGATCTAACACCTTTATTTCTAAACTATCCCCGGCCAATTTCAGTTTGCGGGTAATCTGTTTATCGGCATCACTAGGCGTCAAAGCCCCTGACGGATGATTATGACAAAGAATCAATCCGGTGGCTCCCATTTCGAGTGCCATTTTGAAAACCAAACGAACATCGACTAGAGTTCCTGTAATCCCTCCTTTACTCAGTTGGGATTTTGAAATTATTTTATTGGAATTATTCAAATACACAATCCAAAATTCTTCGTGAGCCAATTCGCCAATAATGGGCTGCATGACCTCAAAAATCATTTTACTAGAAGTAATTTTAGTCAATTCTACAGCTTCTTCCGCCCTTCTCCTTCTTCCCAGTTCCAATGCGGCGATTATCGAAATCGCTTTGGCCTCACCTATTCCTTTGAAATTCATCAATTGGGAAACAGACAACTTCCCTAAGGCATTCAGGTTATTATCTACACTCTTCAGAATCTTTTTACTCAACTCTACCGCCGATTCGTCCCTACTGCCGGAACCAATCAAGATAGCAATCAATTCGGCATCGCTCAAAACACTTTTGCCTTTCAGCATCAGTTTTTCACGTGGCTTGTCGTCTTCAGACCAACTACGAATAGGAAAGGAAGAATTTTCGAACATAGGCTTATTTGTTAAATTTGTTTTCTCATACAAATACTTTTTTCTAAACCAACGTAAGGCTCATAATTATCTACAATAACATACCCTACTTTTTGATACAAACGAATAGCCTCTTTCTGCTGGTATAAGGTTTCTAAAACAGATGTATCATATCCCAGATCACGAGCCCAAAGTTCAAGTTCATGCAATACTTTTTGCGCCAGGCCCTTTCCCCTCGCCTCAGGAGAAACAAACATCCGCTTTACTTCAATTGTATTTTTATTATATTCCTTGAAACAACCACAGGCAACGGCTTTATTGTTGCAATATACAATCACTACATTGGGATTAATTTCTATCACATTATTCCCCCAATAATCGAATTTCAATTCCGGATAGCGCTCCCACAAACCCTCATCTAATGCAGTAATGAGAGCTACAAAATCTGAATTCTCACTAGTGGTTTTACAAATCTCAATTTTATTATCCATACCAAAGCCAGCTTATGCAATCAATCCTTTCACCTCATCAAAATTCAATCCGCCATAATTCCCGGAACTCATCAGCAACAAGGCTGAATTATCCAGATTTAAGTTGAACAAATAATCCTTGAAATCCTTTGGATTGGTATAAATAATCAAATCTTTACGATTGAATGCTTTGGCAATTTGATCATACGTCACTTCTTCCAATTGCTTAATTTTTACCGCATCAGGTGAATAGAAAACAACAGCCACATCGGCATGTGCTAATGCTCCTTCATATTCTTTCAAGAATTCGGCATTCAAACTGCTGTAAGTATGCAATTCTAAACAAGCCACCAAAGTTCGGTTTGGATATTGTTCCTTTACCGCTTTGGTCGTGGCAGCCACCTTACTTGGCGAATGCGCAAAATCTTTATAAGCTACTTTACCTTTACTTTCGGCAATTTTTTCCAAGCGTTTGGACGCTCCTTTAAAACTGGCTATGGCTTCATAAAAATCGGCTTCATCGACTCCCATATTTTGGCAAATCCATTTGGCTCCAGCCAAATTATTCAAATTATGCGCCCCGAAAACTTCAATTGGCATCGCCCCTTCCGGTGTTTCCAGTAAAGTTACTCCATCGCTAACGGTGTATTCCGGCGTATGATAGGCTAATTTCCGTATCGGATTGGTAGCGGCTTCGGCAACGCGTTTGACTTCCGGGTCATTTTCATTATAAACCAAAATCCCACCGTTAGTAATTTTAGCAATGAAAATTTCAAACTGCTCTACATAATTCTCATAGGTAGGAAAAACATTGATATGATCCCAAGCAATTCCTGAAATCAAAGCAATATTAGGCTGATACAAATGGAATTTTGGTCTTCTATCAATCGGTGAAGACAAATATTCATCCCCTTCCAAAACCATAAAATCATTCTCCTCGGTAAGATGCACCATGGTATCAAAACCTTCCAACTGTGCCCCTACCATATAATCGACCGCAATATCATGATAATGCATCACGTGCAAAATCATCGAAGTGATGGTCGTTTTTCCATGAGAACCACCAATAACCACACGGGTTTTATTTTTAGACTGCTCGTATAAAAATTCCGGATACGAATAGATTTTCAATCCTAATTCCTGCGCTTTCAACAATTCGGGATTATCCGCTTTGGCGTGCATCCCTAAGATTACCGCCTCAATATCGGAGGTGATTTTTTCCGGAAACCAACCTAATTCGGCTGGTAATATTCCTTTTTTCTCCAATCGTGATTTAGAGGGTTCAAAAATGGCGTCATCGCTTCCCGTAACCTGATATCCTTTGTTGTGTAAGGCTAAAGCCAGGTTGTGCATGGCACTCCCTCCAATGGCTATAAAATGTGTCTTCATATTTGTATTCGCTCGTGCGTAAATTTATTTTCGGTAATTCAATTATCGATTAGTACTTTCGTTTTTCTTTCTAAATTCTTCTAAAACCGCCTGTGCTTTGTCGGGCGATTTCATTTTATTGGCATACAGATTAGCCAATTTTTGATAGGTTTTCTTCGAATTCCCCGCAGCAATAGCTTTTTTATATTGTTGTTCGGCCTTGATATATCTTTTAAAATATTCTTCGATATGTCCTCTGGACAAATAACCGTCAACAGCTGAAAGCCGGGACAACTCACTCGAATATTGGAGGGCTTTTTTTTCACTTCCGCCTAAAAAACCCGGCAGTTTAAGATTCAATTCAATCAAAGCCCATCTCGCTTCGATGTGTTTAGGATTTAATATTATCGCTTTCTCGAAATTCTCCCGCACTTCATCAATCATACCTAATGCTTTGAATTTATTGACTTCTAAAGCTTTCATCCCTAAAACACCTCCGTATTTAAAATAAAAATTGGCTTCAGAAGGTTTCACTTTCTTTAATTTCCCGTAATACAACAGCGCATCATCCCAGGATTTATTACGTCCTGCAATATCCCCTAAACATTCAATGACTTTTATATTGGATGGATTTTTTTTCAGAAGTATTTCAAACATAGGTTTGGCCTGTTCGAATTTTCCCTCTCCAAATAACTGTTGGGCTTTCTCAAAATTTACCTGAGAAAAAACCACTATTGGAAATAAAAAAAAGGCAAGCAGAATGTGTTTCATTTTCCAAAAATAAGGAAATTTTAAAGGATTCTAAAGATTTTTTATTTAACCTAAATCCTAAAAGAATAATGTAATAGAAAAGTTTAAAACACCTTATCCTAACATCATACTATTACTTTCGTAATCAAAACAGTAGAACGGAAATAAATTAAAAAAACATTAATTCCCTTCCTTTTACATTCTTTACAAAATCATTTATGAAAATATTTTATGCGATTCAAGCTACCGGAAACGGACATGTCAGCCGGGCTACACAACTGTATCCTTACTTAAAAAAATTTGGAACTGTCGATTTCTTTTTAAGCGGAAGCAATGCCAGTCTGGATATTAATTTGCCCATAAAATACAAAAGCAAAGGTTGCAGTTTACATTACAGTAAATGTGGCGGATTGAATTATTGGGAAATTGCCAAAAACATCAAACCCCGCCAAATATATAAAGACGCCGACACTTTGCCTTTAAAAAACTATGATGTCGTCATCAATGATTTCGATTCGATTACGTCACTGGCCTGTAAATTACAAAAAGTGCATTCGGTTCAGCTAGGACATCAGGCGAGTTTTATTTCTGCCAATACTCCAAGACCCGAAAAAAGAAGCCTGATGGGCGAAATGATTTTAAAACATTATGCGCCATCTCCTAAAAATATTGGCTTGCATTTTGAGAAATACGATTCCTTTATTCTTCCTCCTATCATAAAAGATCAAATTGTTCAGGCAACTCCAACGAATCTCAAACACATCACGGTGTACTTGCCTTCTTTCGATAAAGACTGCCTTGAAAAAGCCTTTAATAAAGTGAAAGATGTGCAATTTCAATGGTTTTTACAAGGAATTGAGTTCAAACACACTATTGGAAATATTACCTATTTTCCGGTAAACCAAAAAAAATTCAACCAGAGTTTAATTTCTTGCGAAGGTATCATCACTGGCGGTGGTTTTGAAACTCCAGCCGAAGCTTTACATTTGGAAAAAAAAATACTTTCCATCCCTATAAAAAACCATTACGAACAGGAATGTAATGCAGCAGCATTGAAAAGAATGGGTGTTCCTGTGGTTTACGAAGTCGGAAAAAATTTTGAAACCATTATAGAAAACTGGCTCAACCAAAGAATTATCTATCCACAAATACAAGCCAATAATATTCCTGAAACCTTACAATTTTTGTTTGATACTTACAGGCAATAAGAGAAAAATGGATTATAAATCGGATAGGAGCCTAGGGATTATTTCCCTAGGCGACCTTCCACACCACCCGGCATACGGATCCGTACCAAGGCGGTTCTTAATTTACGATACATTTTTTTTTAATAAAATGTACTTCCG
>JAKFBW010000030.1:0-6150 GCA_036676965.1 Flavobacterium sp. | reverse complement strand
AAGTTTCATGGCGCGCCCAATGATCGGGTTACTCGCAGGAGATGGCTATTTGGTCAATAATCTGGTGTTTATGGACGACGTGTCGGACGCCTATTCACCGAAAGACAGATCTTTACTTTCTGTAACTGTCTTGGAGACCACGCTTAGCGAGAAAGAACTGATCAAGGCCGTTCAATCTGAACTGGAAATGATATCCGGAGTGAAGGCAGATTATTTCCAGTTCATCAAATCCTACTACATCAACTATGCTTTGCCGGCAGTTGACGACCTGAAATACAGCATCCCGTTTTCCGAGTGCAAGATCACAGATCATGTGTATTTGGCGGGAGATTACCTGCTGAATGGCTCAATCAACGCGGCCATGACTTCAGGCAGAATTGCAGCGGAAGCGGTCATTCATTCTTATATGCCAACGCATTAAAAAATTTAAAATTAAAAATGAAGAATTATTGAGAATGATGAAGGGGGTGGTTCAAATCAATTAACTGCTCGTGGATGTCAAATTCAGTTTAGTTTTTTAGCAATTGTTTTAACGTTTTTGGGCTTGGCGAAAACCGGGGATAATTTTCATTCGGGAGGAAAAGGAAAATGCTGTTTTGCAATTTTGGTCTGTGCCTTGACTTGTGCGAATAGCAATAATTATTCTAAAATGGGTTAGAATTAAATCATTTCTTCCAAAGCTGATTTCCATGTTACAAATCCTTCTTGGTTATCAGAATAATCGTGAAATATGCGAGTGAAGTTATCTGGACTGTTTTCTAAAAAAGACTGTCTTCCACTTTCTCTAATAATGCTTAGTTGGTTGTCAATTTGTTTCACTTCTTCAATTAGTGATGCTCTGTTTTTGGGAGTATGCCAAAAATAAGTGGCTTCTTCTGTGTCCAAAGTTTCCAAAACAATGAAATAACTTTGTTCCCCTGCCAATAGAAAAACAAATGAAAATGGATTAAGCACAAAACGGATTTTCATTACTTGATTTTCGTGTCTGTCTGCCAAATATTGAATATGTTTCGAATGTTTGTATTTCTTGTTCTTGAGGATTTCATTCAATAACTCTTCTGCATTGGAATAAATTTTCTCTTGCTCTTGTAGTTCGTCAGAAGTCAATATATTTTTCTTTTTTGGGATGGCTTGTCTCAGAAATCCTTTATTCAAAAACTGAAATTTTACTCCCTCAACCACCTCTTTATTGATACTGTCAATATCTCGTGATAAAGCCAATTGAGATACTAATTTTCCGTTTTCAAATTCAGCAAACAATTCTACTGAAATAGTCTTTGATTTTAAGGTTTTGATGAAATATGGTTTAAGCACTTCAAATTCCGGTCGTATTTCAATGTTTTCCACTTGAAATTCAAGAGTGATGTTCATCTCATTTAAAGGAAATTTGAATGCTATACTTCCAAAATGAAACTCCAATTCATCAATCGGAATTTTGATTTTCTTTTCTATGTAGATTGGAGAATTTGCAGTTGTAATATCTTCTTTTGGCTCATCAAACAATGTTGCTTGTTTGTCAATTTTTCGATAATAAGTATTACGTTTAAGAAAAAGCTTGTTCAGATAATCAATTTTATAATCCCGATAATCATAAATAGTAGGGTTGATTTCCGACCGTTGAACTCTGCCAATATATTGGATTAGTTTGCCTTCAAACGAAAAAGGGTAGACTAAAAACAAACAGTTTATGTTTGGCAGGTCAGTTCCTTCTCCAAAATACTGCCCTGTAGTGATTAAAACCTGAAAACTTCCTTCATTTAACACTTTCCATTTTAGTTTTTTAGCACTATCGGAATCATCTCCACAAAGCGTGACTACTTCATATTTTTTCTTTAAAAATAAGTGGAGTGAGTCAATATGTTCTTTTCGTTCAGTAATTATAACAACTTTTTTACCTTGATTGAGCTCAGTTTTTACATCTTCCAATATTTGACTATTTCGAGCAGTATCGTGAACCAAAATTTTTGACAATACTTCAAAATTGTCTGTTTTTGAATTGTATGGAACATCTAATTCCGTGTTTCGGATTACGATTTTTGCCTGTCTATAATTTTCGATTTCATTTGGTTGAATATTGGCAATGATTTCACCTAAATGGGTGAAAATCATTTTGCCATCATTGTATTTCCTGAAAGGTGTGGCGGTTAATCCGTACAAATAATAAGTTTGTAATTTTTCAATTGTATTTCTGAATGTTTCAGCAGGAATATGATGGCATTCATCAACTAGAATTATTCCGAATTGATTTTGGATAAGTTCGATTTGCTTTGGCAAACTTTGAATAGTTGCTACAGTAATATGTTTGCCGAATTTTGCTTTCCCTTGTCCGATTACCCCAATATCTTTTTTCGGGATTCCCAAAAATGCTTCAATTCGCTCCATCCATTGCTCCAATAATTGTTTTCGATGTACGATTATAAGTGCAGGTTGTTTTTTCTCTGCAATGATTTTTAAACCGATTACTGTTTTACCCGCACTTGGTGGCGCTACAATTACTCCGAAATCCTTTTTTCTAACAGCTTCTATTACTTGTTGCTGATGCTTTCGTAGCGTTGCGTTAAAAACAAAAGGTATTAGTGGTTTTTGTTTCCTTTCATCTACAAAATCAAATTCTATTTGGGATTCTTTGCAGAATCGTAAAAGCTTACCGATAAACCCTCTTGGGATAAAAATCTCACACTCTGTTTCCTCAACCAACTTGAAATAACGTGGTGTTTCAAATGTATTTATGCCAGATTTCTTTTTGATGAAAAATTCGGAATTGGCAAAATTCAACTCCTCCTTTAGAAAATTAATAAGTATGGTAGGAAGTCCATTCCTGCTTAACTTTATATTGTTGCTTAAAGCAACTGAAAGTTTCTCACTTTTAAAACTGGAGATTGGAGGTTGTATATCTGACGATAACTGGTTATGTATGGCGTCTAAATGATCTGATGAAACTTTTTGAATGTTTCTAATAAAATCCCATTGGTCAGCAACTGGCTCGAAGGTTTCAGGATTGATAAAACAACCATTTCCTTTTTCAAAAGTGGGCCTAAAGAGAGGCAAAGCTATTAGGTTGCCAAAACCTTTGCCGGAAAGGAAATCCTGATTGGGAAATAATCTGTCAAAACTAGAACTTTTGTTAAACAATGAAAAAGCTCCCGACTGTTCTAAAATCGAAATGAATATTTTTCGGCTTCTAATTGCAGGATAAGGTTTGTCAAAAAATATCCAAACGTGCCCACCATTACCGGAACGGGAACGCTCCAAGTAAGCGGGAATATCATTTTCTCTGCAAGCATGTAGAAAAGTAATTGCCTCATTTTGCCAGTTTGCTTTGTCAAAATCTGCTACCATGAACCAGGTTGTATTGTCTTGCAATAATGGATAAACTCCAATTTGATGAAAACCGTCTAAGTGTTTTTGTATTTGCTCACCAGTAAGTTTTTGATAGGATTTTTCAGTAAAGTTTTGAAAAGTACCCCCATTCATCTGATGTACTCTAAAACGATAAGGGTCAAAAATATAAGCTGGCATATAACCAGATTTGTTCCCTTTTTCCCAACGAACAGCAAACACATCTTCTCGTCCTGTGAATAGGGAGCGAAAGAGGTGGATGTTTTCTGGAGAGATATTCTTCATTCTTATTTTGTTTCCCAAAATGCCCCAAGTTTTGAAACAGGTCCGTTGATTGATTTTTGAACTCCGAAAAGGTTCAATCATTCATCCAGTTTGATTTCTGAAGTAAGGTTACCACTCCGATATTGTAAGCATACACAGCCGCCGGAACAAAGGTTATGTTAAGATTGTCCAAGGTCTTATTGCCTGTAAGATTTACTGTAGTTACCAAAGTCGCTGTGAAATTATTTTGTTTGCAAAAATGCAGCAAGCTTCCCAACTCTTGAGGTTTATCGAAATACCGGTTGCTCCATTTTATTTCTACACACCATTGGGGCTTAAACAATTTACTATCAATCATCACAATATCGACTTCTCCTTCAGTGCGCCCCATTTTCCAACGGGCATACTTCAAATCCAGGTTTTCTCTATGCATCCATTGTGAAAAAATTGCCGTCTCTATCATATTGCCAGTTTCCTGATCTGCTTCCTGAATCGGCGAAAACAAAGCCGTACGCAACGATGGGTTTGTTAGGTACACTTTGAAATTAGTAATTCGTTTGAACTTCTTGGCATTATCGTCAACTTTATGAATGACTTTGATTAAAAATGCAGCTTCCAGGTATTCGAGGTATTTCCTGATGATTTCTTTTTGGATGCCACTGTCCTTTGCCAATCTTTCAAATGAAAATTCTTTGGCAGTATTGTACGCCAGATAAGTAAAAAAACTATTCAGTTCCTGCACGTCTTTTATCCCATATAGGCTTGGCAAATCCCTCAATAAAACTTTGTCAACAATATCGCTTTTTACATAACGGCCCATGTCGCTTTGGATTTTTTCGGACAATACCACTTCAGGATATCCACCGAAATTGAGGTAATCAAAAAATTCTTTATTCAGGGCCTTGTTATCATGTGTCGTGAAAAAGGGAATTTCTTTGTTGTTGTAAACGATCGACTTGGATTGTACCAAATGGTTCAATCCTTTGAGATGGATGAATTCATGGAACGTGAGCGGTGGCAACATGAAATCAGTAAACCTGCCCGCCCCACTTTCTGAGCTCTGCAACCTCAATGCAGCTGCAGCCGAACCTGATACCGTAAATTTGGTTTTGGGATACAGATCAACCAATACTTTTAGATGGCGTTCCCAGTCCTTTAGGTATTGGATTTCATCAAAAAACACAAAACAACCCTCCATGCTTTTCAATTGAACGGCTTCTTTTGCCAGCAGGAGTATATCCTCCAAGCTGAGGTGCATGTAAATGGGATTGTCAATCCCTATAAAAAAGATCTTTTTGGGTGATACTTTTTCTGCTATCAATTCCTGAATGGCATGAAACAACATCACTGTTTTACCTACACGCCTGGGCCCCATCAAGATGACTGCTCTCTTGATCCCGGTTTCTTTTACAAAAGGATAAAACAAATTGAAATAAAGCCGCTTCGACATCTCCATGTAGATTTGGTGTACTTGCCCCGATAGCCACCAAGGGTTTTCGTATTGCAAGCGCTCTATTCTTTTGGCCGTCGGAATAACCGTATTAAAATTCATAAAAACCTTTATTTTAACCTAAATGTAATAATAAGCATTAAAATAAAGCTCTATTTTTACATTTTTGTTGATTTAGAGCTTAAAAAGATTTTTTTTCAACTTATTTTAGCATTGCTGCGAAAAGGAATTTAAAATTTAAAATGAAGAATGGGAAAAAGCTGGAAGACCGATGCTTCGACAAGCTCAGCACAAGTGACGGAAGACCCCGCCGCCGCGGGCAGGCGAAGTAAAAAAGCCTGCGTTTTCCAGTTTTTACATTAACCTGTTGCTAGCACTCTATACTTTCTGGATGTAGGAATAACAGTTTAGAAAATCAAAAAAACCTTTATTTCTACCAAAATGTAAAAATAAGCATTAAAATAAGGGTCTATTTTTACATTTTATGTGTATTCGATTGATTGCACCTAACAGAATTAAGTTGGGATTTGAATGAAAAAATCCCCCTAACCCCCTTTAAAAAGGGGGAGTCACATTTCCGCATCCCGATAGCTCGGGATTAAAACCGATAGGCTTCTATCCATCGTGCAGTTATCCGGATACACATATTTGCCATTACTTCTTTTTCTTCTTTATGGTTTTTTGGATATCCTTCAGCACTTTTTTTCCATCGCTATCCAGTTTGCGCTGCACTTTTTTCACATCTTCGGCAGGGGGCAGGTTTTCGGGTTGGATGCTTCGTTTCAGCAGCATATTGCGCACTGCACTGCTATTGTCCACATGTTCTTTTTCTATCGGATTTTGCCCTTTCAGATCCTTGCTTTGCACATTCAGACTGGTCATTTCGGCTGCAAGATCTTTGGCTTTGATACTGATCGTGGGCAGAAAATCGGCAACCGGGCGGTTGTCCGGAATACCCATTTTCTTTTTAAGTTGTTGGGTATTTAGCCGAAACAATGCCTGATCCCCCTTGGATCGGATCAAGGCAAATCCCTGACTATCCACGCCTCTTTCATACAGGACTCCGGAAAGCTGGTTTTCGGTTTGACTTAATTTTT
>JAKFBW010000029.1:0-3179 GCA_036676965.1 Flavobacterium sp. | reverse complement strand
TACCATCAACAACTCCAATTTATTTTTAGAATCGAATATCAAAAAAGCACCCGATTTTAGACTAAAAACAAACACAACTATCACATTCAGAAATTAAGTTTTTTGAACTTTATTTATAGCATTCCTTAAATCCGCAAGAGAAAGATTCAGGAAGAGTAAAAAGTCAATAAAACTAATGCTTTAAAGACTTTTTTCTTCCTTTAAATTTCACTAAATTTAGTGAAACTCTCGCAAAGTGAAAATTACAACATCTTTAGAAAACATCAACTCTTTTGGCGGATTAAATTTTATATCTACCGAATTTGAACAATTACAATTACCTAAATTGATTACTTTATTTTTAGGAAGTCGCTCTATTTTAGCTACTTATCAATACTCTGACATCATTAAAAATATTTGGATGATTTTGTTTTCTGGAGGCGATTGTGCTGAGGATATTCAGACCAATTTAAAATCTGAACTTTCTACTATTTTGGATATGAATATCAGTTCGGCAGACACCATTTTACGTCTTCAAAAAGAACTTTCTTTGGCTAAGGAAATTCATATTAGCAAAAATAACATTGCAAATGAATTTAGCAACAATCCTATTCTTAACAAATTGAACTTGGCTATGTTACTTTTGACGAAACAATTAAAATCGGGTGGGAGTTATGATTTTGACTTTGATAATCAATTCATTGCCTGTGAGAAATATGATGCCAAAAAAGGGTATAAAATGAAACGAGGTTATTTTCCTGGCATTGCCACCATTGGAAAAAACATTGTTTATTTAGAAAATAGAAATGGTAATTCTAACGTAAAATTCAAACAGGACGAAACTTTGGTTAGGGCTTATGAATTATTGAAAATCAATGGAATAAAAATAAGAAGAAGCCGAATGGATTGTGGTTCTTTTACCGAAGCGGTCATAAAAGTTGTGGCCGAAAACAGCGAATTATTTTACATTCGAGCCCAACGATGTGCAGAGCTTACCGATACTATTAAAGCGGTTAAGATATGGAAGAAAGTGACCATTGGTTCAAAAGAATTTGAAGTGGCAAGCGTTAATTACAAGCCTTTTAAGAAAAAGGAGAAATCTTATAGATATGTGGTAAGTAGAGAAGTTAATAAAACAGGACAAACAGATGCTTTTCAAGAGGATAACTTTATTTACAGAGCTATAATTACCAATGATTATACCATGACCGATGAAGAAGTTGTCTTTTTTTATAACCAAAGAGGTGGTTCAGAAAGGGTTTTTGATGAGATGAATAATGACTTTGGTTGGGGGAAATTACCTTTTTCGTTTTTAGAAGAAAATACCGTTTATATGCTTATAACGGCAATGTGTCGCAACTTTTATTTGTATTTTATCGATAAATTATCCAAAAAAATCCCTTTTCTTGAAAATACTTTTAGGCTGAAAAAATTCATTTTTCGTTTTGTTATCGTTCCCTATAAATGGATCAAAAAAGGAGGTCAAAAAACCCTAAAACTCTTCACAGATAAGCCTTATCATTTGGCGTTAGAATGATTTAAAAAACAAAAAAACAATGTTTTTAGGATAGGTGCGTTTTGCTGTTATTTATAGCGTGTTGATTTTCAGTATATTGGTTTTTTTTGCTCTGAAATTATTTTAAAAATAAACATTCGAAAGTAAATCCATCATAGTTTAGACTTAAAAGGACTTAATTAAAAAATAAAAAGAATTTTGATTCGTAATAAAGCATCGTTTTTGTGATTAAGACATAAATAAAATCCGCAAAACTTTATGATTTAAGGCTTGCGGATTTAAGGTAACACAAGAACATTCATTAGAATTTAGCAAAATGAAAAAAACAATAATCTTTCAAATTTTAATTTTGATTTTCTCTTTAACATCTTGTGATAAAGTTTACCTAGATGGACTTGAAGTAATTAATGAAACAAACGATTCATTATATTATTGCATCCATCCATATAAAAATCTTGATTATACATACAATATAGCATACAATGTTTTTGATGTTGGAAATAATAATCAGATAAAATATAAATATGTTATTGATTACGAAAACGATGAAGATGCTATAAGACCTAATGAGATAAAAAAACCATCCAGTTTTCAAATTTCTTGGAAAAATTTTTCTAAAAAAAATAATGGATTAACAATTGTTTTTTACAAAAAAGAGACTTTACAAAAAATGAAACCTCTTGTCCCATTAACTGAAGAAAAAATATTTAAGCGAATTGATTTGACATATGAAGAACTTGAAAAAAATAATTACATCGTTAGATTAAAATAAGAACTACCACCAACAACAAGGAATTCGTTGCGTGTGCAGCACGAACAATGAAACTCCTGTTGAACGGAACCGTTGAGATTCCGTAACTATGGTTTTTTCGATAAAATATTTTGAGGATTTCAAAAGGATTTAGTGTCCTGATATGATTTGATACTCCTTTGGTTTCATCTCAAGTGCTCAACAGCAACACCACTTAAAGCAGTTAAAAAACCGAGAAGATGTTGGTTGAACGCGTCGGGTTGCTCCAGATTGGATACATGACCCGCATTATCAATAACATGCAGTATTGACCCTCCAATAGTTGCATTCATAAATTCCGATTGCGCAAGTGGTGTTACCTCATCTTCCCTACCGCAAATAATCAATGTTGGAATGCTTATCTCATTCAAAGTGGAGCAGGTTTCTGTACGCTCGCCAAGCGCTACCAAACCCTGCCTGATAATATGTTTTGAATTAGCAAACACCACATTTCTCAATTCCTCAACCAATTCCTTTTTATTGATCATTGAATTTTTGTGGAAAACACTTTTAATAAATCCTTCGTTAAAATCAGCTACTCCATTAGCGTCTATTTCCGCTATGATTTTATAGCGTCTTTCTTTTATTTCAACCGTATCGGCAACACATTGTGTACCACATAAAATCAATGCTTCAAAGCGATCTGGAAATCTTTTCTGCGCATTCAGTGTTATGAATCCCCCCATCGATAAGCCACAAACAATTGCTTTATCTATGCTTAACCTGTCCATAAACGCTATTAAATCATCCCCAAACAAGTCGATACTTAAGGGTGATTTCTCATCCGTTGATTTTCCAAATCCTCTGATATCACAAGAGATTAAACGATAGGAAGATTTTAAAAAATCAAGTTGACCCTGCCACATCGTTTTGTCGAAAGGATAACCGTGCAAA
>JAKFBW010000028.1:0-9152 GCA_036676965.1 Flavobacterium sp. | reverse complement strand
CTACTGCTTCCTTCAGATTCCAATTCACAATGGACACCCTTGCAGTCAGCTAACACTTCCCACTGTAAAGGCGTGTTCGGGACTTACACCCTAGAGTTATCGCCCATGCTGGGCACACTAAAAGCAAAAAAGCTTCCGCAATCACGGAAGCTTTTTTTGTTACTTATCTCTTTAATGAAAAATGGGATTTAAATTGTTTCACAATTCCATTCTCACCATAATCCACCACAAACCAATAATCCGTTGCCGGTAAAGGATGCCCGTTATAGGTTCCGTCCCAACCCGTACCGTTTGGACTAATCTCTTTTAGCAGTTTGCCATAGCGGTCAAATATTCGAATTTTAGAACCTAGAGCATCTTCCAGCGTAAAAATATTCCAGGCATCATTGTACCCATCATTATTTGGCGTAAAAAATCTAGGATAATCGATAACGAGAATATTTGTTTTAGTTATCGGACTGCTACAGCCCGTTACATCTTTTACCGTAACCGAATGATAACCTGCCGCCACATGTTCAAAAACAGGACTTTGTTGAAAAGGACCGTCATCGAGTTGATACAAATAATCTCCGGGACCACTTGCCGTAACTGTAACCATCTGATTATCTGAAAAAGCTTCGGTAACTGTCCAGGTAAAATCAACCAAAGTATTGGATGGATTGACTGTAATGGAATGTGTTATGGCTACAGCACATTGTCCCGGATTGGGCGTAAAAACATAATCCCTAGATCCCAAAACTGAAGTATCGACCGTATCCGGACTCCATGTCCCTGTTATCGACGGGATATTTGAAGAATTGGTTGGCAAAACCAGAGGGACATCATTTTCACAAACAAAATCCGGAAGCGTTGTAAAAACAGGCGTCTTCAATGGATTCACCGTAATCGTTAAAGTAGTGGTAGTCGCACATTGACCGGTGTTTGGGGTAAAGGTATAGGTAGTGGTAGCCGTATTATCCAAACCCGGAAACCAAGAACCGGTATAACCATTAGTAGAAGTTATAGGTAAAGGCGCCAATGGATCTCCGGCACAAATGGCAGGAACAGCATTAAACGTCGGAGTTGCATTTGGCGTAACCGTGATGGTCATAGTCGTCGTCGTTGCACATTGCCCGGCAGTTGGTGTAAAAGTATAAGTTGTAGTAGCCGTGTTATTTAATGCCGGAGACCATGTCCCTGTAATATTGTTTGTTGAAGTTGTAGGCAAAGCCGAAAGTGCACTACCGGAACAAATTGGCGGAACCTGAGTAAAAGTTGGTGTTATATTGGGATTGACGGTAATCGTTATTGTAGTGGTTGGACTTGCAACACATTGCCCCGGATTTGGTGTAAAAACATAATTAGAAGGTCCCAAAACAGCTGTATTAACCGTTGCCGGACTCCAAGTACCGGTTATGGGAGTCACATTCGACGAACTCAAAGGTAAAGTTATCGGGGCTGAATTTTGACAAACCGTTGCGGGTACCGTTGCAAAAGTCGGTGTCGCCAATGGTATAACGGTAACATTCAGTGTTTGGGTAGTGGCACAGGGAAATAAAACAGGATTCGGGGTAAAAACATAACTTCCACTGGCAGTATTATTTATTAGTGCCGGCGACCAAGTTCCAGTGATACCTTCAATAGAAGTCAGTGGTAATGTAGGTGCCGGGGTTGTTCCTGAACAAAAAGGAGCAATTGGATTAAAAGTCGGGGTTACCGTTGAAGTTCCACAAGGAACAGTACAAGTTACCACTGAACGATCACAAGGATATGTTGTATGCGACACTGTTAAGGTAACTGATTGTCCTGGTGATAATCCAAAGACCTGTAAATTGGTAGGACCTGTAGTTCCAGTAATTGCAGGCCCTCCATCAACAGAATAACTATAGGTATATTGATTGGGCAAACCTACAGTATTTGTCCAATCAAAATAAACAGAAGAATATCTATCCGCTGCTGCGATTTGAGTTTCATCACATCTTAAAAGAAGAATCTTCGATCCATTATCAGCAACTACAATAACATCAATTCTAGAACGGGGACTCTCAACACCGCCTAAAGTTTCACTTACATAATAAGAAGTGGTTCCTACGGTAGTTGTTAACGGAGTTGGTGCTGTTGAAGATGCCGTACCCCCCGTTGCGTCAGTTCCGTACCAATTCAAAGTAGCACCAGCCGAAGGCGTTGCTGTTAGTGGTACAGCCGGACTGTTTTGACAATAATAAACTGGTGAAGTAACCGTTGGCGGGGCAAATACCGCACTCAGAATTCTTTTTTTATAGGAACTATGCTCTACAACAGTATTCAAACCATTTTCAGCGTAACTATTTGAATTAAATAAAATCACACTACAAAACAGGTACGTTAATGATTGGAGGATTTTTTTCATTATTTGTAGATTTAAAAATTGAACTTGAAGGAATATCCAATTATCAGTAAATATATAAAATTTGAAAACGCAATAAAATTAAATTCGGGTTTAATATCTCTTTAAACCAGACCTGATAAAAAAACAACCTCAATTTAATCAACCAAAATCCAAAAAAAAAGATCCAACTTTCGTTGAATCTTTTTTTGATAAAAAATATATCTTATGCTGCTTCCTGATGACGTTTCTCAATCAACTTTTTATCTACACTTGAAATCGTGTCCACCAATACAGGTGTCGCGATAAACAATGATGAGTAAGTTCCAACAACAATACCTACCAACATGGCGAAAATAAATCCTCTGATTGACTCTCCTCCAAAAATGAACATAATCAACAATACTACAATCATCGTTAATGACGTATTGATTGTTCTGGACATTGTAGTATTAATAGAACTGTTAACAATATCAGCAAATGACCCTTTTGTTTTTCCTGCCAAAAATTCACGAACCCTGTCAAATACAATAACGGTATCATTCATAGAATAACCAATAACCGTAAGAATCGCCGCAATGAAATGTTGGTCGATTTCCATACCAAATGGCATGAATTTATAACATAAAGAGTAAATACCCAATACAAAAATAACATCATGCACTACAGCAGCAATCGCTCCCAAACTGTATTGCCATTTTCTAAAACTGATTACTAAATACAACCCTACAATTAACATCGCACCAAGTACAGCCCAATATGCATTGGTTTTTATATCCTCCGCAACTGTTGGCCCTACTTTTGAAGCTTGTAAAATACCTAATTTTTTACCGTCATAAGCATTTACAAATTTATCATAGGTTAATCCAGCAGAATAATGTTGTTTTAATGTTTCAAATAACAATTTGTTTACTTCCTCATCAGCTTGAATTCCGTGCTCCTCCACTTTGTATTTTGTTGTGATTTTTAATTGATTATCACTACCAAATATTTTTGCTTCAGCACTACCAAATACTTTAGTTAATTCTTCTTTTACAACTTCTGCTTCAACCGGTTTCTCAAAACGAATTTGGAATGTTCTTCCTCCTACAAAATCAACACCCTGATCAAAACCATTTGTTGCAATACTGGTGATACTCACAATCGTAACAACTGCAGAGAACATGTAAGACCATTTTTTTACTCCTAAGAAATTAAAATGGAAGTTGTTGAACATGTTTTTGGAAAACTTGGTTACAAAACTCAAATCATTCTTTCCTTTTATATTTCTATCGATAAATATTCTCGCAATAAAAATTGAAGTAAATAAAGAGGTTATAATACCAATTAATAATGTTGTTGCAAAACCTTTAATTGGCCCTGAACCGAAAATAAACAAAACAGCTCCTGTCAAAATATGCGTTACGTTGGCATCGGTAATAGATGACATCGCACCTCTCCAACTGTATGATGTTTTAATAGCTTCATCCAGTGTTTTTCCATCACGTAACTCTTCTTTTGCCCTTTCGTAAATAATAATATTGGCATCTACCGCAGTACCCATGGTCAAAACGATACCGGCAATACCAGGTAAGGTAAGTACAGCACCTAAACTTGCTAAAATACCAAACAGGAATAATAAGTTCACCGCCAATGCTACGTTAGCATACCAACCAGCCTTACCATAATATACCATCATCCAAAGTGATACTAAAAACAATCCAACGATAGCAGAAGTAGTTCCGTTATCAATTGCTTCCTGACCCAAAGATGGCCCTACTACTTCAGACTGAATAATATCAGCCGCTGCAGGAAGTTTACCTGCTCTTAATACGTTAGCTAAATCGGTAGATTCGTCAATGGTAAATGATCCTGAAATTTCAGATCTACCTCCAGAAATCGGCCCACTGGAAACTCCCGGTGCAGAATACACCACATTATCTAAAACAATGGCAATGTTTGTTTTTTGAGTATAGGCTCTTCCGGTTAATTCTTCCCAAACTTTAGCACCCTGTCCATTCATTTCGATAGAAACAGACGGCTTCCCTAATTGATCAAATGTAGCATTGGCACCTGTAACAACACCACCACTCATAGAAGCAACATTATCTCTGTTTCCTCTTAACGCATATAAAGAAACTGCGTCAATTTCTTTTTCTTTATTGTCTTTAATTTTTTCAACTATTCCCCAAACAAATTTAGCATAACGCTGTTCTGCCGGCAATAAAACTCTAATATCCGCTCTTTTCAAATATCCGTTTACAATTGCGGTATCTTTTGGAGAGAAAACACCTAAAACCGGTCCTCCTCCTTGAGCAATTATTTTATCCAATAAAGGATTATTTCCTTTTTTAGCTTCCGCTGTATCTTTGGCATCAGTCAATAAAGCACTCAAAGAATCTTTGGCAACCGTTTTAGTTTCTGCTTTGCTAACTTCTGTTTTCTTCAAAGCTTCATTGGCAGCCATCAAAAAATTACCAACTTCTTCAATTTTATACGTTTCCCAAAACTCTAATTGAGCGGTACTTTGTAATAATTTTTTAATTCTGTCTACATCTTTAGCACCCGGAAGCTCTACAAGAATCCTTCCTGACTCCCCTAATTTTTGAATATTAGGTTGTGTTACACCAAATTTATCGATACGTTTTCTCAATACACCAAAAGCACTTTCTACAGATTCATCAACTTTTCTTTTGATTACTTTTTGCACTTCCGCATCACTCATTTGAAAATCAACTCCACCTTCTCCTTGCAAACTTCTGTTTGCAAAAATATCAGGAGACGCTAATTTTACCGTTCCTTTAGAATTAGCTTCAAATGCTTCAAAAAAGGCATCAATATAGGTTTGGTTTCCTTTTTGATTGGCTGTGGCATCCGCCAAAGACTTATTGAAAACCGGGTTTTTGGAATTGTTTGACAAACCTTTCAAAATATCTTTAACCGAAATTTGAAGAATCACGTTGATTCCCCCTTCTAAGTCAAGACCTTTATTGATTTGTTTGTCTTTTACTTCATTAAAAGTAAAATCAGTAAATCCTAAACTGAAAACTTTCTCTTTTCCGATAGAATCTAAATATTTTAATTCTTTTTCAGGATCTCCATTAGCAAAAGACTTTGCATCGTTTTTTATTTTGTCTGAAACAAAAGTGAAAGAAAGTTGGTAAATACTTACCAATGCAAATAGAATTGCGAAAAATTTAATAAGTCCTTTATTCTGCATTATTACTAAAAATTAATTATTTTATATTATTTATTTTGTTTGAATCTTTCTATTTTAGTCTATTTCTCTTCGTTTTTTATCAAAAAACATAAAAACTCGGAAATCATATTTTTTTTAAACCGAGCAAATATATAATTCTGGTTAAGATTAACCAATTTATTTATGGAATAATATCAAAAAAAAGACTGCAAAAGTGCAGTCTTATCTTTTATATGACTAGAATATTAAACTAATATCGATTTTAAGGCGTCATTCATTTGTCTGACAGCATCGGCGCTCTTCGCAAACAATGCTTTTTCCTGATCGTTTAATTGAATGGTAAGAATCTCCTCTACTCCATTTTTACCGATAATACAAGGCACTCCAATACAAATATCATGCTGACCATACTCACCTTCAACATACACAGAACAGGCAATCATTCTTTTTTGATCATTCAAAATACTGTCAACCAAAAAGGCTACAGAAGCTCCCGGCGCATACCAGGCTGATGTTCCCAAAAGTCCCGTCAGTGTCGCCCCTCCTACCATTGTATCTGCCGCTACTTTTTGCAAAACGTCTTCAGACAGAAATTGCGAAACCGGAATCCCATTATACGAAGCCAAACGTGTTAACGGAATCATGGTTGTATCCCCATGACCACCAATTACCATTCCCGACACGTCATTTGCCGGTTTATCCAAAGCTAAAGACAAATAGGTTCTAAAACGGGAACTATCTAAAATCCCTCCCATTCCAATAATTCTGTTTTTTGGCAAACCAGTCGATTTTAATGCCAAATAGGTCATTGTATCCATCGGGTTCGACACCATAACCAGTATCGTATTGGGAGAATATTCAAGTACATTTTCGACTACGGTCTTAACAATTCCAGCATTGATACCTATTAATTCCTCACGAGTCATTCCCGGTTTTCTGGGAACTCCTGATGTGATTACAACAACATCACTCGCTGCAGTTTTTGAATAATCATTGGTAACACCTATCACTCGGGTATTGAATCCCGTATCGGTAGCGCATTGCATAATATCCAAAGCTTTACCCTCGGCAAATCCTTCTTTAATATCCAATAATACTACTTCACTGGCAATTCCTCTATAAGAAATTACATCTGCGCAGGTTGCACCTACATTTCCTGCTCCTACAATGGTAACTTTCATATTTTATGTTTATATCGGTTATTGTTAATACTGCTAATCTACAATTTATTGGTTAAAATAACCACCGATACAACTATTTTTATGCATCGATATTAGCATAAACTGCATTTTTCTCGATAAATTCTCTTCGTGGCGGTACCTCATCACCCATCAACATAGAAAATACACGGTCTGCCTCTGCCAAACTATCAATATTTACCTGACGTAAGGTTCTAAAATTAGGATCCATTGTTGTTTCCCACAATTGCTCTGCATTCATCTCCCCAAGACCTTTATAACGCTGGATAGCGGCACTTCCACCCATTCTTTCATTCGCCTGATCACGTTGCACGTCATTCCAAGCATATTCTTTCTTATTCCCTTTTTTAACCAAATACAAAGGTGGCGCTGCGATATACACGTGCCCTTCCTCTATCAATTCTTTCATAAAACGGAAGAAGAATGTCAAAATTAAAGTAGAGATGTGGCTACCATCGACATCGGCATCACACATGATGATCACTTTATGGTAACGCAGTTTTGAGATATTCAAGGCTTTACTATCATCTTCGGTTCCAACAGTTACTCCAAGCGCCGTAAATATATTTCGAATCTCTTCGTTTTCGAATACTTTATGATGCATGGCTTTCTCCACATTCAAAATCTTACCACGCAAAGGCAAAATAGCCTGAAAAGCACGATCTCGACCTTGCTTAGCCGTACCACCCGCCGAATCTCCCTCAACAAGGTACACTTCACATTTTGCAGGATCCTGCTCAGAACAATCAGACAATTTCCCTGGCAATCCACCGCCACCCATTACAGTTTTGCGTTGTACCATCTCACGTGCCTTTTTGGCCGCATGACGGGCCTGGGCAGCCAAGATTACTTTTTGGATAATGATACGGGCATCATTTGGATTTTCCTCCAAATAATTCTCCAACATTTCCCCTACAGCCTGACTCACAGGAGAAACCACTTCCCTGTTTCCAAGTTTAGTTTTAGTTTGCCCTTCAAATTGTGGTTCGGCAACTTTCACCGAAATAATTGCCGTCAATCCTTCACGGAAGTCATCCCCGGCAATTTCGAATTTCAATTTATCCAACATCCCGGAAGCATCGGCATATTTCTTCAATGTTCTTGTCAGACCACTTCTAAAACCTTGTAAATGTGTTCCTCCCTCATGTGTATTGATATTATTCACATAAGAGAAAATATTTTCCGTATAACTGGTATTATAAATCAAGGCTACCTCAACCGGTATTTCCCCTTTTTCGTGATCCATAGAAATTACGTGCGCAATAATTGGCTCACGGTTTCCATCCAGATAACGGATATATTCTTTCAACCCTTCATTGGAATGAAAAATTTCAGAAACAAAATTTCCGTCTTTATCTAATTCCCTTTTATCAGTAAAAGTAATAGTGATTCCTTTATTCAAAAAAGACAACTCACGCATACGTGCCGAAAGCGTATCGTATGAAAATTCTATCGTCTGGGTAAAAATCGTCGGGTCCGGATAAAAAGTGACAATCGTACCTCTTTTGTTCGTTTCCCCGATTTGTTTTACCGGATAAAGTGCTTTCCCTCTTTCATACTCCTGCTCATACACTTTCCCGTCACTGCTATGAACCGTAGCTCTAAGGTGGGATGACAAGGCATTCACACAAGAAACCCCTACACCGTGCAACCCCCCGGAAACTTTATACGAATCTTTATCAAATTTACCTCCCGCTCCAATTTTAGTCATTACAACCTCAAGAGCCGAAACACCTTCTTTTTTATGAATCCCTACCGGAATACCACGACCATTATCTTCTACAGTAATAGAACCATCTTCATTAATTGCAACACCGATGGTATCACAATGCCCTCCCATTGCCTCATCAATAGAGTTATCTACAACTTCATAAACCAAATGATGCAGTCCTCGAACCCCCACATCACCAATATACATGGATGGACGCATTCTTACGTGCTCCATTCCCTCTAATGCCTGAATACTATCCGCTGAATAATTGTTCTTATTGATTTCTTCGCTCATATAATTTATTCTAAAAATGTAATTTTTTGTCTAACGAACAAATATATAAAAACTCAAATTAGAACACAGCCAAAATTGACTTTTAAGCCTTTAAGTTATCAACATTTTGTTGATTTATTGCAATAAAAAACACCCTCCAGTGGCAATAACAATTTCAATGTCAAATTCAAAAGCAATTTCAAAGACTAAAAGCCTATAAAACGAAAATTTCCAAAACAAACATTTAAAATGTCGTTTTGGAAATTTGAAAATTTGATATTGCAATTGATTATTGCTATTGCCATTAAATCAATTTCAAAATCTATTATCTCATAATCCTCACATTCATTTCTTCTACCTTTTTATCCGATAGAGGAGATGGTGCTCCGAACAATAAATCTTCGCTGGTTCCTGTTTTTGGAAAAGCCATTACTTCTCTAATGGATG
>JAKFBW010000027.1:0-3035 GCA_036676965.1 Flavobacterium sp. | reverse complement strand
CCGATGTAATTACCATTTGTAGTAATCCTGCCATTGCTTTAGTGAAAACAGGGACCTTTAGCGACACCAACAATGATGGTTTTGCGCAAGTGGGTGAAAAAATAAACTATACTTTCACCGTAACCAATACCGGTAATGCAACCCTAACCAACATCGTTATCACTGATCCATTGGTTGGGTTGACAATAAGCAACAGTCCGATTGCGATTTTAGCTCCTGGGGCTGTTAACAGTTCTGTAACTGGCACTTATACCGTTACTCAAGCCGATATTGATGCAGGTAAAGTAACCAACTCCGCTTTGGCGACTGCTAAAGATCCTAAAGGAAATGATGTGACTGATGTTTCAGGTACAACGGTTGAAAACAATACACCAACGGTTACAATACTTCCTCAAACCCCTAGCATTGCTTTAGTAAAAACCGGAACCTTTAGTGACACCAACAATGATGGTTTTGCTCAGGCAGGTGAAAAAATAAACTATACCTTCACCGTAACCAATACCGGAAATGTGGTTGTGTCTAATGTGGTTATTACAGATCCATTGATCGGATTGATAATAACTGACAGTCCGATTGCTACTTTAGCACCCGGAGCCAGTAACAGTTCCGTGACCGGAATTTACACCATTACCCAAGCTGATATTGATACTGGCAGAGTAACCAACTCCGCTTTGGCGACCGCTAAAGATCCTAAAGGAAATGATGTGACTGATGTTTCAGGTACAACGGTTACCAACAATACACCAACCGTTACTACCCTAACCCAAAATCCAGGACTAGAAGTCATTAAAACTTCCAATACTGAGAATTATAGTTCTGTGGGAGATATTATCAATTATACTATTCAAGTAAAAAACACCGGTAATGTCACATTACATGCAATAGTTGTAACCGACCCATTAACCGGATTAAATACTACTATTCAAACATTAGCCCCGGGAGCCTCTCAGGAATTTACTGAAAATTATACTGTAATTCAAAATGACAGGGTAAATGGTTCAGTAACAAATACAGCTCAAGCAAATGGCTTCACTCCAAATGAAACACAAATTCACGCTGAAGATAGCGCTGTTGTTGAAGCTGCCATTGTTTTAGGTTGTGGAACTATAACTGTTCATAATGCCTTCTCACCTAATGGAGATGGAATTAATGAAATCTTTGTAATCGATAATATTGATGATATATTATGTTATCCGGATAATACTGTGGAAATTTACAATCGTTGGGGTGTATTAGTATATGAAACCAAAGGTTATGACAACAACTCTAAAGTATTTGACGGTAGATCTGATGGTAGAGCAACAATTCAAGAATCAGCGGGATTACCTACCGGAACCTATTTCTATATCTTGAATTATACTTCTATTGACGGTACCGGAGGTGTAATAAATAATAGAAAAGATGGATTTTTATATCTAACCCGATAAAATTGGATATGTAGTGCCTGAAGATATTACATTGTATCTTCGGGTACTACAAACCCCTACAGCAACCTTTTTTGTACGTAAAATAGTAACCCCAATTATCCGAACTACATCCAATTACCTATGTTCGACAGATAATTTATCTAATAAATATCTACTATGAAAACAAAATTATTTTCTTTCGTTTTGATGTTTACAACTATTGTAAGTTTTGCCCAACAAGATGCTCAATTTACACAATATATGTACAACACCATTAATATTAATCCTGCTTACGCCGGTTCAAGAGGAGCATTGAGTATTTTTGCATTACATCGTACACAATGGGTAGGATTAGATGGAGCACCGGTCACCAATGCCGTTTCTATGAATACTCCTTTAAACAACAGTAATCTGGGATTAGGTATATCTATTATCAATGATAAAATCGGACCAACACAGGAAAACACCTTATCAGCAGATTTATCTTATACGGTTCCAACTTCAGAAACGTTTAAACTTTCTTTTGGTATTAAAGCAACCGCCAATTTATTTGATTTAAACGTAAGCAAATTAAATCCTGTGAATGCAAATGATCCCAATCTTCAAAATTTCAACAATAAATTTTCACCAAACATAGGAGCCGGTATGTATTTGCACTCCAATAAAGCCTATGTGGGCTTGTCTGTACCCAATTTTATCGAGACAAATCGCTATGATGATAATGAGGTTAAAATCTTCAAAGAAAAAATAAATTACTATTTAATAGCAGGTTATGTTTTTGATTTGAATAATTCCATTAAATTTAAGCCCGCATTACTTACCAAAATGGTAGAAGGTGCCCCGTTACAAGTTGATGTTTCCGGAAACTTTATGTTTATAGACAAATTTGTGGTTGGAGTGGCTTACCGATGGAGTGCTGCGATGAGTGCCATGGTTGGATTTCAAGTATCAGACGGAATGTATATCGGTTATGGATATGACCTTGAAACAACTAATTTGGAAAATTACAATTCCGGTTCTCACGAAATTTTCTTTCGATATGAATTATTCAAAAATAACAATAAAATAACAACACCACGGTTCTTTTAAATCCATTTATATATGAAAAATAAAATCTTGTTTTCAGTACTAATTATAAGCCTTTTTTCTTTTAACCTATATTCTCAAAATTCGAGCATTTTGTTTGATCAAAACAACAAAAAATATGCCTCGGTAAATGTTTTGAAAACCTACGAGCGAGTAGCCGAAAAAGGATATAAATCAATAGATCTTTTTAAAAAATTAGGTATTGGCCATTATACTAATTCGGAGTTTACCAAAGCTGCTAAATGGTATGGAGAATTATTTGCTATGACATCTGACTTAGAATCTGAATGTTACTATCAATATGCACAATCGCTTGTCGCCATTGGTAATAATGATAAAGCAAATGAAATTATAGAAAAATTAAAACAAAGATTGAAAAAGAATTCTGATACTAAAAAATAATGCAATCACCCCAGTACAATTCTTCTAAAAGCAATTATTATGAAAAATTATATCACCCTTTGCCTGACGATAGTAAGTGTTTTTTCATTTAACTGTTATTCCCAAAAAGCCAGGCTTGCCTCGGCTGATAAAAAATATGAC
>JAKFBW010000026.1:0-6268 GCA_036676965.1 Flavobacterium sp. | reverse complement strand
GATTTTATGATGGGTAGTCATAAATGGCATGGTGTAGCGCCAAATAATGATCAGTTGCAGGCAGCACTTGCGCAACTGGAGGAAACAATGGGCGATTATTAATTCTACTATCTTTTACAATGAAAAAGTATACATACTCAGAAAAGAAAGATACCCGTTCGGGCTTTGGGGCAGGCATGACAGAATTAGGAAGAACAAATGCTGAAGTGGTAGCCTTGTGTGCTGACCTGGTTGGTTCTCTTAAAATTGATACGTTTATAAAAGAAAATCCGCAACGCTTTTTTCAATGTGGTATTGCTGAAGCTAATATGATTGGTATTGCAGCAGGGTTATCAATAGCCGGTCATATTCCTTTCGCAACCACGTTTGCAAATTTCGGGTCGGGAAGAGTGTATGATCAGATACGTCAATCAGTAGCATACAGTAATAAAAATGTAAAGATTGCAGTGTCACATGCAGGATTAACATTGGGCGAAGATGGTGCAACGCATCAGATTCTGGAAGATATTGGTTTAATGAAAATGCTGCCTGGCATGACTGTGATTAATCCCTGCGATTTTAATCAAACAAAAGCAGCAACAATTGCAGCCGCAGAATATGAAGGCCCGGTGTATTTACGTTTTGGCCGTCCTGTTGTTCCTGTATTCACAGATCCGGATCAAAAATTTGAAATAGGAAAGGCCTGGTTGATGAATGAAGGAACAGATGTAACGATTATTGCCACCGGTCATTTGGTGTGGGAAGCAATTCAGGCATGTGAACAATTGGAAGAACTGGGAATTCATGCAGAGCTTATTAATATTCACACCATTAAACCTTTGGATGAAGAAGCTATACTTACATCGGTTTCAAAAACAGGTTGTGTTGTTACCTGCGAAGAACACAACAGGCTGGGAGGCTTAGGTGATAGTGTGGCACAGGTATTAATAAAAAATAATCCTTTGCCTCAGGAATATATTGCTGTAAACGACAGCTTTGGTGAGAGCGGAACACCTGATCAGCTGATGGAAAAATATGGTTTAAATGCAGCAAACATTGTGGCGAAAGCAAAGAAAGTAATGAACAGGAAATTTAAAGTGTAATTAAAACCAGATTGCTAAAATGAATTATCAGCGAAATTCAGAACGTCATTTCCTTCACTAAGAATTTAATGAACATGAATTGATAAAAAATAACCAGTTTACTATTATCACTATATAATCATTGGATGTTTTCTTTACATCAGCGATTGGCGTATGAAGCTGCTGTTTCACAATCTTTTCAAAAAATTTATAACTGTTTTGCAAGTTACCAGGGCATGTTTCTTTTTAGTGCCTTAAAGAACAATTGCAGAATTGACATCTGCTTGTAAAATCAGGCCAGAAATCCAGCCCTTTCTGCTCTGCCCGACAAATAAAAACTTAATCTCACCTATTTTGCTAATTTTAGCTTGTGTTAGTCCTGACCCTTTTTTGCTGGGTAGTTATAAAATGTTTCTACGTTAAATTTAATCTGATGCGTTTTGTTTTGTTAGCTGTTTTGATATTAAAATCCCTTTTTGTTGTTGCGCAGGGCGAGGATTATAATTTTTCAAAACTAAGTACGAATAATGGGCTTTCTCATAATCAGGTTAATGCAATCTTAAAGGATGCAGATGGCTTTTTATGGTTCGGCACTATGTCGGGATTAAATCGTTATGATGGTTATTCGTTTAAGACATTTCGTAAAAAGCCGAATGACAGCACTTCGTTGATTGATAATTATGTACTCTCTTTATATCAGCTTCCCGATAATAAGATGGCGGTAGTAACACGGGGAGGCGTGTGTGTGTATAATTCAAATACGGGGAAATTTAGCGCAGGCTTTGAGCCGTTTCTACGTTCGGCCGGATTGCCGACTGGCCCAATTAAAAACGTAATTAAAGGTAAAGGAGAACGGTATTGGTTTTTATATGATAGTCTCGGTTTATATGTCTACCTGGGACTTGAAAAGAAAGCAAAATCAATTACCCGCCAACTGAATTTAAGTAGCTCTCTCAAAATTGCATCAGTTAAAGAAACGAACGATGACAAATTATGGATAGTGTATCAGGATGGTTTTTTGCAGCAATACGATTTAAAGAAAAACAGTATTGTTTTTTCAAGCACAGCTTTACAAAAAGTAAGCAGCGGGAATATTGCTTACAGCCTGTTTGTAGACAGCGAAGGTGATGTATGGCTTTGGTCGTTCACATACGGCGTTTTTCTGTTCCACCCTCCAACTGAAACAGTGAGGCGTTTTAATGAAAATTCATTTCCTTCCCCATTAAATTCTAATAAAGTCAGCCAGGTTGTTGAAGATAACAGCGGTTTAATTTGGGTAGCAACGGATCATGGGGGTGTAACTCTTATTGACAAGAAAAATAATTTCAGGACCAGGTATTTGCTGCACGACCCTAAAGATCCAAAAAGCCTTAGTCAGAATACGATCAATGCTCTTTATAAAGATGACAGGGGGATTGTGTGGTTGGGTACATATAAACACGGGGTATGTTTTTTTAACGGAAATATTATTCAATTTCCTTACTACCATCATCAGGAGTCGAACATCAGAAGTTTACAGTATGATGATGTGAACTGTTTTGTTGAAGACAGGTTAGGAAATATCTGGATTGGTACAAACGGAGGTGGGTTAATTTATTTCGATAGAAAAAATAATACATTTAAGCAGTATCTGCACAATCCCCAAAATATAAACAGTCTCAGCAATAATGTAATTGTTAGTTTATGTATCGATCATGAGGGAATTCTATGGATCGGTACTTATTTTGGAGGACTTAATCGCTTTGACGGAAAGAGTTTTAAACATTATTTACACGATGCAAATGATCCGTCGAGTATTGCTAATGATAATGTGTGGGAAATATTTGAAGACAGGGAAAGAAATTTATGGATTGGTACATTAGGAGGAGGATTGGATATTTTTAACCGAAGTACAAATCGGTTTGAACATTTAACGAACAGGGCCAGCAAAAATAATCCCATCTCTCTCAATTTTATTTCCTACATCATGCAGGATAAAAAGGGGGATTTATGGGTGGGAACATTGTATGGTATAACTGTTTTTCAAAAGAACAATCCTGATCCGTTATATTTTGACGGCGGCAATGGAAATAAAAACGGTTTAAGACATAACAACGTAATCTGTATTCTGGAAGACAGCAAAGGCCGCATATGGGTAGGAACACGGGAAGGCCTGCATTACTTCGATGAAAAAACAAAAAAATTTAAGGTATTTACAACAGCAGACGGGTTGCCAGATAACCTGATATTGAATATTCTTGAAGATAAGTATCAATCGTTATGGATTTCAACACCCAGTGGTTTATGTAACATCACGCCTTCTCAAACAGAGAACGGGCTCAGCATTGCTGTTATTAATTATAATGAAAAAAACAATCTTCAAAATCATGAGTTCAATGAAAATGCTGCACTAAAAACAAGAAATGGGGAGCTTATTTTTGGTGGCCCATCGGGGTTTAATATTATCAATCCTGAAAAAATAAAGAAACCGGCTGAACATTCTGATATTGTGTTTACTGACTTTCAGATTTTCAATAACAGTATTGAGCCGGGTGCATTAGTCAATAACCGCATTCTTTTGAAAGAATCATTAAATCGTTTGAAAAGTATAGACCTGAAGTATAAGGAAAATATGTTTTCAATTGAATTTGCATCACTTGACTTTTCTCATGGTGCTGATGATAATTATGCTTACATGTTAGAAGGGTTCAATACAGATTGGTTATATACAAGCGGAAATCAGCGAAGAGCTACTTATACAAATCTTAACCCCGGCAGTTATACCTTCAAGGTGAAGGTGATGAATAACAATGTGTGGAGTGAAGAAAAAAAGATGGTCATTAAAATCTCTCCACCATTCTGGCTCAGCCCGTTTGCTTATCTTATTTATACTCTGTTTGGCATTGCATTATTTTATATTATCCGGCGCATTATACTGGAACGCATCCGGTTGCGGTACGAAATGCAACAGCAGCGTAAGGAGGCAGAAAGAGCACATGCAATTGATCAGTTAAAAACGAAATTTTTCACAAATGTCAGTCATGAATTCCGCACACCATTAAGTCTTATTATTTCACCGTTAGACCGGATTATTAAACAAACAAGTGATGAGGAGCAGGTAAAGCAATTAAATCTTGTTAAACGAAATGCAAAGCGATTGTTGAATTTGGTGAATCAACTGCTTGATTTTAGAAAGATGGAAGTTCAGGAAATAAAGCTGCACCCGTCAATAGGCGACATAATAAGGTTTAGCAGGGATATCAGTTACTCGTTTCTGGATATTGCAGAGAAGAAAAAAATCAAGTTTTCGTTTTCTTCAAACATCGACAGTCTTGAAATTTATTTCGATAAAGATAAGATTGAGAAAATTCTGTTTAATCTGATTTCAAACGCATACAAATACACTCATGATAACGGATCCGTCAGCGTTAATTTAATTTATACAGAGCCGGCAAATCCTGAAGCCGATGGAAGCCTTGCTATAGAAGTAAAGGATACCGGAATTGGCATACCCATTGATACGCAACAGAAAATATTCGAACGTTTTTTTCAAACAGATGTTCCGGACAATATGGTAAACCAAGGTACCGGCATCGGGTTGGCAATAACGAGGGAATTTGTAAAACTTCACGGTGGAGTTATCACAGTTAAAAGTGAGCCGGAGCGGGGATCATGTTTTACTGTTTTGCTTCCGGCAAAAAAAATATATGATTATTCAGGAAAAGCAATTGCTACTCTTCCGGTAGATGAAGAATCAAACCTCGCAATTGAAGAAACAAACAATGTGGGGAAGAAGAAGTTAATCCTCATTGTAGAAGACAATGAAGATCTTCGCTTTTATCTAAAGGATAATTTAAAAGGATCATATGCTGTTGAGGAAGCAGCAGATGGAAAAGAAGGATGGGAGAAAATAAAACATCTTAATCCCGATCTTGTGGTGAGCGACATTATGATGCCATTGATGGATGGAGTTGAATTGACCAGGAAAATCAAAAATGAAATGCTCACTGCCCACATCCCCATTATCTTACTTACAGCAATGGGAAGTGACGAAAAAGAACTGGAGGGGTTAAAAGCAGGAGCGAATGATTATATTACCAAGCCGTTTACGTTTGAAATCCTGGCATCCCGTATACGGAATTTGCTGGCACAACAAAAATTATTGCAAAAGAGATTTCATAAGCAGGTTGAAGTAAATCCCGGAGAAGTAACAATAACTCCGGTTGATGAGAAGTTCTTGAAACAGGCATTGGACGTTGTTGAAAAAAATATGGACAATCCTGACTTTTCAGTAGAGGATTTCAGCAGGGATATGTTTATGAATCGTGTAACGTTGTACAGAAAAATCTTATCGCTTACAGGAAAAACGCCAATTGAATTTATTCGCTCAATGCGTTTAAAGCGTGCAGCGCAATTGTTAGAGAAAAGCGGGATGTCAATTGCTGAAATAGCATACGAGGTTGGGTTTAACAGCCCCAAAAATTTTACAAAGTTTTTTAAAGAAGAATTCAGGGTGTTGCCTTCTCAATATCTTACCAGTAAAAAAGATGCTGACATTTCGTAAAAGTTGAAAGCCATAAACAGTAGTTTTTGCAACATTCTTTTGATACCCACAATTTGCAGCCCCTTTTTGCATTTGGCCATGGTTTGTCATACACAAGCTTTTCTTATACAGATATGAGCGTGAAGCAGCGGGGAAATCAGTAATTGTTTCACTCACTGTAACTAATACAGGTAAAACAGCAGGCAGCGAAACAGTGCAGCTTTATGAAGGGATGAAATAAGTTCTCTAAAAAGAAGACCCTGAGCTTAACGCTTGGGCAGGATGCTTTTTCGTTTTATGATGATATAAACGAACGTTGGGTTTTTGAGCCGGGTTATTTTGTAATCATGCTTGGCAGATACGATTGCAAAAAGCTATATAACTCAAGTTGACTTTTGTAGTGAGTGTATATGATCTAAAACAGGCATAGTGGTAGGAGTCTGTTTTTTAAAAATCGGATCAGGTTTCGGCCGCCTTATAATGTATTAATTAGGCCGGCTCGATTTTTACTCACGTTCATTCGCCATTTTAATTTTCGAGTTGCTGTCATTGTGACGTTTGGACGTTCCTGATTTTTTTGATTTTATAGTTGGTTATACCTGCGTGCTTTTTCTTTTAAGTACTTATAAAATATGTAAGAAGTTTTGCATTTAATATGTTGTTACACCCTGAAAAATGGAAAGTT
>JAKFBW010000025.1:0-24235 GCA_036676965.1 Flavobacterium sp. | reverse complement strand
CTCCAGAACATGTTTTAATGCCGTAACAGTGGGTTCCAAATCCCCGGACAAGGCTTCCGGACGGTCAATTACGTTCACCCCATATTGCAAGGCTATTTTTTTTATCGTGGCATCATCTGTAGAGACAAAAATTTCATCAATTAAATTAGAATTGGCCCGCGCATATCGGATAGAATGAACCAGTAACGGAATCCCTCCCAAAAGCTGGATATTTTTTTCGGGAATGCGTTTAGAACCGCCCCGGGCGGGAATAACTGCAATCGTTTTCATATGTTTAAATTATATTTCAGAGGTAACACATGGTATCGCCTTTTAGTCATAGGTTTTTGCATGCGAAAACTTGTTGTTAATGGCGATTTCATATGTTTTTATCTTTTTATGGTAATTACCAAACTCATTATAAATAACGCTTTAAATAATTTTCAAATTGATGCCCATTTAAATTAGGCACTAAAATTCTATTGATTTTTTGACTCTGCTTATTTATTTTATTTGAATAATAATTATTTGCCAATAACATCCCTTCAAAACCTTCTTTCTCCACTATACCGACAGTAAATTGATTATACGAACCGTTGGGCAATGCTAGAAAAGAAATATAATTTATCCCTAATGATTCCATTATATTTTTAGAATATTGTAATTCTTCTATTTGTCTTTGTACCGATAAATTAGATAACGGAATATGATGATACGTATGTATTCCGATGTCAATCAAATCATGATTTTGGAGTTTATTGAGTTCCTCCAAAGATAAAGATCTGTAATCCGTTCTCTCTTCCAAAACAATATCATTCAATTTTGCTAACTCTACTAATTTTATGGTAATCTCTTTAGGCTCAAATATCGAATAATACCTTAACAAAAATAAAAATGAATACTCTGATTTAGAAACCCTATTTAGTTTTGATTCAAAAAAATAAATATCCGGTAATTTATGATACAGGCATGCTAATGAATCCCACCAGAACTCAGCTGTTGAGTCGATGTTCAGAATAGTAACAAAAATCGAAGCCGGTATTTGATATTTTTCCAAGATTGGCAGTGCATTGCTATAATTATCTGCATAACCGTCATCGAAGGTAATAACTACACTTGGCCGAGATACGTTTTCCCAATCGTCTGCGAGTCTAATAACTGAAAGATTTTTACTTAACCATCCCATCTGCTCTTCAAAATTGGAAACAGAAACGGTAAGGTGCTTCATTTTTAAATCAGTCACATCATTGACGCGATGGTACATCAAGACTAATACAGGAGGCCCTTGAATTAATTTATTTTTAAATTTCAGCCAATTATAATAGTACTTCTTTATTTTTTTTATACTACTATTTTTCATCGTTCGGATTCCAATATAAAGTTACCTTCCGCAATTTACTCATCTCCCTGAACTCCTCTAATGATAATCTATTGCTTTCTTTCATTAATCTTAATAAATTCCATAAAACATCACCCATAGCTTGTGCCATAGACAATAAAACCCTAAAATTATATTCTTTACAGAATCGCAATTTAATTTGAATAAACAGACTATACACTAACTTTTTAGGCAATAAAACCCAAGGACAGAATAAAAAATACAAATACCAACCCGAGCGCAAACCTCTCCTGTAGCGAAGTAAATAGTCCTTATTCTTTTTGCGTTCTTTCAAATCAACTCTGTGATGCGTTAATACTTCAGGATTATAATAAACTTCCCATCCTCTTTTAAATAATTGGTATGCCGCAAAATTTTCTTCTCCATAAAACCTAAACCAAGCCGGATAATCCGGAATATCCCGCCATGCCTCCATTCGGAATGCGTGGGCTCCCCCTGCAAAACTATCTACCCGGACTAATTGTTGGTTCGTATTTTGAGAGGATGGCAGTTGCTTATCCCAATAAATTCGGAACGACTGTACCCCACATTTAGGATATTTTTCAAAAAAACAAGCAATCGTTTCTAACGGATTGGCTGAAAGGAAATTTAAATCGTCATCTAAGGAAACTGCATAATCCCCCTTGCTAATAGTCAACAAAACATTTCTGTTATGAATCAAGCCTTTACTTATTTCATTTCTCAACAATTTCACTTGTGGAAATTTCCCACTCACCATTTCATAAGTACCATCTGCAGAACCATCGTCAAAAACAATACACTCCACATCCGACCTACATAATATAGAATCTAATGTTTCCAAAGTGATTTCTAAATCTCTCTTACGATTTTTGGTGGTGATGAGTATGGAGAAAGTAGGATTTGACATTGTTAATTAATTATTTTGTAAACTAATGATTATCTTTTTCAAATGGTCGGCTGATAAATATTCTGCTAAATCATTTCTATTCAAAAGCAAATTATCGGGATGCTGTTTCCATAATTGATATAATTTTTCAATAATTCCAGCAATTTTTTCCACTTCATCCACTTCTGCCCAATACGGATAATTCTTCCCCAGCAATCTTCTGGTTTCACTGTAAAAGGGGGCTAAAGAAAGAATTATTTTATTCGCTTCAACACAATGAGTAAACTTGGCCGGAAGAAAAGGACTTATTTCCGATTTGGATTCCAAAATGATATTTACCGATACATTTTTCTGAAGATGATATACCATGTCAAATGCTATATTCTCGTTATAAATATACATCTCGGGATGATCAATTTGATACTCTTCCAGCATTTTTGAATGATAGGAGGCATTCCCTAATAAAATTAGTTTTGACTCTTTTGCAGCTTCGGGGTTAGTTTTCAAAAACAATTGAAATCCTTCTATCAAACCTTTGGGAGAACGCTGCTTCATCAGGTTCCCCGCATGCAATAAATTGAATTTTGAAGCATCAAAATAATCTGTAAAATTATTGTCTTGTCCTAAATTCTGTAAATTATATTTTGCATTTTGGTGCGGAATCACCACCCCTGTTTTTAAAAAATTTGGAAAATAACTTCCCATCCATTCTATTAATAATAAACTGGAAAAAGCACTATATCTCGCTTTTTCAGATACAGAACGAAAAAATTCTTCTTTAAACTGATAACCCGGTTCTACCCAGGTATATGGCCTTGGATAATAATGAAACGGATAAGGATCATGAACATAAGCCATCCATTTAGTATGCCATTGGGACATTTTTAATAAGGCATAATGAGGTCTAAAACTTCCTCCTTTACTTAATGTCAATATTAAATCGGGCTGAAATGGTACTTTTTTTAACGCTTTTAAAATGCTGTTGCAATCGTTAAAAAAAGTAAACGAAAATCCAAATCTTTTTTCAAAAAAGGGAGCTAAATTCCAATTAAAATTTCGGGCTAAAATCCGTTGCAATCGACTTAAAAAAAACAAGAAGCTATACTTAATTTCGGGAATAGCATAACATTTTATGTCATCCAATTTAATATCTTTCAATGTATAATGATAGACCTGCACCTCAAATCCGGCCAGAGCCAGATTCTCAATCAGAGCAACATTCGCCTTAGAGCCACTGCTGTCTTCAATATTTATGGAATCTACTACTACGAGTATTTTCATTTTATCTGATGTGTTAAATGAGCCACTATTGCTTTCGAAGCATCTCCTTTCCCATATGGATTTACCTGATTTCCAAAGCCTTTAAAATCATTCAAAATAAAATCAATACTAGCTATTATTTTTTGTTTATCTGTCCCTACCAAAGTAGAAAAACCTGCTTCAATTCCTTCTGGCCTTTCAGAAACACTTCGTGTAACCAAGACTGGTTTCCCTAAAGTTGGTGCCTCTTCTTGTATCCCTCCTGAATCAGTAACAATCAAAAATGATTGTTGCATCAACCATACAAAGGCAGGATAAGATACCGGGGAAATAAGATAAATGTTTTTTTGATGTGCTAATCTTTCATGTACTATCGCTTTTACATTCGGATTCAAATGTACAGGATATACAATAATCACATCCTCCCGTTCAGCAACAGACAGTAAAGCCTCACATAAATTTTCAAAACCTTTACCCCAATTTTCCCTGCGATGCCCTGTTACCAAAATCATTTTTTTACGTTGAGAAATAGTATACTTTAATGCTTCAATTTCAGGATGGCTATAATTCTCTTTTTCGATTTTTTTGAGGGTCCAAAACAAAGCATCAATGACGGTATTACCAGTTTGTACTATATTCTCTTGAAGAATCCCTTCGTTTAATAAATTTTGTGTAGCGAAAGTTGTAGGCGTAAAATGGACATCGGCTATTTTACTGGTAAACTGTCTGTTAATTTCTTCCGGAAAAGGGGCTTGCTTATTAAAACTTCGCAATCCGGCCTCCACATGCCCTACCTGTATCCCCAAATGAAAGGCTGCCAAAGCTACCATAGAAGAAGTCGTGGTGTCCCCGTGAACCAAAACTAAATCGGGTTTTTCCATTGCTAGGACCTCATCTATCTTAGATAGAACTTGGGCGCTTAATCGATTCAGGGTTTGATTGACTTCCATCAAATCGAGATCATAATCAGGAACTATTTCAAAAAATTGCAATACCTGATCCAGCATTTCCCGATGTTGGGCTGTCACACATACCTTAACCTCAAAACTACTTTTTTGAAGTTCATGATACAATGGTGCCATCTTGATGGCTTCAGGACGTGTGCCGAAACAGAGTAGGATTTTCATCTATTGTAGATATAAACTTCTTAATAAAAATATTACTGTAATTTCATATTATCTATTAAAAAATACAGTAATTAATCCTCTTATATACACCATTATAAAAGCTCTATAACCATTTTGAAATTTGAAATACAAAGATTTACTTTTCAAATATAGCAATTTAAATTTTACCCTTTTTATACTTTCTAATGATGAAGAACCTTGGCCTATATGGACAATACTTGCTTTAGGTAATACCATTATTTTAGAGTTCGGTATCTTTTTACAAATTCTCAAAGTCAATTCAGTTTCTTCGAAATACATAAAAAATTTTTCATTGAAACCTCCAAGTTTTTTAATAATATCACTTCTTACAAAATAATTTGCCCCAGAAACATAATCAACTAAATATGGATAATCAGTATCTATTAGAATGGAACTTAAAACTTCTTTATCATAAAATTCTTTCTTATAAAAATGTCTCCAAAATGAACCTTTAATAAATAATTTAAAATTAGGGAAACAACCTGATGAAACATTCCAGTCACCATTTGGTTTATATAAATGACCTCCAACAACTGCTACATTGAAATTTTCTTTTTTTTCCATAAAATCAAAAAATAATTCTATGGCATTATTCAATAGATAAGCATCTGTATTTAATAAAAAATAATATTTACCTTTTGCGTTCGTCATTCCTATATTATTAGCTCGGCCAAAACCAATATTTTTGCTGTTTTTTATAACATAGACTTCTGGAAATTTATTTTGGATTTCAACTACAGAATTATCCTTTGAATCATTATCAACCACTATAATTTCAAAATTCACTCTTTTTGTTAATTTATATACTGAATCAATTGCATCTAATGTCAATTTACAAGTATTATAATTTACAAAAATGACACTTACATCCATTTTAATTTCTGTAAAAAACCAACATTATTCATAACTTTTTTTTATTAACTCCCCATCTTCACTTACTCGCCAAGAGCTTGATTCGTTAGCCGTATTCATATAAAATTCTTGTTCTTCCGATAAATTTTCATGATCAATATACCAACCTCCATGTTTTGCAATATAAGGTGATTTAGTTCTAATAGCTTTATAAAAAAAATTAAGCCTAAATTGATTAATAGGTCTATACAAAGCAAAAGTGGTATCAATCGCAGAAATATAATTACCATTCTTATCTTTTTTTGCCCAAAATTGTTTTTCCCAATTTAATATTTTAATCTTATGTATGTTTGAATCCGGAATATCATTAATTTTTAAACTAAAACCTACTTTAACTATATTTTTATTTTTATCCAAAATCTTTTTAAAATATAACAAAAAATCTTTTGGACAATTCTTAAGTGGCTCAATATCTGAGTCAGAAATCACATAATAACCTTTCCCATATTTTTCATACAAATCTTTATTTTTCCAAAAAACTCTGTGACCCTGATTGGTTTTCATCCTGATAATATTTACAGAATCATTTATTTCATCATAATAACTAAGTAATGGAAAATAAGTTGAATTATTATCAATAATAACTATATTAGTGTAATCGCTTTTTTTTAAAAAATCAATCAATTTTTTCAAATATTCCAATTGATTAAAACTTATTATTAATATAGGAATTACCTTAAAATTAATATTCTGCTCTTTAACTGTTTTATTAAAAATAGGATTATAAAAATTAAAAAAAATAAATTTAATCCTCCAATCAAAAAGCACATAAGAATTAATTAAAAAAATTTTAATTCTATATAAAAATAATTTACTTTTCACAAAACTTTTTTTCACTAAAATTATAAACATTTATCTATCCCTTAACTAAAAACTTAAACAATTATTCATAAATTAAAAAAAGCTATAAAAACCCTTCTAAGTAATTTAAAAAATGGGACAACCCTAAAATTTTTTAAATAAAATTGAAACATCATTTTCCATTCTTCTAAAATTAATTTTCTTTTCAATTTTATTTTAACTTCATAATCAAGCAACAATTCAAGCCTCTGCCTCTTATCAAATAATTTCAAATTTTGCAAAATAACATCTTTCAAAAAGTGGATTCCTGAGATATATTTTAAATCTTTATTATCTAATTTCCCTGAAATACTGCTATTTGAAATCCTAATAAATACAATGCTTTCATTTATTGAAAAAATCATTTTATTATCTGAAAAATCCAACCATGCTTTATCATCACTATGCCATCCTAAAGGATAATCAATAAAACCATATTTTATATAAGTTGACTTCGAAAAAATATATTCTGACAAAGAACTCCTTGCCATCCCTCTATATTTTCTAAAATAGGAATTCGTAGCTCTTTCCCAAACAGGATGCGTATAGAGTTCCGAAATCGTCTTAGTTTCTTCGAAAATTATTTTAGTCGCGAATCTGACCATATTAGTATTCCCTACAATAATATCATATTGTTTATAAAACTCCTCCACTACAGTGGCCCCCAAAACATCATCATCCCCTAAAATCATCAACCATTCTTCATCTCCCGAAAGCGCAATACAGCGTTCCCATTGTTTCGTTAGTGATTTACTTCCTAAATTACTTTCAAAACGGTGGTAGTCAAAATCAAATTGCCCTTTATATTTTTCCAATAAAGGAGTACAATCCTCCGGACTGGCATCATCCCCAATATAAACCTTAAACCGTTGATCCGTTTGATTGGCCAGCGACTGTAACGTTTCATCGAAGAAAGTAAGTTTGAAATATGGGATGATTATGGCGAGCATTTGTGTGTCTTTACAAGTAATGAAAATATTTAGTCCTAATACAGGAAACCAAACAACCACAAAGGAATATTCAAATCAGATCCTATTTCGATATCATCTTTGACTATAAACGCATTTTGCAATTCCTTAATTTGTTTCTGCTTTTTGTTACGGCCCCCTAACTCAAATTCATACATCCCATCTACTTTAAAATCGACCGTTGGAGAGGCAAAAACAATATGATTGTACTGAACTTGGTTAAAGAAAAAGGTTTCCCTCAAGTTCCCTTTATCGGCATCAATACCCAGGTTGTGCATTAAATTGGGGTTGTTCAGGAAAATTTTTTCCGGTTTGCCTAAACTATTAATCCCCTTTTCTTCTACATACAAAAGCTGTAAAAGCTGGGCATCATGTAGCAATTTCAAATAATTCTTCATCGTATTGAGACTTATTCCTGTTCGCTCGCAAATGGCATTCATATTGGGTTTAAAAGGAACTGAATTACTGATTACAGCCAATAATTTTTTTAATAATACGCTATTCGAAACCGGAATAGAAGCATATTGCGGTATATCAACTTCCAGAACGGTGAGTATCACTTCACTTAATTTTTGATGAAACGATTTGTTGTTTTCCATATAAAACGGATAATAACCGTAATCCAAATAATTCTCAAAATACTGCAAGGGTTTTACTTTTTGCGTAATGCCCATGCTGATAGCTATATGATTCTCAACAATATCTTTGAGGCTGTAGGCTTCTAAATTGATTTGGGTTTCAAACTGGATAAATTCCCTAAAAGACAAGCCAGGCATCGTATATACCACTACTCTCCTGCTCAAATCGGCTTTTGCCTGCTGTATATGCAGTAAGGATGAGCCGGTAAAAACCAACCTTAAATTTGGCATATCGTCATAAATATTTTTGATTTCGATAGCCCAGTTGGAGTATTTATGAACCTCATCAATGGCAATAAACAAGCCTCCCTTTTTATAAAAATCGCTCACCAAATCATAGAGCGTGTTTTCGAGAAAATACAAGTGATCTAAGCTAACGTACAAAACACTTTTGTTTGGCTCAAAATTCAAACGGATGTACTGCAACAACAGGGTTGTTTTCCCAACACCCCGACTGCCTTTTATACCTATAAACCGGTTATCCCAATCAATAGTATGCATAAAATCCCTGACTTGCCGGGTTTGTACCTGCGCGTATTTTTCATAAAATTGACTGACTAATTTTTGCATGGTTTTATTTTTTTACAAAGATACAAAAACATCAATGAATTGACGTTTTTATTGTTTTTTAACGTCAATACGTTGATATTTTTTATTTATTCGCCATAAAATTGATGACAATAAAACTGACCTCTATATTTTTCCAATAAAGGAGTACAATCCTCCGGGCTGGCATCATCCCCAATATAAACCTTAAACCGTTGATCTGTTTGGTTGGCCAATGACAGTAAAGTAGCTTCTAAAAAAGTGAGTTTATAATATGGGATGACTATTGCTAACATTATTGAATCAACAATTTTAAGAATCTAAAATGAAACTTAGAATACGGTTTTAATACTATTAATTTAAACCAATACCTCAATAGGGTTATCTTTTCAAGATTTCCAATTGAATCTAACAAAAATCTTGAACCATTTTTAAATTCCAAATTTCTAGTATCAAAACTGTTTTCACTATTTACATGTAATGGTAATTGGTTCTTATATAAATCATGTAATGTAACGGTTGAATGATACCATGAAGAGTCAATTGTTCCTAATGAAAAATGCTCTACCAATATTTTTTTTGTGACTACTACTTTATAATCTCTTTTTAAACATTCAAAGGACAAATTCAAATCATAATTATGAAATCCTGTCAATGAATTAGAGAAATGTATATCCTCAACTCGTCTCATCGCCATAAAAACACCATCAATTGCTACAACTTCTTCTAACATATTATTATCCCATCCTACTTCCCATTTTTCAATTTTTCCTGAATTAAGATGCTGAATTATATTAATTACTTTAAATTGTTCTGGACAGTCCCACCAAGCCGATGGCATCTTGGTTTTTACTTTTGCTCCTGCAACTCCAATCAATCCAATTTTTTCATCCAATTTAAAAATAGATGCAATTACATTACCCCAATTCTCTGTATGAAACAAAATATCATCGTGAATAAAACAAATATAAGTCCCTGTGCTCCTCTCAATACCTAGATTATAGGCCTCAAAAACAGAATATTTATTTTCCGAATTATCGATACTAATCAATTCGTAATCACAACCAATAGTGTTTTTTATATTCTCGGATAAATTTATGGGAATTGTTTGGATCCTAGAACAGATTATTACTGACAACATAAATCTAAAATTTTATTATTCTATTTTTGATTCTTTTAAGCAACTTCAGCGGTTGTTTATAATTTGTCATTATAAATTTTACTTCTATAAAAAAAGCATGATTCGAAATAAAACTATCCTTAAATTCTTTTCCAATACTATTATAATGCTCAGTAACAACTTCAGTTTGTCTAACTAAAATAATTTTTTTTATTTCTTCGTTTTTTAGATATGAAATCATACATGAATATAATCTCACATTATTATTTGCTATTTTCAAAGCTGACATAGTAGAAATAATGCCTACTCCTTCTCTATAAACAGCCATTTTTTCTTTTAAATATTTCAGTTTACCGTGTTCTGCTAACATCATATACAAAAAGAAATCACCAAACGGTGCTTCCATAAGCTCAAAAGGATATTCTCTTATAAGATTCCTAAAAACTACTGAAGGAGTATGAATATAATTTCCTAATCGAGCTAAAGTTTCTATAGTTTCGTAATTGTCCGGAACTTTAGTAATAAAATCATCAACAATTTCTCCATTTGTTTTCAATATAACTATTTCATGAAAACACAACACATATTCTAAATTAGCTTCCAGAAAATCAACTTGTTTTTGCAGTTTTAAAGAATCAGTCCAATAATCATCCCCTTCACAAAGTGCAATGTACTCACCTGTACATTGTTGCATGGCAAAAATAAAATTAGGCATCATCCCTAAATTCCTCTCATGTTTTATGTATTTAATCCAAGAAGCTCGAGGATGATTTCCCAAAATGTTTTGTATAACAACATCGGTTTGATCTGGTGAAGAATCATTCGCAACAATCAATTCCACTTCAAAATCACATTCCTGCATAAGGACACCTTCTATAGCCTGACGAATATAATTTTCGTGACCGTAGGTAATCATCACTACGCTAACTAAAGGAGTATCACTCATTTTAAAATTCTAATGGTGTTAATTCTTTTTTTATGACCGCCGGCACTCCTATTACCAAACTATTATCAGGCATGTCTTTTGTAACAACCGAACCAGCTCCAATGATTACATTCCTCCCAATAGTCAATTTAGGCAAAACAGTAGCATTTGTACCCAAAACGGAATAATCTCCAATGGAGCAATTACCTGAAATATGTACGCCCGGAGACATCTCTACAAAATTCCCTATTACCGAATCATGTCCTACTGTACAATTTAAATTAATCAAAACCCCTTGTTTTAAAGTTATATCATTTGTCAATATTGAACCTGTCATTATATTGCTTCCTATACCAATTGAATTACCATAATTCCCTATCCTTGCATAAGGACTTATTGTACTAGTGAATTCACCTCCTATAGCAATAAATTTATCGTACAATCTTTTTCGCGATATAGGATTTCCAATTCCAATAGTAAAGCGATTATCTGTTTCTTTAAAATAAATAATTGCCTTTTCTAAACTTTTTAAAACCGGGAATTGATTGTACAACAAATCCGGAATATCAACATTCACGTCATCATAAAAAACCAAATTGTCCAGTTGATTTAATTGATGAAGCACTTCTAAAACTTCTTTGGCAAAACCTTTGGCACCAACTATCAGCATAGATTATTATTTATGATTGAAACGATTTGTTCTAATTCCTTTTTTTGTAAACCCACATAAAGTGGCAAACACATTATTTTGGAAGCTATGCTCTCAGAAACAGGCATACTGTCCCCTTTTGTATAATTTATTGTATTCAACGATGGATAAAAATAACGTCTGGGGAAAATATTATTATCATTCAATACTTTTTGAATATCCGACAATCTTTCTTCTGACTCAAAAACAATCGGATAATAACTGTAATTCCAATGAGTATTTTCCCTTATTTTTAAAGCTTTCAGTTTTGAAAAATCCAAATGTGCATTATAATAATCGACTACTTTTTTTCTCTCTGCCAATATGGTATCCATATAAGGCAAAACTGCCAATCCCATAGCTGCTTGTATTTCAGACATTTTTCCGTTGATCCCCAATCCGTGAAAAGCCAAAGACCCGTTATGCCCAAAATTATGACTATAAAACAATTGATGTTGTAAATCAGCATCAATTGTAAACATTGCGCCGCCTTCACCTGTATGAAACGGCTTGGTAGCATGAAAACTGCAAGTACTTACATCACCAAACTCAAAAATAGATTGACCTTTATAATTTACTCCAAAGGCATGAGCCGCATCATAAATCACTTTTAAATTATGTTTTTGAGCAATATTTTCTATAGCTTCAACGTGGCATGGATTACCAAAAACGTGCGTCGCTAAAATAGCAGTGGTTCTATCCGTAATGGCCGCTTCAATTTTAGTTTCATCAATCGTTAAATATTCAGGATGAATGTCTACAAAAACAGGAGTACAATTTTGCCAAACTATTGCCGCAGTGCCCGCTACATAACTAAAAGGTGTCGTTATAATTTCTCCATTATTACCCAATAATTTCAAGGCAATCTGCAATGGGATAGTTCCATTGGTAGTAATGACAATATTAGAAACGGTTAAATATTGTTTTAACTTTTCTTCCAGTTCCAAAACCAACTCCCCGCGATTGGTTAACCACTGGTTATCCCAAGCCCGTTGTATTTGCTTGTTATATTCTTCGATTGGAGGAAGAAAAGTTTTGGTTACGTTAATCATGATATTATTTCATTTTGTAACAATTTAATTCTTGGTTCCATCTGTATTACATTAGAATAAACTTTCATAAATTTCTCTCTCCCTCTCTTGGAAATTAGATATAACTTCTCCGGTTTATGAATCAAATCTATAATTTCTTTTTCAATCGAACTACTTTCATTATCAATTATAATTAATTCTTCATCATGTTTAAAAATACTGTTTTGATTTAATTCATCGGAAATTAAAGTAACAACCCCATTTAAAGCTGCTTCAACTACTGTACCCAATGGAAAACCATCAAAAGCCCCTTTACTTAAAACAAATGGTCTGTTAGGAGAAACCAAAACATCTGTATTCTTATAAATAACACTCAACTCTTCAAAATTTTGATAACCGTAAAATTCAATTTTATCTTTAATCAAACTTACATCTATATCACTTTCAGAAAAACCTCCTATCACATGAAAACGAATAAAATCATATTTTAAGACTATTTTATGTGCAAAATCTATAAAAACATCATATCCCTTATCCTCTCCCCTGGCAGTATATTTTGCTGCACAAAAACAAATATCAAACGTCGATTTATTAATTAAATAACTTTTTTTATTGGTTAAATTTTTATTTAAAGACATTTGAGGAACTACACCACCAAAAATATATTCTATATCCTCCGACTTACAAAAACTCTTCTTAATTAAATAATCTCTAGTAAACAATTGGGTTACAATAACTTTTTTCAACATTTTTGAAGTTAAAACTTTTCTTAATTTCAAATCACTAGATGTATCTTCAATTTGAAAACCTCCACCAGGATATAAAGTAAAAATAAATGGTATTTTATTCTCCTCTAACCAATTCAAATTATTATAAATATTATTGATAAAAACACAATAAAAAAGTTTAGCATTTATATTAACAATCCCTTTTTTAAATTTTAACTTATGGCTTAATCCATTATTCAATTGAAGAAAATCTGACACATGGTATTTATGATCTTCAATAGGAGTTTTAACAAGAGGGTAAGCTGTAGACGTCATAATTATTTTAGAATCAACAAACTCTGATAAAAGCACTGTAAACTCTTCATAACGAAATCCAGAAACTGGATGTGGAAAAATATCGTCATAAAGTAACAAATCAATTTTTTTTATTCCTTTATAAGGGATAAAAAAAATTTGATTCATTAATTGCTTTGACTGTAAAAAAATTTTTTTTAATGTCCTCTTAATAAATATCATATTACCAATTTGTCAATCTGATTATTCTCCCATTTTAAATAGGGACGCACGACACCACCCCAATATCCATAATATCCCCCTCGTCTAATTCCTTCTTCATCAAGATCTATCGCTACAATTTTATCCAATTGAGTAATAATTTCTAAATTATTTCCAACTAACAAAACGGTAAAAAAATATTTGCCTTTATTCAAAAAATCTTTAGGTATGATACAAACACTTTTATATTTCCCTTTACCTAAAGGAATTCTTTTTAAATTAGGTGAAGCTAAAACATAAACCTCGTTGTCATAAAAAATTGAAATAGAAACATTAATCAAATGATTATCAACAAAATTTATATACTCAATTTCTACTTCAATTTCTTTTTCTATACAAAAAAACTCATCTTTAGTATTTAATTTTATGGAAGTTATTTTTGCGCTTGAATTTCCTGGCGCATCATCAATTGACCAATTTATACTAGACACCAAATCTGCAGTATCAGAATTATAAACCCCTAAAGCTTCATCAACATTCCCATCAAATTTTATTATTCCATGCTCCAAAACAATTCCCCTCGTACACAAGCTCTTCACCGCCGCCATATTATGGCTCACAAACAGCACGGTTCTTCCTCCTTCTCTGGAAATATCCTGCATCTTGCCAATGGCTTTTTTCTGGAACTCGGCATCACCCACGGCCAGCACCTCATCGACAATCAGGATTTCAGGTTCCAGGAAAGCCGCCACGGCAAACGCCAGTCGCACCGTCATCCCGCTGCTGTAGCGTTTTACGGGGGTATCAACATAACGTTCGCAACCGGAGAAAGCTATAATTTCATCCAACTTTGAGGCGATTTCTTTTTTGGTCATCCCCAGGATAGCCCCGTTGAGAAAGATATTTTCCCGTCCGGTCATCTCGCCATTAAAGCCCGTTCCCACTTCCAGTAATGAAGCGATACGCCCCCGGGATTTGATACTGCCTGTAGTAGGAGCCGTAACCTTGGAGAGTATTTTTAGCAGGGTCGATTTTCCCGCCCCGTTCTTGCCAATAATACCCAAAACTTCCCCACGCTCGACCTCAAAATTAATATCCTGCAAGGCCCAGACATACTCACTCGTTCCCTTGGTACTGCGGTCATTGGTCTCCCCAATCTTAAGATACGGATCCTCCTTGCCCCGCACCCGATGCCACCAACGGTTCAGGTCGTGACTCAGTGTACCGGTGCCTACCTGCCCCAGGCGGTATTGTTTTGATATATTTTCAGCTTTTAAAATTATGTCTTTCATTTTTTTGTTGTGGGTTGCGAGTTATGGGGTGTATAAAAACTACACCCAACAAACTCAACCATTTAAATCCAAAGGAAATTTCACCATATTATTATAACTACATTTATAACTTTATACAAATACACATACTATTATAACTATAATTTTTTCATATATGTAAAAGTTGTTTTTTTAGCGGTCATATATGGTATCGCCTTTTTATTTATTGGTGTTTGCTTCCGCAAACTTGTTGTTAATGGCGATTTCATTTTGAATTATTTGATTTCACACATCTAACTTCTAATCTCTTTTTGTTTTTAGCTGTCAATAAAATTTCTTTTTCTTGCCCCTTCCTAAAGGGTGGAAAAAGAAATTAGAACGTGATTACTAATCCTATACTTTCTAATTTTCGGCTTCCTTTAGGGCTGGGGAAAACCGAAAATTTATGTTTTTTTCCTCTACCGCTAAATTTTCGGCTCCCTTTAGGGCTGGGGAAAACCGAAAATTTATTCACTACCATTAACTGCTGACCTCATACTACACCGTATCAATAAAACTTTTCTCGGTTCGGTTAAAAATAAGCAATCCTATAAAAAACAGCAAAAGGATTAACATAAAAGTATAGGCTAAACCGGGAATCGAAATCTGACCAATATTCAACAAAAGATAGCGGGTGGTTTCAATAATATACGCCAGCGGATTGTAATGAATCAACCAGGCATATTGGGGCATTTTTTCGGTAATCAGCGCCATCGGATAGACCACGGCCGAAAGGTACATGAGCAACTGTACCCCAAAACCGATCAAATAGCTAAAATCCCGGTATTTGGTCACCAGAGAGGAAATAATCATTCCCAGACCCAAACCCAAAATTCCCATAAAAAGGACTAACAACGGAAAAAAGACCACCAAAGGATTCAGGCTGATACCGGCTCCATTAAAATAAAAATAAAGATAAAAAGCGATAAAAATAAAAAACTGGATGCCAAATTTAAGCAAATTGGAAATCACCACCGAAAGAGGCATGATGATGCGGGGAAAATAAACTTTCCCAAAAATAGACGCATTGCTCCTGAAGGTATCTGAAGTCCCGTTGAGACAGGCGGTGAAATAATTCCACACCGTGATTCCCGCCAGATTAAACAAAAACGGAGGCACCGTTCCGGTTTCAATTCCCGCAACCGTATTGAAAATAATGGTAAAAGTAATTGAAGTAAACAACGGCTGGATGAGATACCAAAGCGGCCCCAAAACCGTTTGCTTATACACGGTCACCACATCGCGCTTCACGAAAAGCAACAACAAATCGCGGTACTGCCAGACTTCTTTCAGGTGGAGCGAGAAAAACTTGTCTTTGGTTGTTATTTCAAACAACCAATCCTCTTCATATTTATCCATTGGTTTCATTTTGTACTACAACTATTTTATGTCCTATGGGTAAATATACAAATATGCAATGGGTATCGCCTAAAATAAACGACCACCGACATAAAAAAATGGTTATAGAAGCTAATGACAAGAGAATAATCCTTCTTTACCATCAGCACGAATCCTCACTCCGTCAGTTCGAGGCATAATTTTTATTCTAAAAAAGTAATATAAAATGACGTTACCGCTTCCCGTCAGTTCGATTCGTCGCGGCGAATTGTATCGTGAACCATTTTTAATAAAAACGGTAATAGCAACTTATATCAGGACGTACAGCCTTCTGAAATCTGCCTTTTGTAATCTGCCTTCTGAACACTTTTTTCATACCTTTGCAGCATGTTTTCACTATTCAAATCCAAACCGGTTCTTAAGGATCTCATTCCCGATAATCATGTGGACATACATTCCCATCTCTTAGCCGGGATTGATGACGGGGCACAAACTTTTGAAGGCTCCTTACGTTTAATCAAAGCATTACAAAGCTTCGGGGTAACACAGTTTATTACCACACCGCATATCATTCAGTATGTTTGGGAGAATACACACGAACAAATTATCGCCAATAAAAACAATACGGTTCAGGAATTGAAAAAAAACAATATCAACCTGCCTTTTCAGGCGGCAGCAGAGTACCTGATGGACGATCAGTTTGTACAACTGTTTCAATCCCATGATGTATTGACGTTGAAAGAGAATTATGTATTGGTGGAAATGTCGTATATCAATGCGCCAATACAATTGTACACGATATTATTCGACTTACAGCTGGCGGGTTACATTCCCGTTTTAGCGCATCCGGAGCGCTATTTATTTTACCATAATAATTTTGGGGAATACCAAAAACTAAAAAGAGCCGGTTGTCTGTTCCAACTGAACCTGCTATCGGTTGTGGGCTATTATGGGGAAGGAATCGTTAGAATCGCCGAACGATTACTCCAAAAAGGCATGTATGATTTTGTGGGTTCTGATGTACATCATGACAATCATATTGCCGCTTTCGACAAAAGACTAAAAATAAAAGACGCAAAACCGTTACAGGAAATTATAGCCAACAATCAGTTTTTCAAAACAGACACTAATTTATAACTGCCTGCGATTTATTATCTAATATTTCAAAAGCCGAATTCATACTTTTAAACTCAGGTACAATATCTTTCATTTTCGACACGATCGCTGAATTATCAAACGAATGGGCAATATGGATCAGTTCATCAATATCAGCCTGAAGAATCGTATATTCGTCCTGAATCTCCTGGGCAATCATTATTTTATGATGATGGGTAGGCAAAGTGGTTGAGGTATCATTCAACAATTCTTCGTATAATTTTTCACCGGGTCTTAATCCGACAATCTGAATTTTAATCTCTTTATCAGGTGTAAATCCGGCCAACTTGATCATCTTTTTGGCCAAATCAATAATCTTAACCGGTTTGCCCATATCAAAAATATAGATCTCCCCTCCCTTCCCCATCGCACCGGCTTCTAAAACCAATTGACAGGCTTCAGGAATAGTCATAAAATACCTAATGATATCCGGATGTGTAATGGTGATAGGCCCTCCTTCTGAAATTTGCTTGGTAAACAAAGGCACTACAGAGCCATTGGAACCTAAAACATTCCCGAAACGGGTAGTGATAAATTTGGTACCATGCCCCCCTTCTTCCCTTTGACATTTCAAATGCAGGGATTGCACGTATTTCTCGGCTATTCTTTTACTGGCTCCCATCACATTACTCGGATTTACCGCCTTATCGGTAGACACCATGACAAACTTTTTGACATGATACTTACAGGCTAAATCCGCCAGATTTTTTGTCCCGGCTATATTAACCATAATCGCCTGGGAAGGATTTCTTTCCATCAACGGGACGTGTTTATAAGCCGCGGCATGAAAAACAACTTCAGGACGGTGGAACTCAAAGATTTTCTCCAGGGCTTCTTTATTTCTTACATCGGCAATAACGGTATGTATTTTTGAATCAGAAACAATCCCTTCCATCTCCAGACTCAAATGATGCAAAGGGGTTTCTGCCTGATCCAGGAGGATAATCTCATCCGGATTAAAACTCAAGACCTGTCGGACAATCTCACTTCCTATGGAACCCGCAGCACCGGTGATTAAAATGGTCTTGGATTTAAGCTGTTTCGAAATGGATTTACTGTCCAAAACAATAGGGTTCCTTTCCAATAAATCTTCAATCTGGATATTCTTTACTTTCTGTGAAATCTCCTTTTGATTCTCCCAATCGGAAATCAAGGGTACGTTATAGATGCTGTAATTAAACTCCAAACACTGTTCCACTATGATAACCTGTTCCTCCTTAGACAGACTTTTATCGGCAATGATAACCGCCTGGGCGTTTACCGAACGCATGAGTATGGGTAATTTTTTCTTTTTAACCAAAATAGGCAAGTCGAGCATACGCTTCGAGGCATTTTCGCTGTTTTTATCGACAAATCCGATAATTTTAAAACGTCCCGGAGTTTCTGCTTTCAGGGCTTTCGCTACAGATATCGCATTGGCATCCGTCCCGTAAATAATGGTACGCACTAACTTATCGGATTCCTGTTCCGAAAAATAAATCTCAAAAGTCCGTTTGATAATCACACGATATAAAAACAAACCACAAAATGAAAATACGATATTGATGAATAGGGCTGTATTCAAAAACAACTTATATCCATAGAAAAATTCATGGATATAATTAACAAAAAGAAACGCAACCAGTACAGCAGCTTGTGAAAACAACAATTTTACCGCATCAATATAAGAAGAGTGCCTGATAATTCCCGAATAGGTTCTGAACAACCAGAAAAAGAATATATTAATTCCAAATAAAGAAGTGATAAAGGCAGTACTATGTGACGTAAGAATATAGTCCAATCCCGTTCCTTTGAAAACCAATACAGCAAAGAAAAAGGACAGTAGCAAAACCGAAATATCAATCATAATGATGATCCACCTCGGCAGATAGCCCAAATTATGAATGTTAAATCTTAAATTTTCTCTTGAAAAAAAATCAGGGTTTATAATCCCCGAACCAGAATTTTTAGTGTTACTCAAAACCTATATTTTTTTTAAAGATTACTCCTGTTATTAGAATGCAAAAATAATATATAATAAATTAATAAAACAGAAAAAATGTATTTCTATTTAAAAAAGAAAAAAAGCAAAGAAGTAATCCTATGTAACTCGTTGGCAGCAATTATTAAAACGCTAATTTGAGGCTTATTAAAAACAACAATATTAAGTACCACTTGTTTGGTCAGGCTGAGCTTGTCGAAGCCCTACTTAAAACAAAAAAGTCATTAGTATAATTCATCCATAACTCAAAACCCACAACTCACCGTCATCCTGAGCGAAACCGAAGGACAATTCACCACTTGAAATAAGAAAAAAAACTTTCTTATTGTTTAAACAATTGCAACACCACGGCTTTTATCCGCATCCGATCTTCATTGGTTATATTAGACCCTGATGGCAAACAGAGTCCGATATGGAAAAGGGATTCAGCAACAGTACCGCCATAATAGGGGTACTTTTCAAAAACAGGCTGCAAATGCATGGGTTTCCACAAAGGCCGGGATTCAATATGGGCCTCTTTAAAAGCCAGTCTGAGGGTTTCACTGTTAATCCCTTTGGTTTTGACAGGATCGACTAGAATCGTACTCAACCAATAGTTGGCAAAATAATCTGTATTCGGTACGCTAAAAACATCCACCCCATCAATAGCGGCGAATAATTCCACATAAAATTCATGCATGCTCCTCCTCAAATCGATATGGGAATTCAAAACCTCCAGCTGTCCACGGCCGATTCCGGCACAGATATTACTCATCCTGTAGCTATACCCTATTTCACTGTGCTGGTAATAGGGAGCATTGTCTTTGGCCTGTGTAGCGAGAAATAGCGCCCTGTCTTTTAGCGCTTTCGTTGGAGTTATCAGTGCCCCGCCTCCTGAAGTGGTGATGATTTTACTCCCATTAAACGAAAAAACCCCCATATCGCCAAAAGTACCACAAAGTTGTCCTTTATAACGGCTCCCTAAGGCTTCCGCGCTGTCTTCTAAAATGGGAATTCCATATTTATCGGCCACGGCTTTTATGGCTTCCACTTTATAAGGAACCCCATATAAATGAACTGCTATGATGGCTTTAGGTTTTTTACCCTTTGCTATTCTATCAATAATAGCTTCTTCAAGCGCAATCGGACACAAATTCCAGGTCTCCGGCTCACTGTCAACAAAAACAGGGGTCGCCCCCTGATACAGAATAGGATTCGCCGAGGCGGCAAAAGTCATACTCTGGCAAATCACAACATCACCGGGCTGAACCCCTAAAAGCACCAATCCCAAATGAAGGGCTGCCGTACCGGAATTTAAAAGCGCCACATGACCGGAACCTAAATAATCTTCTAAATCTTTTTCAAAAGAATCAATATTAGCCCCCACCGGAGCAATCCAGTTGCTGTCAAATGCTTCTTGTATGTATTGCCGTTCACTGCCTCCCATATGGGGAGACGACAGCCAAATTGTATTCTCAGACATTGTATAAAGATAAAAACACTAGAGGAAAAACAACTAAAATTGAGAAAACAACGGGGTATCGAGAATCGTCAGTTCATGACATCATTTTTTTATAAAAAAAGTAACATAAAATGACATTTCAATTGTCAGGCTGAGCTTGTCGAAGCCCTTTTTAAACAAAACGTCATTGGTATAATTCGACATCCAAAACCCACAACGTACAGAACACTGATAATTGATAACTCACAACTCATAACAGACAACTAATAACTCTTATGCTTCAACAGTCCCAAAAGGTACTCCCCGTAACCCGACTTTTTCAACGGTTCGGCAAGGGCTTTCAATTGTTTATCGCTAATAAATCCCTGTCTCCAGGCCACTTCTTCGATACAACCCACTTTCAATCCCTGACGTTCTTCCAAAACCTGAACAAACTGGCCGGCCTGCATCAGGCTGTTAAAAGTCCCAGTATCCAACCAGGCAGTACCCCGGCTCAAAATACCCACTTTTAGTTTCCCCTTTTCCAAATAGACTTTGTTCACATCGGTAATTTCATACTCCCCCCGGGCACTGGGTTGGATATTTTTAGCAATTTCCACCACCGAATTATCATAAAAATAAAGTCCAGGAACGGCATAATTCGATTTCGGCTCCAAAGGTTTTTCTTCTATCGAAAGCGCTTTGAAAGTGGCATCAAACTCCACTACTCCATAACGCTCCGGATCCGAAACATGGTACGCAAAGACAACCCCTCCGTCAGGATTGGTATTCGATTGTAACAATTCGTGCATATGGGCACCGAAGAAAATATTATCCCCCAAAACCAGTGCTACACTGTCATTTCCGATGAATCCCTCCCCGATAACAAAAGCCTGCGCCAGTCCGTTGGGAACAGCCTGCTCAGCATAACTGAATTGACAGCCTATTTCTTTCCCGTCACCCAACAACTTTTTAAAATGGGGCAAATCATGGGGCGTGGAAATAATTAATATCTCATGAATCCCTGCCATCATTAAAGTCGACAACGGATAATAAATCATGGGCTTGTCATAAACCGGCATCATTTGTTTACTCATGGCCAGTGTTAAGGGATGCAAACGGGTACCGGATCCACCGGCTAGTATAATTCCTTTCATAGTTTTTTCGAATTTTACAAATTAATCCGAATTTTTCGAATTAATTATTCTTTTATAAGTTAAGGAAGGCGTGCCAAAATTAATCAGCATGCCCAATTCCATATTGGTACATTTTAAATAATTTTTCAACTGCATATAAAATGCAACGGGTAGTTGCTGTACTGCTTTTATTTCCAAAACAATAGCATCATAACATACAAAATCTGCTCTATACTGTTTTTTTAACTTCTCCTTTTCATAATATAATTCTAATTTCAGCTGTCTTTTAAAAGGAATATTTTGGATTAGAAATTCTCTCTCCAACGCTTCCTCATAAACCGCCTCCAAGAATCCTGCCCCTAATGAACGATGTACTTTCATACAAGCCCCAATTATTTTAAAGCTTTCTTCCTTGTAAAGTATCTTATCAGAATCCATTCGTATAATTCGTATTAATTCGTGTAAGTCATATTAATTCGCATACTGTTTCTCATAATAGGAAGCATAAGCCCCGGAGGTCACATTATTCAACCAGGTTTGATTCTCCAAATACCAATTAATAGTTCTTTCCAATCCTTGTTCGAAAGTAACCGAAGGTTTCCACCCTAATTCTTTATTTATTTTGTTGGCATCAATCGCATAACGCAAATCATGCCCCGGACGGTCTTTGACATACGAGATCAATTGCTCTGAAGTTCCTTCAGCTCTTCCCAATTTCTCATCCATTAATTTACATAATAACTTCACCAAATCAATATTCTGCCATTCATTAAAACCGCCAATATTATAGGTGTCATGGTTTTTACCTTTATGGAAAACCAAATCAATCGCCACCGCATGATCTTCGACAAAAAGCCAGTCACGGGTGTATTTCCCATCGCCATAAACGGGTAAAGGTTTATTTTGGATGATGTTATTAATGAATAACGGAATTAATTTTTCAGGAAAATGAAACGGACCGTAATTATTCGAACAATTGGTCAACACATACGGCAAGCCATAAGTCTCTCCATAGGCTCTGACAAAATGATCCGAACTGGCTTTCGAAGCTGAGTAAGGGGAATTTGGATCATAGGCAGTCGTTTCGGTAAACAATCCTTCAGCACCCAAACTTCCATACACCTCGTCCGTGCTGATATGATAAAAACGCTTCCCTTCGTAATTGCCTTGCCAGATGGCCTTTGCGGCATTTAGTAAATTAACCGTTCCAATAACATTCGTTTTCACAAAAGCCAACGGATCTGTTATCGAACGATCGACATGGGACTCGGCTGCCAAATGTAATACCCCGTCAAATTGATGTTCTGCAAATAATGCATCTAAAAAAGGTGCATCAACAATATCCCCTTTGATAAAAGTATAATTAGGCGCTTTCTCAATATCGGCAATATTCTCTAAATTTCCAGCATACGTCAGGGCATCCAAATTAAAAATTTGATACTCCGGATACTGATTGACAAAACGTCTCACCACATGCGAACCTATGAATCCGGCACCACCGGTAATTAGTATTTTTTTCATTTTTATATTTTCAATTTATTTCAACAAGTTCTCTAAATCCACACCTTATATAATACAAATTCTAAATTTTCGGTTCCCTTTAGGGACGGGGTAAAACGAAAATTGTTCTATATAAAATTAAGTTCTAAATTCCCGGCTCCCTTTAAGCTCGGGACAAAACAAAAATTATCCTATTTAAAAATTAAGTTCTGGATTTTCGGCTCCCTTTAGGGACGGGGGCAAACCGAAAATTTCATGAACTCATTACTCTTCTGATTTTATAAATTCTTTAATTTCATTTAAAACAGCAGAAATATTAGAAATCACTTCATCATTGGTAAATCGGATTACATGCAATCCTTGAAATTCAATAGCACTAGTTCTTTCAGCATCTAATTTAATTTGCTCAGGCGTTTGATGGTATCCGCCATCTATCTCAATAACTAATTGTAATTGATGGCAATAAAAATCAGCAACATAAAGCGATAGCGGATGTTGCCGCCTAAATTTATATCCATCCAATTGGTTATTCCTCAATGCCAACCACATTACTTCTTCAGCTTCCGTAGGCTTTTCTCTTAATTTTTTCGCATTCGAAAAAATCTGTGGAGATGCCCCTTTCCACATATCATCTGGTTTTAGTGGATTCTTTTTCATCTGAATTAGGTTCTGAATTTTAAATAAACCATCAATCACCCCAAATTTTCGGCTTCCGCCTAGGCGGATTGGGGAAAAACGAAAATTTATGTTTTCCCTCTGCCTCTAAAATTTCTTTTTCTTCCCCCTCCCTAAAGGGTGGAAAAAGAAATCAGGACTTTATTACTAATCCTGTACTTTTAAATTTTTGGCTTCCTTTAGGGATGGGGCAAAC
>JAKFBW010000024.1:0-26863 GCA_036676965.1 Flavobacterium sp. | reverse complement strand
TTATGCAGCACAAAGTGGTTTAATAACTACTCCTGAAAGTCGTCATTGAGAGACCTACTCTCATCTATTTTAAAGCACCAACAACTACGTTGTTGTTCAAGTCACACACGTTCCCGCGCTACAAGCAGTTTGGGACTAAATTAAGCCCATTATTCGGATTTGCCTAATCTTCAAAATACAAAACCAATTTCAAATTAAGCCTAATACCCAAATTGCTTGTAGCGTGTGTTGTGCCTAGTTATTTATTATTTTCTTCAGTTCTTTAAATTCTTCATTTGCTAATAAATCAAGTTTATTACCTGATGCTAACATTATTGCTTTATGCATTTCGTTAATTCTATTGAGCATCGGTAAAATTATTCGATTACCATGTTTTATAAAAGAATATAAATCTTTTTCAGTTGTTGGAATTTTATAACCTTTCGGACTTGAAGAAATTAATATTCCATTATCTCTCAGGTTACCTACAATTTTGGATCTAAAATACTCTTCCGATAATTTTGATTCTCGGCTTTGGCTTAAGTGATTAAAAATCTCTTTTGTGGAAATATATCTTGATTTGTAATATACTCTTTGGAATAAAAGCAATAATTTTAAGAAGTTGATTTGGTCAATCTTTTGTTGGTCGTTGCCGACTTCTTTTTCAATAAAATTATTAATTCTCAATATACATACTTCTGCAATTAGTGGCGAATAAGATTCATCAGTATTTGACTCATTAAATTCTTTAAAATTGTATTCTTTTGGAAAAAAATTGAAATCGCTTACTATCGGTTTTAATACAGTTTTAAATTCTTCACTATATTCTGATTTTTTAGTTTCATCATAGATATAGGCGATTGTTCCAGCAACAAAATCTGCAATTTGAATTAAATTACTTTGTTTACTGTTTTGTATTCCAAATTGTGATCCTGAAAATAGATTTTTCTGATGGTTTTTATAGACATAATTCTTAAATTCAAGCATATAATCATTTCCACCATGCTCATCTACAAATAAGTCTAATTGAGGAAAAGTTCTGAACAGTTCTTTATATAATAAATTATTTAAGTATTTATAAAATGATTTTTTATAATTGAAGCCTTGCCCTTTAAGTTCTCTTTTGTCTACTATAACTGCATACACAGAAATATCAAGCTTAACAATATCATTTAGAATATTGAGCCTTCTTTTATGATTGCCAGCAACGCCACTTGATTTAATTTCTCCAGTTTGGAAATTATGGTTTTGTCTAATTATATCAACTTGTTTTTCTAAATCTTGTACTTTTTCAGAATTACAAATTACAGTGGCAACAATAAAATGACTTCCTTGTGAATCAAATTTAAAGGAATTGTTTCCGGATTCATCTGCAAATGCTGTTATCATAGAATTTGTTCTTTTTAAGCAGTTTTTTATAATTAGGCACAACTTGTATATATACGCATAATTCTAACCTCCTTCATTCCAAAATGGCATGTTATGCGCAAGTTTTATTCTCTATTCTTGCGTGTTATTTTATTCGTACCCAACAAAATTAAAAATATTTCTTACATAGAAAAGCAATTCATTATTATTTTAATCCAAACTCTCAAAACAAAAAAGAGCTAAACTCCCTAAAATGAAGAATAGCTCTTTTTTACTATTATTATTCTGTTTAGTGTAAAAGGATGATTAGGTTCAAAACGGTTCTCGATACACGTCACTTCGAGTAGCGAAGCGTATCGAGAAGTTTTGTTCCGTTTCACTTCACAAAAAACACTCGAACTGACGTTTTAATAATTTATCTCAAACAACTTTTCAAAATAGTCACCGGATGCTGCGCTTTTCTGTTGGTTCCATCAAAAATTTGATGACGACAACTGGTTCCCGCCGCCGAAATAGCGACATGGGATTCGGTATTTCTGATTTTCGGAAACAAGGTATCCTCCCCCATTTGCATACTGATTTCGTAATGCTCTTTTTCATATCCAAAAGAACCCGCCATTCCGCAACAACCGGAATTGTATATGGTAACCGAATTGTTTTTAGGAATGCTCAACATCGCAAAAGTGGCTTCTACGGTACTGAGTGATTTTTGATGACAATGTCCGTGGATTTTGATTTGCTTTTCGGATTCCGAAAATTGTCCTGCATGAATCTTGCCTGCCGTGATTTCTTTTTTGAAAAATTCCTCAACGGTAAATACATTTTTAGACAATTGTTCCGCAGCGGATTTATCATCTGCCAAACGGAGGTATTCATCCCTAAACGTTAAAATAGCCGATGGCTCTATTCCGATTAATGGAGTATCTCCAGTGATAATTGAAGAAAAGATGGTTACATTTTTATTGGCCAATACTTTAGCTTCTTCCAAAAATCCTTTCGAGATATAAGCCCTTCCACTTTCTTCATGCTCCACAACAATCACTTCGTAGCCTAATTTTGTCAACAATTCGAAAGCATCAATCCCAACATTTACATCGTAATAATTAGTGAATTCATCGCAAAACAAAACTACTTTGCCATTTTCATATTTGTTATTGCTATTGACATTGTTATTGCTAAGCCATTTTCTAAAAGTTTGCTTGGCCAATAAAGGGACTTCTCTCTTTTCAGCCACACCCATCGCTTTTTTCACCAAAGATTGGTTGACCATAAAATTGGTCAGTCCCGGAAAAACACTTCCCAGTTTGTTTAATTTGGAATTATTGGCGAAAATTTTGCTTCGCAGCGAAAAACCATTCGCTTTCTGGTACTGGTATAAAAATTCCGATTTCAGGGAAGCCACATCCACATTACTCGGGCATTCGCTGGCACAGGCTTTACAACTCACACACAATTCAAAAACCTGGTACAGTTCTTTATGGTCGAATTTGTTTTCTTTTTCAGAATGCGTCAAATATTCCCGTAAAGCGTTGGCGCGGGCACGGGTTGTATCTTTTTCATTTCGTGTGGCGCGATAACTTGGGCATAAGGTTCCGCCCGCCGAAGGCGGTTTTCGGCAATCTCCCGAACCGTTACATTTTTCGGCTAAACGCAAAATCCCTAAACTGTCTGAGAAATCCTGTATCGTTTTCATATCCGGTTCTATCCTGTCTACTTCAAAACGAAGATTTTCGTCCATTTTTAAAGCGTTGACAATTTTCCCGATATTCATCACCGAATTCGGGTCGAAAGCCAATTTGACACGCTTCAACAATTCGTAGTTTTTGTCGCCAATCATATACGGCAGAAATTCCCCGCGAACGATTCCGTCACCGTGTTCCCCACTCAAAGACCCCCTGTATTTCTTGACCAAAACAGCGACTTCGGTAGCGATATTTCTGAATTGATACACCCCTTCTTTTTTCTTTAAATTCAAAACCGGCCGCAAGTGGATTTCCCCGGCTCCGGCATGGGCATAATAAATGGCGTCCTGACCGTGTTTTTTCATCATGGCCGCAAACTCGGCAATATAATTCGGTAAATCACTCAATTCTACCGCGGTATCTTCAATAGAATCGGCTGCCTTATCATCCCCAACAATACTTCCCAGCAATCCAAGTCCCGCTTTTCGCAACTCATTGATTTTATCGATATCGGAGCCGTAAATTTTTGGTAAAGCATATCCGAAATTGTTTTTTTCCAAATCCGCAATCAACGCATCCGCCTGTGCTTCGGCATCTTCCATGCTGATATGCGAAGCCACTTCCAGCATGATTACCGCTTTAGGATCCCCTTGAATGAAAAATCGGTTTTTAGCCTGTTCTCGATTGGTTTTGGTACAATTCAAAATGGTATCATCCATCATTTCACAGGTGTACAAATGGTGTTTCATTGCCGTAACTACGGCTTCCAAACTTTCCTGAATGGTATGAAAATGCGCAACCACCATGACATTATTCGTTGGCGGTAAATCATCTACTTTCAGGGTCACTTCGGTCGTGAACGCCAAAGTTCCCTCGCTGCCACAAAGCAGTTTCCCTAAATTGATTGTGGGTTCTGTGCCCGAAAATAAATCCGATTTTAATAACACATCAATGGCATAGCCTGTATTTCGTCTGTGGATTTCCGGTTTCGGAAACTGGGCCAGAATCTCCTCTTGATTTTCTTTATTCGAAAGTTCGCTATAAATGGTTCTGTAAATGGTGTTTTCTAATGTGCCTCCCTTTGTTTTTTGGATAAATTCAGCCGAGGACAATTCGTTGAACTTCACTTGTGAACCGTCGGCCAAAACCGCTTTAATCTCCACAATTTTATCACGGGTCACCCCATAACGGATGGAGGTTGTTCCCGAGGAATTATTCCCCACCATCCCTCCTATCATACAGCGATTGGTGGTAGAAGTATTGGGACCAAAAAACAAACCATGCGGTTTTAAGAACAAATTCAACTCATCCCGGATCACCCCGGGTTGAACAGTAACCGTTTTATTTACCGCGTCGAAAGCAACTATTTTGGTAAAATGTTTAGAAACATCCACCACAATTCCGTCCCCGATAGTTTGCCCTGCCAAGGATGTTCCCGCAGTTCTCGGGGTTAACGAAATCTTATGTTCTTTGGCAAAATGAACCAATTTAACAATATCCTCTTCTGTTTTTGGCAAAGCCACCGCCAATGGAATTATTCTATAAGCCGAAGCATCCGTTGCGTAAAGTGTTTTGTGAAGGGCATCGTATAAAAGTGTACCTTCCAGGGAATCAGAAAGTTGTTTTAATAAATTGGTTGAAATGGACATAATTTAATTCTAATAATGTGGTATAATAGTTTTTAAAAGTCTGTTCGACAAATATAATTATATAAGCGGTTTAAAATGGAATAAATGCAATAAGAAATATTCGAATTCCGCCTTTGTACTGTACACTGCTGCCAAATCGCACTAAAATGGAAGACCTAAATATTTGGCAAAGATATTGCGGTTGTAAATTAAGCTAAAATATTAATACAATTATTCCGGAAAGCTTAAGAAAAAAACTATTTTTGATTTCAATAAAAAACAATTAATGAATACTAAGAATTTCACATCAATACTAGTGCTACTTCTTTTGCTGTCCTTTTCAAATGGAAACGCACAGGAAAAGATGTCTCATCCCAAAAATGAATTCAGGGCCGTTTGGATTGCCACGGTGGTAAATATTGACTGGCCCAAAGACAAGGTTGACCCCGTAGAAAAACAAAAAGCCGACTATCTTGAAATTCTAGATACCTATAAAAAACTGAATTACAATGCAGTAATTGTTCAGATCAGAAGTGTCGGTGATGCTTTTTACCCGTCCCAATTGGCCCCGTGGTCTAAATATTTGACCGGAAAAGAAGGACAGGCTCCCAACCCTTATTTTGACCCGCTGGAATGGATGATTACCGAAGCACACAACCGAGGTTTTGAATTTCACGCCTGGTTGAATCCGTACCGTGCAACGATGGATTTGAATACCTCGGTATTAAGCCCGAATCATGATTATTTCAAACATCCGGAATGGATGATTAAATACGGTGAAAAATATTACTATGATCCTGCGCTGCCGGAAGTGCAAACCCATTTGATAAAAGTGATTGAAGAAGTGGTTACCAATTATGATATTGACGCCATACATTTTGATGATTATTTTTATCCGTATAAAATTAAAGGAGAAGAATTCAACGACTCCAAATCCTTTAAAAAATACGGAGAAGGCATGAATTTAGCCGACTGGAGACGTCTCAATGTCAGCAATTTTGTAAAATACACTTCTTACACCATAAAAAGCATCAAGCCCTGGGTACAATTCGGGATTAGCCCATTTGGTGTTTGGCGTAACAAATCAGTTGATCCGAAAGGTTCCGACACCCAATCCGGACAGACCAATTACGATGATTTATTTGCCGATCCCATGGAATGGATGGAACACAGTTGGGTTGATTATTTAATTCCACAATTGTACTGGAGCATGGATCACAAAACCGCCTCTTATACCAAATTACTGAAATGGTGGGCCCAAAACTCTAAAAATGCGGCCATTTACATTGGAAACGGCAGTTACAAAATCAACACCGATTCTGATAAAAAATGGTTCAATCCTTACGAAATCCCGAATCAGATTGATATTACGCGTACTTTTAAAAATATTAACGGAAACGCTTTTTTCAGCGCCAAATCATTTATTAACAAGAACAAAGCGGTAACCGATTTACTGTTGGAAAACCAATACAAATATCCGGCACTTCCGTATGCGGTACCAAAATTCCAAAACCAGCTTGTTGAATTTCCAAAAGTATCCCAAGTTTCAAAAGACAAGGAATCCTATACCGTAACGCTTCATTATCCGACTAAAAGCAAAATACGTTATGTGGTCGTTTATGGTTCAAAAAACTGCACCGAAATTGATGTAAACAATCCGGCCCATATCATTGACAAAATTGCTTTCAAGGAAACAAAAGACTCCATTACCATTAATGTCCAGAAAGAGCTTTTAGACAAAGATTCCAACTATGCCGTCACTTTTATTGACTTCTTTGGAAATGAAAGCGGAGCAACTTTTTTTAAAAAAACTTCAGAAAACAAAACCATTCAAAGCGTATTAAATAATGGAGAAAGACAATAGACCTTGGTACTGGATACCAATTTTAAACTTTGCCTCGGGCTTACCTTACGCCATTATTATTTCGGTTTCGGTAATCATGTATAAAAACCTTGGAATCAACAATGAAGACATCGGTATTTATACCAGTTTTTTATACCTACCCTGGGTAATCAAACCGCTTTGGAGCCCTTTTATCGATTTGTATTCCACCAAGAGAAAATGGTTTTTGGCGATGCAATTATTGATCTCAATCGCTTTTTTTGTAGTGGGATTAACGATTCCGATGAACCATTTTTTCGTCATCAGTCTGGCGGTATTTTGGGTAGCGGCTTTTGCCTCTGCATCGAATGATGTGGCAAGCGACGGCTTTTACATGTTGGCTTTATCCAAAGACCAACAATCCTTTTTTCTGGGGATACGAAGCACTTTTTACCGTCTTTCAATGCTTACCGGAAATGGTTTAATCGTTATTATCGGTGGTTATCTGGAGCAGGAATACGGAGACAAACAAAAAGCCTGGTCGTATACCATGATTATTGTTGGTTTGATTATGATTGTAATGACGTTATACAATTATCTATTTACCCCTAAAACAGAAACTGTTGCAACAAATGAAAAGACTGCATCCGAACCCAAGCAAAGTTTCGGGGCTGTCTTTGCCAGTTTTTTCCAAAAGAAACAAATAGGCTTAATATTATCCTTCATTTTATTATTCCGGCTAGGGGAATCACAATTATTAAAAATGTTGACTCCTTTCCTGATTGACGACAAAGGCGTTGGCGGAATGGGATTAAGCACACAGGATATCGGTATCATTTACGGTACCTTTGGAGTGATATCACTGACCATTGGAGGAATTATCGGCGGAATCGTAATCTCCAGAGACGGTCTGGGCAAATGGATGTTACCCATGATTTTGACGATGCATTTACCGATTATTGGGTTTATATTGTTAGCCCATTTCCATCCCGCCTCTGTTTATTACATATATGCTGTAGTTATCTTGGAACAATTTGGTTACGGATTTGGTTTTGCCGCCTTCATGATGTATTTGATTTATGTAGCTGATGGCGAATCAAAAACATCCCATTACTCCATCGCCACCGGATTTATGGCACTCGGAATGATGCTTCCGGGAATGGCGAGCGGATTTATTCAGGAATATTTAGGATACGGAAATTTCTTTATATGGGTATTCCTGGCTACCATTCCGGGATTAATTCTCTCCCGATTTTTGATATTTCCAAAGGATTTTGGAAAGAAAGTGGAATAGAGTTATTTTAAGTTTTAATTAAAAACAACAACTTCCTGATTGATGAAAATGGAATTATTTAATTTTAAAAGTCATTAAATAAAATATTTTGAAAAACAAAATCAAGATTTTAGAAGTTCAAAATGTTACAATTGCAGTAGTTTCGTCCAACAATGAGGACGATTACATCTGCATTACAGATATAGCTAAAACCAAAGAATCCGATTCCCGTGCAGCTGACATAATTAAAAACTGGATACGCAGTAGAGCAACTCTTGAATTTTTAGGTACTTGGGAACAAATGTATAATCCGAATTTTAAAGTGGTCGAATTTGACCACTTTAAAATGCAAGCAGGATTACCCAGCTTTGTTTTAAGTCCTGGAACTTGGGCAGAAAAAACAAATGCAATTGGCATTTATGTCAAACTAGGTAAATACGGAGGAACTTTTGCTCACAAAGATATTGCACTTGAGTTCTGTTCGGCTGTCAACCCTATCTTCAAATTATTTTTAATCAAAGAATTTCAAAGACTAAAAATAGAAGAGAATAGCAAAGACAAACTCGAATGGAATTTGCAAAGAACCATTTCTAAAATAAATTATAGAATACATACCGATGCTATAAAAGAAAATCTAATTCCGATAAGCCTAACGGCAAATCAAAAGAATTTTATTTTTGCAGACGAAGCCGATATACTAAACGTGGCGTTATTTGGTAAAACTGCCAAAGAATGGCGTGCCGAAAATCCAAACGAAAAAGGAAATATTAGAGATACCGCTACAATCGAACAATTAGTCGTATTATCCAATCTTGAGAGTATAAATGCAATGCTAATACAACAAGAAATAACACAACAAGAACGGTTAATAAAATTGAATGAAATTGCTATTAACCAAATGAAATCCCTTATCAATACCAACGCATTGAGTAAATTAAAGTAATTAAAACCCAGTGCCAAATTCTAAACAATGACATTAGAACAAAAAATAGGACAATTCTTTTTTCCGGCTGTTTTTATCAATGACACCGAAGAAAATATCCAGGCAACAGAAGAACTAATTAAAAAACACCATATTGGTGGATTAACTTTTTTTCATAGTCGTGCCAGCGCGGCAACGAACTATGAAAGCAAACAAAAAATCACCTACAATGACGATAGTTATGAACGGTTGAAAGAATTGATTGTTCGTTATCAAAAATGTGCCTCCACTCCCCTTTTAATAAGTATTGATGCCGAATGGGGCCTGGCCATGCGTATCGAAAAAACACCGCAATATCCTTATGCCATCACACTTGGGGCTTTACCCGAAAGCAAATCGCATTTGGTTTATGAAGTGGGAAAACAAATTGGCCTGGATTTAAAATCTGCCGGAATCCATTATAATCTGGCTCCATTGGCAGACATTAATAACAATCCTGACAATCCCGTGATTGGTTACCGTTCTTTTGGTGAAAACAAAGAAAAAGTAGCACTGTTTGCCCTCGAATATTTAAGAGGCATGTCGGATGTTGGGGTTTTAGGCTGTCTGAAACATTTTCCGGGACATGGAAACACCAACATAGATTCTCATTTGGGATTGCCTATTTTACAGGAAAGCTTAGACGAATTATTAGCCAACGAATTGTATCCGTTTATCAAAGGAATCGAGAATAATGTCGATTCCATCATGATTGGGCATTTGGCCGTTCCGGCTTTAAACGAAGGCAAAGACACTTCTGCCACACTCTCCAAACCGGTGATTGAAACACTTTTGCGAAAGCAATTAGGCTATGACGGATTGGTTATTTCGGATGCCTTAAACATGCACAGTGTCTCTAAACTATACGATAAAAAAGGACAATTGGAATGGGAAGCCTTTCATGCCGGAAACGATGTGTTGTGTTTTGCCGAAAATGTAGCCGAAGGAATTCAGGAAATCCTTAAAAATGCCACTCCCGAGCGCATCGAAGAAAGCTTTGCAAGAATCATAAAATCCAAAGAAAAAGCGGGTCTTTTTAATGAAAATCCTATCGAAGTCAATGCGTTGGATTTTGAAAAAGCAAAAGAGCTAAACCTTAAGATTGCGCAACAAAGCATTACCTGGGTCAAAGGCAATCCGAATTCAGAAACCGTTTTTCAAGCCAAAGAGCGCGGTCAATTGGCCAAATTGAGCATTTATAAAAACACTTCGAATACTTTCTTTGAAACCCTGAATACGGCATTATCAAGTCCTGAATTTGCCATTACTTCGACAGATGCCGATTTAAAAACCCTCGAAAAAGACCTTCAAGAATACGACACGATACTTATTGCGCTATTTGTCCCTAAGGCCAAACCGTTGAATCATTTTGATATCGACGAAAATATTCTTTCTTTTTTAGGAAAACTGTTAGAAACCAAAAAATGCCTGTTGTATGTTTTCGGAAATCCCTATGTTTTACCAATAATCCCTAATAGTAAAAACAGTTTTGGGCTCGTAGAAGCCTATCAGGATTTTGATGCGTTTCAAATAACAGCCGGAAAAAAACTTATTCAACATTTAGGGTATTATGGAAGTTTACCCGTATATATTGACATTCAATAGGTTTCGACTTAATTTTTTATCCAAATAACCAAAAGCTATTAGTAAATAAATTTTTATAATCACACCTTATTGTTTATTTGTTGCAGTATACCCTATTTTTGCGCCATAGAAATTTAATAATTTTAAAAACGAAAAAATATGTCTTTAGTAGGAAAAAAATTCCCAAGTATTGCCGTTGACGCCATTTCTGAAATGGGTGATAATTTAAAAATCAACATCTTTGAAGAAGCAGTAAACAATAACAAAAAAGTACTTTTGTTCTGGTACCCAAAAGATTTCACTTTTGTTTGTCCAACTGAATTACACGCTTTCCAAGCCGCTTTACCGGAATTCGAAAAAAGAAACACTATCGTTATCGGAGCATCTTGTGATACTAACGAAGTACATTTTGCCTGGTTAAACACTCCAAAAAACAATGGTGGAATCGAAGGTGTTACTTACCCAATCCTTGCCGATACCAACAGAAACTTATCAAACATCCTAGGGATCCTTGATGTAGAATCTACCAGCTACAGCGAAGAGACTGATTCAGTAATTGTTGAAGGTTCTAACGTAACCTACAGAGCGACTTACCTAATTGACGAAACCGGTAAAATTTTCCACGAAAGTGTAAATGATATGCCGCTTGGCCGTAACGTAAACGAATACTTGCGTATGGTTGATGCTTATGCACACATTCAAGTAAAAGGTGAAGTTTGTCCTGCTAACTGGGAAGCCGGTAAAGAAGCCATGACTGCCGACAGAAACAGTACTGCTCAATATTTAAGCGCAAACTAATTATCAAAAGATACTAAGATATCAAGTAACTAAGGTTCTGAGATTAAAAACTCAGAACCTTAGCATCTTAGCAACTCAGAACCTCTAAAAAACAAAACCTATGTTAATAGAATTAAACGAAGACACCTTAGCGGATTTAGTTTCAAAAGAAGAGAAAGTGGTGGTTCAATTTTCGGCTTCCTGGTGCGGAAACTGTCGTATCATGAAACCAAAATTCAAAAAATTGGCTGCCGAAAATGAAGCCATCACTTTTGCATTGGTTGATGCCGAAAATTTCCCTGAATCCAGAAAATTGGCCAATGTGAGCAACCTGCCTACTTTTGCCACTTTCGTAAATGGTAAGTTGGTAAACGAAACACAAACCAACAAACAGGAAGTTTTAATTGAATTGGTAAACGAAATTATATAATAAATAGAGGTTAATTTTGAAAGAAACGCAATCTTCTAAATCTCCAGAATCTAACTTCAAACCTTATGAAACTACCCGTAATAAAGCAATTAACACAATTTATCGAAGAAAACGATCAGGATTATATCATTGAAACCATTGAAGTACTGGAAGCTATGACCGAAATCCCTTCTTTGAAAGACGAAGAACTGGATGTGATCGGGGAATTAATTTCAAACATGTACGGTGCTCTGGAAGTCCATAAATTAGTCCAAAACGGAACCGACAAAAAAGAGGCTCTAAACACATTTATGAAACGTGTTTTGGGTTCCATCGATAAGTAGCAGTTCATTACATGAGTCTATTTACAAAAACGCAATTAGAAATAGATGCGTTTTTTTTATACCTGAAAATATCCCTTTGGGCGAGCCACCATTAGGCAAAGGGGCTAACACTCTTTGTCTCCATTCGCCCCTTTCCCTAATGCTGTCGGGCTATACGCTCCGCTGCGGCGGATAGCTTCTATCCCTCTCGCGGAGGTACAATTCTTAAAAATCGAAACATCAAATCCGATTACTCCGTTGCGTACAACTTATCACTCTCAACCAACAACAAATTCTTTTAGTTTCAAATATTAATCCTTACTTTTGAACCTCATTAAAAAAACAAACCATATGGCTTCAATTACATTAGGAGGAAATCCGATAAACACATTAGGAGAATTACCGAAAGTAGGTTCTAAACTTGCTGATTTCAAATTGGTAAAAAATGATCTTTCTACCACTTCACTGGCTGATTTTACAGGTAAAAAATTAGTGTTGAATATTTTCCCAAGTATTGATACAGGAACTTGTGCCACATCAGTAAGAAAATTCAACGCGACTGCCGCTAAACTAGACAATACCGCTGTTTTGTGTATTTCAAGAGATTTACCATTTGCCCAAAAACGTTTTTGTGGTTCAGAAGGAATCGAAAATGTAGTAAACCTTTCTGATTTTCAAGAAGGGAATTTTGGTAAAACCAATGGCTTGGAAATTGTAGATGGTCCTTTAGCCGGTTTACATTCAAGAGCCATTATTGTTGCTGATGAAAACGGTACCGTTTTGCATACGGAACAAGTTACTGAAATTGCAAACGAACCAAATTACGAAGCTGCCTTAGCAGTATTATAGAGACCAACTAATGGAGTTTCAAAAAGACAATTCTTTCGTTACCGGAAGGTTAAAAAGTGTCACTTATGCTTTTAAAGGGGCCCTAAAATTAATCACAACTGAACACAGCATAATGGTGCAATTTTCCTTAGGGATATTGGTTACCATGGCAGGTTTTTATTTTGATATTTCCAGTACGGAATGGCTTTTCCAAACTTTAGCGATTGGTTTTGTGATGAGTATTGAAGGGCTGAATACCGCTGTTGAAAAAATAGCCGATTTTATTCACCCTAACTATCACGAACGAATTGGTTTTATAAAAGATATTGCTGCCGGAGCTGTATTATTTGCGGCTCTGACAGCAGTAATTATTGGTTTAATTATTTACCTACCTCGAATTTTATAGGCATTAACAATTAAGGATGGCAAAAACGACGAAAAAAGAGCCTTTAGACAAAAAAGAAAATTCAACCGCTAATTCAACCAAATCATGGCAAATAACCAAACAGCATAAAATCGTTTTTGGCTGTCTTTTGTTATTGTTTTCTGTTGCTTTATTGGTTGCTTTCATTTCTTTCTATATTTACGGACAAGTAGATCAAAGTGCTGTAGCCCAACTGACAGACCGCTCAGAAACGGTTAAAAACTGGCTGGGAAAATTTGGAGCCTTTTTAGCCGATGTCATGGTGTATCAGGGATTCGGATTGGCCTCCTTCCTATTTGTACGACTGTTTTTCCTGACAGGTACTTTTTTAATACTTGATCTTTCTGTCAGAAAGCTAAAGAATATCTGGTTTTGGGATTTATTTGTCATTCTCATTGTTTCAGTGCTGTTTGGATTTTTCGCAACCTCTTTACCTGAATTAGGGGGCGTTATAGGTTACGAATTGAATTTGTTTTTACAGGATTACCTTGGAAAAACAGGAACCTTACTGGTCTTGATTTTTGGATTGGTCATTTATATGATTTTTAAATTAAAAGTATCCCCTGAAAAAATTCAAACCCTTTTTGAAAACACCAAAAAAGACCTTTCAACTGATTTAGCTGCTGTCACTCCGCTGAAAACTGAAGGCGCTTACAACTTAGAAGAATTTGCCGTTGAAGAAGAAAACGAATTAGAGGAAATGGTTTTACAAACCAAACCTTCTCAGTTTGAAATCAATAAAGAAGCTTTGAAACCAACCATTTCAAATGCTTCCGAAATCAACTTGAATCCGTTATCGGATCCTATTCCGGTTAAGAAAACTATTCCGGAAACCAACCATCATGACGAGTCATTTGTAATTGAAAAAGCTGCCGAGGAAGACATTATCGAGGAAAATCTGGCATCCAGACTGGTTTCTGATTTTGGATTGTTTGACCCCACCCTGGATTTATCCAACTACAAATTCCCTACCATCGATTTATTAAAAGAATACTCCACCGGCGGGATAACCATCAACCAGGAAGAGCTGGAAGAAAATAAAAACAAGATTGTAGACACCCTTCGCAATTATAAAATTGAAATTGCACAGATTAAAGCCACGGTAGGCCCATCGGTGACCTTATATGAAATTGTTCCCGAAGCCGGAATCCGTATCTCTAAAATCAAGAGCTTAGAGGACGATATTGCACTTTCCCTTTCGGCCTTAGGGATTCGTATTATCGCGCCAATCCCGGGAAAAGGGACTATTGGTATTGAGGTACCGAACAAAACCCCAACCATGGTTTCGATGAAAAGTGTGATTGGTTCTGCCAAATTTCAGGAAGCTGAAATGGAACTACCTATTGCCTTGGGTAAAACCATTTCTAACGAAACATTTGTAGTCGATTTAGCCAAAATGCCCCACCTATTGATGGCAGGAGCAACCGGACAGGGAAAATCGGTAGGACTGAATGCGGTGTTGACCTCATTGTTGTACAAAAAACATCCGGCAGAAGTAAAATTTGTTTTGGTCGATCCTAAAAAAGTGGAGCTTACCCTGTTCAATAAAATTGAAAGACATTATTTAGCTAAATTACCGGACACCGAAGACGCTATTATTACCGATAACGCCAAAGTGGTCAATACCCTGAATTCCCTTTGCGTGGAAATGGACAATCGTTATTCGTTATTGAAAGATGCGATGGTGCGAAACATCAAGGAATATAATGACAAATTCAAGTCCCGAAAATTAAATCCCGAAAACGGACACCGCTTTTTACCTTATATCATTTTGGTTGTCGATGAGTTTGCCGATTTGATTATGACTGCAGGAAAAGAAGTAGAAGTACCTATTGCCCGTTTGGCCCAGTTGGCCCGTGCCATTGGAATCCATTTGATTATTGCCACACAAAGGCCTTCCGTAAATGTTATTACGGGATTGATTAAAGCCAACTTTCCTGCGCGTATCGCTTTTAGGGTAACCTCAAAAATTGATTCCAGAACGATTTTAGACACCCAGGGAGCCGACCAGTTAATTGGTCGCGGGGACATGCTTTACACCAACGGAAATGATGTGGTTCGGGTTCAATGTGCTTTTATAGACACGCCTGAAGTAGAAAAAATAACCGATTTTATTGGTTCACAAAAAGCCTATGCCACGGCTTACCTACTCCCGGAATTTATCGGAGAGGAAAGTGGCATTAATCTTGATATGGATATTTCTGAAAGAGATACCTTATTTAGAGAGGCAGCCGAAATTATCGTTAATGCGCAACAGGGTTCTGCCTCGTTACTGCAACGAAAATTGAAACTGGGTTATAACCGCGCCGGAAGATTGATTGATCAATTGGAAGCTGCCGGAATTGTTGGTCCTTTTGAAGGAAGTAAAGCAAGAGCTGTAAATATATTGGATTTAACTTCTCTGGATGATTTTTTCAATAATGAGCAAAGTAATTAATATCAAAATGAAATCACACACAACTAAAATCAAACAAAGCACTAATTCACTTATGAATAAACAATTTTTTCAAATTGCATTCCTTTTTATTTTAAGTTTTTCAATACAGGCACAAGATAAAAAAGCCAAAGAGCTTTTGGATCAGGTAACTTCAAAAGTAAAAAGTTACGATAATATTGTGATTGATTTTAAATATACACTGAATAACGCCAAAGAAAATATCAATCAGGACAGTAAAGGAAATGTAACAATGAAAAAAAATCAATATGTATTGAATTTCATGGGTGTTACTAAAATTTTTGACGGCAAGAAAACCTACACTATTGTACCCGAAGACGAGGAAATCACCATTTCTACGGTTAATGAATCAGATGAAAATGCGATTACCCCTTCGAAAATGCTGACCTTTTTCAATAGTGGGTACCGATATTCCATGGATATTTTGCAAAATGTGCGAGGAAGAAAAATTCAATACATCAAATTGGTTCCAAACAATAGTAAAGACCAACGAAAAGAAATTTTGTTGGGTGTTGATGTGCAAACCAAACATATCTATAATTTAATTGAAATGGGTAAAAAAGGGACGAAAACGACATTAACCGTTAATTCTTTTAAAACCAATCAGCCTTTGTCAAAAAATCAATTTACCTTTACCAAAAGTAAATATCCAAATTACTACATCAATCAATTAGATTAATTCCTAGGTGAAAATACTTGACAAATACTTATTAAAAACCTTTCTGATTACATTTGCAACCGTATTTGTAATTCTTTTTTTCATATTCATTCTTCAAACCATTTGGTTATTTATTGCCGAATTGGCGGGTAAAGATTTGGATCTTTTTCTAATTATCAAGTTTTTACTTTTTTCGATGCCCCGTATCGTTCCGTTGGTATTACCGCTTTCGATATTGCTGTCATCGATAATGACTTTTGGTACCCTGGCAGAGAATTATGAATTTGCCGCCATGAAATCTTCCGGTATTTCGTTGCAAAGAGCCATGCGAAGTCTGACCATTTTCATTTGTGTACTGAGTGTTGTCGCCTTTATATTTGCGAATAACGTAATTCCTTATGCGGAATATAGATTCATCAATTTCAGAAAAAACATTGCCCAGGTAAAACCCGCTATGGCTATTACCGAAGGACAATTCAGTGATGTGGGTTTTTACAACATCAAAGTCAATAAAAAATCGGGAGAGAACGGAAATGTCCTAACCGGTATCACTATTCACAAAATATCCAATAGTGGTGATGGTGCCAAAACAGTCATAAAAGCCAAAGACGGAAAATTAATCAGCAGTGAAGAATCTAATATTCTTCAACTGGTGTTAAACAACGGGAATTACTACGAAGACATTGTTCCCAAAAAATATAACGATCGTGAAAAAATGCCTTTTGCCAAAAGTGCCTTTAAAAAATACACCATCAATATTGATTTGGCCAAATTGAATACTGTTGAGGTAGAAGAAAGTGATATTTCGAACTCCAATTCGATGCTAACCGTCAACGAACTCAACTACACCATCGATTCCCTTAACAAAAGTTTTAAGACCGAGGTGGTTTCCTATTCAGAGAACATTAATTTGAGAACCGGAATACAAAGAAGCAGCATTACCTCCCCTGCTCCTGCCGAAAAACTCTCTGTAAGAGAAAAAGAGATGCGAAAGAAATTCCCAAAGGATTTACTGGCCGGGCTTTCTAACGAGAAAAAATCAGAAATTTTAAGCATCGCCAATAGCAATATCACCAATGTTGTTTATTCTATTGGAGCATCCAAAGTGGATTTGAAAAGCAAACAAAAAAACATCAACAATCATTTATTGGCTTTTTATGATAAATTCGTCATTGCCTTTGCCTGTTTTTTGATGTTTTTCATAGGTGCCCCATTGGGGGCTATCATCCGAAAAGGAGGCCTTGGACTTCCGATTGTCTTTGCCGTGTTGATTTTTATAACCTTTCACTTTATCAATACCTTCGGAAAAAGAATTGCCCAGGAAAACGGATTGTCGCCATTTATGGGCGCCTGGATGTCTTCCTTTATACTCTCACCTTTAGCCATTTTGCTGACTTATAGAGCCACCAATGACATTGGAATGATAAATATAGATGTTATTCTTGCCCCATTCCAAAAAATATTTCAAAAACTATTCCGATCACAAAATTAAACATACACCACATGAGTCAAAATAAAATACAACTTAACACTATAGAAGAAGCGATAGAAGATATCCGCCAAGGGAAAATCATCATCGTTGTGGATGATGAAGACAGGGAGAATGAAGGCGATTTCCTGGCTGCAGCCGATAAAGTTACCCCTGAGATGATTAACTTCATGGCTACTCATGGGCGTGGATTGATTTGCGCCCCATTGACCGAGAGCCGATGTAAAGAACTGGGATTGCAGGTAATGGTCAATAACAATACCGACCCTATGGAAACGGCTTTTACGGTTTCAGTAGATTTTAAAGGAAAAGGGGTTTCCACCGGAATATCTGCTTCAGACCGTGCGAAAACCGTTTTATCCTTGGTAGATCCTGCCACCAAACCGCATGATTTGGCCAGACCGGGACATATCTTTCCGTTAATTGCCAAACAAGGCGGCGTATTACGAAGAACGGGACATACCGAAGCGGCCATCGATTTTGCACGTTTAGCCGGATTCAGCCCGGGCGGAGTTATCGTAGAAATCATGAACGAAGACGGCTCTATGGCGCGCCTGTCCCAACTGGCAGAAGTGGCCAAAAAATTCGATTTGAAATTAGTTTCCATCGAAGCCTTGGTGGCTTACCGAATGCAACACGACAGCCTGATTCACAAAAAAGAGGATTTCGATATCGAAACCCGTTTTGGCAGCTTTAGATTGCGTGCCTACGAACAAACAACCAACAAACAAATCCATATCGCTTTGACCAAAGGAACCTGGAACCTGGGAGAACCTATTTTAACCCGAATCCACTCTTCACAGGTGAACAATGATTTATTAGGTACCCTGACCAATAATGTCGACCAACAATTGGACGATATGTTCAAGGTGATAAACGATCATGGCAAAGGAGCCGTTATCTTTATCAATCAGGATATGCAATCGGTAAATTTACTGGCCAGACTGAGCGAACTGAAAGCCTTGCAAGCAAACGGACAAATGAAAGCACCAAAAATTGTAATTGACACCAAGGATTTTGGTATCGGGGCGCAAATATTGCATGATATCGATATTTCAAAAATACGGTTAGTGACCAATAATGTCCAAACCAAACGTGTCGGAATGATTGGGTATGGTCTGGAAATAGTAGAAAATGTACATTACTAGCACTTTTTAAAAATTTATTTTTGAAATATTTCATTTCTAAAACAAAGGAAATGAAACGTTTAAAAAATCATCCTCAAAATCGACGATTTTTTTCTAAAAATAGATTTGCATAACCAAAAAAGGTTCTTATATTTGCACTCGCAATCAGCTAATGAAAGCGACATACTGGAGAAATGGCAGAGCGGTCGAATGCGGCAGTCTTGAAAACTGTTGACTGTAACAGGTCCGGGGGTTCGAATCCCTCTTTCTCCGCCAGTAGAAATACAAATTGAATTAAAACCCTTTAAATCCTATGATTTAAAGGGTTTTTTCTTTTCCCCAACTATCAAAATATTCATTAATGCGTGAACTAAAAGGGACCAAATCGGGTACCTAAACCTATTCCGAAATATAGGTACCCGAATTTTGCTCTCAACCTAGCATTCACAAGGCTTTACAAGCAGTTCAATGACCTGTTTAAAAACTGTACATCTTGTGTGTTAGTCTTATTAGAATTAAATTTAATAACAACTAAAAGATCACCACAATGAAAACAAAAGTATCTATCCTCTTTTATGTAAAGAGAGCAAAAATCAATGCAAAAGGTTTAGTACCTATCTACACGCGAATTACTGTCAATGGTCAAAGAATTGAATTAAGCTCCAACAGATCTGTTGAAATAGCCAAATGGTCTGCAGAAGGTGGTAAAATGAAAGGTAATTCAGAAGAAGCACGTTCAATAAATAACCATCTGAATATGCTGAGAGTTCAAATAATAGATATGCAAATGGAATTTATACACAAAAAAATTCCTGTAACTGCTGAAGGCTTAAAAAGTAAAATACTGGGAGTAGATGAAAGAGTAAGAATGCTCATCCCTATTTTCCAAGACCACAACAACAAAATCAAAGAACTGGTTGGCAAAGAATATGCACCAGGAACACTAGAACGGTATAAGACATCTTTAAGCCATACCATTGAATTTCTGCAATGGAAATATAAAGTTTCCGATATAGAGCTAAACAAAATAGATCACGCCTTTGTAACCGATTATGAATTTTGGTTAAGAAGCGTTCGAAACTGCGCCAATAATACAGCGGTAAAATACATCAAGAACTTCAATAAAATAATCAAAATCTGTCTGGCCAACGATTGGATGGTCAAAAATCCTTTTGCTAATTACAAATCGAAAGTGAAAGAAGTCGAACGGGTGTACTTATCTGAAGACGAAATTCAAAGTATTATTAATAAAGATTTAGAAAACGATAGATTATCCCTGGTGCGTGATATCTTCCTTTTTAGCTGCTTTACAGGTCTGGCATACATTGATGTCAAAAACTTAACAAAATCACATATAAGTATTGGTATCGACGGAGAGAAATGGATATTCACCCATAGACAAAAAACAGAATCCGCTTCCAAAATTCCAATCCTTCCAGTAACCCAAATGATTATTGATAAATACGAAGACCATCCACAAAGCGTAAATCAGGATAAACTGCTACCTATTTTGAGTAATCAGAAAATGAATGCTTATCTAAAAGAAATAGCTGGAATTTGTGAAATTGAAAAAGAATTAACTTTTCACATTGCCCGACATACTTTTGCAACAACTGTGACGCTTACAAATGGAGTTCCAATTGAGAGTGTAAGCAAAATGCTTGGGCATAAAAACCTTCGAACTACTCAACACTATGCAAAAGTATTAGATAGAAAAGTGAGTGAGGATATGAAGGTTTTGAGAGATAAATTCTTTATAAAAGAGAAAATTAAAAAGAAAGCAAATTAGTATAGCATATTACTAGCTTTCTTACCAAACAAATACAATTTACAGCTTCAAAATTATTTTTTAATTTAAAATTAGACCGTTTGGTTTATTTTATTTAGTTTTGTATTGTTTTATATTCATTTACACTTTTTAAAGATGTTAAAATCAGAAAAAACCAAACAGTTTATAGTAGAGAAAACGGCACCAGTTTTCAATACAAAGGGTTATTCTGGCACTTCAATGAATGACATAATGAATATAACTGGACTTTCAAAAGGTTGTATTTATGGTCATTTCGAAAATAAAGACGAAGTTGCTTTGGCAGCTTTTGACTTTAATCATAATAAAGTAAATGAGCACATGAAAGCAAGAATTTTAGCTACGGACAACTCAATTGAAAGGTTGCTGGTATATCCTAAAACTTATAAAAATTATTTTAAGTACCATTACTTAGAAGCTGGTTGTCCCATTTTAAATACGTCTACAGAAGCTGATGATACACATCCAAAATTGAAAGAAAGAGCTGTAAAAGCACTTGCTTTTTGGAAAACTTCAATCGAAAATCAGATTAAAAGAGGTATTGTAAGAAAAGAAATAAAAGAAAATACAGATCCTACAGAAATAGCAGTAATTATGATTTCTATGATTGAAGGAGCTTTTATGCAAGCTAAGGTTACCAATAGAACAACAGAATTAAAAATAGCAATGGAATTCCTTGAAAAAATGATTATGAATCTACAGCGATAATTTTTTTATCTAAAAATAGACCGATTGGTTTATTTTAAAAATAGTTTTGAAAGCAAATTATAAAACAATAGAAAATTTATTTTCATTATATAACCTCATGAAATAATAAAAACAACCAGACACAGATAAACTGAATTTCAATTTTAATTATAAACACTCATATTATGAACACAACAACGCATATTTACGAAACATTTGACTTCAGCAATTTCACATTCGGACTTCAGGCAACAGATAATATGCTTGTTGCAACTTACAAAGACGGTAAATGGTCTGATTATAAAATCAAGCCTTTTGAGAAAATCGATATTTCACCTATAAGCATGGTATTTCATTATGGACAAACCATATTTGAAGGATTAAAAGCATACAGAACAATTAAAAATGATATAAATGTATTTAGGTTAGATAAACATTTTAGTCGTTTCAATAAATCTGCAGAAAGAATGGCGATGCCAACTATAAATGACGAAATATTCATTAATGGAATTTTAGAATTAATTAAAACGGAACATAATTGGCTACCTAAAACACATCCTGAAATATCATTGTACATACGCCCGTTTATGTTTGCAACACAAGAAAAATTAGGTGTTGATGTTTCTAACGAATACACATTTATGGTGGTATGTAGTCCAATAAAAAGTTACTACCAAGGGAATCTGAATGTAATAGTTGAAGAAAAATATACCAGAACTGCAAAAGGCGGTGTAGGTTTTGCCAAAAATGGTGGTAATTACGGAGCAGCTCTCTTACCTCAATTAGAGGCTAAAAAACAAGGATACGATCAGATTCTATGGCTCGATGCTGAAAAAAGAGAATACATTGAAGAATCTGGAACAATGAATATTGCTTTTATAATTGAAAATAAACTTGTAACTCCTACTCTATCGGATACTATTTTGGATGGAATCACCAGAGATTCTTTATTGCAAATTGCAAGAGATAATAACATCACTGTATCGGAACAAAATATTTCGGTACACGACCTTATAGAATCTTTAAAATCAGGGAAAAAAGTGGAAGCTTTTGGCATTGGTACAGCAGCGGTTATCGCTCCGTTTGAATCAATTACTTTTAAAGAAGACAAATTCTACACCCATACAGCAGAGGATGCAATTATGTATGATCTAAAAATAAAATTAAATGATATCAGATATGAACGCTCTCCAGACAAACATAATTGGAATCATAAAATTGAAGCACTTTAATCTTTTAGAAATTTATTAATCTGAAATAGTATGAATAAAACAATCTTGATAACTGGAGCTAGTAGAGGAATTGGTGCTGCAGTAGCCGTATTAGCAGCTAAAAGAGGATATAATGTATGTGTCAATTATCTTAGAAACAAAGAAGCAGCAAATAACATTGTCAATAAAATCACTCAGGATGGTGGAACAGCTATTGCTTACCAAGCGGACGTTTCTGTGGAAAAAGAGGTCGATAACTTATTCGAAAAAATTGAAAAAGATTTCGGAAAAATAAACGCTTTGGTTAATAATGCCGGAATATTGCAAAAGCAATCAAGACTGGATAATTTAAGTTTAGAAAGATTCAACAACATGATCAAATCAAATATTATTAGCTGTTTTTTGTGTTCTAAACTAGCAGTAAAACAAATGTCAACTAAGTATGGTGGTACTGGTGGTGCAATTGTAAACGTATCTTCAATCGCTGCAGTAACAGGAGCTCCAAATGAATATATTGATTATGCCGCCACTAAAGGTGCAATTGAATCTTTAACCCTAGGTTTATCAAAAGAGGTCGCTGCTGAAGGTATTCGGGTTAATGCGGTACGTCCTGGTTTCATTTACACAGACATACATGCAGATGGTGGTGAACCTGATCGGGTAAATAGACTGACAGAAACTATTCCAATGAAACGAGGAGGATTACCTATCGAAGTTGCAAATGCAATCCTATGGCTACTATCTGAGGAAGCCTCATTTTCAACGGGAACTATTATAGATATCACAGGTGGAAAATAGCATTTAAACACTAAATTTTCTAACAACTAACACTAACAACATGAATTTCAGTATCGATAAATCTATTCAAATATTAGAAAAAACACCTCAGCTTTTAATTGTCCTATTAGATAATATCTCAGATGAATGGACTTTAAACAATGAAGGAAATCATAGTTGGTCTGCATTTGATGTTGTTGGACATCTTATACATTGCGAGGAATACAACTGGATCCCGCGTATAGAAATCACACTTTCTGATGCTATAGTTGTAAAATTCGAACCTCTTGACAGATTTGCACAGATTGAGAAAAATAAAAATAAAACGTTGTTACAATTATTAAATGAATTTGTAAAAATTCGTTTTTCAAGTATAACTAAACTTCGTTCATTAAATATAACTGAAGAACAATTGGTAAAAACAGCCACTCATCCTGATTTAGGAGAGGTCACCTTGTCACAATTGATTTCCACATGGGTTGTACATGATTTGGCTCACTTAATGCAAATTTCAAGAGTTATGGCCAAACAATACAAAGAAGAAGTGGGTCCATGGGCTGATTATTTCAAGATTCTACAATAACTATTCTAATAGAACTTTTACTGATTATGTTTCACATAACTAATAAAGAAAACTTATGACAAACGAAAATCAAAAATATCCAATTGGTCAATTTGTAAAACCAGAAGTGATAAACAAAGAGATACTTGAAAAATGGAGGAATGACATAGATTTATTTCCTTCAAAATTAAAAGAAGAAATTTTAAACTTAACTGATATCCAATTGGATACCCCTTATAGAAAAAAGGGCTGGACAATTAGACAAGTTATACATCATTGTGCAGACAGTCACATTAATGGTTTTATAAGATTCAAATTAGCGCTTACAGAAAACAAACCTATTATAAAACCATATTTTGAAGATCGCTGGGCTGAACTTATCGACAGTAAGGAATTTCCAATTACTGCATCATTAAAAATCATTGAAGGAATTCACGAAAGATGGTCAAAACTAATCGCTAACTTAACAGAATCGGAACTTGAAAAAACTTTTTTTCACCCAGAACACAACAAAGAATTTCAACTAATAGAATACATCGGTAATTATGCCTGGCATTCTAATCATCATTTAGCTCATATTACTACATTGAAACAAATTCAAAACTGGTAAAAACAAAACTGTAATTTAAAATTAAATACTAAAATGAAACACGTCTTAATTATACACAAAGTTGAAGATTATCCTGCTTGGAAAAAAATATTTGATAATGCCACAGGAATAAGAAAGGATGCTGGGGAAATATCCTATCAGGTATTAAAATACGAAAATGACAGTAACAAAATAGTTCATTTTTCGGTTTGGAAATCTATTGAAAATGCCAGACAATTTTTTGAATCTCCAAAATTGGTTCAAATTAGGAAAGAAGCAGGAGTTAAATCTCCTGAATTTATCTATTTGGATTTAATAGAATCTGGCACTCTTTGATTAAAAGAAAATAATTATAAACATCAATATGAGAAATTTAGAAAAAACACTAGAGAGTAATGTCAAAATCAGGTTTCCAGACTGTGATCCTTTTAATCATCTCAACAATTCAAAATACATTGATTATATCATCAACTCGAGAGAAGATCAATTATTAGAAAATTATGAATTTGATATTTATAAACTGGCATTAGAGGAAGGATTAAGTTGGGTAGTATCACAAAATCAAATTGCGTATTTTAATCCAGCCATACTTATGGAAACAGTCACTATTCAAACCCAATTGATTTTCTATGACCATAAAACGCTTGTACTTGAGGCAATGATGTGGAATAAAAACAAAACCAAACTAAAAGCCTTATTATGGACTAAGTTCGTTCATTACAACTTAAATACTAAAAAAAGTGATACACATTCAGAAGAATTGATGAACTTTTTTGAACAGATTGTAATTCCGCAAGAAAATCCCATTTCATTTGAGGAACGCATAAAAAACCTAAAAAAACAATAGTCATTCAACAAAACTAAAATTAGAAAAATGAAAACAGATTATATAAACAGCGTTATCAAACAATTTGAATATTACAAATTGTTAGGAGACAAAACAATAGCACAACTAACTGATGATGAGTTGGTATGTCAATACAATGAAGAAAGTAACAGCATTGCTACAATTGTAAAACACCTCAGTGGTAATATGCTTTCTCGCTGGACTGATTTTCTTACCTCGGATGGTGAAAAAGAATGGCGAAACCGTGATGCCGAATTTCAAAATGATATTCATACAAAAGAGGCAGTAGTTACTCTTTGGGAAGATGGCTGGAAATGTTTTCTGGATACACTTAAAAACCTAAAAGAAGAAGATTTAGAAAAAATTATTTACATACGCAATCAGGGACATACTGTTGTGGAAGCCATCAATCGCCAATTGGCACATTATCCCTATCATGTGGGGCAAATCATTTTTTTAGGAAAAATGATTCTCAATGATAAATGGCAAACCCTTTCTATAGCACGTGGAAAATCTACAAATTACAATGCAGAAAAATTTTCTAAAGAAAAACGTAAAGAACACTTCACCGAAGAGTTCTTAAAAAACAATGATAAAGATGAATAAAAGTGAAATAATTGCCAATCTAAATGCAGCACATTCTGATTTCTGGGATACTGCAATTCAGTCACCCAATCCAACAATTTCTATAAACAATAAATGGTCAGTGAGCCAAAATGTGCAGCATATTAATATTGGATTGTTGAGACTTAATAACTTTTCAGAACTCCCTAAATCAAGTATTGAAACTAATTTTGGTTTATCTGATAGAGCATCTATGGACAATGAATCAATTAATAAACTATTTAATAATGCCTTTGAAAAAGGAGTTAAAGCAGCGAGCGCTTTTATTCCAGACATGGATTTAGAAACAAGTTTGGGTGAGTTAATCAACCAAGGGAAGAAATCTCTTGCTAGCTTAACTTCAAATGTACAAAGTTGGTCTGAACAAGAGTTAGAAATATACAATTGTCCCCATCCTTTTTTAGGGAAAGTTACAGTCAGAGAAATACTTTATTTCACTATTTATCATGTAAACCACCACCATGAAACAATAAAAAAAATGAATTTAAAAATAGAGCGATGAAAAATCTAATTAAAATAAGTCTGTTGATATATTTATTTTCAACAATAAACACGAATGCTCAAAAAACAATATCAGGATTCAATCACATCGAAAGTGCAACAACAGATGGCAAATACCTTTATGTGGCAGACATAGGAAAAGAATTAGCACCAATGACTAAAGATCAGGATGGAAAAATAATAGTCCTGGACAGTAATGGAAAAATAATCAAACCATCTTTTACAACGGAAAAGTTAAATGCTCCAAAAGGTCTAACTATAGACAATGGTGTTTTATATACCAATGATATTGACAGAATAGTTGCTTTTGATTTAAAAACGGGAAACAAGCTATATCAAATTGATTTTGGTGGAAAAACCGGTCAAATTGACCACCACTTTCCAGTGTAAATTGACCACCAGTTCCGGAGCAAACTGACCACCACTTTCCGGTTCAAATTGACCACCTAATTTTGGGGTAAATTAATCACT
>JAKFBW010000023.1:0-25470 GCA_036676965.1 Flavobacterium sp. | reverse complement strand
CTCATTGATTTCCTTGAACTTTCTTTCGGCTTCCTTGTCGTTGGGATTCAGGTCGGGATGGTATTTTCGGGCCAGTTTGCGGTACGCCTTTTTTATGTCGGATTCCGTCGCTTTTTTATCTACCTCCAACACTTTGTAATAGTCTATAAATGCCATGTCCTGATGTTTTTGCAATTAGTATTTAGTGGAGTTTTTGGGGTATTCTCCCGCTGAATCGTCTAAGTCTATTACGCCAATACGTGTAGTAGCTCTCTCAAATTTAAGGATTTTTTAGGTTAAATGGAGGGATTCCATGCTTTATTTTAATGGAGATAAGGGGCTGTTTTTCAGAACGGGAAAGCGCAAAAATAAACCCCGTTTAAAAAGGGGTAAATGGGGTTGGGTTTTATGATTTTTAGTGTTATTCGTTTTATGTTGCGAACTCAGGAGACTTCGTAATCGGGAGACAGAAAGAGTTTCATTGCTATTTGGATGCCTTCCGTAACTAATAACGTTTTTTGACATCCCAACTATCCGCAAACTTGTCATGCTGACGAAGGAAGCATCTCCGTGAGAAACCTGAGCTAACTGGGGATTTGTATTGGTTGCTTGTTGGAATGGGTACGAGTCAGGAGACTTCGCAGAGTTGATTATTTATCAGTTTCTATTAATCCAAACAATGAATAAAATAAGATTTTATATTCCCAATTTTCTTTTATCCAATATCCTTTATCATATTTAAGCATACGAGAAATTATTTTTTTGAAAATCTTTTCATTTGATTTATCAATTTTTAATTCTCCGCTATTGTATTTGTGTTCAATTTGCCTTAAAGGGAAACCAATTTGTCCTTTTTTCTCGTTTGAATCGAAATGATTCATTAAGTGTCCTTTATGATAATGTAAATACATATCTAAAATAATTTTGTATAATTTTTTAAAAAAATATTATATTCCACTTCTTTTCAATTGCAATTAAAACAATTCCTAGCAGTAATGGAATTAATATTAGCCACCAAAATTTCTCTACAAATGAAATAATAGCGTTTTGTTGTTTCTCTTTTATTTTTGGATGGATTGTTTGTTTGTTTGATTTCAGTTTTTAAAACCTTTAATTCGTCTGATTGATTAAATTGACCAATTGTTGAATTATTAAAATTATTAGTTATGTTTTTATTTTCAGATTCTATTTCCTTTAAAAATTTTAATCCATTAAAATTAATCTTCGCTCTTATAAACTCAATTTTTAAATTTGAACCATCTCCAAAACTTAAATCGATTCCGTTTCCGTATTTTATTAATTTTTCTTTTTTAAGTTCGAGTAATTTCTGTTTTAGAAGTTTTTTATTAGGTTCTAAATCAGAAACGTCAACGGATTCTTCGTTATTCTTTTCAGATAAAAATTTTAGTATTTTATATTCTAAACTATCTTTCATATTTCGTTTTTTAAACTGAGGTATAACTAGTATGTAGATCTGATAAAATCAGACCGATCAACCTAATTTAAGTTAGATTAGGTCTAACAAACGTCAGATTTTATTGAATTTCAAATATATTCTTTTTTTCTTACAAATCAATAAAAGGATTCGTTAGTGGTTTTTCTATTTTTTCTTTCCAGTTTGTCATTTCCGACGAAAGGAATCTCAGCACAGTTATATCTTATAAAATTTGTTTTCAATTTATAATTAAACTGTAATACTGGAATGGAATGGTTTTGAAGAGATTACTTCGTCAGTTCGCTTCGCTCGGGTGTGAAATTCGTGGCTCGTATTGTACAGGCTTTTAGTCTGCCCATCAATTTATAGTGGTTTATTCAAAATTCAACTGTAGCGCATAACAGTTTTTGTCTTCTTTGGTAATGCTGAACAGGATAGAGTCCTCGGAGAAGTTTTCATGGATAATCACTTTGTCATTGAGTGATAGTTCTTTCATGAAATTCATTTCAAAGCTTCGTATTTTTTGACTCAAAATCAAATCGACGTCTACATGGTCCAGACACCATTCGAGGTATCGGACATTGTTGACGTGATTGACAATGTCTAAATCAGATAAACAAACCACTTTTTCGAACAGGTCTTCTTTCTCGGATTCGATATTGATTTTGGAAAAACCTTCCTGGGTGGCTCTCATTTCGGGATACAACTCAAAATGGTCATAAGGCAATGCTAAAGATTCGGGACGACGTTTTTCGGTGTTGAAAACCGCCCAAAAAGTTTCGGAACCCACGATTTTTTTGCCGTTGACATACATTTCCAATGCCCGCACCGAACGGGAATTTTCAAGGGAATTGATCCAGGTTTTTACCGTCACCACGTCTCTCCATTTGGGTAAAGCAGTCACTTCCACCCGCATGCGGCTCAGCACCCAGGCCTGGTTGAATTCCTGCATATCGGTAAAACTGATGCCACCCAACTCTGAGTGGGAAGCGGCGGTCAGTTGCAGGATATTGCATAAATCAGTGTATTTTAAATAGCCGTTGGGCAAGCATTGGGTGAAATTGATTTCCCAATCTTTGCTGAGTATGGAGTTGAAATTTGGTGAAATTGGCATTGTTAACTAATTTATGAGTTCGTAATCTTGTTTTTAGGAATTATTTTAAAATTTGGAAAAAACATTTTAACATTAATTATTATAAAAACAATCAGAATTACACCTAAAAACACAAAGCCTTTAGTATCTAAATTTTTCATATTTGGCTCTTCAATTTTCATTTGTAATGCCAATGTGTAAGGAATTATTAAATATATAGTAAAAATTAAAAATAAAATTTTAGCTATCTGTTTTAGTGCTCTCATGTTGATAATTCTTTAATGTAATCAATGTAATCTATAATTGTTTTCCTGTCCGTCAGATAATCAAACCATTTGGTGTTTTCGTCGCGTTTGAACCAGGTGAGTTGCCGCTTGGCAAAACGCCTAGTGTTTTTCTTGATTTCCTCGATGGCAAATTCCAAGGATATTTCGCCGTCAAAATAACCGAATAATTCCCGATATCCCACGGTTTGCAAGGCATTGCGTTCTTTGTGTGGATATAATTTTTCGGCTTCGGCCAGTAATCCTTCCCGCATCATGATATCGACACGCTGGTTGATGCGGTCGTACATCACGGTCCTGTCGGCTTCCAGGCCAATGAGGATAGGGGTGAAGGGACGACTGTTGGTTTTTTGGTTCAGAAAGGAAGAATAGGGTTTTCCGGTTCCCAGACAGACTTCCACGAAACGCATCATGCGTTGCGGATTCAGTAAGGTTTGCGGATTCTCGGCAGTTATCTTTTCAAAATAGGCCGGGTCTAAATTTTTAAGTTGTTCCAGCAAATAAGCGATTCCCCGTGTTTCAAACTCTTGATTCACTTTTTCGCGGACGGAAGCCTCTATTTCGGGGAAATCATCGAATCCTTTCAGAATGGCATTGACATACAATCCTGAACCGCCCACCAGGATGACGTAATCATTGGTCAAAAATAATTCGTCTATTTTAGCCAGGGCTTCTTTCTCAAAATCACCCACAGTATACAGCTCAAAAATGGATTTGTTCTGGATGAAATGATGCGGGGCCGCGGCCAGTTCGTCCTGGCTGGGAACGGCCGTTCCTAGGGTCATTTCCTTGAAAAACTGTCGGCTGTCGCAGGAAACGATTTCACATTGGTAGTGTTGGGCCAGTAGTATACTCAATGCGGTTTTTCCAATAGCAGTAGGTCCTACAATAGTAATAAGGTACTTTGACATCCTTAGAATTTATGAATTTTGACGGTTTTACTTTTTCGAATATGGCTCTGGATGATTTTTTTACTGTCCCGATTGTCCTGCATCGGGATGATGATGTTTTTCAGGATTTCGATAGTATTGATTTGATGGTTCAAATCATAAAAAGTATAGCCTTTACAGAGTCCGTTTTCTATCAAGACGGCACTTCGCTCATTGACGGTTCTTCCGCGGTCGATAACCAGCATGTTTTGGTTTTCAAAACTGTGTTGGCTTATAAATTCGGTTACCCTGGCATTGTATTCGGTATTCGAAATAGCTTCAATACAAGCGCCGTCACATTCTTTTATTTTATATTGAAAACATTCCTTTTGGTTTTCATACAATCCGGTATATTTCTGGCACAATTTGTATTGAGATGTAATCCGGAAAAGCATGTTTTTCCCTTCCTGTAAAGAGGCAAAAGAGGTAATTTCTTTTTTTCTTCCATCGGCTTTTTGCAATTTGAGATTCAAATAGCCGTTTTTGTCCACTTCCTGGTACAAAGCCCAAGGGAAAAGGCTTTTGCGTTGAGCCCGGTTGAGGATGGGTTTGTTCACTTTTATCCCTTCACTTTCTTTTAGCAGGGCAATCAGTTCACTACCGGTTTCTTCATAGGTTACGGTGAAAACGGCGGCTTGTATTTTTTTACACTTTATGGAATTCCCCGTAAAATGCTGATTGATGCGTTTTCGGATGTTTCGGCTTTTGCCAATGTAAATCAGGTTGCCTGCTTCGTTGTGAATGTAATACACTCCGGTTTTGGCAGGAAGACTGTTGACGATGTCCAGTAATTTGGGGGCAATCCCTTTTTCTACTTCGAGTTTGATATAATCCTGAAGGATTTTTTTCTCTACATCTTTTTCCAGCAGCATTTTGAATAATTTCAAGGTCGCAAAGGCGTCACCACTGGCACGATGCCTGTCGGCGATTGGAATCCCGAGGGCACGAACCAATTTCCCTAAACTATAGGAGTCCTGTTCCGGAATCAGTTTTTTGGCCAATTCTACCGTACAAATGGTTTTCGATTCAAAATCGTAACCCAGTCTTCGGAATTCGGTTCTAAGGATTCGATAATCAAAAGTGGCGTTATGCGCCACGATGATACAATCGGAAGTCATCTCGATGATGCGTTTGGCGATTTCGAAAAATTTTGGGGCACCGTGAAGCATGGCATTGTTGATGCCGGTAAGCTTCACCACAAAAGGCTGAATTGGAATTTCGGGATTCACCAGACTGATGAATTGGTCCACCACCGCATGGCCATCGTATTTATAAATGGCGATTTCGGTAATTCCCTCTTCGTTAAATTGCCCTCCCGTTGTTTCTATGTCTAGTATTGCGTACATTTTTAAATGTCAATTACAATAATCAATGGCAATGCCAATTACAAAAATCAGTGTCAATGATTAAAAATTGTAATTGCCGTAGATTCATTTTTTGTTGTTTATCATTTTTGAAGCAATTGCAATTAATTGTTCCACTTCTTCTAAAAGCCATTTCCTCTTATCATCTTCTCCTTCTCTAATATAATCCAGAATTTTTAATGAATTTCTAGATTCTTTTAATTCCTTAACAGAAAAGAGAAACCTTAAATATAAAATCTTTGCTTGTTATTGTACCTTGGGCTTCCCCGTAATTGAGTGCTGCGCTTCCGGAGGATCTAATCAATTGGTTTTTATAATAATCGAGTTCAAATGCTTTGTCTAATTTCCTAACAAAGAAAATACTTTCACCAGCAAATCGAACTAATCTATCTTCTAAATTGTAAATTTTGTCGAAATTAGGTTCGTTTACTTCCATTTTACTTTTGAATTTAAATTATTGTTCTTGAATTTTTACTTTTTTCATTGAAATTGAACATTGCTATTGCCATTTCCATTGTCATTTCCATTGTCATTGACTTTTGCCATTGTCATTGAAATTGAACATTGCCATTGTCATTGATTTTTGTCATTGATTTTTGTCATTGATAATTTCGATTTCCAAAGATACTACTTCCTATTCGAACCATGGTACTGCCAGACTCAATAGCCAGTTGATAATCACCGGACATCCCCATGGAGATGGTGTTCAGTTGGCAGTTTTCCGTATTTAGAGGGTACAAATTATCAAAAATTGATTTCAAATGGGTAAATTCTTTCTTGATTTGGTTTTGGTCTTCGGTAAAAGTCGCCATTCCCATTAAACCCACGATGCGAATGTTTTTATAGATTTCGCTGTTTTGTGTAATAAAACGAATAATTCCATCCAATTCTTCTTCATCCAAACCAAATTTTGTTTCTTCTTCGGCAATATGTATTTGGAGCAAACAATCGATGATTCGGTTGTTTTTTAAAGCCTGTTTGTTGATTTCCTGCAGTAATTTCAAACTGTCCACTCCGTGAATCAAACTCACAAAAGGAGCCATAAATTTGACTTTATTCGTCTGTACATGACCAATCATGTGCCATTGGATGTCTTTGGGCATCGCTTCCCATTTTTCTGCCATTTCCTGGATTTTATTTTCTCCAAAAATGCGTTGTCCCGCCTCATAAGCTTCCATCAAATCGGCAACGGGTTTGGTTTTGGAAACGGCCACAAGGGTGACGTGTTGGGGTAAGCTTGATTTTATTTGGCTTAAATTCTGCGCTATTGACATGTTAATTAGTATAATTTAAAAAGGTTGCATTGAATTTAAAGTTCATAGATGACAATGCCACTTTTGATTTTAGGCTCAATATACGTGCTTTTGGGCGGCATAATTAAATTGGCATTAGCCAAGGCTTTTATTTCTTTAATGTTTGACGGAAAGAGCATAAATCCAACCGAAAATTCGCCGTCGTCTATTTTATGTTTCAGTTCCAGTATCGAATGTTTTCCTGACAGGTATTCTATGCGCTCGTCGTTTCGTAAATCTTCAATATGAAACAATGGCAAAAGTACGGTTTTATATAATATTTGTGAATCAAGACTTTCTTGAACATTTTCGAAAATTCTCTTTTCTTTTTTTAAGGTTAAACTATAAAAATCATCCTCAAAATACATTCCAAATTGATGTTTTTCCGATGGCTCAAAAGGATGATGCTGTTTGTTTTCTAAGATGAAATTTGCTTTCAATTTATTGAGAAATTCTTCTTTCTGTAAACCATTCAAATCTTTTATCATTCGATTGAATTCATAAATTTTGATTGTATTTTCCGCAATCAGATAACTCAAAATGTAGTCTTTAGCTGTGTTTTCGGGATGCGTATTTTCTTTCGATAATAAATTTAACGCTTCTGTCCGATGATGGCCGTCGGCAATATATAGATTTTTGGTGTTTGCAAATAAGTCTTGCAGCGATTCTATTTCCGATGGATTATCGATTTTCCATAAGTAATTGATTTCCCTATCGGTGGTGGCAAACTCAAAATCGGCTGGTTTTTGGGTACAGGAAACAATCCAATCAGCGACAGATTGATTCTCGGGATAGGTCATCAATACGGGTTCGGTATTGAATTTGGCATATTTTAAATGTTCTTTGAGCAAACGCACCCTAAATGCAATGGCGTCTTCGTGTTTTTTGATCGTATTATTTCGATAATCTTCTAAGGAAGTTCCGGCAATTATCCCTGTAAAAGAGGTCGTTTTAGTTTCGATTTTATGAATGTAAAATGACGGATTTTCATCTTGAATTAAAATGTTTTCCGATTTGAATGCTTGGTATTTTTGATACACCTGTCGGTATCTTTTTTCAAAGGCAACACTTTCCTGATTGGTATTGGCAGGTTTTAGGATTTGCAAAAAAGAGAACGGATTAAAATTCAATTGAGCCGCTAATTCGGCAGCACTGTATTCATCGTAAGAACGACAACTCACCAGACTTACTTTATCAGGTGTGGGCCGTACTGCTTTAAAAGGAATGATTTTAACCATTTTGCAAATTGATTTAATTGTAAATAAACAATACTTCCTAAGTTAGGAATTATGAATTACAATCAGAAATTCTCCACTGTTAATTTTAAGAGAATTGTCCGGAGACTTTCTCCGCTTTTTTACTTGCTGCATAATCATAAAAACCTTCACCCGATTTCACGCCTAATTTTCCGGCACGAACCATATTGACCAATAGTGGGCAAGGGGCGTATTTCGGGTTTTTGAAACCGTCGTAAAGTACATTCATAATCGAAAGACAGACATCCAAACCGATAAAATCAGCCAATTGCAATGGCCCCATCGGATGCGCCATGCCGAGTTTCATCACGGTGTCTATCTCGGTCACTCCGGCTACTTTGGTGTACAAGGTTTCGATGGCTTCGTTAATCATGGGCATCAAAATTCTGTTGGCTACAAAACCGGGATAATCATGTACAGCAACCGGAGTTTTACCTAATTTTTCAGCCAATTTCATGATGATTTGCGTCACCTCGTCACTGGTGTTGTATCCGCGAATGATTTCCACCAAAGGCATTATTGGCACCGGATTCATAAAATGCATGCCGATAACCCGTTCCGGATGCACAACGGCAGCGGCGATTTGGGTGATTGAAATCGAAGAGGTATTGGTGGCTAAAATCGTATTGTGCGAACAGATACTGCTTATTTCTTTAAAAACAGACAATTTCAAATCGACGTTTTCGGTAGCGGCCTCTACGACCAAATCGACGCCTACCAATCCGTCTTTCAAATCGGTGTAGGTGATGATACTGGTTATCGTTCGGGCAAAATCATCCTGGCTAATGGTTCCTTTGGTCATCATGCGCTGCAAATTGGCTGCGATGGTGTCCATGCCTTTGTCCAGGGCTTTTTCGGAAACATCAATCAGTTTTACCACGAAACCATTTTGGGCAAAAACATGCGCGATTCCGTTCCCCATGGTTCCGGCTCCAATTACGGCTATTGTTTTCATATTAGTGTAGGTTGTATAAAAGTTAGCCACGAATGCACGAATTAATTCGCGAATTCGTGGCTAAAATTGCTGTTGTTTGTTATTTCTTAAAACAATCAATAATTTGATAGGCCACTCTTAGCGCATCGGTGGCTTGTTCCAGCGTTACCACAGGGGTGGTGTCGTTATTGATGGCATCGGCAAAGGATTCCAATTCGTCCAAAATGGCGTTGTTTTGCTGAACGGAAGGATTCGAAAAATAGATTTGTTTTTTGATTCCTTCCGCATTTTGTAAAATCATATCAAAATCTCCGGGTACTTCGGGAGCGTCTTTCATTTTGACCACTTCGCATTTCTTTTCCAGAAAGTCTACCGAGATATAGGCGTCTTTTTGAAAAAAACGGGTCTTACGCATGTTTTTCATCGAAATGCGGCTTGCCGTTAAATTGGCCACACAACCATTTTCAAATTCGATGCGGGCATTGGCAATATCCGGTGTTTCACTGATTACCGATACCCCGCTGGCGTTGATATTTTTTACTTTTGAATTGACAACACTCAAAATGGCGTCAATATCGTGTATCATCAAGTCTAAAACGACAGGGACATCGGTACCGCGCGGATTGAATTCAGCCAAACGATGGGTTTCAATAAACATCGGATTTTCAATCATGTTTTTGGTGGCGATAAAGGCCGGGTTGAAACGCTCTACATGTCCCACCTGTCCTTTAACCTTGTATTCTTTTGCCAAAGCGATGATTTCTTCGGCTTCTTCCACTGTATTCGAAATGGGTTTTTCTATAAAGATATGTTTGCCTGATTTGATGGCTACTTTGGCACATTTATAATGGGATAGCGTAGGGGTAACAATGTCAATCACATCAACGGCGTGGATTAACGTGGCTATTGTGGAGAACTGTTTGTATCCAAATTCTTTGGCGATTTTCTCGCCGTTTTCATGGTTTTCATCGTAAAAACCAACCAATTCATATTTATCAGATTGTTGTAATAAACGTAAATGTATTTTACCAAGGTGCCCGGCACCTAATACTCCAATTTTCAGCATAATTAAGTAATTTGTACAAAAATAGAAATAAAATGATAAGTTTATTGGTCAACAAGGAACAATTATTTGGGTATTTTAAATTAAAATTGAGGATTTGGAATTAGAAATTGTTTTCTATTTTTACCAAAAATAAAATAATATACATTGAAAGATACAGCCAAACATCAAGGACTTCGCAATCAACTAGTAAGTGTTTTACAAGCCAAGGGAATTACGGATGCTAATGTGTTAGCCGCTATCAGTAAAATCCCGAGACACCTGTTTTTGAACTCCAGTTTTGAAGATTATGCCTATCAGGACAAGGCATTTCCTATTGGTGCGGGACAAACCATTTCACAGCCCTATACGGTTGCTTTTCAGTCCCAATTATTGGAAGTGCAAAAAGAGCACAAAATATTGGAAATCGGAACCGGTTCCGGATACCAAACCGCAGTGTTGTGTACTATGGGTGCCAAGGTGTATACCGTAGAACGCCAGAATGAGTTGTTTAAAAAAACGGCTGTTTTGTTCCCAAAGTTAGGCATTCGTCCCAAACACCTTTCTTTCGGTGACGGTTACAAAGGTTTACCGGGTTATGCCCCTTTTGACAGCATCATCGTTACGGCCGGTGCGCCCATCATTCCAAAACCTTTGATGGCTCAATTGAAAATCGGAGGACGATTGGTGATTCCGTTGGGGGAAGACGTGCAAATCATGACGTTGTTAATCCGTAAAAATGAAACCCAATTCGAAAAACACGAGTTCGGGGAGTTTCGTTTTGTCCCTTTATTGGAAGATAAAAATTAAGGGATTTTTAATGGCCAAGCCTTTCGTTTTGATTCTAAAAACAATCACAGATTATCCAATTAATTTCAAATAGTCAAGGATGCTTTCTTTTTGAATTTGGATGATGTATCGTGTAAAATCTTCTTTGTTAGTGCTTTCGAGTGCTTCACGGTATAATTTCAAATTCTCAGGATCTCCTTTGATGTTGGCAATACAATAACCATTTTGTAATAGAACCCAATTCAGGAACAATCTGGCCATACAGCCGTTTTGTGTGGTAAAAGGCTGTATTTGGTGTAAGTAGCTGTGGGTTTTGGCGGCTAAAATGACGGGATGCACGCTTTTTTTATGGGATTCGTACCAATGAAAAAAAGCATCCATATTCTTTTTTACGTTTGTATCAGCTCTCCATTGTCCTGCCGTTTCTGCGGGGATGCCCCTCAATAACAGCGAGTGGATGGCGAGCAGTTCACGTTCGTTGATGTCGCCGTTGATTTGTTTCAGGTGTTTGATATGGTTTATGGCTTCCTGATGGTTAATCACCTCCAGGTGTTCCCGCATGGTTTTTCCGGCAATGGTGAGTCCCTGGTCGAGAACGGCACGCATCTCGTCAAACGTCAGGGTGTTTCCCTCGATGCGGTTGCTTTCGAAGTTGCAGTTCAATTCTAATTTTTTGTCAATCAGAAAGCTGTTGAAAGGCAGGGATTGCTTCAGCCTGGCTTTTAGTTGGTCGATTTCGAGGAGTAGTTTCTCCAATTGGGAGGAAATGATTTTCGAAACGGCCTCTTTTCGGGAAAGGAGTTCGGCTTCGGCGACTTTTAACGCTTTCAAGGCAAATTCTTCGTCCCCGATTTCCCAAATTATTTTTTCTTTTAGCCAGGCAATCATCAGCGTTTCGAGATTAATGTCGAGCAAGGAAGCTAATTTCTGAATTTGGTCCTTGGTGGGTTTTCGGGTACCGCTTTCAAATTTACTGATTAAGGCCTGGTCAATATCCAACAACTGCGCCACTTCTCTCGTTTTGAGTCCTTTTTGTTCCCTGGCATTTTTGAGGAGTGTTTTCATGGTTGGATTGTGGTTTGAATTGTCAAGACAAAATAAGTCATAAAATAAGTCCCAGAAAAATAGTGGGACCGGATTTTATAAAAATTTTGCTTTCAATTCCGGTGTTGGAATCATACATTGTTCTTTTTTGCCATACCATTTATAGCGGTTCTTAGCAATGTAATCGTAAATGGAGTCGTTGATTCTTTTTGGAAAAAAGTTAAAACCAGCTAGGAAACCATAAAATCCACCCAATTGAGAAGCTATTTTAAAAGCCGCTTCCGATTTGTGGTAATATGCAATTCCAGGTTCGTACAAAATGATGCTGTCGATATTTTGGGTGTCCATCCCGATGTGCTGGATAATCTCCTGTCCCAAATCGGATTGTAAAGCCACAAACCGAAACAGGTCTTTTTTATCGTGTTTGATGACTAATTGTACCGAAGCATTGCACAGATTGCAAACACCGTCGAACAGAATGATCTTTTTATTTTCGGGCAGGTTTAGCATTTTTTTATCATTGCGGGGAACGAAGCAATCTCACTACGTATTTCCTTTTAATTTGTATTATTCAACCATTATATCTTTAATTTCATCAAATAAATCTTTCCATGTTGGATTTATAGACCGAATCAAATTATTTTTAGCTTCTCTTGAACCTGCTTTTATTTGCTTTTCTCGAGCTATCGCATCACCAATCCATTGAAATTGTTCGTAATAAACTAATATGTTTACATCGTATCGGGCTGAAAACGATTTTGGATATTTTTTGTTTTTATGTTCCAGAATTCTTTTGGGTAGATTTGATGTTACGCCTGTGTAAACTACCGTTTGATATTTATTGGTAATGATGTACACAAATCCTGGTTTCATGCTTTTTTTATTGCGAGGAACGAAGCAATCTCATTTTCATATACTGCATTTACTCGTGTTAGTGTGATTGCTTCGTTCCTCGCAATGACACTGCACACTGAATTCTGCTTTCTGCTTTCTGCAAACTATTTCTTAACCGCTTCCACCAATTCTAAGTCTTCCAAACTCACTTTTGAGGTAAACATGCCGTAGTTTACCGTGGCTTTGTTTTTTTCGATGGCATCAATACTTCCCACGGCTTTTCCGTCCAGCATGCGCACACGATCGCCTAATTTCAGAATCGGTTTTGGTTTTTCGATAACCGGTTTGAGTTTCTTTTCTTTTTTCTCTTTCCGAATTTCTTCTACCTGAACCGTAACTTCAGCAATAACTTCTTTTTTCTTCTCAATTATCGCTTTATTTTCTTTAGGAGTCGCTTTTTTGCGTTTGGAATTTTCAATTTCCACGATTTTCAAAAACTCACCAATCAGTTCTTTTTTGTTCTTATTGTTGAAATATTTTTCGGCGATATCCTCAATTTTCTGGCCAATATAAATCGTTTTTTGGTTGCTGTCATACAATTCCTGATAGCTTTCCAGTTTCTGTTTGATTTTCACATTGATGTTTTCCATTTTCTTGCCTTCTTCCCGCGCTCTGGTTTCTTCTTCTTTTAAGGTTTGGGAGGTTTTTTCCAGTTTAGAACGCTCTTTTTGCAGGTTGGCAATGGTTTTGTCAAAACGTACTTTTCCGACTTCAATTTTCTTTTTCGCCCGATTGATTAAGCTGAACGGGATTCCGTTTTTCAAAGCAACTTCAAAAGTAAACGAACTTCCCGCTTGTCCTAAAACCAATTTGTACATCGGCTCCAATGATTTTTCATCAAACAACATGTTGGCATTGGTGGCAAAAGGCAATTCGTTGGCCAGGATTTTCAAATTGGAGTAGTGGGTCGTAATGATACCAAAGGCTTCCCTATGGTAGAATTCTTCGAGGAAAATTTCAGCCAGGGCGCCTCCCAATTCGGGATCGGAACCGGTACCAAACTCATCAATTAAGAACATCGTTTTGCGATTGCACTTCTTTAAAAAGTAGTTCATGTTCTTGAGTCGGTAGCTGTAGGTGCTCAAATGGTTTTCAATAGACTGATTGTCTCCGATATCGGTTAGAATCCGGTCAAAAAGAAAGGTTTCGGAACGTTCGTGTACCGGAATCAGCATCCCCGATTGCAGCATCAATTGCAGTAAGCCGACGGTTTTCAGCGAGATGGTTTTTCCCCCCGCATTCGGACCTGAGATGACGATAATTCGGTTTTCCTGTTGTAATTCTATGGTTTGCGGATAGGTAACCTCGTTTTTTTCTTTGTTGTTTAAATATAAAATCGGATGAAAGGCATCCCTGAAATAAAGGCGTCGTTCTTCGGTGATATTCGGTAAAATTCCGTTGATGCGATTGGCGTATTTAGCCTTGGCGGCAACCACGTCAATATCACTCAGAAATTCCTGGTATTGTACGAGAACGGCTAAAAACGGACGAATCGTATTCGATAACTGTTTTAGAATTCGGGTGATTTCCTCTTTTTCTTCGTATTCTAAATTGCTCAACTCCCGGGAATATTTCAAGGTCGTTTCGGGTTCGATGTAGGCGATGCTTCCTGTTTTGGAACTTCCCAGAATAGAACCTTTCACTTTACGGCGGTACATGGCCAAAACAGCCAAAACACGACGGTTTTGCACAAAACTTTCCTTGATGTCATCCAAATAGCCCAGGCTGTTGTATTGGGTAAGGGCTACGCCAAAACTTTGGTTGACCTTGCCGCGGACTAAATTCATGTCCCGACGGATGTTCTGCAAATCGGGGGAGGCATTGTCTTTGATTTCGCCGTATTTGTCTACAATGGCGTCTATTGCCGTGATGATTTCCTTGGTGTAGGTGACCTGTGCGGCGCGGGTATATAGGTTAGGGTAGTAGTCTTCGAATTTTTTTAAGAATTGCAACAGAAAATTAGCCGTAGAAGATACCGTGGCAATTTTTCTAAAACTGCCCACCTCCAGAAAACTGTCTTCAATGGCCAGAAATTTTATTTCGTTGGTGATGGCATCAAAACCGTGGTTCGGAATCGCATTGTTGTTATCATAAGAAGAAACATACTCCGAAGTTTGCCATAAGGCTTGCGTCAAGCTTTCCTTGTCTCTGAAAGGAGTGATTTCAAGAGCTTTTTGTTTTCCGATATCGGTATTACAGATAGCCGAAATGGTTTCTAAAACGGTTGGAAATTGAAGGTCTTGTAATGTTTTTTCGGTGATGGATATCATTCTGTTTTATAAGTTGCGAATTCGCAAAGTTACAAACTTGTTAAGTTCTATTAATATAAAACAATTAATTTTTATATTTGTTAAATGAGAAAAGAGGAAATAATAAATAGCCTGAAAACAGACAAACAATTCTTGAAAGATAATTTCGGAGTTGTTTCTATTGCGTTATTCGGGTCTTATGCAAAAGGACTTGAAAATGCAGATAGTGATGTTGATTTTCTTGTTGAATTCAAAGAGCCTTCCTATAGCTTTTTGATGGGGTTATATTCTTTTTTAGAAAATAAATTAAAGACTAAAATAGAAATTGTTCGAAAAGGCCCTCACGTATCGGAACGTTTTCTTGACACCATAAAAAGTGATTTAATTTATGTATGATGCGGTATATAAATACTCGTTAGAAACTATTTTAGAACACATTTTTATTTGCAATAGAAGGTTTTCTGAAATAAGTACATCATTTGATTTTGTTGCAACTGAATTTGGAAAAACATTATTGGATGCTATTGTTACCCGACTTCAAGCAATAGCTGAAAACATAAAAAACATTTTTAGAAAACACAATTTGTTAGAAACAAATTATCCTGATATTGAATGGAATAAAATCATTCGTTTCAGAGACTTCATTTCGCATCATTATGAAATGCTAGATTATGAGATTGTCTATCAAATATGCGAAAATTACTTACCTCAATTAGAAATTGCTTTAAAAAAGGAGCTAAGTAAATTTAACTAATAGTATGCAAATCAATCTTAATCCAGAATGGCAGGCTATTTTATCAGATGAACTTAAAAAACCGTATGTCAATGATTTGTTGGAAGAGGTAGAAAAAGAGTACCAAGGGTTTGTTTGTTTTCCACCAAAAGATTTGATTTTTGCCGCTTTCAACTATTGCAGTTTCAAAGACGTAAAAGTCGTTATCATCGGCCAGGATCCATATCATGGCGAAGGAGAGGCCAATGGTTTGTGTTTTTCGGTCAATGATGGGGTGAAAATTCCGCCTTCTTTGCGCAATATTTTTCGGGAAATGAATGATGATTTGGATTCGATTTTTTTTCCGACCAGTGGAAATTTAGAACATTGGGCCAGGCAAGGGGTTTTGTTGCTCAATGCGGCACTTACCGTTCGAAAAGACAAACCCAACAGTCACAAGCATTTGAAATGGAATCTGTTTACCGATGCGGTGATTCAAAAAATTTCGAACGAAAAAGAGCATGTGGTATTTTTGCTTTGGGGCAGTTTTGCACAGAAAAAAGGAAGTAAAATCGACCGGAGCAAGCATTTGGTATTGGAATCAGGACATCCGTCACCGATGAGTGCCAATCAAGGGAAATGGTTTGGAAATAAGCATTTTAGTCAAACTAATCAATATTTGAAAGAACACCAAATAGTGGAAATTGATTGGGAGTTTAAACCGTAATTTACGAAAGGGTATTTTACCGCAAATTCGCAAATTAAAGACCTAAACTAGGTTTTTTAATTTGCGAATTTGCGTTTATTTTTTAATTATTTCTTGATAATATCTTCTAAAGTCGCTTTGCCTTCCTCGTTGCTGATTTTCAGGATAATTTCCTGGCCTTTCAAGGTTTTGCCTTCAATCACATACACTTTGGCCTTACGAAATTCGGTGTTGCTTTTGTCAAAGTCAACATCGCCAAACTCCAATGTATTTTTGATATCAAGGGTATCTATCCAAGGCTCGGCCAAAACCTGGGACGCTTTTTCAGAATAATGAAAAGGTTTGTTGCGAAGATCATTCAGAACCCTTGCATTGGGAAAATAATTGCAACGGGTATCTTTTCCACTAAAAACAAGGGCTACAAAAAAACAGCCAATTACTAATCCTACTAAATAATAAGCGAAACGATGTACAAATTTCATGAAGAATTTTTTTGGGCAAAGGTAAAGTAAAGTTTACTTAAAACACAATTAAATTGATGTCGTTGCTTGGTAAATCGAACCAGTCGCCAATGATTTTGTTGGTCAGGATGCCGTGATAGGAGTATACCCCATTTTTGAGTCCGCGATCGCAACGAATCGCACTTTCGATACCGCCATCTTCGGCAATTTGCATTAAGTAAGGTGAGATAATGTTGCTGATAGCGAGGGATGCCGTTTTAGGATAACGGGAAGGGATATTGGGAACGCAATAATGCAACACATTGTTTTTGATGAAAGTAGGTTTTTCGTGGGATGTCACTTCCGAGGTTTCAAAACATCCTCCGGTGTCAATGCTCACATCCACAATTACGGCTCCTTTTTTCATGTGTTCGACCATGGTTTCGGTCACGACAATCGGGCAGCGTTCTATGCCCCGCATCGCACCAATGGCGACATCACAGCGACGGAGTGCTTTCATAACCGATTTAGGTTGTATCGTTGAGGTAAAGATGCGCTGTCTTAAGTTGTTTTGCAGTCGACGTAGTTTGGTGATGGAATTATCAAAAACTTTTACGTTGGCTCCCAGACCAATTGCGGTTTTGGCGGCAAATTCACCTACGGTGCCGGCACCCAAAATAACCACCTCGGTAGGGGCTACCCCGGTAATATTTCCGAATAACAATCCTTTTCCGAAATTATTGGTAATCATCAATTCGGCAGCAACCAGGATAGAGGCGGTTCCGGCGATTTCGCTGGAGGAGCGCACTGCGGGATAGGTGCCGTCTTCGTCTTTGATGTATTCAAAAGCAAGAGCGGTAATCTTCTTTTTGCTTAAGGCTTCAAAATAGGCTCTTTGTTTGGTTTTCAATTGGATGGATGAAATCAGGATGGTCTGGTTGTTCATCATTTCAATCTCGGCAATGGTAGGGGCTCCCACTTTCAAAATCATCGGACAGCTAAAAACTTTTTGGGTATCGTTGGTGATTACGGCTCCGGCATCGCTGTATTCTTTATCCGAATAATTCGAATTTTCACCGGCTCCGGCTTCTATCATCACACGATGTCCTTGAAAAGTTAGTGCGTTTACAGCATCCGGGGTAAGGCAAATGCGTCGCTCTTGATAGCTGGTTTCGTTAGGGATACCAATAAAAAGCTCGCTTTTTTTTCTTTTTACCTCCAGTTTTTCTTCTTGAGGTAAAAGCTGCTGTCTTGTAAATGGAGTGAATAATATTGACATTGTTGTTTCGATAATTGAAGAAGTAAAAATACGTAAAAAGTTTAAAAAATCACGATTTGTAACCCTAGAAATAACATCTTCCTAACAATTTAAAATTAGCTTAACTTCAAATGTGAATTATTTATTCAGTTATTTGGTATTCAGGTCTTTGTTGTTTTTTTTAATCGGGATAAAATGAATTTCTCGATTTATTTTAACTGCAAAGCGCGTTTTCCGTCTTCCAGTGTTTCGATTGTGATGACCGAATGTGCTTCGGGAATCAGGTTGGGGATTTTTTCGGCCCATTCGATAAAACACCAATTTCCCGAATACAGGTAATCATCCACGCCCATGTCCAGGGCTTCCGTTTCGTTTTTTATCCGGTAAAAATCAAAATGATAAACGGTCTGATAGTCATCGGTTTGGTATTCATTGACCAAGGAAAAAGTGGGGCTGCTGGTGGCATCCGAAATCCCCAGGGTTTTACACAACTGTTTGATTAAAGTGGTTTTTCCCGCACCCATTTCCCCATTAAAAAGAATGACTTTATGAGGGCTTTCGGCTATGATTTTTTGGGCTGCCGCTTCGATTTCGTTTAATGAAAAGGTGATTTCCATGTTTTTTAGTTCTTATATTGTAGGACTAATTTTCTACTTCGGATTAAAAATCAGCAACGGAATAATCATCTCTTCGAGTGAAATTCCACCGTGCTGATACGTATTTTTGTAATAACTCACATAATGGTTGTAATTATTGACATAGGCCAAAAACAAGTCATTTTTTGCAAAAATATAAGAACTGCTCATATTTATGGCAGGCAATCCAATTTTTTTAGGGTCTTTTACGGCATAAACCTCTTTGTAATTGTAGGTAAGGCTGCGTCCTGTTTTATAGCGTAAATTCAAACTTGTCTCTTTGTCTCCGATTACTTTCGATGGATTTTTGACGTTTATCGTGCCGTGATCGGTCGTTAAAATCAATTTAAAGCCCAGCAATTGAGCCTGCTGGATGATTTCGAGCAAAGGTGAATTCTTGAACCAGCTCAGGGTCAGGGAGCGATAGGCCTTGTCATCGGAGGCGAGTTCTTTCACCACATCCATTTCGGTTTTGGCGTGTGAGAGCATATCGACAAAATTGTATACAATGGTCACCAAATCGTTGTTTTTGAAAGCCTTAAAGTTTTCGACGAGTTTTTTACCGCCGGCCATATTGGTGATTTTAAAATAATCTTCTTTGATGTTCAGTCCCAAACGTTTCAATTGGGCTGTTAAAAACTCGGCTTCAAACAGGTTTTTTCCGCCTTCCTCAGGGTCGTTTTTCCAGTATTGCGGAAACTGTTTTTCCATTTCCAGGGGAGTCAGTCCGGAGAAAATCGCGTTTCGGGCATATTGCGTGGCGGTAGGTAAAATAGAGTAGTAAGGCACCTCTTTTTCCAGTTTGTAATATTTAGCCACTACATTTTCAAATGATTTCCATTGGTCGTAACGCAAATTATCAATCACCACAAAAAGCACTGGTTTGTCTTTTTTTAGAATTTCGGGAACCACCAATTCCTTAAATAAGGTGTGCGATTGTATTGGTTTAGCTTCGCTCCGTTCGGCTTTGCCTCGGGTGTTTGCTTTTGGTGCACCCGAGCCTTGGCGAACAGGCGGAGCAAACCAGTCTTCGTAATTGTTTTCGATGAATTTCCCAAATTGTGAATTGGCTTCCGTTTTCTGGGATTCCAAAATCTCGATCATGCCCTGGTCATTGATGTTTTCGAGTTCCAGTTCCCAAAAAATCAGTTTTTTGTACAGTTCAATCCAGTCTTCATAGGAATTGACCATCGCCATTTCCATCGTGATTTTCCGGAATTCCTTTTGGTAATCGAGTGTTGTTTTCTCCGAAACCAGTCTCGAATGGTCCAGGTTTTTCTTCAAACTCAACAAAATCTGGTTCGGATTCACCGGTTTAATCAAATAATCGGCAATTTTGGACCCAATGGCTTCCTCCATGATGTACTCTTCCTCACTTTTGGTGATCATCACCATCGGGATGGACGATTTCTTTTCCTTCATCTCCGACAAGGTTTCCAGGCCGCTCATGCCGGGCATGTTTTCGTCCAGAAAAACAATGTCGAAATTCTCGTTTTCAAAAATATCAATCGCATCCCGGCCGTTGTTGCAGGTCGTTACGCTGTAATTTTTTTTCTCCAGAAACAGTATATGTGGTTTTAGATAGTCGATTTCATCATCAACCCAAAGTATTTTTATTTTATCCATGTTCTAAAAAGTATTCAAAAGTGAGTAATCAAAGTGCCAATTTACATTTTTTTGTTTCGGAAGAATGCTAATGTTATGATAAAATTGCGGATTCATTTATTCATGTAGGATGTTTTTGTTACAGGCATTAATTTGGATGTTCTTGGTATTAAAAGACATATAATAAAGGTATATAATGTCGTTTTTTTCTACATAATCAATAGCATTCTAAATCTTTAAAATAAAAATGTTTCGTAATTTAAAAATAAGTATTATCTTAATGTTTTTAATTCAAGTATTAAAAAATGAAGGTTGAAACATTTTAAATATTTAGATTATGAATGGGAAACTCAGTAACAGATTCATTTATACAGGTTTTTTTATAGCTGTGATGATACTTCTTCTTTTAAGTCTGTTTTCATACCAATCACTTCAAAAAAGTAACGAAAAAGAGCAACGGGTGAGACATACCTATGTGGTATTACAAACCAGTAAAAAGATTTTATTGGCAGTTAAAGATGCTGAAAATTATCATCGGGCATATATGCTTACAGGGAATCAAAATTTTTTAGATTCTATTGCTAAAGCAGTTGTTAAAAAGGATGGTTTGTTTAATAAAATTGAGCTTCTTGTTGCAGATAATCCCCATCAGAAAAGTAGAATAGATACACTAAAAAGATTAGTGGAAAAAAAATATTTATTTATTTACTCTAATTTGTCCTTAAGATCAAAGGAAGGCTATGACGAAGCTGTTGAAGTGATGAAAAAAGGGGAAGGCAAAAGAATCATGGATCAGATTATTGTCGTTTTTGAACATTTGGAAAATGAAGAAAACAGATTATTGGAAATCCGTAAAATAGAAACCCAAGCATCTGTTTTTACTGCCAAAATGATTCTGTTTATCGGAACTTTTTCAAGTCTAACGATACTTTTCATTATTTTTTATATCCTTCAAAAGGAAATTAAGAGAAGAAAAAAAAATGAAGAACAGCTGTTTATTCAGAACGAATGGTTCACACAAACCTTGGTGAGCTTAGGGGATGCTGTTATCACTACAGATACTAATGGAATAATCACAATGATTAATAAAGCAGCTTGTAATATAACCGGATGGATTAAAGAAGAAGCGATAGGAAAGCATATTGATTTTGTTTTTTTAATTACAAATGAAATAACCGGAGAACAGGTAAAAAATCCTGTTAGAGAAGCTATTAAGCACAATAAGATAGTTTTTTTAGAACACAATACACTTTTACAAACGAAAAATGGGGATAAGATATATATAGATGATAGTGGTGCTCCCATACACGACAGATCCAATGCAGTTGTAGGTGGGGTACTAATTTTTCGTGATGTAACCGAGAAGAAAAAAGCACAGCAGGAGAGGGATTTATTTTATACGAAATCAATCGATATGATTGGTATTGCCGAAAAGGATGGTTTTTTTAAACATATAAACCCCGCATTTGAAAAAACGTTGGGCTATACTGAAACTGAATTTCTCTCAAAAGGATTTATTGAATTTATACATCCTGAAGATATTGATAAAACCTTCAAAGAGGTTGAAAAGTTATCTATGGGGGAACCTACTATTAATTTTATAAACAGATACAGGTGTAAAGATGGAAATTATAAATCAATCGAATGGAATGTTACTCCGATTGGAGATATTTGGTATGCAATTGCCCGGGACACCACAGCGCGTCTGAAAGCGGAAGAAGAGATTAAAGCTTCTCGACAAAAATTTTATCAGATTTTGGAATCTAATCCGGTAGCAATCGTGATTACGGATATAAAAAATAGAAATATAAAGTATGCCAATGATGCTTTTTGTGAAATGTCAGGATTTGATAAAGAAATGGTTATAGGGAAAAATGCTTTGGAACTTAAAACGTTAAGTGCAGAAGAGTTAAAAAGAATTAAGAAACAAACTCTTGATGCGGGTGGTCAGGAAAAAAATCTGGAATCAAAATTCAGAAGATGTAACGGAGAAATTATAGATGTTCTTTTTTCTGTCGAAAGTATAGAGATTGATGGGGAAATGTGTTTTATAGGTTCATTTATGGATATTACTGAAAGGAAAAAAGCGGAAAAGGAAATCAAAAAATTAAATCAAAATTTAGAAAAAAGAGTGGAAAGGAGAACAGCGGAATTACAAAACCAGAAGAAATTTACGGATGATATCTTAAATAAAATACCAACAGAAATTGCAGTATATGATCACAACCAAAAATATTTATATGTGAATCCAAAAGGTATAGAAAGCGAAGAAATCAGGGATTGGATTATTGGTAAAACAGATTTTGATTATTGTAAGTTAAAAGGGATAGATGAGACGATAGCTAAAAAAAGAAGTGAATCCTTTGAAAAAGTAAAGGAAAACGAATCCGTTGAATGGATAGATGAATTAAAAACGGATGATGGAGAAATAAAATACATGCTCCGAATTTTACATCCTTTGGAAGGTAATGATAAATATATTTTAACAGGCTATGATATTACGGATATTAAGAAAGCTGAATTTGAAAAACAACAATATATAGCCGATCTGGAACAAATGATGTTCATGACCTCACATAAAGTCAGGCATCCTATAACTCAGATTATTGGGATTTCGATGTTAATTGATGAAGAACAATCAAAGGCAGAATTACAAGAACTATTGGGTTATATAAAAGAGCCGATTGCTGACTTAGATCTTTTTACAAGAGAGTTAACGATGTTTATTCATGATATTAAGAATCGAAATGGACAATAGTACCATATTCTTGTTCTGCCCCGGGTCGGGCTTTCCGGCGTTGTCTCTTCGTCCCGAGGTTTTGGGCTGTGTGACTGCGAGGATATCGCCTGCAATCCCTCACGCAAAACAGCGCAAAGTCCTAAAAATGTTTTCCGACATTAGAAACTCCATTTTTTAAGATTATTGTCATTCCTGCAAAGCCGGTTTTATTCGGTAAGAAAAAATGGGTAATGAATTTATGGGAGTATTGATATTTGTAAGAAAAATAAAATTATATTTGAGAAATAATAATCCGCTATTCAATAGCGGTTATACAACCAAAATTGGGTAGATTGTCGCTATTTTGTAGCGAGAATAAACGAGTTATGCCTCATACTAAAAAAAAACGGAACTAAAAAAACCTTTAGAAAATAGTTGAATGACAGATAGAATAGAAAAACTTTTTAAATTCATTTCTAATAATAGAGAATATAACAAAGCTTTACAAGAAAGATATTATCGCTCAATTATTTTGCCGTATAAAGATGAAAAAGAAAAAATAATTTCTTTATTATACCACATTGCGAACACTCAAAGTCAACCCAAAATTGACAAACTTTCGGAATTTTATAAATCAATAATTACTGAAGAAAATTCTTTGAAGTCTTTTAAAGAATTCGTCCTGAAAATTAACCCAAATGGGAAAAGTAATTTTGAAAGCGTTTATAAAGGAATGCTAAATCAAAAAGGATGGGGACCAAAAACGTCTGCATTAATTTCTAAAAGTATATTTCACTTACATAATGGACATTATTCAGAGGATTTGAAAATTTGGAATGATGTTCCTAAACTAATTGATGAAAATGATAGTTTTTATCTTCCCGTTGATGCCGTAATAATTGCAATTTTCACAAAGTTAGATAATTCGATAAAATGGGATTTTGACAAAATAAACAAAACATTAGAAAAAAAATATAAAGGACAACAAATTGAGGTTTGGGACGACTTATGGTTTTGGGGTTTTATTACGCAAAATGGTTCGGGCGACAATAGAGTATTTGAATGGAATGAAAACAAGTATTGGGTGTTAAAAGAAAGCGACAAAGAGAAAATTAAAATAGAAGAAATTAAAAATAAATGCCACGAATTTTTAGAAATCTTTAAATAGGAATAAATAAAAGTACGAGGCATAACAACCACTACAACGGATTTGGGCATTTGGTATAATGGAAAGTTGGTCTTGTATTTGGAATGATTTGGCAAATCCGAAAATAGGGCTTAATTTAGTCCCAAACCCGCTGTAGTGCCAGAACGTTACCAGATATGGCACAGCAGAATGAAATCCAACATATGAGATTATTATGAGAATTATTTTTACTTTTCTTTTTTTTGCTTTAATCAGTTGCACAAATCCTGATAAGGAAAAATGGGACGATTGCAGAGATGGATGGTCTCCATTAATGGATGCTATTTACAATAACGAAACAGACGAATTCACAGAATTAATAAACGAAAATGTTGACGTCAACTTTGTTTCTGAAAGCAAAAATAGTAATTGGCATTTAACAGCAATTGAGGTTGCTATATTTATGGAAAATGATTTCGCAGTAGAAAAATTGCTTTTAACAGGCAAAGTTTCTCATCCTGAAAAATTTTTAATGTTAGCTTCTGCAGGAAAAAGTGCCAACACAATTCGTCTTTTAATTAAGTACGGAGCAAATCCAAATGAAACTGAAGACAATGGTTATACTGCAACAATGATGGCTTCAAGTTTTGGTTCATCCGAAGTTCTCGAATGTCTTTTAAAAAACGGAGCTGATCCTAATAAAACAAGATTTGTTGATCGAATGTCAGCACTTATGTTAGCAAGCTCTGATATTGAAAAAGTCAAATTATTACTTAAATACGGAGCCAAAAAGGATATTAAAAATTTAGATGGCGAAACAGCATTAGACTGTGCTAAATATTTAAGACCTAATGAAAATTTAAGTCAAAACACAATAGACGAATTAAGAGAACTGCTAAAATAAGAATCAAAACTAGAATCAAGAAAGCCACATCTGGTAACAGCTAACGAAATTTAAATGGTATGGAAATTAAACCTATAAAAACAGAAAACGATTATGATCAAGCTTTGAAAAGACTTGAAATAATCTTTGACGCAAAAAGTGGTTCTCCTGAAAGGGACGAACTTGAAGTGCTTGGCATTTTGATTGACCAATACGAAAACGAACACTTCCCTATTGGTTTACCCGATCCAATCGAAGCAATTAAATTCAGAATGGAACAAATGGGGTACAATCAAAATGATTTAGCCGATATTGTGGGACTAAAAAGTCGTGCAAGTGAAATTTTAAATAGAAAAAGAAAGCTTTCATTGGAAATGATAAGACAATTACATGAAAGACTTCACATCCCTACAGATGTTTTAATTCAGGCTTACTGATAAAAGTGTGGCTGTTAACAGCTGTAAATCGACTATTTTGCAGCAAGGACATTTGGGTAAAAAAAGCTTGTTTTCTACTTTTTCAATAATTTTTACTATCGCTTATGTAGCAATTTAGGTAGATTGAAATTGTCAAAACTTGTGTTTTTTGTCACTTTTGATAGAAGTGAAAATTCCTGTTAGTACCTGATAAAAACCATATAGATCCACAAAACCTCGTTTAAAACCCTTTTTTAAACGAGGTTTTTTTTAGTGTGCCCAGCATGGGCGATAACTCTAGGGTGTAAGTCCCGAACACGCCTTTACAGTGGGAAGTGTTAGCTGACTGCAAGGGTGTCCATTGTGAATTGGAATCTGAAGGAAGC
>JAKFBW010000022.1:0-6239 GCA_036676965.1 Flavobacterium sp. | reverse complement strand
AATTCAATGATTTCATAGGTATCGAAATTTACTTCATCCTGACTTTCCTGGGTATAAAAAGCAACCACTTCCTCCCCTTTAAAAATAGCCTGATTCGGTTCCAAATCCAGAATTAATGCCACCAGAATTTCATTAGGCAAAAAAGAAGCATTAATCATGATATTATTTTCCATTTCCACCATCGGAAACTTCTCAGACAAGTATTCTTCGGTAATGGTAGTGGTGGTAGTCCCCAAGTACATCTCCCATTTTTGACGAATCGTCATTATTCCGATAAGAATATCCGCCACCGGACGGGTAAAGGTTAATGGCAACAAGGCATTTCTCGCCGGGCCATCAAAAAGTATATAGTTCATTGTATCAAATTTCAGGATTATAAGAGTCCAAAGTTACAAAGTTTTTCGGGTTATTTTTAACAAGTTTTGCCTTTAACAACCCTATTTAAAACCACAAAAAAAGCCTCCCAAACGGAAGGCTTTCTTATATCTAAAAACAAATTAAAATTATTTAATATGTTTAGCGTATTTAGTTTTGAATTTATCAATACGTCCTGCTGTATCGATAAGTTTGTTTTTACCTGTGTAAAAAGGGTGAGAAGTTCTAGAAATCTCCATTTTTACAACTGGATATTCTACACCTTCGTGTACAATTGTTTCTCTAGTTTCTGCAGTAGATTTAGTGATAAAAACATCATCATTAGACATGTCTTTGAAAGCAACTAATCTGTAATTTTCTGGGTGTACACCTTTTTTCATCTTGTAATTCTTTTTATTGGTTTAATTATAATTTGTCTTGAAGCTTTCCATTTAACCGAAAAGGTATAAACGCATTATAATTTTTTGTTTTTTATACATTTATTTTGAGTCTGCAAATTTACATTTTTTTTTCAATAAACAAATCTTTGTTTCACTTTTTTTAAATACAGCGTAAAACCTATTTTTTATCCTTGATTATATTGGGAATTGTTATATTTGTGAATTAATTTTTAAATCAATGTATCCATGATTAATGAAATAATAAAAAGAAACGGAATCACTTATGGAATAATAACCGGAATTGGCTCTGTATTAATCACCACCTTAATTTACACTATTGATTTAGAATTATTTACCGCTTGGTGGGTTAGTTTGATAAGCCTCTCTTTTTACCTCATCATCGCCATTTTACTACTGACAAAAACCAAGAAAGAGTTAAACAATATCCTTTCCTTTAAAGACGCTTTTACCACTTATTTCATCTCGGCCTTAATCGGAATCATCATCTCGGTAGCCTTTAATATCGTTTTATTCAACTTTATTGACCCTTCTGCGAAAGACACCATTAAAGAAATAACAATAAAATATATGATCAGAGCCATGCAAAAATTTAACGCTCCTGCATCATCGATTAATGAAGCGATAAAGAACTTACAAGCCAACGACCAATTCTCAATATCAGGATTACTGAAAGGTTCTCTTTCTTATATTGTTTTTAGCACCATTTTCGGTTTAATTTTAGCTGCGTTTTTTAAATCTAAACCATCACAAGCATAATCTATATAATGAATTTATCCATCTTAATACCTCTTCTTAACGAAGAAGAATCACTTAACGAACTGTATACTTGGATTATTAAAGTGATGCAAACCCATAAATATTCGTATGAAATCATCTTTTTAGACGATGGAAGTACTGATAAATCCTGGTCCATTATCGAACAGTTTTCTGTGGAGAATCCCCATGTAAAAGGCATTCGTTTCATGAGAAACTTTGGTAAATCCCAGGCTTTACATGCCGGTTTTGCCAAAGCCCAAGGCGATGTTATCATCACCATGGATGCTGATTTACAAGACAGCCCGGAAGAAATCCCTGGATTATACAGCATGATTACTTCCGAAAATTTTGATTTGGTTTCCGGTTGGAAGAAAAAAAGATACGATTCGGTGGTTGCCAAAAACTTACCTTCCAAATTATTCAACTGGGCGGCCAGAAAAACATCCGGAGTTGAATTGAATGATTTCAATTGCGGACTGAAAGCCTACAAAAATATTGTCGTAAAAAACATTGAAGTATCGGGAGAAATGCACCGTTACATTCCGGTTTTGGCCAAAAATGCCGGTTTTGGAAAAATTGGCGAAAAAGTAGTACAACATCAGGCAAGAAAATATGGGGAAACCAAATTTGGCATGGAGCGTTTCATCAATGGTTTTCTGGATTTAATTACCATTTGGTTTCTTTCTAAATTTGGAAAAAGACCAATGCACTTATTCGGAGCCATGGGATCGGCCATGTTCATCATTGGATTCTTATTAGCAGGCTACATTGGTTTTTCGAAACTATACCACATGTATAATGACATGCCTTATCGTTTGGTAACAACCAATCCTTGGTTTTATATCGCATTGACCACAATGATATTGGGAACCCAATTATTTTTGGCCGGTTTTCTGGGTGAAATTATTTTACGAACAAAAAACAATGAGGGACGGTATAAGATTTCAAAAGAAATAAATTAAGCAAATTTGAGAATGCAATTGGTAATCTCAAACATTTTAAAGTTATGGAATTAGAAGTCATTAAAAATAAAATATTTGAGATAAGAGGATTCAAAGTAATGCTTGATTTTGACTTGGCTTTATTGTACAATGTCGAAACACGCGTTTTAAAACAAGCAGTAAGAAGAAACAACAACCGATTCCCCGAAGATTTTATGTTTATACTGACTGAAATCGAGATAAACCAACTGGTATCACAATCTGTGATACCCTCAAAAAGCAATCTTGGCGGCGCTTTACCTTTCGCTTTTACTGAACAAGGAATTGCAATGCTGTCTAGTGTTTTAAATAGTGAAAAAGCAATAGAAATAAATATTTCAATTATCAGAGCATTTGTAATTTTTAGACAATTTTCATTAACTTACAGCGAATTAAAAGATAGAATTACAGCAATAGAAAATCAATTTCCTGATATCTACAAAGCCTTGAATTATTTAGTTGACAAAGATGCTTTTTCCCAAAACAACGAAGAAAGAAACAAAATCGGATACAAAAAATAAAAAACACACATAAAATGGAAATCAAACCAAACATTTTAGACACAGTAAACGAATGGCTTACGCCAACATTTGACAAAGCAACACAAGAAGCTGTTACAGCACTGATGACTTCTTCTTCCAAAGATCTTGAAGAGGGTTTTTATAAAAATCTTGAATTTGGTACCGGTGGTATGCGAGGTATAATGGGCGTTGGGAACAATCGCATCAACAAATACACACTAGGTAAAAGCACTCAAGGCCTTTCCGATTATTTACGCCAAACTTTCCCTAACCAGCCTATAAAAGCGGTTATCGCTTATGATTGCCGTCATAACAGTGATACTTTGGCAAAAACGGTAGCCGATGTTTTTTCAGCTAACGGAATAGAGGTTTATCTTTTTTCAAGTCTTAGACCTACTCCTGAATTATCGTTTGCCCTTAAATATTTAAAATGCCAATGTGGAATTGTACTTACCGCTTCACACAATCCTCCGGAATATAACGGATACAAAGTATACTGGGAAGATGGCGGGCAAATCGTTCCTCCCCAAGATGGAGAGATTATCAATGTTATCGAAAATTTAAAATACGATCAGATAAAATTTGAAGCCAATGAAGATTTGATTCACTACATCGACACCGAAGTAGATCAGGCTTTCGTCAAATCTTCTGTTGAAAACGCAAGTTTCAACACTCCTGCTGAAGCGAAAGACAACCTAAACATTGTTTTTACTTCTTTACACGGAACATCTATTACTGTTGTACCGGACACCTTGGCGCAAGCAGGATACAAAAATGTACATTTCGTAGAAGAACAAAGAATCCCAAATGGTGATTTCCCAACGGTAAAATCTCCGAATCCGGAAGAACCGGAAGCCTTAACCATGGCATTGGCACTAGCCGATAAAACGAATGCTGACATTGTCATTGGTACCGACCCTGACTGTGACCGTTTGGGCGTAGCCGTTCGAAATAACGAAGGCCAGATGACTTTGTTAAACGGAAATCAATCCATGATTTTGATGACTGCCTTTTTATTGGAACAATGGAAAAAAGCAGGTAAACTCAACGGAAAACAATTTGTAGGGTCCACCATCGTTTCCACTCCGATGATTATGGAATTGGCTACCGCCTACGACGTACAATACAAAAGCGGCTTGACCGGATTTAAATGGATTGCCAAAATGATCAAAGACTTTCCTGAACTGCAATTCATTGGTGGTGGTGAAGAAAGTTTCGGATACATGGTAGGCGATGCTGTGCGCGATAAAGATGCTGTTGCCGCTACGTTATTGATTTGTGAAGTAGCCGCCCAGGCCAAAGCCAAAGGAAGTTCCGTATACAAAGAATTATTGCAACATTATGTAGATTTCGGATTCTATAAAGAGCACTTGATTTCCCTTACCAAAAAAGGAATGGATGGTTTGGCTGAAATCAACCAAATGATGGTCAATTTAAGAGAAAATCCTCTGAAAGAAATCAACGGACAACGAGTGGTTATGATAGAAGATTACAAATCCTCCGTTGCCTTGAATTTACTGACCAACGAAGAAGAAATCATGGTGATGCCAAAAGCTGATGTATTGATTTACTATACCGAAGACGGTTCTAAAATTTGCGCCAGACCAAGTGGAACAGAACCTAAAATAAAATTCTACATCAGTGTAAAAACGGAATTGGATTCGGTTGACAATTTTAAAGAAGTGGAAAGCACTTTGAATGAAAAAATAAAAAATATTATTATTGCAATGCAATTGAACTAATGGACAAAAGCTTATTAAAACTAATTCCTTATACAAAACCTTATAAGTCACATATTATCTGGAATGTAGTATACAACATTTTGTATGCTTTGTTTAGCACTATTTCCATGTTAACACTTTTTCCAGTGCTTGAAGTTTTATTTGGCAAAACCAAAATAATACTAAAAGAACCGGTATATACGGGAATAGGAAATTTAAAGGATTTTAGTTCTGATTTTTTTTATTATAAAATTTCAGCATTATCAAAGGAAAACAACATTCAAGTAGTTCTTTTGTTTGTTGTTTTAATGGTAATCATTACGTTTTTATTCAAAAACTTATTCAATTATTTGGCTTCACACCATATCATGCATTTAAAAAATGGTGTATTAAGGGATTTGAGAAAATCAATGTATGATAAAATCGTAGAATTACCTATCTCCTATTATTCCGAAAAAAGAAAAGGAGATATTATGGCACGTATGCTAGGTGACGTCAATGAAGTTCAAAACTCCTTTTTCTCTATATTAGAACTGGTTGTAAAAGAACCTCTGACTATTATTTTTGCATTTGTAACCATGTTTATTTTAAGTAAAAAACTCACTTTATTTGTTCTGATTTTCATGCCTATTTCTGGATGGATTATTTCAAAAGTCGCCAAAAATTTGAGAGCAAAATCATTACAGGCACAAAAAGAAAGTGGCTTTTTGATTTCAATTGTAGATGAAACTTTGGGTGGTTTAAAAGTGATTAAAAGTTATAATGCCGAAACTAATTTCAAAGGCAGATTTAACGATTCGGTAACCCGATTATTGAATTTATCAAACAGTATAGGGCGCAAAAATAATTTAGCAACACCCTTAAGCGAATTTTTAGGAGTTACAACAATTGCCATCTTACTTTTTTATGGGGGAATTTTAGTATTAGTCGATAAAACACTTGAAGGTTCCGCTTTTATCGTGTATCTGACTTTAGCTTTCAATATTCTTACGCCTGCCAAAGCTATTTCTAAAGCTTCATATTCCGTAAAAAATGGGTTAGCCGCTGCAGAACGGGTTTTTGAAGTTTTAGAAGTCAAAAACGAAATCACTTCAAAAGAAAATGCGGTTGACAAAAACACTTTTGATTCTAATATAACAATCAAAAACATCAACTTTAAATACGAAGATGAACCTGTGCTAAAAGACTTTTCACTTGAAGTAAAAAAAGGGCAAACAGTAGCTCTTGTTGGACAATCCGGGAGTGGAAAAAGTACAATTGCCAATTTATTGACCCGTTTTTATGATGTTAATGAGGGAACAATTTGTATCGATGAAATTGACATCAAAGACATAAATATCCATTCTCTTCGTGATTTAATGGGATTGGTAACCCAAGACAGTATTTTATTTAATGACACCATAAAGGCAAATATTTCATTAGGAAAAGAAGATGCCACTGATAATGAAATCATCGAAGCGTTGAAAATTGCCAATGCCTACGAAT
>JAKFBW010000021.1:0-14533 GCA_036676965.1 Flavobacterium sp. | reverse complement strand
ATAGAAGTGGTGGTAGAACGTTTGGATATCAAAAAATTGGTTTTCGACCAAATCGAAAAATTCAGGACTCCGGGAACCTTAGTCACATCCAATACTTCTGGAATTCCGATTCATTTTATGAGTGAAGGCCGTTCGGAAGATTTTCAGGAGCATTTTTGTGGTACCCACTTTTTTAATCCAGCGCGTTATTTAAAACTATTTGAAATTATTCCGGGTCCAAAAACATCTTCTGAGGTTTTGGATTTTCTTACCGAATACGGTTCTAAATTTTTAGGCAAAACTTCGGTCGTAGCCAAAGACACTCCGGCATTCATTGGAAACCGGATCGGAATTTACGGCATTCAGAGTTTGTTTCATTTAGTCGCAACAATGGGATTAACCATTGAAGAGGTCGATAAATTGACCGGCCCTGTGATTGGCCGTCCCAAATCGGCTACGTTTAGAACCGTTGATGTGGTGGGATTGGACACTTTGGTTCACGTTGCCAACGGCATTTACGAAAACTGTCCGAATGACGAACAGCACGAGTTGTTTAAATTGCCGGATTTCGTCCATAAAATGATCGAAAACAAATGGTTTGGAAGCAAAACAGGACAGGGATTTTATAAAAAAGTAGACCAGGACATTCTTTCATTAGACTTAGAGACTTTAGCATACCGTCCGGCAAAAAAAGCGTCTTTTGCAACACTGGAACTAACCAAAACTATCGACAAACCGATTGATCGTTTCAAGGTTTTGGTAAAAGGAACAGACAAAGCGGGTGAATTTTACCGACGAAGTTTTGCCGGCCTGTTCGCTTATGTTTCAAACAGAATTCCTGAGATTTCAGATGAATTATACAAAATTGATGATGCCATGAAAGCCGGTTTTGGATGGGAAAACGGACCATTTGAAATTTGGGATGCCATTGGTGTGGCAAAAGGAATCGAAATCATGAAAGCCGAAGGTCTGGAACCTGCTGCTTGGGTCAATGAAATGTTGGCTTCCGGAAGTTCCAATTTTTATATGGTAAAAGAAGGAGCTACTTATTTTTATGATATTCCAATAAAATCACAATCTAAAGTTCCCGGTCAGGATGCCTTTATCATTCTGGATAACATTCGCAATAGCAAAAAAGTATGGAGTAATAGCGGAGCCATTGTTCAGGATTTAGGTGACGGAATTTTGAATGTAGAATTCCAGTCTAAAATGAATACCATTGGAGGTGATGTGTTACAGGCCATCAACAAAGCCATTGATTTAGCCGAAAAGGAATACCAAGGTTTGGTTATCGGAAACCAGGCGGCCAATTTCTCTGTTGGTGCCAATTTAGCGATGATTTTCATGATGGCTGTCGAACAGGAATATGACGAACTTAATATGGCCATCAAAATGTTCCAGGATACCATGATGCGTGTGCGCTACTCCGGAATTCCCGTAATTGTGGCGCCTCACGGAATGACATTTGGCGGTGGTTGCGAAATGAGTTTGCATGCCGACAAAGTGGTAGCCGCAGCCGAGACCTACATGGGATTGGTGGAATTTGGCGTTGGCGTAATTCCCGGTGGTGGAGGGACGAAAGAAATGACCCTGAGAGCGGCCGATTTATTCCGAAAAAATGATGTGGAACTGAATGTTTTACAGGAATATTTCCTGACTGTGGCTATGGCCAAGGTATCCACATCAGCTCATGATGCTTTTGATACCGGACTTCTACAACATGGAAAAGACATCATTGTAGTCAACAAAGACCGCCAAATCGCCGAAGCTAAAAAACATGCGCTAGTAATGGCCGAAGCCGGTTACACACAACCTATTCGCAGAAACGATATAAAAGTGTTGGGAAAACAAGCCTTAGGAATGTTCCTGGTAGGAACGGACCAAATGGTAGCCGGAAAATACATCTCGGAACACGACAAGAAAATCGCCAACAAACTGGCCTACGTAATGGCTGGTGGTGATTTATCCGAATCTACTTTAGTCTCTGAACAATATCTTTTGGATTTAGAACGGGAAGCTTTCCTGTCATTGTGCACCGAAAGAAAAACATTGGAAAGAATTCAGTTTATGTTAACCAAAGGAAAACCATTGAGAAATTAGAAAATAGAACAAAAAGAATAGAATATAGATTTAAGACAAAATAACAATCTATTTTCCTAAAACAATCAAAGACCTCGTAGAGGTCAGCTGTTTGTAGAAAGATAATATGAAATTGGTTTTAGCTCCTTAGGAGCGACCTGCATAAAAACAAATTTATGGCAAATACCTATTCACAAATTTATATTCAAATTGTTTTTGCAGTAAAAGGAAGAGAGAACCTGATTAAAAAAGAAAACCGTGAAGAATTGCATAAATTTATTACAGGTATTGTTTCAAATAAAGAACAAAAGCTATTAGCCATTTTTGCAATGCCAGACCACGTCCATATTTTGGTTGGAATGAAACCAAACATTGCGATATCAGATTTGGTAAGAGACATAAAAGCAGGTTCATCAAAATTTATTAATGACAGTAAATGGATTAACGGAAAATTTAATTGGCAGGAAGGATATGGAGCATTCTCGTATTCAAAAAGTCATCTCGATAATGTGATAAAATACATTCTAAATCAAGAAGGACATCATAAAAAACAAACATTCAAAGAAGAATATCTTGCGTTTTTAGAAAAATTTGAAATCGAATATGATGAAAAATATTTGTTTGAATGGATTGAATAACAAACAGGTCGCTCCTACGGAGCTCCCTAACCAATACGCATTTAAATGCTACAAACAGCGTGCCTCTACGAGGCAAATAGTAATAAAATAGTATGGTAATCCGTATTTGATTTTGGATCTCGTAGAGGTCAACTGTTCATAGAAAATATAATTTTAATGTCAATTTAGCTCCATAGGAGCGACCTGTAAAATATCAAAATAATTAAAAATTATGAAAACAGCCTATATCGTAAAAGCATACCGAACCGCCGTGGGGAAAGCCCCCAAAGGCCTGTTCCGTTTCAAACGTCCTGATGAACTGGCGGCAGAAACCATTCAGTTTATGATGAATGAATTACCGGATTTCGACAAAAAACGCATCGACGATGTCATGGTAGGAAATGCCATGCCCGAAGCCGAGCAAGGACTCAACATGGGACGGTTAATTTCGTTGATGGGACTAAAAGTCGAAGATGTCCCGGGTGTTACCGTGAACAGGTATTGTGCCTCCGGACTGGAAACTATCGGAATCGCCACTGCTAAAATCCAATCCGGAATGGCCGATTGTATTATTGCCGGTGGTGCCGAAAGCATGAGTTTTATTCCGATGGGCGGTTACAAACCAACCCCCGATTACGCTGTCGCAAAAGAAGGACACGAAGATTACTATTGGGGAATGGGATTAACAGCCGAAGCCGTGGCTCAAAAATATAATGTTTCACGGGAAGACCAAGATGAATTTGCTTTTAACTCACATCGGAAAGCCCTAATCGCACAAGCTGAAGGTAAATTTGACCAACAAATTGTCCCGATTACAGTCGGACAGACTTTTGTCAATGAAAATGGTAAAAAAGAAACCAAATCTTACATAGTAAATAAAGATGAGGGACCAAGAGCAGGAACGTCCAAAGAAGCCCTGGCCGGTTTAAAACCCGTTTTTGCCGCCGGAGGTTGTGTTACTGCGGGTAACTCTTCCCAAATGAGCGACGGAGCCGCTTTTGTTCTTATCATGTCCGAAGAACTGGTAAAAGAATTAAAATTGGAACCTATTGCTCGATTAGTCAGTCTGGCCTCTGCCGGAGTAGAACCCCGTCTCATGGGTATAGGTCCCGTAAAAGCCATTCCGAAAGCCATAAAACAAGCCGGATTACAACTGAAAGACATTGACTTAATCGAACTGAACGAAGCCTTTGCTTCGCAATCATTGGCCGTCATTCGTGAATTGGATATCAATCCGGATATCGTTAATGTAAATGGAGGAGCCATCGCCTTAGGGCATCCGCTGGGTTGCACCGGAGCCAAATTATCGATTCAATTATTTGACGAAATGAAACGACGCGGAAATAAATATGGCATGGTCACAATGTGTGTAGGAACCGGACAAGGAACGGCGGGGATTTTTGAATTGTTATAAATCCCCCTAGCTCCCAAAGGGGAACTCTCGTGAAAATAATAATATTGTATAAATCTAAAACCCTACTTACCCCTAGTAGGAATTCCCCCGCCTCGGCGGGGGTTAGGGGGAATATTATGAGCGACAAAACAAGAGGTGGTCAATTCATCGTAAAAGAAACAAAATGTGAAGATGTCTTCACTCCGGAAGATTTTAATGAGGAACAAATCATGATGCGTGACTCGGTAAAAGAATTTGTAGATAAAGAAATCTGGCCTAATAAAGACCGGTTTGAACACAGAGATTTTGCCTTTACCGTAGAATGCATGCGCAAGGCTGCTGAACTGGGACTACTCGGTATTTCGGTTCCTGAAGCTTATGGCGGAATGGGAATGGGATTTGTAAATACCGTTCTGGTTTGTGATTATATTTCGGGTGCAACGGGATCATTTTCCTCTGCCTTTGGAGCGCACACCGGAATTGGAACCCTGCCAATCACCTTATACGGAACAGAAGAACAAAAACAAAAATACGTTCCCAAATTAGCCTCCGGTGAATGGTTTGGAGCCTATTGCTTAACCGAACCGGGCGCGGGAAGTGATGCCAATTCGGGAAAAACAAAAGCGGTTTTATCTGAAGACGGAACGCATTATAAAATTACCGGACAAAAAATGTGGATTACCAATGCCGGATTCTGCAGCCTGTTTATTGTTTTTGCCCGAATTGAGAATGACAAAAACATTACCGGTTTTATTGTGGAAAATGACCCAAATAACGGAATCTCCACCAATGAAGAAGAACACAAATTGGGGATTCGCGCCTCCTCTACCCGACAAGTTTTCTTCACGGATACCAAAGTACCGGTGGAGAACATGCTTTCCGAAAGAGGAAACGGATTTAAAATCGCCATGAATGCCTTAAACGTAGGTCGTATCAAACTGGCCGCTGCCTGTCTTGACGCACAACGTAGAGTGATTACCAATGCCACAAAATACGCCAACGAAAGAATTCAATTCAACACCCCGATTTCGCAATTCGGAGCTATCCGTTACAAATTGGCAGAAATGGCAGCCTCCTGCTATGCCGGACAAAGTGCTACCTATAGAGCAGCAAAAGACATTGAAGACCGAATAAAAATCAGAGAAACTGATGGTGCATCACATCAGGAATCAGAATTAAAAGGAATTGAAGAATATGCCATCGAATGTTCCATCTTAAAAGTCGCTGTTTCCGAAGATATTCAAAATTGTTCTGATGAAGGAATCCAAATCCTTGGCGGAATGGGATTTTCAGAAGATACCCCGATGGAAAGTGCCTGGAGAGATGCCCGAATTGCACGTATTTACGAAGGGACAAACGAAATCAATAGAATGCTTTCGGTAGGAATGCTAATCAAAAAAGCCATGAAAGGCCATGTTGATTTATTGGGTCCTGCCACAAAAGTTTCAGAAGAATTGATGGGTATTCCATCCTTTGACACTCCGGATTATTCTGAATTATTTTCGGAAGAAAAGGAAATGATCAACAAACTAAAAAAAGCCTTCTTAATGGTGACCGGAGGTGCAGTACAAAAATATGGCCCTGATTTAGATGCGCACCAACAATTATTGATTGCCGCCGCCGACATTTTAATCGAAATTTATATGGCCGAAAGTACCCTTCTACGAACAGAAAAATTAGCCAAAAAAGAAGGAGCTGACAACGTAAAAGAACAAATTGCCATGGCCAAACTGTATTTATACAAAGCGGTGGACATCATTACCCAAAAAGGGAAAGAAAGTATTATTTCCTTTGCCCAAGGTGACGAACAACGCATGCTTTTAATGGGCTTACGCCGTTTTACTAAATATACCAACATGCCAAACATTGTAGATTTAAGAGAGACCATCGCGGCAAAAATAGTTTCAAAAAACGAATATTGTTTCTAATTTTTCGCTAACAATAATTACTAAAAAAACCGCTGCTGTTTCAACCAACAGCAGCGGTTTTTCTGTTAAATACATCGCTAAATATTACTTCTTAGCCTCTTTTTTCTCCAACGGCCGTATATCTCCATTATAAGAAATAGTACTTCGGTTATTCGAATTTATGGTAAGCATAGCGCTCCCTTCAGAAGCAACGGAAAGAAACAATCGGTATTCATCATTCATACCTTTCACTACCGCTTTTATATGGTAGCCTTTTTTATTTTTCTCGAAACTGTATTCTTTTGGACTTCCCTTGAAATGTAATCCTCCATCATTTCCATATCCAATATTACTAAAACCTCTGCCAAAAAACGGCATTTCGCTCTTAATCGTATCTTTTTTAAATTCCACAAAATTCTGATTCGTGGTCAAATCTATCGTTCTAAATCCTTGGGGCAAAGCCGAATTTCCGATAAATACGAACTCTTTGGCATCAATCAATGCCTTTATCTCTTTTTCTTTCTCTATTTTACGCTCTTGCCTCAATTCTTTTCTACTTTTTTCCTGAGCATAACCCGCAGTAAAAATCATCGAAAGAAAAAATACTACCATTGCTGTTTTTGTCTTCATAACGCATATTTTATTTATTTTTCTAAATAGAACTATTTCTGAATTCAGAATTTATTTTTTACGATATCAAACATTATCCAACTAACAAATTGAATTATAATTATTTAAAATAAAAAACATACCTAATTTAAGAATTAATTCAATTCACAAAGAGTAAACTATTATAAATTAATAATTATCAAATACCGTACTATTTTTATAACACTTCAGTGTTTTTTTTCTCTTTTACAAATAATTAACTAACTTTATGAAATAAATTAAATCAAAAATTATGAAGAAAATAATCGTCTCCATAGGGGTAATTCTGGTGGTAATCATTGGGTGCAAAACAACAGCTAATTCAGATGATTCAAAAAAACTAAATATCGCTTTTGAGTCCAAAAGTAACAGTAGTGTTACCGGAACAGCGTCGTTTGTTGAAAAAAATGGAAAAGTAACTTTTGTTGCCAAAATAGCAGGATTAACACCGGGCGCACATGCCATACACATTCATGAAAAATCAGATTGTAGTGCTGCTGACGGAAGCTCAGCGGGAGGACATTGGAATCCAACATTCAAAAAACATGGAAAATGGGGCGTTGGTGAATATCACAAAGGCGATATCGGTAATTTTACCGCTGATGAAAAAGGAAATGGAACCATCACATTGACCACTGACGAATGGTGTATTGGCTGTGGAGACCAAACCAAGGATATTCTGGAAAAAGGATTGATTGTACATCAGGGAACTGATGATTTCACCTCGCAACCCGCAGGGAATGCAGGAGCCAGAGTCGCTTGCTCTGCCATCATAAAATAAATTATTCTATTCTAATAACCATCTTATTTCACAAAATGAGATGGTTATTTAATTTTAATTTAATAACAAACCCATAAAAAAACATAGCTTTGCAGTTTCAAAATTAAACTATGATTAACCCTTCAGCATCTGGTTGGATAGACAAATTTTTCCTGACCCAGAAATTCATGGAACAAACCATTCCTTTGAATCCGGATTTGTTTTATTACGGTGTCAGAAAAACAGGTTTTATATACGGTCATATTGTTTCATTTGAAACCGCTTCCCCAATCGATACCAAAGGTTGGGTACACAATGAGATTCCGAAAGTCGCTTTATTAAATACGCTCTATACTATTTATAAACTGACCACCCAGGAAAACCATCCGGAACATTTTATTTCCCAAACCATCGCTTTTTATAATGAGATGAATCCGCAAGGATTTAATTTATTAAAAAAAGTGCTCCCCAATGGTGCGCCTTCGCTAAGTTTAGAAAAAATTATTGATGACCGGGTGCAAACCAATATTGATATTATCAGTAAAAATTTTTCACACATCGTAACCAATGCCTTGCTTTTTGTAGATGTTTTGGCTTTTCGACAATATTTACTACACGGAGCCATTCCTGAAAAATATTTAAAAAAAATAGAAGAAGCCATTATCAGCATTGTTTCTCTTGCCTTGAAAACCAAAACCAATAAATCGAAATACGATGATTTATTGATTAAGCTTTTTGAAGCCTCGGTTCGTTACAGTAAATTTTCGAATGTAAATGTTCAAAATTTAGAACAGCTTAATTTGAGTTTTTTCAAATCAGAATTAGAACGCTATTATTTGATTGATATGGCCGGTATGGCCTTATGGAGCGATGGAAAAATTGAAAATGAAGAGGCTTATTTTTTATATAAACTGGCCGAAATCGTTTCTGTTTCTGATGACTTTGTCATGGACAGCATCAAAGACACGGACGAGTTCATTAGCTTACACAAGAAAAACATTCCTTACTTTAATTATTCGAATCCGGTAAAGCATTTTTATGATCAAACGACCCAAAGTGTTGTTACTTTAATAACACGAAATAAAAATCGCCTGGTCAAAGAGATTATTCAAAGTAAGGAATTGATGGTATTATTGGCAGTTTCTACCACCAGGGATTTGGATGCTAAAGAAAAGAAAAAAGTTAAAAAACAACTATTGGACATTTGCAAAACCATACCTTCACTGACCATCTTTTTATTGCCAGGAGGAAGTTTGTTATTGCCTATTTTAATTAAGTTCATTCCAAAAATGTTGCCTTCCACATTTAATGAAAATATGGATGAAAACGAATAAATAAGAGATTTATTCGTTTTTTAAAGTTTCTAAAAAAAGGAAAACTACTTCTCTTCTTCTTCCTTCTTAATCACGTTTCTGGCGACTTCAATTTTAAACTTCTTCCCTTTCATTTTTTCGTCTTTTACATTTTGAAGCAAGACTTTTACCTTGTTGAATTTTACCGCAGCAAAAGAGACAAAATCTTTCACTTCGATTAATCCTAAATCGCCTTTTTCTAATTTCCCCTTTTGGGAAAAGAAACCAACAATGTCAATTTTGTTTAATTTATTTTTCTTTCCCCCGCTTATATAAATTGTTTGAAATTGGGGTGGTTTAGGCAATGAAGCTGATTTTTCAACATCAAAAACAGACATATTGTAATCAATATAATCTAATTTTTTCTCGCTTTCGTGTGCAATGATGTAGGCCGTTCCCGACGCAAGCATACGGGCCGTTCGTCCGTTTCTATGCGTGAATTCGTCTTCTTTAGACGGCAAATGATAATGAATAACATGGTTCATCTCGGGAATATCCAAACCACGGGCGGCTAAATCTGTCGTAATCAAATAACTCATACTTCCGTTACGAAACTGAATCAAAGCCCGCTCCCGTTCGTCCTGATCCATTCCTCCATGATAATAGGTAGCGTAAATTCCCTTTTCATTCAATGTATCGCTGATGCGTTCGGCGGCATCACGGTGATTACAAAAAACGATAGCCGATTCTGATTTTAAGGAACAAAGAAGCTGAAACAAACTCCCCATTTTGTCTTTTTCAGCAGAAACAACCAATTTCATCGCAAGATTGGTCTCTTCTTTTTGCTCCGGAATAAAATCTAAAATAGTAGGATTTACGACTCTGGTATATTTTGGAATCTCAATATCAGAAGTGGCCGAAACCAAAACACGTTTGTTGAGTTTGGTCAATTTCCCGATGATAAAAGACATTTGCTCATGAAAGCCCAATTGCAAGGATTTATCAAATTCATCCAAAATCAAAGTTTGTACTTTATCGATGCGAAAAGTCCCCCGATCGATATGATCTGCAATTCGCCCCGGTGTTCCAATTAATACTGCGGGCGAATTACTTAAATTCTTTATTTCGGTATCTATGGAATGCCCACCATAACAGACATTAACCTTATATTGGGTTCCCATTTTTTTCCAAACCTGTTCAATTTGCAAACCCAATTCTCTTGATGGAACCAGAATTACACATTGTACAGACAAGATTTCGGGCTGCAACATTTCTAAAACCGGTAATAAAAAAGCGATTGTTTTTCCAGAACCGGTTGGCGACAATAATAGAACATTATTATCATTTAGGATGGCATCTTGTGCAACTTCCTGCATTTCATTTAGCGTATCAATACCTAAATTCAGCAGTATATTATTGGAATGGTGTTTCTTATTCATTTTGCAAAGGTAAAATGAATTATGGGTTTTAAAGGTGCAAAAGAAAATTATTTATAACAACTAAGCCCTTCTGTCTAATTTACTTTCATTAGTTACTTTTAAAGCCTTCCCTATAATTTTAAACAAAATTTCTCTATTGATGGGTTTCGAAACAGAATCAAAAAAACCGGCCGCTTTCATTTTTTCTTTATCTTCAGATGAAGAATAAGCTGTCTGCGCGACAATTGGTAATTCCGGTCGTTCCTTTTTAATTAATTCTAATGCCTCATACCCATTCATTATTGGCATTTTGATATCCATCAGTACTATATCTATTTTCGAATTATGAATACTCATATACACAGCTTCTTCCCCATTAACCGCTCTGATGATTTCATAATTCTTATTTTTCATGATTTTTTGAAACAATAAATAATTAATATTATCATCCTCGGCAATTAAAATAGTGCCCGACTCTTCCTTAACAAGAGCTTCAATATTTTCCTTCGGATATATTACTTCTGAAAGTGAAGTATCATAGACCAACGGAATGGAGAATGAAAAAATCGAACCTATATTTGCCTTAGACTCCAACTCAACTGTTCCTCCCATCATTTCAACATAAGCTTTAGAAATGGCTAATCCCAAACCTAATCCCCCTACTTTGATTGCCGATTCCCCTTCAACTCTCTTGAATCGGTCGAAAATATATTTATGGTTTTTTTTATCAATCCCAACACCGGTGTCTTTAACGGTAAATTTAATTATTTCATTTTCATGATCAATTTCATACCCAAAACCAACGTACCCTTCGTCAGTAAATTTAATCGCATTAGTAACCAGGTTGATGATGACTTGCTTTATTTTGGTTTCATCGGTAATGATATTATAATTAGCCGGATTACCATTTTTAATAATATGAAAATGAATGTTTTTTGATTTATTAATCGTAATTTTTATCGTTGCGTATAATTCTTTTATGCAGGATTCTAAATTTACACTGGAATAATTTGGTTTAACCTGATGCGAATCAATTTTTGACATTTCAATAAGGTCATCAATAATAGCAACTAAATTTCTTCCGCTTTTGTCGATAATATTTAAATAGTCGAATCTTTCTTTTTTACTCAAATCATTATTTGTCATTAACTCCGTAAATCCAAGAATGGCATTCATAGGAGTCCTGATCTCATGGGATAAATTGGCCAAGAATGAGGATTTTAGTTTATCGCTTTCTTCTGCTTTTAATTTAGCGTTTACTAATTCTTTTTTCTGATTTATATTTTCTTCAAAAAGATTCCCGATCAATCGGAATTCTCCGGTGGTAACCTTCAATTTCTGAATAGCTTTCGGATTTCCTGTTTTAAGGATTCTGGTAATTAAACTTAGAGGGTAATATACTAATTTTCCGGCAAATATCAAACTAAATACCAAATTGAAAATAAAAAAAGCAATTATGATATATAGAATATTCATCGTGTTATCAAAATAAACATCAAAATTCCTGACAAACAGCAACCTTGAAACCACTTTATTTTGATAATCTTTTAAATCAATTGTTGTATGAATTTTATGATTCCCTATCTCATTTTCTATACCATTCTTTACGAAAAGGACATTTGAACTGGTTAACTCTTTTAAATCATTAACAAAAGAATTATCCAAAACTCGGGCAACAAAAAAATATCCTGAAGGTTCTGTTTTGTATTTTAACGGGTCATCGGATGGATGTACAGAAGCACCGAAAACTTCCACTATTCCAGTCGGAATTCTCATGTAAAACTTAATGAGTCTTGATTTACTTAACTTAGCAATTGCTTGTGAAGGTATAAAATCTTTTACCCCTATTTTATAAGAGGCAATATTCATAATATATTTGTGGTTAATATCATAAACCCCCATATAGTCCGCCCTATATACATTTATCTCATTCCCTATGGTTTCGTTATACCAGTTTGCATCTTTTGTTTTAAAAAAAGCTACAAATTCATCCCAATTGGTATCATTAATAATAGCTACGGAAATGGGTTTAGAATCTAAATCCAATAATTTTACCACTTCATTACCAAACTGTTCACCAGAAGTTTTATATACTTGTTTTTCAACTTGGTTCGTATAATAATAGAGTGAAAAATACAGGAAAACAAAAAAAACACTGGATGAAATTATCAACAGTAATATTTTGGGATAAGTCTTTTTTATCATTTGTTTCGGTTAATAAAATAGTAAAATAATACTGTCAAATTTAAAATAAATAATTCACAATAGGATCTTTAACTATAAAATTCTTCTAAACAAAATGTTAAATTACCGATAAAAAGAAAAATAAATTTCAACAAACAGTTGAATTCCCATTTAATTTTATATGGTTAACAATCCAAATGTCCTTAGTGTAGTAATCGGTTTAGAATACCAAAACAATTCAAAGTCTTCAAAATGACTTTCAAAATCAGTTTTTATTTCAATAAACGTATTGATTTTTGACATTGATATTGAAATTTTTTCAAGCATCTCCACAAGCCACTCCCCTTCTTGTTTATCGGTTTGAATAGAAAAACTTTCCTTCTTATCATGAAAGGTCAATCGCATCATTTCCCAGGAATTCCCTTTCTTGGTTTTGGTAAAATATTCAACAGATGGTTTTCCTCCCAGCCAGACGATTTTGGCGGTAGGTTTGACATTCAAATTGTCGTCGTCTTGCAAAGCATCAAAAATAAAATCGGGAGCTATTTTGGTCTTCGGAATTTTAAACTCAAACCAATCCTGCAATTCATAGTCAAAACAGATGCCGTGCATAAAATTGAACAGGGATTTCTTGAGTCCGAAACTGAATTTGTCATGATCGATTCCTGTTGAATCAGTATAATTGATATCATTATTGGCGAAAACCTCCCCAACCCCTCCAAAGGAGGGGCTAATAATTGGAACAACCCCGAATTTCTCCGGATACATACCCACGGGACTATGCGCCGTCATGGCAAACTGGTGCCAAAACCCCGATTGTAAAATGCCCGCTTCAAACAGTTGGCGCACCATTTCGAGACTGTCTACCGTTTCCTGAACCGTTTGGGTAGGATACCCATACATCAAATATGCATGTACCATAACCCCGGCTTCGGTAAAATTCCGGGTCACTTTGGCGACCTGTTCCACCGTTACGCCTTTATCTATCAATTTTAACAATCGGTCCGAAGCCACTTCGAGTCCACCGGAAACAGCGATACAACCGGAAGCTTTTAAGAGCAAGCATAAATCCTGTGAAAAACTTTTTTCGAACCGAATGTTAGTCCACCAGGTTACCGAAAGTTTTCTTCTAAGGATTTCGAGAGCCAAAGCGCGCATCAGAGCCGGTGGTGCGGCTTCATCTACAAAATGAAAACCATTTTCTCCCGTTTGCGCAATCATCTCTTCCATTCGGTCACACAACAAACTGGCAGCAACAGGTTCGTATACTTTGATATAATCCAAAGAAATATCACAAAACGTACATTTCCCCCAATAACAACCATGTGCCATGGTGAGTTTATTCCAACGCCCGTCGCTCCACATGCGGTGCATCGGATTCACGATTTCGATTACCGAAATGTATTTATCCAACAACAAATCCGAATAATCCGGTGTACCGACCTGGGATTGTTTGTAATCAGGCTTAGTGGAATTATTTTTATAAACGACTTTTCCGTTTTCTAAGAGGAAAGTTCTTTTAACCTCCCCTAACCCCTCCAAAGGAGGGGAATTCGAAACCAAATTACAGAGTAACTCTATCGGCATTTCCCCATCATCCAAGGTAATATAATCGAAAAACTCAAAAACCCGTGCGTCCGACAGGGAACGCAATTCGGTATTGGGAAAACCGCCACCCATCGAAATTTTGATGTTGGAATGATGTTGTTTCACCCATTGTGCACATCGAAAAGCCGAGTATAAATTTCCAGGAAACGGAACAGAAATCAAAAATAAAGTAGGCTGAATCGTTTCAATTCGTTCTTTCAGAATCGAAAGCAAAATCGTATCAATATAAGTGGATTCTTGTTGTAAGGCTTCGTACAATTCATCAAAAGAATTGGCACTGCGTCCCAAACGTTCGGCATAACGGCTGAAACCAAAATTGGCATCGACACATTCAACGATAAAATCGGAGATATCTTCGAGGTACAAAGTAGCCAAATGCTTGGCTTTATCCTGTGTTCCCATCGTACCAAAAGCCCAATCGAGTTCTTCCAATTGTGCAAAACGGGAGGCCTCTGGCAAATAATCTTCCTGACAAATCTGTAAAGCCAAGGTTGGATTTTTTCCTTGCAAAAAAGCAATTACCGAATCGATGGTTTTAATATATTCTTCCTGTAGCGCAAAAATACGTTTCGAATTATCTGAGATTTCTTCTAACTTGAAACTTGAAACCTGAAACAAATCTTTCAAACCTTCTTTCGAAAACAACTT
>JAKFBW010000020.1:0-9681 GCA_036676965.1 Flavobacterium sp. | reverse complement strand
TTCCTTCAGATTCCACCTCACAATGGACACCCTTGCATTTAGCTAACACTTCCCACTGTAAAGGCGTGTTCGGGACTTCCACCCTAGAGTTACCGCCCATGCTGGGCACACAACAAAAAACCGATTTTGATTTAATCAAAATCGGTTCTTCACATATCAATGTCAAGTGTTAAAACCAACCTAACATGGAAAACATCTAAAACTATTTTTATTTATCATTCAACACAAAAGTATTAATCGATTTCCCTTTCATTTTTATTTTAACACTTTTACCATAAACTGAAACACTAACATCCTTATCAGTATCATCCGTATTAACAAACAACAAGACCGTTTCACCATTCGGATTTTTGAAGGCCAAATGATCTTTCCCCCCTGAAGTTTTTACTCTATAAGCTCCAGGCAAAACAGAATGACTCAAATGTTTCATCAGGTAATACTCCGGATTATATTTAACCTCTTTAGTTGTTTTATCAATAGAAATCAACATATTCTGTTTCCATGCCCAAGTACTCATTCCTGATTTATCAAGCACCATGTTCCAATACATATAGCTATTTGCCCCATTATTCAGATAATGGTTGATTAATGACCAGGTATACTCTGCCGATTTCCAGTTATTTTCACCATTCCCGCATTCAGACTCTGTCTGCATTATAGGATAAGCCGGGTATTCCTGATGAATGGCCGGAATGGCATTTTTCGCATCCCATTGCACCCCAATTCCCTTAATGACAGAAGCTGCTTCTTTGTTGTTCAATATGGTACGCATAAAATTAGGATCAGAACTGTTTACGGTTCCCAGCCAGATTTCAGTATTAAGAGAATCCTGTTTGAATTGAGGTCCCAGAAACTTTCCGATAAAATAAGCCATATCATCCGGTCTCCAGGTACAACTTTGCCATTGCGGTTGGTACACCGGTTCATTCTGTACCATTACCCTCGAAATATCGATTCCCTCTTCTTTGTATGCTTTAACAAATTTAGAAAAATAAAGACTATAAGAACTTAAATACCTCTCTTCCATTTTAAAGGCAGTTGCATTATTTCGAATAAATCTTCCCGAATCAATTGTTTTTTCTTTGTTATAAGCCCCCATTGCATAATGGTTGTTTACCTTCATCCATGCCGGTGGTGACCAAGGTGAAGCCCATATTTTTAAGTCCGGGCTGATTTTTTTTGCGGCCTTTATATATGGAATCAAGATATAACGATCTCTGTCTATGTTGAAATTTTTCATTTCAAAATCTTCGGCAACGTCATTATAGGAGTAATAACTCAACGAATAGTCATTTGACCCTAATGGCATGCGGCATAACGTAAAGTTGGCTCCCTCTTTGGAAAACAAATCGTTAAGAATTTTATTTTTTTCTGTTTCAGGCAAACTTAACAAAGCCTCCCAGCCCAATTCATTAAAACAAGCCCCAAAACCTTCTATTTGTTGTAATTTTTCATCAGAATAGATTTGGATATCCGATTTATCAGCAGCTGAATTAAAATTTAATTTGGCCCCTTTAGCCCATCCTTCCGTTTGGGTCGTGTAGGTCCAGGAAATTTTTTGTGATTTTACACTTAAAGTAACAACAAGCAATAAAGCCAGTAGTGTTTGTTTTTTCATTTTTTGGTTTTTTTTGGTTATATATTTAAGAGTTGTAGTCTTCAAGAGCACAGCATCTTTTTGTCTGTAATCTATTCCAAACTTCATCGACTGTTTCTGTCGTAATTGAAATAGACATTTTACTTTATTTCTTTGATGACATTGGTTTCAATTAACCATTTTTCACATAAATCCACCCACAAAGCGGTAGAACCGGGATTATTCCGCAACGCTATACTGTGCCCTCCTTGCGGAAAAACATGCAAAGCAGAAGGAATATGATGTTCAAATAACGCATTGTAAAACAACAAACTGTTCATTGGTGAAACCACCCTGTCATTAAAGGCATCGGCTATAAATGTTGGCGGTGTATACCCGCTCACTTGATTTTGTAACGAAAATTTAGCCACCCATTCTTTGGACGGATTTTTTCCCAGAAGATTTTCACGACTGCCTTTATGCGCAAAAGATCCCATATCAATCACCGGCGAAACAAGAATAAGAAAATTAGGTTTGAAAGAATAGTTATCCAGCTCATCTTGTACCGCTGCAAAATCATCTTTGATGGTTCCCAGACTGGCGGCCAGATGTCCTCCTGCCGAACAGCCCATGGCTCCCACTTTTTCAATGTCTATCCCCCATTTTACGGCATTGGCCCTGATGATGCGCATGGCTCTTTCGGCATCCTGCAAAGGCGCTTTTTCCCTTTCTTTCACATCTGGCGAAATAGGCAGACGATGATCCAGTACAAAAGCATTAATTCCTATGGTATTGAACCATTTTGCCAATTGATACCCACTGATATTATACGACAAATGATGGTAACCACCACCCGGAATAATCAAAACCGCTGCTCCTTTATTTTCATTTACCGAGGTTAGAAATACATGTATGCCCGGTGTGGCAACCTGCATTAACCGTTCATTATTGATGCTGTCTTTCAAAACAAGCCCTTTGGAATTTGGCATTTTCCCTTTGGTCCAAAGCGGAATAAATTCTTGGGCTTTCAAAACAGAAAAATGAATCAGAAACAAAAATAGCAGTACTGTTTTAGAACTAATCTTGCTCATTTAATTGAATTTAATTGATTTCGAACTGGCTTTGTTATTAAAAACGGCTTTGGTTAAATTTGGAGAAAAACTGGAGTTCTTAACCGTAATCTTTGAGGAACTCTCCCCATTGACATTAAACAAGGTCCCTTCGGATTGATTGCTTTTTATCCCGTCAAAAGAAACGTCCTGACTGGTTTCGATATAGATGATTTCTTTACCGCTCTTGGTTCTGAAATCACAGTTTTTCAAATAGATGCCTTTGGCGTCTTTTATCTCAACTCCAATATCCGTATTCAAAACAAGGTTTTTCATGTAAATATTACTGACTGGCATTTCTGGAATTCCCCGGACAAACACCCCTTTTTGGGCACCGTTACATACAATATTCTCCATATAAATATTTCGGAATATTGGAGTGGCTTCGGTAACTTTTGGAACCTCGACCACTTCATTTTCTTTTGGCGGTTTAACCCAGTAATACATATCAAAGTAAATCGCTTCATGAACGATATCAACCATATTGATGTCCTTGATGTAGATATTTTCAACTATACCACCCCTGCCTCTGGTGGTTTTAAATCGAATTCCCTTATCGGTTCCCATAAAAGTGCAATCGTAAACAAAGATGTTTCTTGCCCCTCCGGACATTTCACTGCCTACCACAAAACCACCGTGTCCTTTATAAACCGAATTGTTTCTGATAATCATATTTTCGGTAGGCATACCTCTTTTTCTGCCTTCTTCATCCTTTCCGGATTTAATGCAGATGGCATCATCCCCAACATCAAAAATGCAGTTTTCCACCAATACATTTTTGCAGGATTCTATATCGGCGCCATCACCATTTCGGGCATAATCGGGATTTTTTATAAACAGATCTCTCAAGGTCAAATTTTCGCACATCAACGGATGCACATTCCAAGCCGGAGAATTTTGAAAGGTAACGCCTTCCAGCAGCACATTTTTACAGCCCGTAAGTACAATTAAATTCGGTCGTAAAAAATCTTTTATCGAAGCAAAATCTTCCAGTTTAACTCCAGGCCCTAACACGGGAGACTTTTTTTCCAAATCGGCCTTTTTGGCTTTTTCTGAGGGATACCACATTTTTCCATCATCGCTAACAATCCCCCCCGAGGCCACTTTGTCTTTCCATTCTGATTCTGTCAAGGCATTGCGTCCTACCATCCGCCACACATCCCCATTACCGTCAATAACTCCTTTTCCGGTAATGGCAATATTCTGCAAATTGGTTCCCATGATTGGTGATTCATTCTTTGCTGAAGGTACGCCTTCGTAATTGCCTTCTATAATTTTATAATCATCAAAATTTTTAGAAAACAGCAACAACGCATTTTTCTCCAGATGCAGGTTCACATTGCTCTGTAACTTAATGGGACCTGTCAGCCAAAATCCATTCGGAATCAACACTACGCCGCCGCCATTGGCACTGCAAGCCGAAATAGCTTCGTTTATGCCTTTGGTATTCAAGGAAACCCCGTCCGGTTTTGCCCCGTACTTGACGATAGTAATGGTATCCTTTTTAAACACAGGCTCGATAATAACCGGTAAGTTATCCCAGGAATAGGACTTTGTCTGCGCCTGAACTTTTACAGCCACCACACAAAACAAAGACAAAAACAAGCTCTTAAAAAATACTTTTTTCATGAATATATTATTTTATTTTCCTCTCCCCAACCCTTTCGCCACGGCGAATAAAGAGCCGGGACTGGAATATTGTTTTTAAAATAAGTTTTAAATTAAATATAATTTTCTACTTTTTAGGATTCCAACCGTTCAACACTTTAACCAAGTCGTATTTCTTAAGCTGGGATTTTTTCAATTGATGCGCCCAGGAAACTCTTTTGGCACTATTTTTTGCAGCTGCTCCTTTGCTGCCATATTCTGCATAAAAAACCGTTTTCTCTTTATCCGGAAAATTCTTGTCCCCTTTCCAGGGATCCCATCCTTGGTCTACAATATGCGCTCCCATTGTTGTATTGATAAATACGGTTTGTGCGTAAGGTCGCCAGGGACGCCCCAGAAAAACTTTGGTTACCGTATTGTCTTTGGCGGTAAGCGCACAGTTCACAAATACAAATCCATACTTCTCGAACCGAATGGTGGATGCTGCCGTGATATATGAATTGCTTAGGCTTTCGATGGTACAATTATAAAAATAGGCCGTTGCTGCACCAAAAATAAAATCGGTGGTACCGTTGATATAGCAGTTTTCAAAATAATTCCGCGTACCACTTTTGGCCAGATACAAAGTATCCTGATTGCCCAAAATGGAGCAATTTTTCACCACCAGTCTGTCGCACTCGGTATGCAAGGCAACGGCCTGCCCGACCCTGCCGGAAGTATTTTCTATCGTCAGGTTTTCAATCGAGCAATCATTGGCTTGAATTAATACCGTATAAGAAGTATAGGTGCTGAATTTGGTGTTTCCGGTTACATCAATTCCCCTGAACGGTTTCCCGGAATAATCATTAAAAGAAATGATCGTTTTTTCTTTATCCAATCCTCTCAGACTGATATTTCTCTTGAAAAAAGGAATAACGACTTTTTCATTATAAACGCCCGGTTTGACCAGAATAGTCACATGTATTTCGGCATGATCCCTGACATTATTAACCGCTTCCTGGATGGTTTTAAAATCTCCGGATCCGTCTTGGGCAACAGTCAGTTCGAATCGGTTTTCCATCGTTTGTGCCGATACTAAAATGGAACTAAATGACAACAATAAAATAAAAATATGCTTCATAAAATACTATATTCCGTAATGGTAATTACTCGTTTTCAACTATTCCTATCCGCAAATCAGATTTTCTGTTTTTAAAGTATTATCCCCGATAAAATTTCAAAAATAAAGTGGCATCTACGGTACTTTAAGAAAGACTATTACCATTATAGTCCTGCAATCCCTCAGTTCTTTCGGCCCCTATTTATAACAGAATTATGAAATACAGCAATAGGGATTGCAGGATAAAAAGTGGTTGGTTAAAAAAAAAATGATTGGTTTGGTTTTTGGTTTTTAGATGGCCTTTCTAATGATTTAAAATGGTATCGGTATTTTTTAAATTGAAATCATACCGATACCATTGGAACAACACACTTACTATAACAACATTCCTTTTTTAATCAAAAATTAAATATACTGGTTGATGATATTTTCGAAAAGTTCCTGTTTTCCGCTTTGTAATTGCAATTCCCCGTTTTCCTGGGCAATAGCGTACAAATCAGATAAACTTAATTTCCCTTCTTCAAACGCTTTTCCTTTTCCGGAATCGAATGAACTGTATCTCTCTGTTCTTAATTTCTCATAAGGAGATGAAGCGATGATTTTATCGGCAGTCAACAAAGCTCTGGCGAATGTATCAGCACCACCGATATGTGCTAAGAAAACATCTTCCATATCCGTTGAATTTCTTCTGATTTTGGCATCAAAATTAACCCCTCCACCTTGCAATCCTCCTGCTTTTAGGAAACATAACATGGCTTCGGTAGTTTCTTGAATATTGTTCGGGAATTGATCGGTATCCCAACCGTTTTGGTAATCCCCTCTGTTGGCATCTAAACTTCCAAGCATTCCCGCTTTGGCAGCCACTTCTATTTCGTGTTGAAAAGTGTGTTGTGCCAAGGTAGCGTGGTTTACCTCGATATTCATTTTGAAATCCTTATCCAATCCGTACTCACGCAGGAATCCGATAGCCGTGGCACAATCAAAATCGTATTGGTGTTTCGATGGCTCCATTGGTTTTGGTTCGATGAAGAAATTCCCTTTAAAACCTTGCGCACGGGCGTAATCTCTGGCCATAGTCAAGAATTGTCCCATGTGGTCCAATTCTCTTCCCATATCGGTATTCAATAAAGACATATAGCCTTCACGACCTCCCCAAAACACATAGTTCTCCCCGCCCAAGGCGATGGTGGCATCCAAAGCCAATTTGATTTGTCCCCCTGCTCTGGCCACCACATTAAAATCAGGATTGGTCGCCGCTCCGTTCATGTAACGTGGATTAGAAAAACAGTTCGCCGTTCCCCAAAGTAATTTTACTCCTGAAGCGGCCTGTTTCTCTTTTAAATATTCTGTTATTAAAGCCAATCGTTTTTCAGATTCTGCAAAAGTGGCTCCCTCTTGTATCAAATCGTAGTCATGGAAACAGTAGTGACCAAATCCCATTTTGGTGGTAAATTCGAAAGCCGCATCGGCTTTATCTTTGGCAGCCTGAATCGCATCTGAGGATTGATCCCAAGGGAAATTTTGTGTTCCCGGACCGAATGGATCGCTCCCCTGTCCGCAGAAGGTATGCCAATAAGCCACTGAAAATTTAAAATGTTCGCGCATGGTCTTTCCGGCCACGATTTGCTCCGGATTGTAATATTTGAATGCTAAAGGATTATCCGACTCTCTTCCTTCAAACTTGATTTCCCCGATACCCTTGTAGTATTCTTTGTTACCTATTAATGCCATTTTTTTTTAATTTATTTGTTTGTTAATTTTAGTTCTAATTCTTTTTTCCAGTTTTCATAAGCCGCTACATACGGTTCTTTATTTTGCAAGGGCATATACGTCATCACGTGGTCATTTTTGATAATATTTTCACCAAATTTTTCGAAATCACCATCCACCAGTCCGACTGCCCTTGCGGCACCGACCGATCCAGTGGTGTTATAAATTTCAATTTCATGGCCAATGAGTGTAGCCACGGTATTGGAGAAAATTTCGGAACGGAATAAATTATCGTTTCCTGCCCGAATCACATTAATTACTGCATTATCATCCTTTAAAATCTCCATTCCATACACAAATGAAAAAGCGATTCCTTCTAATGCCGCACGGTATAAATACTCATTGCCGTGTTTGTTCAGGTTGATATTCAGGAAATGGCTGCCAATATTCCGGTTATTCAACATGCGTTCGGCTCCATTTCCAAACGGAATCACCACAACACCATCCGAACCAATCGGCGCTTTGGATGCTTTTCGGTTCATTTCTTCATAAGAATCAGCTTGACAGTTGTTTTTTAACCATCTAAATTGAATTCCCGCACCGTTTATACACAATAGTTTCCCTACAGTAGGATTTTCACTGGTATAATTCACATGCACAAAACTGTTTATTCTGGAAGCTTCTTTCGATTTCAACTGGTCTGTAACCGCATAAATCACTCCCGATGTTCCTCCGGTGGCGGCCACTTCGCCCGGTTGCAGGATATTTAAGGACAAGGCATTGTTGGGCTGGTCACCTGCCCGGTACACCACCGGTATTCCAACAGGAAGCCCGACTTCCTTGGAAGCCTGTGCATGCACTTCGCCCTGATTGGTAAAATTAGCTACAATCGTTGGCGTCAACGAAGCATCAATTCCGTAATAATCCAACAACCAATCGGCCACTTTGTTTTCTTTGTAGTCCCAAAGCATGCCTTCGGACAAACCATTTTTGGTCGTGGTCATTTGCCCCGTTAACTTGTAGGCGATGAAATCACCCGGCAGCATATATTTATACACTTGGTTGAAAATATCCGGTTCATTTTCTTTCACCCATTTCAATTTGGATGCCGTAAAATTCCCAGGGGAATTCAACAAATGATCGGCACATTTTTGGGCTCCTAGGGTTTCAAAAGCTGCATCTCCAATGGCAACGGCTCTACTATCACACCAAATAATGGAATTACGTAACGGTTTACCCGCCGCATCCACAATCACCAAACCATGCATTTGATAGGAGATTCCGATGCCGGTAATTTTTGACGCATCAATATTGGCTTCCTTTATGGCTCGTTTGGTAGCCACACAAATGTATTCCCACCACATTTCCGGATCCTGTTCCGCCCAATCTTTATGAAGAGCCAAGATGGACATCTCCTCCTGTGGCTCGTGGAGCGCGATTATTTTTTTTCCTGTCGCGGCTTCAACCAAGGCCACCTTGACCGAAGAACTCCCTATATCATATCCTATATAATACATAATTTACAATGATTCTCTTATTATTAATTTTGTTGACACATAACACTGCATCGGCTCATCTTTGGTGACAAACTCAGCTCCTTTGGTTCCCATTTCTTTAAAATCGGTAGATATCACCGAAATTCCTTTGTAAATGAATTTTTTCATGGGAGTGTCGTTATAGGACAAAATCCCAACCTCTTCTCCCGGTTCAAAATTTTTCTCGCGGCATTGTTCCAAGAACATGCCCAGAATTCGGTCACTCACACTGATATAAGCTTGATTTTTTTCTATTTGGAAATCCTTGGGATTCGTTATGATTTTATATTTGAAATTGAAATCGGTACAAAATTTTTTGAAAAAAGTTACCGTCTCAATAGGATGATAGGTATAATCCGGATAAACAAAATTGATGGCTTCGTATTTGCCAAATAAGTGATTCGCTTCTTTCAGCGACTCATAAAAAGCTTTTCCAAAATCCTGAAAAACAAAATTGTTTTTAGGTTTGGCGTGAATATTCCAGTCAATCAATAATAATTTTTCATTGGGAATAGCAGAAAGTGTAGCGGCGACTTCTTTATCATCAAAATTCATCACCACATATTTGTAATATTTCCCTACACTATTATTGATAATGGTTTTAAAGTTATCTATGTTATAATGATGAAATTGCACATCGGTGATAATGGTATCGGGTAAATTATCCACAAAAGAATGATACAATACTTCTTTATATGCCTTGAAAGTATCCAACACCAAAAGCACTTTTCTTGTCTGGCCAATCACGAAATAACCTTTATTGGGAACCGACTCGATAACCTTTTGCTCTTTTAAAACCGAATAAGCCTTGAAAACAGTATCACGCGACAATTGATTGTTTTTACAAATACTGTTCACCGAAGGCAATGCATCCCCAACCGCCAGAATGTTTTCTCCAATGGCATTGTTGACGGCGTCAACCAATTGCTGGAATTTTGGGATATCACTTTCGTGATTTATGGTAAAGACAAAATTTTTATCACTCATAATTATCGTACTGTTCTGTTCCGGTATGCTAAAGTAATTCTTTTTTTTCAAACACAA
>JAKFBW010000019.1:0-156553 GCA_036676965.1 Flavobacterium sp. | reverse complement strand
AGCAACACCTAGCATTTTTATATATTTCATTGTGATTATTCGATTTAGTTATACGCCCTAGTAAAAAAAGGTATGCAAAAACGTTTGTTAGGGCATACCTTTTTAAAAAATCAACTTAGATTTTATTTACTATAATCTCCAACGTGGGTCTCCACTATCTTTCAATCCTTTGAAACCAGAATCTTTAAAAGTAAAATCTCCAGTGGCAGGAGTTTTCCAAAGATCTTCTACTTTTTTAGCATAAGTAAAACTAGGGAATCCTGGAATTGTTTTTGCTCCAGCAACATACACAAATTCAGATGTAGCATAGGAATTAACAACAATGAAATTTGAATTCGCTAAACCTGAATACCCAACAATCGTGTAATCAGTTCCTCCTGTTGTATCCCAACCACGTCCCATTATGGTGTTCTTGATAGTAACTCCATTGGTCACATCATTGACCCAACTAAAGATTGCTCTACCTTTGGCCACAAACTCATTCAAAGTACAATCTTCAACACTTACACTTGCTGTAGCACTAGTACTTTTACTGGCCATAAATACGTTGGTACGATATATCGTTGAATTTTTAAATAAAACATCTCCTGCTGTCCAAGTGGCAACATCAATGTTAAAAACACCATAACCACCTATATTATTGACAATAGAATTATTGATTGTATACTTTCCGATAGTTCCAGTACTATTTTGAAATCTGGCTACTCCCCTGAAATTATTGATTTTACAACCATTAAACACTATTTCACCAATAGTACAAGATTGATTAACATTAAATACATATTTACTTGAGGCTGCCACATCTGTAGAGGTTAATGTTAATCCTTCAAAAACAATGGAACCAACATTAGCAGCTGCCACGACATTAAAATTAGCAACCAAATTTAAAGTTGCCCCGGCCGGATTGAATGAATAACCACTTTTAATTTTCAATGACTTATTGAAAGAATAAGCAGAATTAATATTATACGTATTATTCCCATCCAAGATAATAGTACTACCAGCTACTGTAGCCGGATTAGTTAATGTAGCCGACAATATCGCTGGATCATTAACTCCTCTTAAGTCGACATCACTTGGACCAACAACCAACGGTGGCTTGGTAGTATACACTTCCCAACCTCTCGCTTCAGCACCGCTATAGATGGCTATTTGATATTTTGTACCCGGAGTCAACCCATAAATAATTTTTTCTCCCGCCAATCGCTCCGCATCTGAAACAGCATAACTTAATAATGGTGTTTGCAATAATTCATCTGCAAAAGCGAATACTTTTACCTCAGTTACCGCAGCACCGGCATCTACTGTCGCCCAATGTATTTTGGCTCCTGTATCTATGACATCCGAACTTACCGGTATGGTCATTATAGAAGGAAAACGGTCTGTTTTTACAGCTCCTAAATCGGATATTCTACTATTGAATTCTTCATCAGCAGCGAAAGCCGTTGCACGAACTTGGTATAATGCATTCCAAACTAAATCTCTAAAGACAACTAGATTTTCAGGTCCTTCAATGGTTTTAACAATCGTTTTAAAAGTATCCCTACTGATTTCGACCTTATAACCAACAGCCGCTTTCATTTTAGCCATATTAACAATAATCGTATTATCTACAGGGTCTAACTCTTTATTTAAAACTGGTCTGAAAAGTCTGGTCTCTTTTAAGAATTCTTCATTCTCGCTACAAGAAACAAAGAACAAAACACCTACTAACAACAGTAGTGTTTTATATATTTTTATATTTAAATTTTTCATTTGAGTGATTTTAATTGAATTAAACAACTTAAAAATTGAATCCGTAACCATCATTTTGCAACAAGCCCATACTATTTGTTACCGCCACACTTGGTATAGGCATAATATATCGTACAGGTGCTGTGGTATAATTAGCCCAGTTTGTTGTAATCCATGTTTGATAAGGAGACGGATCTGCCGATGTTGGGTTTCTGTGCAATCCAATTAACCATGAAAATCTTGTCCATGTAGCATCCGGAGCTGCCAAAAGTTTGGTGTCCGGATTTAATATTACCAATTTTCCGGCATCATCATATTTCCAATACAAGTAATCCGGTAAGGTTCCAAAACCTAAATAAGCATCATCTGCCAATTTTTTTAATCCTTGTACCGTTTCATTGATTTTGGTATCGTATAAATTCCATCGGATTAATTCGTATTTACGAATCATTTCCCCTCCAAATTCCCACGCTCTTTCATCTACAATAGCATCAAAAAAGGCCTGCTTACTGGAAGCATCGGCAATATACTGATCTACTTTTTCTGCCCAATCCGCTTCATTAAAAGCTCTTTGTCTCACTCTTGCGAATGCGGCTTTTGCTGCTGGGGTTGGTCCGTTATTCAATTCGTTTTCAGCCTCTGCAAACATCAATAACACATCGGCATATCGCATCATCGGCCAGTTGATTCCGGTACCTTTATTGGTAGATGGACCCGGCGCCGGATTTAGATACTCCCTGCTCCATTTCCCTTGAGAAATAGATCCTACGGCTACCATTTGTTGTTTAAAATTTTTATCTCTATAATACAAACCACAGGTCACATCCCTTCTGATATCTTTTTTATCAAAGGAATAAAAATAGGTTGGCGGTACATTCATATAATTACTTCCTGAACCATATGGATGGGTCCCGGCATCAACACGAATACCAATATTCCAAGCCACGTCCCCTTCTCCAATAGCAAACGGAACTTCAAACAACATGTCACTATTGGTCGGTACGATAAATTTAGATTGATTTAAGAATACTTGTCTAAAATCTTTAGGTAATTCCCTGTCTTTTAAATCCATCAATTTTTTTGAATAATCTCTGGCAATAGTGTAATAATCCAAATAATCGGCTTTTCTTTCCACTGTCATATCCGGTTTCAAAAAATATCCTCCTCTTTGCAAGGCCAATCTGGCAATCATTCCCAAGGTATATTCTCTGTTTACCTGCTCTACTCCAAAAGGCAATTGATCTGCCCATTTCATACCAGCCTCAGCATTAATCAAATCCTGAATTACAGCAGAAAGAATTACATTTCTATCCTCTTTAGGAAGATTAAAGTCTACTGTTGGTTTAGGTGCCTCAGTTGAAAAAGGAACGTCACCAAAATGATAAACCAACATACTGTACCAATAGGCTCTCAACGTATAAGCTTCGCCTAAAAATTGTTTCATCTCATTTTGTATCGCTACATCTGAAGAGTTCAAAGCGGCACTGTTTGAAATTCCTTCGATAACAATATTGGCATCTCTAATGGCTCTGTATGCTACTTCCCAAACGACTTTCAAGTCACCATTATTAGGTTGGGCCTCTAATCGCCATATTTCATAACGGGCGGTACTACCGGTACCTGAATTTTGTTCAATATCCGTATTTCCGGTCATGTTGTTAGACAAACGAGATCTGAATGCGTCTTCGCTAAAGTGTGTATAAATCGCATTGGTCGCTTTTCTGGCATCATCTACATTGGAAAACACATAATTGGTATCGAATGTGGACAAGGAATCTGGATCTAAAAAATCGGAACAGCTATTCACGAAGAATGCCAGCACTATGATTAATATATTTTTTATGATATTCATAATAATATGTTTTTTATGTTATTTTAATTGGTATTAATTCAACTTCACTGAGATTAAAAAGTAACATTCATACCAAAAGTGTATGTTCTACTTTTTGGATACGATGAATAATCTAAGCCTGGAGCTAAAACCGGTGTACTGCTATTTCTAGAAGAGTTCACATCAGGGTCATAACCGGAATATTTAGTCCACAATGCCAAGTTTGTTCCTGTAACAAAAAAACGTAAACTGGAAACTGGGTATTTTTTCAAATCTTTCATTGGTACTGTATACCCTAAGGTTACGTTGTTCAATCTTAGATAAGAACCATCCTCGATAGCCCAATCACTCACCACTGGAGTTGCTCCCCCAAAAGAGTTATTACCACTCCAAATGGTTTTTCCTTGGTTCATTTCTGCCAATTGAGCTAAGTCGGTAACAACTCCACCTGCAACACCAGTATAAGAACCATCCATATCAATATAGGTGAATCGATTTGAAGAGTTCATCGTGTTCAACATATTTCCATACGAAGTACGATACAATTGGTTGTAGTCAATCTTACCGGTATTATACACATCATTCCCTACTGACCAGTTAAAGAATGCGGTGAAATCAAATCCTTTTACATTTCCTGTCAAACCAAAACCTCCCTGTGCTTTTGGTAAGGCATTTCCAATTACTTTTCTATCATTAGTATCAATTTTTCCATCGCCATTCAAATCTTTCAATTTCATATAGCCCGGCTTAATGCTGGATACTCCTAATATTCCTTTATTATCCGGAATTCCTTCTTTCAAAACATAACTACGGGTGGTGGTATTGTAACTTTCAAAATCATCTGTAGTATACATCCCGTCATTCACATAGCCATAAATCATACCGATAGTTTTCCCCACTTTCAAATAATAATCGTCTCTGTCTTTCAAATCGGTACTACCCCAGTTTGATTGAAAAAAGCGCTCTGTAGTTCCGTCTAATTCAACAATTTTAGCTTTATTTATACCAAAATTGAAATTAAGATTTAAAGAGTAATCCTTTTTATCTATCAATTTTGCATTAAGTGCCAACTCTATTCCTTCATTTTGAGTACTACCAATATTGTCCCATTTAGAACTGAATCCGGAGGTTTGAGAAATTGCAGATTGCATTAACAAATCCTTGGTCGTGTTGCGGTAAAAATCTAAATTACCATTTATCGCATAATTAAATAATCCAAAATCCAATCCTAGATTTCTATTAATAGTGGTTTCCCAAATCAAATCAGGATTAAATAAAGTACTTCCTGCTATACCGTAAAACACATTATAAGCGTTGGTTCCAAAACCAGGACCATTATTGGTATCTGCTTGAAATAAAAACTTAGTTGAATTTACCGGAATTCTATCATTCCCTGTTTCTCCATAACTTACTCTCAATTTCAATTCATTTACTACTTTAGAATTCTTCAAGAATGGTTCACTGGATATTTTCCAACCCGCAGCAAATGCAGGGAAAATCCCTATATTATTTTCTCCCAAAAATTTACTTGACGCATCACGACGTACTGTAGCTGTCAACAAATACTTGTCTTTATAGGAATAATTAGCTCTACCAAAAAACGAAAACCAATTTTCGTCTGTATAATTTTCAGTTTTATGCTCAACAACAGTCCCCAAAGACATCGCCGCAAACATTTCTTCCGGAGTTATTGAAGCTCTAAAATTTTCTACTCTAACAGATTGAGACTTACCCCCTCTGGACAAGACTTCCTGACCAACCAATACACCTAATTGGTGTTCTCCAATATTCTTGAAATCATAGTTTAACGTATTCGAAACTCTATAAGAGAAACTCTCTGCATCGTCTTTAGTTCCCAATGGCAAACTGTTTCCTTCTTGCTGTGATGTACCAGTTAATGGTCCAAAAAATCTAAGATTTTCTCCATACGACCTACTGGATGTAAAAACAGACTTAGCGGTCAAATTATCTAAAATATCCCAAGTTAATCCTCCATTAATTACATAGGTCTTTGTTGTTCTTTTTCTCCAGTCCTGTTTTGCCAATTCTACCGGATTGATTAAATTCAACACAAAAGCCTGATAATCATCTTCATTATCTACATTGGCAATATCAAACTCTAACTCATCGGCAATACCATTCGTTGGTCTTGAAGTAATCAAATTTTTAACCCTAACCTGGGCACCTCCTGAAGTACCCGCTCCATCAACCACTAAATTGGTAATTCTGGTAGATACATCCAGCTTTAATTTTTTAGTTATTTCATGATTTAATTTAAAATTAATAACATCACGGTTTAAACCGGAACCTACCATTAACCCCTCATCATTATTATTACTGTAACTCAAAGATAATTTTGTGGATTCAGTTCCTCCCGAAACACTTAAATTATGGTACTGGGAAATTGTAGATTTCCCCATAACCTCTTCTTGCCAATCAGTGGCTCTTTTATATTTATACAATTCTAAGTCATCAAATTTACCGTAGAATTTTTCGAAATTTCTAACATCAGCATCCGATTTCATTCTAGCCGTTTCATATTGCATTTGAACGTATTCATACGGAGACAATACCTCCATTTTTCGATCTGTTGGCAATGTCAACAATTGCATATATTGATTGTACGTGACAATCGTTTTACCTGCTTTAGGTTTTTTTGTGGTAATAATCACTACCCCGTTAGCTCCTTGCGCACCATAAATCGCAGTAGTTGCGGCATCCTTTAAGATATCAATACTTAAAATATCCCCCGGAGGAATATCATTGATATTGCTAACAATAAAACCATCTACTACATACAACGGAGAATTATCCTGGGTAATAGATCCACCACCTCTTACACGGATCATAATGTCTGATCCCGGCGCCCCGTCTACCGATTGTACACTTACTCCCGCAAGTCTACCCGCCATGGCTTCAGCCACATTGGTAACCGGAATTTTAGATAATTCCTTGGCTCCGATGGAAGCAACAGAACCTAATAAATTCTCTTTTTTAATCGTACCATATCCAAAAGAAACGACCTTCACCTCATCGAGTGATTCTAAATTAGCTTTAAGCGCTACATTTATGACACTCTTTCCTCCTACCGTAATCGTCTGAGCCTCAAAACCCACATAAGTTACCACTAATACTGGTTTATCAGTGGTCAGCTTCATACTATACTTTCCTTCCATATCGGTACTGGCGAAATTTTTTGTACCTCTTTCTACGATATTGACTCCCGGTACAGGGAACCCAGTGTCATCTTTGATTACACCGCTAACAGTCGCTCCATTTTGCGCACTCAATTCATTGCTTATAAATAAGCTCAGAAAAAGCACAATGACAAAACAATAATTTGCACTTGTTTTTAATAAATGGTTTAAATTCATAATTTGATGTTTAAATTGGTTAATGTTTGGTTACTGATTGGTTGTTTACTTTAATTCTTTTTTTTTCTCATGGGTTTATTATTAGTTGGTTTTGGTTTTGAGCAATCGATTACATAACGCAAAGTATTTTTTTAAAAAAATATTAGTCTGTTTTACAATTTTTGTAATCGATTACACAAACGTAAATATTTTTTTTCTCAAATCAAATATATTTTAAACAAATAAATACACATAATACAAATTAAATTTATTTTTTTTACATTAAACGTAATAAATACGTTTAATAATAAACAATAACACAAGTCAATTACACAAATAAACTCAACAAATGGATTAGATTTCGCAAAACCACAAAACTTTATACAAAGATTTAACAATAAAAAAAACCTGCCCCAAAATGGAACAGGTTTAGTCAGTTAACAGAATTAAAAGCGAACCTAAAAATCTTATTTTTTCATCGCCTTTTTAAGTGGTTCAAGAGAAGGATCATTCAAAAGTTTAATTTGATTTAAGGCCAACTCCGCTACGGCAGTCGCCCCTTTCAACCCAAGATGGGTATCATCCGCTTTGCCTTCGGGATAAAATGCAATTTCTCCCGGCTTATAATGCAAATGCAATTCTTTTGACTTTTCAGGCCCGTAAGACATTTCTAAAAGTTCCGTGTAATATTGCAAATCCACGAAAGGCACGTTGTATTCCTGGGCAACCAGACGGGTTTCCATAGGATACTCTCCATGGGTATCAATTAAAACCCCTTTTTCATTGAAATTTCTTCGCACTATCGAAGAGAATAAAATAGGAATCGCTCCTTTTTCCCTGGCCTCTTTTACAAAACGAATCAGATTGTGACGATACGCTGTATGCGGATTGGTGTATCGGGTAGAATCGGCATTTTTTTGATCATTGTGTCCAAATTGGATAAAAACATAATCTCCCGGTTTCAATACCTTATAAATGGCTTCCCATCTTTTTTCATTGATAAAACTGCGGGTACTCCGGCCGTTTACCGCCCGATTGTCTATCACTACATCCGAATTGAAAAACAAAGGCAGCACTTGTCCCCAACCGTGTTCCGGATTCACTTCCGGCTTTGATTTATTGGCCATCGTAGAATCGCCAATACCATAAACAGTTATTTTCTGGGCGAAAGAGTTTAATGAAATTAGCAGTACTAAAAATGAAATTCGTTTCATAAAATTTGTTTTTTGTTTTTAATAAATTTATTTAACAGCTGTAGGGATTGTCGCTTTATCACCAATCACCACTTCATTGACTGTTACATTTTTAGAATTGGTAATAGTCATTCCGTTTTTTGCTGATTTTATGGTGATGGTATCCAACTTAATATTTTCTACTTTTTTATCCGGATACCCCTCTATTACAATAGCTGTATTGGTCACTTCATCGAAGCTGATATTTTCAAAATAAATATCGGAGATTTTCGACGGAAACAAGCCACTGCCCTCGCCATGATAATTGGAAGTCATGTAGATACCATCTTCAACTTTACCGAAAGCAATAGTAGAGAAATAAACATCTTTGATATAGCTCCCGCGATCCGAATTGGTTTTAAGATAAAGTCCTCTTTTTAAATACCCGCGTGCTTTGCAATTTTCAACATATATATTTCGAACACCTGCAGACATTTCACTTCCTATCACCACGGCATGCAAGCCTTTGAATTCACAATTTCTAATGACAATATTTTCAGAAGGCATATCCGAATTGTTTCTTCCTTCATCATCCCTTCCCGCTTTAATAGCAATGTTGTCATCCCCGTTATCAAATAAAACATTTTCAATTAGAATATCACTGGAATATTCGGGGTCAATACCATCATTATTATTGTTATGTGCATCATATTTTACACCTCTCACCGTGATGCTTTTACTCTTTAATAAATGAACACACCAAAATGGGGAATCCTCTATTTGAACATCTTCGATGAGAATATTTTTGGAATTGATAAACTGAATCAGTTGCGGTCTTAAATAATAGCCCTCCCCAAAAATTCTCTCTTTGATTGGGGTACTTTTATGGTTCATTTCCCGACTCAGTTGTTGACCTTTCTTTTCAAGAGGTTTCCATTTTATCCAGGTATCTTTAGCTTCGCCATCAATAATTCCGCTCCCGGTAATGGCAACGTTTTCAACATTATTCCCATAAATCATTGGGCTATAATTATACAACATCGTTCCTTCCCAGCTGGTTAACACAAGTGGATAATCTTTTGGATTAGACCCAAATCGGATTTTTGCTCCATTTTCCAAATACAATTTCACATTGCTCACAAAATGAATCGGCCCGTTTAAAGTGTAAACTCCCTTAGGAACTACAATTGTCCCTCCATTATTCTTTTTACAAAGGGCCATCGCTTTATCAAAAGCAGGTTTGGCATTGCTAACGGAATCCCCTTTGGCACCCAGCTTTGTCACCTCAACTTTAAACGAAGGAATCTGGGGCAATTGAATCCGTTTGACAATAGCATCCACTTTGTCATAAGGAAAACTATTATTTTGAGCAAAACAACTCAAAGAAATCAACAAGAAAAAAAGAAGTCTATGTTTCATAATTTAAATTTCAGTATTGATAAAAAATGTACTTTACTTTGACAACTTGGTCTAAAGTGCCTCTTTTATTCTGTTGGCAAAGTTGGCTCCAAAAATAGTTTCGACGGTATATTTTTCTGCCTCGGCCTTTTTTAATTGATGCGACCATGAAACTCGTTTTTCAGCTCGGGCACCTGCCCCTTTACTTTTGTATTCAGCATAAAATGTAGTTCCTTCAGCTTCTGTCCTACCCCAATTATGCCATCCTGCAGCTTTGATATGATTCTCCATTTTGCATCGAACAAAGACCGTTTGGGCATAATTTTCCCATGGCCTTCCTAAATAGAAAGAATTATTTGAAGAATTACTCGTTAACTTACAATTCAGAAAAACAAAACCATACGGACTATTCTTTTGGGTATTCGCAGCCGTAATATAGGAGCCTCCTTTTTTGGCAAAAATTTCGCAACGGTCAAATACTGCCGTTGATGCTCCAAAAATAAAATCGGTGGTTCCTTCTATATAACAATTGAAATAATATTGCCTGCTCTTATTACCATGAGCATAAAGCGTGTCCTGAAACCCAAGAAATCTACAGTTATTAAAAATCACCTGATCTCCGTCTATTTTAACCGCAACGGCCTGCCCGACAGGACCGGCTGAATTTTCGAATGTGAGGTTCTCTGCTTTAAAATAATCTCCAAAAACAGCAAAAGTATAAGAACCCGAAGTCCCTATATTATTCCCCTTTTCATTTTTTTTAGACGCATAATCCCCATACGTAAGAATCGTTTGGTTTTTATCTTCACCTATGAAAGTAACATTTATTTTATCATTTGCCAAAGTCAATTTTTCTTTATAGATCCCCTTTTTAATAAAAATGACAGTCTCTTTTTCATGTTTAGAAGGCACAGCATCTATGGCTTCCTGAACCGTTTTATAATCACCGCTTCCTTTGGCGTCTACAATGATGTCATAGCGTTTCGTTGTTTTTTCGGTTTTATTTAAAGGTTCCGCTGAACAATGGAAAGTCAATAAAGCGATAATAGTTATGTACAAAAATTTTAAGTTCATTTTCATTTTTTTTGTCCGCATCAAAAAACAGACCGTTACATTTTATAAATTCAATTTCTATTTAAAATCAGCATACCATTTAGACCGTAACTTTCCTGAATTTTCTCCAAGAATATTCTCAATGGTATATTGTGCTGCATCTTTCTTTTTCAATTGATGCGACCAGGAAACCCTTTTGTCGGTTCGGGCGCCTTCTCCGGTACAGTTATATTCTGCATAAAAAGCAGTTTGAGACACTTCGGGTTTAGACCAATCATTCCATCCTTCCGGTTTTATGTGTTTGCCCATTTCACAGTTTATATACACCGTTTTGGCATAAATACGCCAAGGCCTGCCCAGATACACTTCGGTGACTTTTTCATCGGCTGTCAGTTTACAATTTTTAAACACAAAACCGTATTTAACCCCTTGGGGAGTGGAAGCTGCCGTAACATATGAATTTGTTAAACTATGTAAAACACATTTATCAAATAACACAGTAGCCTGCCCGAAAATAAAATCGACTGTTCCTTCAATATAACAATCTTTAAAATATTGTTTATTGCCGTTTCCGGTAACATACAACGTATCCTGATTACCCAATATATTACAATTTACAATCATCACCTGATTTGCATTTACAGACAGCGCAATGGCCTGTCCTACCTTACCGGATGTATTTTGTATGGTTATATTCTTGGCAAAAAAATAATCCCCTTCAACCAATAAAGTTGCCGTATGGAACGTACTATTTCTACCCAGATTTATTTTACCAAAGTAATCATCATAGCTAATAATGGTTTTTTCTTTGCTTTCACCCAGTAATGAAATATTGGTATTCCATTCATGAATTTTAACTTTCTCATGGTAAACCCCATTTTTCACCGTAATAGTCACACGTTTATAAGGAAATGAAGGAGCGTTATTTATGGCTTCCTGAATGCTGGTATAATCACCGCTTCCGTCTTGGGCAACTACAATATTGTATTCGTCTTTCGGGGCTTTAACTGCTGTTTTTTGTACGGATTCAGTTTGGACTAAAGTTTTTTTTTCCACTTATCATAGGCCTTCAACACTTCTTTAGGCTCATTGGTATACCAAGAATAACCATTTCTGCGTTCGGCTCCTATTTCGGCCAAAGTTGCTTTTTTAATACCATCGCGGTCACAGAAAAAAGGCACATTGGTATCCAATTCCATGAAACGCGCCCACATTGCAGGGGCATTGGGATCGGCAACCACTTTTTTGTCTATGATTTTTTTATTTTCATTATACGTTATATCCTCTTTAAAACCGGTAATTTTCACTTTTTCAAACCAGGCTACCGCACTATTTACAGCAGTGATAATTTCCTTGGAAGGATTTTCTATCGACATTAACAACAATACAATCTTCGCCGATTCTTTCCCGCTCAAAGAAGGAAGCTCATAAGCACGGGCCTTGGCCGGTAAAAAAGTGTTTTCATCATGCTGGGCACACCAACTGGTTAAGACTCCATTCTGTTTGTACTGTGTTTTCAGAATACAGGCAATTCCATTATGGAAAGCAATCTCTGCTTTTTTAATCGTTTCATCCGAAGGTTTAATCGAATAAACATCGGTCCTGTCTTTAATTTCCTTTAGAAGCTTTAGCAGATTAACCATCGAATCGTCATTAAAGGTAATGTGCGTATAATAGCCTTTTTTTAAAGGGTAAAATTGCGGCCAACCCCCATTATCATACTGCGCTTCCAAAATATAATCCAATCCTAAAAGAAAGGCTTTTTTATACCTTTCATCAGGCACTTGTCGATACATTTTTGACAGAAAAACCATTTCCTGATAGGTGGCTCCATTATCTGTCGTAATCTCATTCAAATCGGTTTTCAACACCAACAAACGTTTTTTTTCAACATCTGAAAGTGGTTTTTGAATCTGGATATTTTTAGGCCAACCTCCAATATTTCTCTGATACAGCAACACATTCTCGGCAATTTGTTTGGCCTCATCAGAAGCAAACCAAGTTCCGTCCGGAATTTCGGTGATGCTTTTCCATGACTTATTAAGCACTTGGGCGGAAGCATTTAAGGCAAAAAAAACAAATAGTGCACTTATAATTTTTTGAAAATTATTCATTTTGAAGCTGTTTTTATTTGTTAATCCTAAACCAATCGATCAATACATTCCCAGCATCATTGATCACTCCATCCCGAAGTGCCACAAAGCCTATTTTGGAACCAATCCATTTTCCTTCCCTTGCTTTGAAAGCAGTACCGATTGATTTGAATTTTTTCCCATCTTCGCTATACAAGAAATTGCACATGCCGCCCGGACTCACTTTCACCTGAAGATAAAAAGTATTGCTTTTTAATTTAACTACATCACTTTCAGTTTCCAGACCTTTTTTATCTGCATTTTTACAAACCACTTGTGAAACCTGAAGTGCCCCGGCAGATTGTTTTACTTTCAAATAACTATAATCCAAACCCATAATCACCAAACCAGTTTGTTCTCCATCAAAACGGGCATTGAAAGTCATTTTTGCAGTGGCAGTAAACTCCTCGGCCGGGAACTTTTGCAACAACAAATTACCTACATCAAACAAATTGGTTGCTTCTTTTGGCATCGGACGACAATACATGGTAAAATATCCCATTGCCGAAGGGAATCCCCAATACACCTGCTTGTTCGCATGCCATTGCCATTGCAACCCTAAGGTTAGAGTGTTAAACTCATCCGAATCCGGAGGAGTAACTATAGGATAGGTTTTGCCAACGTTTGGTTTTTTATATTTCATAACCGGCTCTCCAGTCCCGTCACCGTCTTTATCGATACCAATTACAGGCCAATCGTTTATCCATTTCATCGGTTGCAAATGCACAATTCTTCCGTAGGCACCCTTGTCCTGAAAATGAAAAAACCAATCCTCGCCAGTTTGCGTTTGCACCCAAGCCCCTTGATGTGGTCCATTGACAGATGATTTACCCTGATCCAGTACCTTTCTCTTTTCGTAAGGCCCCCAAATATTTTTGGATCTCATTACGGTTTGCCAGCCTGTTGGCACGCCACCAGCCGGGGCAAAAACATAATAATACCCATTACGTTTGTACAATTTTGGCCCTTCAATAGTGGTTTCCCCTTCATGTCCGTCAATGATAATGACATCGTCATCATTGGCCAAATCACCTTCGGCATTCAACGTACAAATAGCCAAAAGACTTTTGAATCCGGCTCTACTTCCGGCATAGGCATAAGCCATATACACTTTACCGTCATCATCCCATAAAGGTGTCGGATCGATCAATCCTTTTCCTTCTTTGACCATTACCGGTGCAGACCATTTCCCTTTTGGATCTTTGGTTTTTACCATGTAAATTCCATAATCGGGATCTGGATAATAAATATAAAATTCGTTGTTATGGTATCTGATACAAGGTGCCCAAACACCGTTACCATGTCCCGGTTTGTCATACACATCAAATGGCGGCTGTTTTTGAAGCGCATAATTGACCAACTCCCAATTGACCATATCTTTTGAATGAAGAATTGGTAAACCGGGGATACTGTTAAAGGAGGACGAAGTCATGTAATAATCATCTCCTACCCTAATTGCATCCGGATCTGAATAATCGGCATGTATAATTGGATTTTTATAGGTTCCATCTCCGTTGTCTGCTACCCAAACTAATGAGTTGGCATTATTTTGATTGGTCTGCCCGAAGGAGAATTGGCTGGCAACAAACAACAAAGAGGTGACAATACTGTATTTTAATTGCATAAGAAATAATGGTTTGGTTTGGTTGGTTTATAGATAAATGTTTGTTTTTTTAATCTTATGAAAATTATCTGTTCAACTCTAAAGCTGCCAAAATAAAAGGACCTGTGGCTTTAGGGTCATTGTCTTTTTTCTTTTCATTTATATAATATTCATAGGAACCGTCTCTGTACGGATTTCCTCCAAGACCGGCAACAGCACAGGCTTGAGTCATTGTGATTCCTCCATCAGCATCTACCGTAATTAATTTTGTCGTCAAACCGTCAAAAGCCTTATTGGCAATAGCCTTGAACTTAGCAGGCAAATACCCTTTATTGGCTCCTTTTGCAAAAGCATAAGCAAACATGGAAGTTCCTGAAGATTCTAAATAATTTCCTTCTCTTGTTCCCATATCGGTAACCTGATACCACATACCTGATTTGTCTTGAAATTTCACCAAAGCATTGGCTACATTATTCAAATAAAGAACCAAATCTTTTTGTTTAGGATGATCTTTTGGAAAGTAATCCAAAGCATCTACCAAAGCCATTACATACCAACCGATTGATCTTGACCAAAAATTAGGGGATTTGCCTGTTACTTTATCTGCCCAAGGCATTTGCTTGCTCTCATCCCAAGCGTGGTATAACAATCCTGTTTTACTGTCTGTAGCATGTAATTGAATTAACTCAAATTGTTTCGCTACATCATCCAGACTTTTTCCGTTTTCGAAAGTAATGGTGTATTGGGCATAAAAAGGTTCTCCCATATACAGTCCGTCTAACCACATTTGGTTTGGATAAATTTGTTTGTGCCAAAATCCACCGCTGGCTGTTCTTGGCTGTTCTGATAATTGTTTTCTTAACGTTTGCATCGCAACTAAATAGCGCTTTTCTTTTGTTGTCGCATACAAATTGAACAATAAGCGTCCGGCAACAATCATATCGATATTGTATTTTTCGATTTCATACGTTTTGATATTCCCCTCACTGTCAATCAAAGCATCAGCATAACTTTTGATATAATTCGCATAAAGAGGGTTGTTTCTTTTTTTATTTAACTCTTCGAATGACTTTAAAACCAAACCATGAACATAATCCCATTTTGGTGCTTTAGCATTATCTATCATATACGATTCCGGATAACGCATCATAAGTGTTTGTGCCATTCTATCAGACCATTTTGATTTAGCCGAAATAGTAATGCCTTTATTACTTGTTGCTTTATTATCTGTTTGAGATACACTTTTACAACTTACCAATAGTAAAGTAAGGATTATACTCACAGTTGTAAAACAATTCGTTTTTAGGATACTTTTCATATTAATTCATTTTTATTATTTATTATTATCTTACTTAATCAATTTTAACTTATTATTTATCCAATTCTATTGCAGCCAGAAGAAAAGCCCCTAAGCCATGTGAATTGTCAACTTTTATTTTTTCACTCCTATAATACTCGTATGAACCATCCCGGTACGGATTCCCCCCGAGTCCGGCACTGGCACAAACTTGTGTGATGTGCAGTTCTCCGTCTTCATCCACTTTTATCAGTTTAGTGATCAATCCGTCAAAGCCTTTAACGGCCACTTTTTCAAAGTCAGGAGACAAATAACCTTTATGAACCCCTTTTGCAATAGCATACACCAACATGGATGACCCTGAAGCCTCCAGATAATTTCCTTCCCTGGTTTGCAGATTTGGAACCTGGTACCACAATCCTGAAACATCCTGATATTTACTGACTCCAACCGCAAATTCTTTCAAATACCCAACTAATTCTTTTTGTTTAGGATGATCTTTAGGGAAATAATCCAACGCATCTACCAATGCCATTCCGTACCAACCCAAAGCCCTTAACCAAACATGCGGAGCAGTTCCGGTTACTGGGTTTGCCCATGCCATTTGTTTACTTTCATCCCAGGCGTGGAAATACAAGCCTGTTTTAGCATCGAAAGTATGGTCATGCAGCAATTCAAACTGGTGGGCGACGTCGTTTAACTTATCCCCGTTTTCAAATTCGGTTGTATATCGGGCATAAAAAGGCTGTCCCATATACAATCCGTCCAACCACATCTGATTGGGATAAATTCTTTTATGCCAAAATCCACCGGATGGAGTTCTTGGATGATCATCAAATTGTCTTCTTAATGTTTTTAAGGCTGTGAAATACTTTTGCTCCTTCGTTTTATCATACAGATTAAAAAGTATTTTTCCCGCATTGATGAAATCAATATTGTGATCCTGGGGATTAAAATTTTGAAAAGCCCCGGAATCATCAATCAATTCATCAGCATATCCTTTTATATAATCGAGATATTTTTGATTAGCCGTTTTAGCGTATAATTTCTCATACGCAGTTAAAATCATGCCAATTTTATAATCCCACTTGGGTTTTTCATGATTATCAATCTGCCAGGCTTTCGAATGTCTTTTCATTATCGAAAAAGCCATCCGTTCAGACCATTTCAAAGAATCCGGTATTACTTCTTTTTGGGCTTCTCTACTTGTATGCTGCCATTTACCAAGTGACAGACAGCCCATAGACACAAAAGCCACCACAATAATTCCAAAAATTTTAATTGAAAATTTCATACCGCTAGCTGTTACAATTATATTTTGCCCTTTTTGTTCAGTTCTTTTAGTTTTTTATCTAAATACAACACAAATTCTTCCTTCGTTTTAATTCCGTTTGGTTCTTGTTCCCAAGCCCCTAAAAAGTAGAATGATACCGGCTTGGATGTTGGTTTAAAAACCAAAAGATAATCCAATTCGGTATCAACTGAATTCGCGATAGTATTGGTTTGATAAAAAATAGCCATCCCTAATTTATCCGGAACCAAAGACTGGGCACCATAGGTAGCCAGATAAGCCCATTTTTTGTTTTGACTTACTTTTTTAAGCACTTCGGTATTTTTTTGTTTTACGATTCCCGTACAAATTCCCGCTATTTCTTTTGACGGATGAATGGTATGTTTCGTATAACGCTGGTCCGGATTAATCGTTAATTCGGAGGTGAAATCAATTTTGTCCGAAGCTGTTTTCCATCCATAATAATGGATTCTCACACCAGAGCTGTTGGGTTTATTTTCTACTTTGGCAATGGTAGAATCTACCTCATAAAAGTGTAATCTTTCGTTGTTCAGATAACGGTCAATGGAACCGATTCCGATTCCTTTTCCGGCTTTCAAAATATCCGAACCCCAATCTTGCATGTTGTGATAAGAATCAAAACCGTCCTGTCCCACTCGAGGCAAAATAATGGCACCTGTCTTTTTTCCGAATATATCAATGGCATTTCTCCAATCTAAATACAATCGGTATCCCACTTTATTGCTTTCCCAACCCGGCCCTTCATAACGAATATCAAAAGAATGGTCCGTATGTTCCGGGGCTAATTTTAACTTTTGGACATTTTTAAAAGTACCGCCAATGTATTTTCTGCCTTCCCATTTCCCACCTTCTTTTACGGAGATTTCAGCGTAGGTTTTAGCCGTATTAGACAATTTCTTTTCCTGTGCCACACAAGAGAATTGACATACCAATACTAATGCCGCAATGCTTTTCATTGTTCTCATTTATGATGTATTTTTTGTTTAAACTTTATTCTTAAAAACCTTCGTTTTTCATGCTCCTATTTCATGCCCGAAAGACAAAACACAAGTACAGATGTTTTCCATTTATATATTTTTTTTCTGATTGCATTAAAAAAAGAGCTTGACTGTTACAACAAGCTCTTAATTTAACAAACCAAAAAAATCTAAAAACTCAACTTAATTTTTAATTCGTCGGACTTTTCACAAGCTTACCTCCGACATACATATCGATTAATTGGAGCCCCACTACATTCTCTACAGAATACGCTTTCTCCACCTTATCAATCGTTACATTTTTAAATACCACATTTTTAATTGGTAATTCTTTATATCCTTTGGCCAAAATACCATACTTACCCCCGTTTTTAACTTTTATGTTTTCAAGAAAAACATTTTTTACCTGAGGAATAAAAGTACCCGTTTGGCCACCATATACATTATAAAACATGTCTATTATCAAAACCGACTCTTTTACCTGACCAATATCTAAATTTCGCACATACACATTTTCAACCAATCCTCCTCTTTTCGAATTAGATTTTATTCTGATGGCCCTGTCCAAATTTGGACTATCCATCGCACAATTCTCCACAAAAACATTTCTTACGCCGGCAGAAATTTCACTCCCCATAACTACCCCTCCGTGACCGTCAATCATTTTGCAGTTTTGAACTATAATATTTTCACTAGGAATACCAACACGCCTACCGTCTTCATCCCTGCCTGATTTAATCGCAATACAATCATCACCGGTATTAAATGTACAATTTTTTATAATTACATTTTTAGAATATTCCGGGTCACAACCGTCATTATTAGGCCCATGACTCTCCACCGTAACCCCATCCACAATAACATTAGACGATTTAATAGGATGTATCACCCAAAATGGTGCATTGATAATTTTTACCTCTTTTAAAAGCACATTGGTACATTCAAAAAACTCCACAAAATTGGGTCTCAAATAAGTTCCTGCACCAAAAACCCGATCAGCAACTGCAGCTCCCTGCTCCGCCAAAGCAATTAAACGCAACCGGCTCGCTGAATCATTCTGCTTCGGCATTCCTTCTTTCCAGCCATAATTTTTACTTCCGCACCACCACCACCAATTTTCATTATTGGCCTGTCCGTTTAAAATTCCTTTTCCGGTAACGGCAACATTAGATTTTTTATAAGCATAAATCAGCGGCGAATAACTCATCAATTCGGTACCTTCCCATGAAGTATGAACTATTGGATAGTCCCCAGCATTGGTACTGAATAAAATTTCGGCACCCTCTTCTAAATGAAGATTAACATTATTATCCAAATGTATCGCTCCCGTTAAATACTTACCAACAGGAACCAAAACGATTCCGCCGCCATTTTTAGCACAAGCCTGTATCGCTTTATTGATGGACTCTGCATTATTTGTCACTCCATCTGCCACCGCACCAAAATCAATAATATTATACGTTTTATTTTTAAACGATGGCTCTTTCACTTCTTTCAATACAAGTTTCATTTTCTCCCAAGGAGCATCCGCAACCTGACTTGTTTTCCCAACTTTACAGGAAACACCAACCAACAAAACTCCCAGCAAGACTAAATAATTCCAATTTAAAAAAAAACGCTTCATATTTTACATTTAAAATTAACTACAGACCACATTTCAATAAATATGTAATCGATTACACAAACATATAATAAAAATTCTAAACAACCAAAAAAACATTCGAATAAAATATCAGTATTGAAAATATAAGACTACTTTTATGAGTTTAATGTAAAAAATACGCTTAATAAGTGCTTAATTATTAATTAAAATAATTATTTTTATACCCTGAATTAGTCTAAAACTAAATTTAGGCAATCGATAACAATAAGATAGAATACCATAAAAAACACTACTTTTACAGCATAAAATTCATAATCAATACAAATGAGTGAAAAAACGACCATTTACGACATTGCCAAAGAACTCAACATATCTGCAGCTACAGTTTCAAGGGCTTTAAACAACAACCCGAAGATTAGCGAAAGTACTTGCAAGTTGGTTATGGAAACAGCCGCTAAGTTAAATTACAAACAAAATAAATTGGCTCAGGCGCTAAGAAGTGGCCGAAGCAATAACGTTGGCGTTATAGTACCCCGTATTGACAGTAATTTTTTCGCCTCTATTATCCGGGGAATCGAAGAAGAACTGCATCCGCATAAATACCATGTCATCATTTGCCAAACACATGAGAATGAAGAAAGAGAAATTGAAAACATCAACACCTTACTCAATGCACAGGTGGACGGTATCATGATTTCTATCACCAATGAATCTGAAGAAAACGAAAAAACCATCAAAAGAGTCCTGGACAAAAAAGTCCCTCTTATCTTTTTTGACAGAAAGAAAAATATGAGTGGGGTAAGTTCTGTAACCATTGATGATTTTAAAGGAGGATATATAGCCACCAAACATCTTATTGATGCCAACTGCAAACGAATTGCACACCTAAAAGGAGATCAATCTTTAGAAATTTTCGCCAACAGAAATAACGGATACAAACAGGCACTGCTGGATAATGGAATTGAATTTAACGAAAACTATGTCATACGGACAAAAAGTAGCGTCGAAGCCGGAAAAGAATCTGTCAAAAAATTGTTAGAACTGAACCCTCCACCCGATGCCATATTTTCTTCCAGTGATTTTGCGGCGTTGGGAGCCATACAAGAACTTAAATCGAGAGGCATAAAAATTCCCGAAGATGTTTGTGTTGTAGGTTTTGGTGACGAGCCCTTCACGAAGTTTATGGAATTATCCATTTCATCTGTAGACCAATCGCCGCTGGAAATGGGACGAATGACCGCCAGAGTGTTTTTAGAACAAATGGATAACGATAAAAACTTTACATCCGAGAAAAAAGTAATTTTGAATCCTGAATTACATATCCGGAAATCATCCATCAGAGTACAACACTAAAAAAAGCGTGAAGAAAACAATTCTTCACGCTTTTTTTTTAAACTACACTTTCTTATTATAAAGAAACCCCTCTTTTCCAAGGAATAAAATCATTTTGATTTAAAATTGCCGCTTTGGTTTTAACTTCTCCACTAGCAACTTTAATAATAAACTCTAACATTTCGTCAGCCATTTCTTCAATCGATTTTTCACCTTTGATAATTCCACCGGTATCAATATCGATAATGTCAGACATTTTAGTAGCCAACTCCGTGTTAGATGACACTTTTACAACCGGCGCAATCGGGTTTCCCGTTGGAGTTCCCAAACCTGTTGTAAACAATACCATATTAGCCCCAGAACCTACCATTGCCGTAGTACATTCTACGTCATTTCCCGGCGTACACAATAATGTTAATCCTGGCTCATTGATGTATTCTCCATAATCGTAAACACCTGCAATTGGAGAAGTTCCACCTTTTTTAGCAGCGCCTGCCGATTTCATGGCATCCGTAATCAAACCGTCTTTGATGTTTCCAGGAGAAGGATTCATATCAAATCCTGAACCTGCATCAACAACCGTTTTTTCATACCATTTCATTAAATCTAAGAAACGTTGTCCGTCTTTATCATCAACACAACGGTTTACTAATTCTTGTTCAACACCACACAATTCAGGAAATTCAGAAAGAATGGTTGTCCCTCCTAAGGCAGCCAATTTATCAGACAACACCCCTAATGTTGGGTTAGCTGAAATTCCTGAGAAACCATCAGAACCACCACATTCCAATCCAATTCTTAATTTAGACAAAGGCGCTGGAGTTCTTTCTATTTTATTCGCTTCTTTGATAGCTGCAAAAGTATCTTTTACGACACTGCTCATCATTGCATCGATAGTACCGATAGATTGTTGGTCGTAAATCAATACCGGTTTTTTACTATTTGGATTAATGGCGTTCAAAGCGTCTTTGAAAATTGAGATTTGTAAGTTTTGACAACCCAAACTCAATACGGTAGCTCCGGCAACGTTTGGATTATTTACATATCCTGCCAACAATTTAGCCAAAGAGTGCGAATCCTGACGAATTCCACCACAACCACCTTGGTGCGTGATGAATTTCACTTCAATATTTTTAAATAAATCAGCTTCCGCTGATTTTCCGGCAGCACCTTCTGTACCACTTACTGAACTTACTAAAGAACGCAACAATAATTGATAATCGTTTTCTTTTGGTTTCATCAATTCTTTCTCAAAAATATCTTTTAAGATTTCGATGTTTCTGTTTTCACAAAAAACCAATGGGAAAAACAACCATACATTTTCAGTACCTACCTGACCATCTTCACGTTGGTACCCCATGAAAGTTCTATCTTTCCATTTATCAACATTAGGAACATCCCAACCAATAGTTTCTGTTTTACCAGTAACTTTTGCACTTTCGTGTTTTACATTAAGAGTAGTAATAACATCTCCTTTTGCAATTTTTTGGTTTGCTTTTCCAACGATTACTCCGTACATATAGATTTTGTCTCCAGATTCAAAATCTTTCATCGCAATCTTATGCTTCATTTTAGTATCCGATAATACTAAAACGTCTTCTCCTTCAAATGCAATAGTTTCTCCAGCAACAAGGTTTACTAGAGCTACAGCCACATTATCAGAGGGGTCTACTTTTATTAATTTCTTTTGCATCTTAATTAACTTGATTTTTTTGTTTTTTTTAATTTTTTTGAGAAAAATTGATAAACCCTTGCTCTACACCATTGGTCTCAATTTCATTTAATGCAAGCACTAAAGCTTGTGATAATCCGTCAATTTTAGTTAAATCTTCACCCCAGAATTCGGTGTTAGCTAAAATTGAACTTACAACTGAATCTAAAGTACCTAATTGCCAAGCATTCTTAAATGCTTCAACTAATTCCGGAGTATCTTTTACCGGTAAAGCTTCATTATTCCAAGTTCCTTTGTAGAATTGGATTAAACAAGCTAATGAAAAAGTCAAATTAGTTGGAAGTTTTGCTTTTGCATTATAATACCCTAATAAACTTGGCAAAACTCTTACTTTGAATTTTGAGATAGAATTTAAAGCAATATCAGCCAATGCATGTTTGATAAATGGATTTTTAAATCGATCCATTACCTCTTCAGCATAGGCAGTGATTTCATTTTTGTCCATAGCAAGCGTTTCGCTAATTTCACTAATAACGTTGTTTACAAACGGCCCAGTAAAATCTCCGTTAACAGTTTCCATTACTAATTTGTTACCGTGTAATAATGAAATAGGAACCATTGCAGTATGTGCACCGTTTAGAATACGAACTTTTATCATTTTAAAAGGACGGATATCGTCAACAATTTTCACATTCAAATCTGTTTTATGGAAAGGTAATTTTTGTTTTAAATCTTCACCACCTTCAATAGCCCAAAGGAAGAAAGGTTCAGCAGCAACAATTAAATTATCTTGATAATCTAATTTGCTATTGTAGTCTTCAATTTCAGCTCTTGGATATCCAGGAACAATTCTGTCAACCAAAGTACTGTGATACGTACAAGCATCAGATACCCAAGTTTTAAATGCATCCTCTAATTTCCATAAATCACAATATTGTAAAATAATTTTTTTCAGAGTCTCTGAGTTATAATCAATCAATTCACAAGGAATGATAGTTAATCCTTTAGAAGCATCTCCATTGAAATGTTTGAATCTTTCGTGTAATAAAACAGTCAACTTTGCAGGAAATGCAGCTGGTGGCTGCATATCTGGAGTATCACTTCCGATGAATTCAATTCCAGCTTCAGTAGTGTTTGAAACAATAAATTGAAGTTCTTCTTCTTTAGCTAACGCCAAATAATCGGCAAATTCAGTATAAGGATTGATTGCTTTTACAATATTAGTAATTAACTCAATATCCTGTATTTTTTCTCCTTTTTTGATTCCATTCATAAACAAAGTATAAAGACCATCTTGGTCATTAATCATGTTTACCATACCATCTTTCAATGGCTGAACAATTGCAATTCCAGCATTGAAATCAACTTCATTATTTAATCTTTGAAAAGCATAATCAACGAAAGCTCTTAAAAAATTACCCTCACCAAATTGTACTACTTTTATTGGATTCAATTGTTCTAATCCCCTATTCTTTCTGTTTAATTTTTCCATTACTTCTGACATAATTGGTTGTATTAATTTTTATTTTTTTCGTAAATCGTTAATAATTGCTAAAGTATCTTTTACTTTTTGAGTTAATCCTGCATAATCTTTACTTTCTAAAACCGCTGCTGAGATTAATTGAGAACCAATTCCAACACAGGTTACACCTGCATCAAACCAAGTTTTCAAATTGTCTCTCTCAGTAGAAACACCTCCTGTCGGCATAATGCTGGTCCAGGGACATGGGCCTTTAATTCCTTTGATGAATTGTGGTCCGTAGATATCCCCAGGGAATAATTTCACGATCTCACATCCCAATTCCTCCGCTCTTGCAATTTCAGTTAAAGTACCACAACCCGGTGACCATAATACTTTTCTGCGGTTACACACCAAGGCGATGTCTTCCCGCAATACCGGAGTCACAATAAAATTAGCTCCCAATTGCATATAAAGTGAAGCCGCCGCTGCATCAGTCACCGAACCTACCCCCAAAATCATTCCCGGCAATTCAGCCAAAGCGTATTTGTTCAACTGCCCGAAAATCTCAAAGGCAAAATCCCCTCTGCTGGTGAATTCCATCAAGCGGGATCCCCCGTCATAACATGCTTTTAATATCTTCTTGCTTAGTTCAATATCCGAATGAAAAAACAACGGAACCATTCCGTTCTCTTTCATTACACTCGCTACTTCTATTCTTGAATATCTTGCCATATTTCTTTTGTTTATCTTGACACTAATCCTGATGAATTACCACCGGCCATAGTTTCTACTTCTTTTAAGGTTACCAAATTATAATCTCCTGCAATGGTATGTTTCAAACAACAGGCGGCCACTGCAAAATTCAATGCTTTTTGTTTATCGGTTGTATATTCCAACAATCCGTAAATCAATCCTCCCATAAAGGCATCACCACTACCTACCCTGTCTACAACAGGCGTTACTTCCTGAACCGCAGCATTGTAAACGGTAGCACCGTCAAACAACACCCCGCCAATGCGTTGATGCGAAGCACTCACCGAATAACGCAAGGTAGTTGCCGCTATTTTTAAGTTAGGACACCATTCGAACAATTTTCCGTATAAAGCCGGAAGGGATTTTAAATCCTGGTAATTCGGATCTGCTTTGGCCTGGCCCAACATAAAAAATGCCGTATCCAAATCCCCTAAAACCACATTACTGTATTGCAACAATTCCGGCATCACCTCACTTGGGGTTTTCCCATATTGCCATAATTTTGACCGGTAGTTCAAATCACAGGAAATAGTCAATCCTAAATCATGCGCTGCTTTTACGGCTTCCAGACAGGCTTCGGCAGCACTTTGGGAAATCGCAGGGGTAATTCCGCTCCAATGGAACCAGGTGGCCCCCTCAAAAACTTTGGCCCAATCGATATCGCCTTTCTGAATCGTTGCCATCGCACTGTGGGCGCGATCGTAAACTACATTACTCCCTCGGGTTCCGGCTCCGGTTTCCAGATAATAGGTTCCCAAGCGTTCCCCTCCAAAAATGACATTTTTAGATTCCACATCCATCTTACGCATTTCCTGCAAAGCGCAAGCCCCGATTTCATTATCGGGCAATCGGGTCACAAATTCCGCATTGACACCATAATTCTTTAAAGAGACCGCAACGTTAAATTCACCGCCGCCATAGGTCGCAGTAAATGTTTTTGCCTGCGAAAAACGCAAATGCCTTTCGGTCGAAAGACGCAACATAATTTCACCAAATGTGACAACTTTATTCATATATGTAAAAATTATTTGTTAGTGGTCATATATGTTATCGCTTTTATTTATTTGGTGTTTGCTTCACTGAGTTAATATTTTTTATAGGTGTTCAGCGAATTTCATTTGTTTGCGCAAACTTGTTATAAATGGCGATTTCATTATATATAGGAGTTAAAATTTTTATTTAGTTCATGAAATCCTCCCGTATCGGACTGAAAACATCGATAAGCATCCCTTCTTCCAAACACACAACACCGTGTGTTTTATTGGAAGGAATAAAAAAAGAATCCCCTTTTTTTAATATTTCAATTTCTCCGTCGATGGTCACCTCAAACTGTCCTGAAGCGATATGAGTGACTTGGGTGTGATGATGACTATGCAAAGTACCGATCGCACCTTTGTCAAATTTAACATTGACCATCATAACCCTGTCATCAAATCCAACTATTTGGCGTTGTATCCCATCGCCAACCACTTCCCATTCGGTTTCCTCATTTTTAAAAAAGAGATGGCTTTTTGCTAAATTGGACATGACTCGATGAGATGTTTTTTATTAAAACTTGAAATATTCTTTGGCGTTGTTATAACTAATATCGGAAACCATTTTACCAATCCATTCCATGTCAGCAGGCAATTCTCCTCTTTTGATTTCATCACCTAAAAGATTACAAAGAATACGTCTGAAATATTCGTGTCTTGGGAAAGACAAAAAGCTTCTTGAATCCGTTAACATCCCAATAAAACAGCTGATCAATCCCATGTTTGACAGCGCATTCAATTGTTTGGTCATTCCGTCTTTTTGATCCAAAAACCACCATCCGGAACCAAATTGTACTTTTCCTTTAACACTTCCGTCGTTAAAGTTTCCAATCATGGTAGCCATCACCTCGTTATCAGCAGGATTTAAATTGTAAATAATCGTTTTAGCCAATTTATCTTTACTGTCTAATGCATTTAAAAATCCTGATAATTTTTGTGCCTGTGGGTAATCCCCAATAGAATCCCATCCCGTATCAGGACCTAAAATACGGTGCATACGGGCATTGTTGTTTCTTAATGCACCTAAATGAAGTTGTTGTACCCATCCGAATTCATGATAGGTTTCAAACAAAAAGAATAAAATGGCACTTTGGAATTTCAATGCTTCTTCATTGCTCAATTCTTGATTTTCTCTTTTCTTTTTGAAGATAGCATTTACTCCACTCTCTGTATAGTTTTCGAAATAAACCTGATCTAAACCATGGTCACAAAGTTTACAACCATTTTTATCAAAATAGTCAATTCTGTTTCTCAACGCCGTACACAAATCAGCATAAGTATTAATTTCAACACCGGCTACTTGACCCAAGGTATCGATATAGGCATTGTATCCGTCATTTGAAATTAAAATCGCTTTGTCAGGTCTGAAAGCGGTACTTACTTTCACCTCAAAATCACTTTTCGCTAATTGTTGGTGATATTCTAAAGTATCTATTGGGTCTTCTGTAGTACAAACGAATTCAGCATTTACTTTACGAAGTAAGTTTCGAGTACTGTATTCCGGAGAATTTACTTTGGCAGAAGCCTCCAAATAAATTTTCTCCGCCGACTTTTCATTTAATAAATCATAAATATCAAAATAACGGGCCAATTCTAAATGTGTCCAGTGGTACAAAGGATTACGCATCGTGTACGGAACTGTTTTTGCCCAGTTCAAGAATTTATCTTTATCGGAACCATTTCCGGTGATAAATTGCTCATTAACTCCCAAAGTACGCATGGCGCGCCATTTGTAATGATCCCCATTGATCCAAACATTGGTAATGTTATCAAAAATTTTATCCTCGGCTATAAACTGGGGGGATAAGTGATTGTGATAATCAATAATTGGCTGATTTTTAGAATAATTATGGTATAATTCCTCAGCGTATTTATTCTCTAATAAAAAATTGTCGTTAATAAATTTTGTACTCATTATAAATTTCTTAAAATATTAATTCTCATTTGAAGGTTTTCCAATGGTAGCCAAAATTCCACCATCAACATATATAATTTGCCCGTTAACAAAGTCACTGGCTTTAGACGCTAAAAACACAGTGGCTCCCGCTAAATCTTCCGGGTTTCCCCAACGGGCAGCCGGTGTTCTACTGATTATAAATTCGTTAAATGGATGTCCATCCACACGAATCGGTTCTGTTTGCGAAGTTGCAAAATACCCCGGACCGATACCATTTACCTGAACATTAAATTTTGCCCATTCAGTAGCCAGATTACGGGTAAGCATTTTCAAGCCCCCTTTGGCAGCCGCATAAGCAGAAACATTTGTTCTTCCCAATTCACTCATCATGGAGCAAATGTTAATTATCTTTCCTTCATTACGCTCAATCATTTGCTTGGCAACCAATTGCGACATAATAAAAGGTCCAACTAAATCGATATCAATCACTTTTCTGAAATCACTCACCGGCATTGTTATTGCCAATTCGCGTTTGATAATCCCCGCATTATTAATCAGTATATGTATATCGCCTAATTCTTTAGTAATTAATTCTATATTTTCCGCAGCAGCTTTTTCATCCGTCACGTCAAACAAATAGCCAGAAGCGTTATAACCTTTGCTTTTATAATATGTCAAAGCTTCCTCCATTTTTGACGGAGTTGTTCCTGTAATCACCAATTCGGCACCTGCAATGGCCAAACCTTCTGCCATAGCCAAACCCAAGCCATGGGTTCCCCCGGTTATAAGCGCTCTTTTTCCTTTTAAATCAAATAAATTCATCCGCAATTATCTTAATTCATTGATTTTACAAACATCCATATCTCCATAGTCTAAATTCTCACCTGCCATTCCCCAAATAAAACTATAGTTACTAGTTCCTGAACCAGAGTGAATAGACCATGGTGGAGAGATAACCGCCTGATGATTGTTCATCCAAATATGTCTTGTTTCCTGTGGCTGCCCCATGAAATGGCAAACCGCTTGATTTTCGGGTATATCCAAATAGAAATAAACTTCCATACGACGATCATGTACGTGTGCAGGCATTGTATTCCAAACACTTCCCTGTCTTAACTCCGTCATTCCCATTTGCAATTGACAAGTCGTCACCACACTACCAATAATCATCTGATTAACGGTACGGTGATTCGCTGTTTCCATTGAGCCTAACTCTAATTTATTTGCTTCTGCCAAGCTTACTTTTACAGTTGGATAACTGGTGTGGGCCGGAGCAGAGTTAATATAAAACTTAGCCGGATTTTTAACGTCATCACTTTTAAAGACAACTTCTTTGTTTCCGCTACCAATGTACAAAGCATCTTTGAATCCTAAATCATAAGACGTTCCATCTATCACAATAGAACCGCTACCTCCAACATTTATAACGCCCATTTCTCTTCGCTCCAAAAAATAACTTGCTTTAAGAGGATCAATAGTTTCCAACGTTAAATCATTTACAGGAACAGCTGAACCTGCAATATATCTATCATAATGAGAATACGTAAGTGTAATTTCGTCTTCTTGCATTAAATTATCAATCAAGAACTCCTCTCTTAACTGTTGTGTATCATATTTTTTTACAGCCTCTGGGCTAGATGCGTATCTGGAACTATAATTTGTCATAACTTTATTTTAATGTAATCGATTGCAAAAATAAACTTTTCCTGCAAATAAATATTATTTTATTTCCTAAAAAATTGTTACAATTATAAAAAAACAAATGTAACTAAGGATATTAACTAAAAAGGTACGGCTTTTTTTTAAAATTATTAATTATAAAAAATCAAAAAAATGTCCGTTTATATAATCCCCATTATTTTATCCATAATCCAACTGGTATGCAATCCTGACTGGCCGGTAGACGGATGCTTCATATTTCCTAAAAAATGTTCTTGAATATTCTCAACATGATGCTGTTGAACATGCTCGGGATGTTTTATAAAAAACTCCGTTTTACTTTGTTTTGTATGCAACACAATAGGTTTTTCATCAAATATTGGAAACATTATCTTCCCTTCACTACCGATAATCACCACACAATCTTCCTGTTCATAACATCCAAAATTCCAACTGGCCGTACCCGTAACTCCCGATTCATGAATCCAGGAAGCTACAACAGCATCTTTGGCAGTATACAAGCCCTGCTGATTACTACTAAAACCTGCCACCTCTTTTATCTCTCCCAACAAGTGCACAAACAAATCCAATCCATGACTGGCCAAATCATCAAAATACCCTCCTTTGGCAATCTCAGAATCCGTTCTCCAATTGTATTCCTTAGACAAATCAACGGCTGAAGCAGGTCTGTACAGTTGCCAACTTATATATCTCACCTCCCCGATCTCCCCATTGTCAATCCACTTTTTGACCTGGTTAAATCGAGGAAGCGAACGTCTATAGTACGCTACAAACAAAGGAATTCCTTTATATTTAAAAGCATTGTAAATTTCTAAGCTATCAGCATAATTGGGCGCCATCGGTTTTTCAATACAACATGGTTTTCCTGCCGCAGCTACTTTAAGACTATAATATTTATGGGAATCCGGCGGAGTTGCAATATAAACCGCATCAATCTCCGGATCATTAATCAAACTATCGGCATCTGAATACGATTTGGCAACTCCATGTCTTCTTGCATAATCCTCACTTTTCTGCGCGTCACGCCTCATAACGGCAGCAAGCTCAAACCCTTTAGTTTTTTGGTAAGCTGGACCGCTTTTCACTTCAGTAACATTACCACAACCAATTATCCCCCAACGAATATTTTTTGAATCACTATTTTTATCCATCATAACAATCTCTACGCTCATAATTCCGCACTCAAACTATGTACTACTTTTTATATTTTCAAATCTTACCTCAAATAAAAAGAGGACAAAGTTTCTAACTTCATCCTCCTTATTATCTTACTTATCACATATAACTGCTTTCTTCTTTTATCAAATAAGACTACAGATCTGTAATCGGAGCATATTTAGGAACCAATGATTTCATAACTACCCAACCCGTTAAATAACAAACTGCGCAAATAGAAAAAATAATAAAATATCCCGCTTCAATCCCTTGAAAGCCCATAAAAAACATGTCCGTTTCTTTAGTATAATCAAACAACAAACCTGAACCCTTATTGATTAAAGTAGAACCGATACCACCTGCCAAACCACCAATACCGGTAATCGTAGCAATTGCCTTTCTTGGAAACATATCCCCAACTGTTGTAAAGATATTGGCAGACCAAGCTTGGTGAGCCGCACCTGAAATACCAATTATAATTACCGGCAACCAATAACTAATGTGTCCCAAAGGCTGCGCAATTAATGCTAATAATGGGAAGAACGCGAAAATTAACATCGCTCTCATTCTTCCTTCATAAGGATTCATTCCTTTTTTATCTACAAAATAAGTTGGTAACCAACCTCCAATAATAGATAATAATGTTATCATATACAGCACAAATAATGGAAAAGCAGCTTCTGTAGAATCCATTCCATATACCGAACTTAAATAAGCTGGTGTCCAGAACAAGAAAAACCACCATACTCCATCAGTCATGAATTTTCCAAAAGCAAATGCCCAAGTTTGTTTGTATCTAAAACAATCCTTAAAGGTGATTTTTGTTGCGCTTTCGGGCACATAACCTGCTATTTTACTATCAGCAATATCATCTTGTTGAATATATTCTAATTCAGTAGCACTAATTTTTGGATGATTCTCCGGTTTATCATACATAAAAATCCAAAATCCCATCCAAACAAATCCTAAAGCACCAATGATGATAAAAGACATTTCCCAACCATAAGCTTCCGCAATAAAAGGGATTGTAATTGGCGCAGCTAAAGCTCCTACAGTTGCACCTGCATTAAAAATACTGGTAGAAAACGCCCTGTCTTTTTTAGGAAAATATTCTGCTGTAGTCTTAATGGCAGCAGGAAAATTTCCTGCCTCACCAACTGCCAAGACAAAACGGGCAAAAATAAACAAGGTAACACTTACATTAATTACCATTCCTGTATCACTAACAGCACTGATTGCTTCTTTTGCTCCTTCAAAACCAACAAACCAGTTGCCAGTAATTATTCCAGCTGTTGCAATTCCAGCAAAAGCATGTAAACAAGCACCTATAGACCATACTCCAATAGCCCAAAGAAATCCTTTTTTGGTATCCATCCAATCTACAAACTTCCCTGCAAACAATAGAGATACCGCATAAAAAATCGAAAACAATGCTGTAATATTCCCGTAATCATTGTTAGTCCAGTGGAATTCAGGGGCGATAAAATCACTCCAGGTTAAAGAAAGTACTTGTCTGTCTAAGTAATTGATGGTCGTTGCAAAAAAAAGCAACCCACAAATTGACCAACGGTAATTACCAATAGCTTTATTTGTTTCGCTCATAGTTATTTTATTATAGAAAGTTTAAATTATATACGAATGGACTAACCTTTATGAAAAGGCCATTTTCAAAAACAAAAATCATCTTTTTAATCTTAAAAATAAAACTAAAAAGCATTATTATTTAAAAATAAACATGTAATCGATTGCACAAATATACTTTTTAATATTGAAAATCCAAATTTTTTAAATATCTATTTAAATAAAGACAATAAAAAAGCATATCATTAAAAAAAAGGAGACGGGAATTAGATAAAACAGAATTAGTTTGTTACAATTCTTTGACTATTCCCGTTATTTATTACGCAACAAAAGAAAAAACATCCCGTTGATTACTACCGACGAACCAACGGGATATTGTTTTCATAAAAAAACCCATAAGGTACAGACTCATGGGTTTCACTAACTAAATTTATCCAAAACAACTATTAACCAAAAAACTATTTTTTTTCAGAATTAAGGATTACCGGAATAACATGCTCTAAACATCTATTCTTCAGACACCAATGGTCTTTCTTTATCTATAGCGACATCCAACAAAACAGCAACACCTTTATCATTAATCATTGTCATATTTAATACATCCAACGCTGCTAGTTTTCTAGACACCAATCCGCTAAACTTATTATACGAAATATTCATTTCTTTCAAATTAGTCAATTTCTCTAACTCAAAAGGAACCTGACCGGAGAAATTATTTTCAAACAGACTAAGATTTTGCAACCTTGTTAAATTAGCTATATCCGGACTCAATTTACCGCTTAATTTATTACTGTTTAAAAGCAATGTTTTTAATGCTGCGATCTCATACAAAGAGTTGGGTATCTGGCCTTCTATCCCATTGTTATACACCGCCAATGTCTCTAAATTTTTAAGATTACCAATATTCGCCGGCAATTCTCCTGTAAGCCTGTTCATGTACAATTGCAAATCTTTCAAATTACTCAACTCACAAATGGATGACGGAATTGTTCCAGAAAATTTATTAAAAGAAAGATTCAATACAGACAACTCTTTTAACTCTCCTAATGCAGACGGAATAGCACCTGACAATTGGTTTTTATTCAAATCTAATTTCTTAAGGTATACCAGTTTTGCAACATCTGCAGGAAGCTCACCTACCAAATTATTATCAGACAAAGTCAAAGCAACAACTTTATCACCTTCAACTTTTACACCATACCAAGTTGCAACATCCAAAGACAGATCCCATTTATTTTTCCAGTTGCCTCCATTAGTCGCCTTATATAATTTTACCAATGCTGTTTTTTCTGATGGAGAAACGGCTGCTATCATTGAACATGATGCGAAAACCGTTAAAATAAGTATGTATAGATTTTTCATGATTTTAATGTATATATCTATTTGTTAAGTTAAAACTATTCAAAATGTAGATAAAATACAAATTTTATCGATTAAATACATTTTTTTTAATTAAAAGCATCTAAAAAACCTACAATAAATTTAATATTTAAAACTGGATTATTTTTTATTACATTTGATATAAGTAATTTGGAATAGTTTATTGTTGTATTTTTAAAATAATATAACAATATGTTTTTCAGACAATTGAAATTGTTTTTTTTTTAAAATAAAATACGACATTATATCGTTTTTACTACTTATAACCCAAAAAATAACTTTTATGGAAATTAACTTTTTAGCATTACTTGCAGCTGCCGCTTCAACATTAGTAATTGGTTTTATTTGGTACAACCCAAAAGTTTTTGGAACAATCTGGATGAAAGAATCTGGCACCACCGAAGATAAAATGAAAGGGGCCAATATGGCTTTAATTTTTGGAATGGCTGTTTTCTATGCTTTTCTTATGGCTATGGTTTTACAGTTTTTAACCATTCATCAATGGGGAGCCATAGGCATGATTGGCGGAGATGCCGCAAATGCAAAACCATCCTTCACCGCGTTTATGAACGATTACGGAACTGCTTTCAGGACATTCAAACACGGAATGCTACATGGTTTTATAGCCGGATTATTTTTAGCATTACCCATAGTTGGAACCAACGCCTTGTTCGAAAGGAGAAGCTGGAAATACACTTTAATTTCCGGTGGTTATTGGATTATTTGCTTTATGGTAATGGGAGGCATCATTTGTGCCTGGAAATAAATTTTGTCTAAAAACCATCGTTTTTACGACAGTTGTTCAATAGCTTTTGCCAAAACAAAATCTTTATCTGTAAGCCCTCCTGCATCATGAGTACTCAATCGAATATTTACTTTGTTATAAACATTGAATAATTCCGGATGATGATTTTGTTTTTCGGCCACAACCCCAACTTGAACTATAAAACCAAGTGCCTGATTAAAGTTTTTGAAAACAAATCCTTTTTCAATCCCATTATTATTAAACCGCCACCCGTCTAAATCTTCTAAAAGTCTTTGTGCTGTATGTTCGTTATAAATACTCATCTTATTGTTTTTAAATAAAATTACTCAAAATTTATCAAATATTAGACTTTAAATATTAATTTAGACAAAACAATATTCACCATTGCTTCCTAATTTTACTTTCCAACTCTACTCATCTGCTCAAAACCTTCCTTCAAATTGGGAACTTTTGGCAGTTTCCAATATATTTCTGTCGCGAGAATATCTAAAAATACTTGAAGTATCAGCCCCAAAAAACATGAAATGCCATTTTATCGGTCTATTTCACGAAGAAGAATTGGTAGGACTGGCTATTTCTCAATTTATTAATTTAAGCGAAGTACACTCTTTCGGGGAGCGGGATCATTGTATCAAAACAAAAATTCGAAATTTTGTTTTTAAAAAATTCAGTTCTAATGTTTTAATCATTGGAAACAATATGTTAACCGGGCAAAATGGCCATCTCTTTAGCCCTAAACTCCCTACTACAGAAGGATTGCTTTTGTTAAAAAAAGCATCTGATGCCTTACAGCAAAAATTCAATAAAAAAGGGATTAAAACCCATCTGACTATTTTTAAGGATTTCTCAACTTCCGAAATACAAAATTTCAAATTACCGGAATTCAAATCGTATTTCGAGTTTTCTACCCAGCCTAACATGATTTTTCAAATTAGGGATTCCTGGCACGCCTTTGACGATTATCTGGAAAACAAAAACAAAAAATACCGGGACCAATACAAAAGGGCCCGAAAAAAATCGGTCGTAATTTCTAAAAGGAAATTGTCATTAGAGGAAATCAAAAAACACAATGACCATATTTATGCTCTTTATATGAATGTGGCTAAAAATGCCCCATTCAACACCTTTTATTTACCGGTAAATCATTTTGAATTTTTCAAAAAATCATTGAAAGACAAATTCCTCTTTTACGGGTATTTTTTAGACGAGGAATTAATCGGTTTTAATACCTTGATTAAAAACGGGACTGACATCGACACGTATTTTCTGGGTTATGACGAAAATCACCAACGTGAAAAAATGCTCTATCTTAACATGCTTTATGACATGATTGGTTATTCTGTAAACAAGGGATACGAAAGAATCATTTTTGCAAGAACGGCATTAGAAATAAAAAGTTCCGTTGGTGCCAAACCTTTCCAAATGTACGGACTGATGAAACACAGCAATCCTTTGATCAATGTATTTCTTCCTAAATTTTTCAGCTATTTCGAACCTAAAACCGAGTGGCAGGAACGTAACCCGTTTAAATAATTAAGGAACGGCTATTTTGGCTTTGTGCGGTGAGATACAAATATCGAGTTCGGTTTCAGTACCACAAAATTCACCGTCAATTTGAAAACTTATAGGAACCTCTGTTTTGATAATTGCTTTATCCGTAGAGTACACGTCTACGAATTCTGACTCCGCTGATAATCTTCCCAATACAATTTTACCAAAAACCATTAAATCTAATTTCTTCAAAATTATTAATTCAAACTTTCCGTCATGCATAATCCCGTATGGATTTATCACTACGCCCGTTCCGTACTTTTGAGCATTGGCAATAACAATCATTCTGGCCTCACAATCAAACGTCTGATTATTTAATGTAATGGTCGACTTAAAGGGATGATTCCTATCCAACAGGGTCTTGACAATTTGCAAAGCATACCCCCATCTTCCGTGAATAGCACTTTTTTCGTAGTACTTAATCAGTTCAGCATTCAAACCCAAATCACTCAAATGCAAACATTTTTGACCATTAATATCAATAATATCCATCATTATAAAATGATTATAAAAAGCTATCGTAATATTTTCTTCAAGCGTCCTGATTAAATTGAGTTCAACGGCCAGGCCATTGGAGGAGCCAGCCGGTAATATCCCAAAAATCACATCTTCATTTTCCAATGCCTCGGCAACCATCTTTACGGTGCCATCCCCACCTGCAATAATGATTCGCTCTGATTTGAATTTTGAATAAAGTGCTTTTAAATTTGATTTATCATCCGAACCTGAAGTTTCAAAAAGAATAAAGTTAAGGTTTTCTTTGGCCGCCACTAATGAAGCAGCCGCGATAAAACCGGATTTATCAATACCTCCCGAAACCGGATTAACCACCATTATTACATTCTTTTTCACTCTTTTACTTCTTTTATTGCTTAAAAATAATTAATTTCGGAGACACTTCAAAAGTACTACAATAAATGAAGCCTATTTTAAAATTGTATCGGGGATATGCCAATGAACAGGAATTAATTGTCATGGGACATGTTTTTAAACCTACCAAAAAAAACGATTACGATTTTCAGGATAAAAATTTCAAAAATGCAAGTTCCGTTATTGGCATGTACCGGATGAAAACCCAATCAAACGCTGATGTTTTCTTAAAACACAATGATACCGAAATTCACACCAAAACACTTAAGGACGGTTATTTCAAATTTTGCATTCCTTTAAAACAGGACAATTACGGCTGGATTGATTATGAAGTAAGCATCTCATATCATAACAAAAGGATTACAACCAGGGAAAGCTACATCCGACCTCAAATAGGCAATCTTGGAATTATTTCGGATATTGATGACACTTTTATCATTTCATATACATTGAACCCTTTCAAAAAACTGTTTCACCTATTATTTAAAAATGTAAGTTCCAGAAAAATTTTCGAAGATGTAGTACCACATTTCCAGGCTTTGAGTCTGGCAGGGAGAGCGCATAAAGGCGAATTAAACGCTTTTTTTTATGTCTCCAGCAGCGAATGGAATTTGTATCGCTTTATAGTAAAATTTGCCGAAATCCATCAATTGCCCAAAGCGGTTCTTTTATTGAAAGACATTAAAACCAGTCTGTCCAACTTTTTTTGGACCGGAAGAGGCGGACACAATCATAAATTTGAGAAAATAAAACACATCCTGGAATTTTACCCCAATCTGAAATACGTTTTGATTGGTGATGATTCGCAACACGACCCTTATTTATACGAAGCCATCAGTAAAATTTTCCCCTTGACCGTAATTGCAGTCTACGTAAGACAAACCGGAAAAGGCAAAAAAACAAACGTGGAGAAAGTATTGGAAAATCTCGAATCCTTATCCGTTTCTGTCTGTTATTTTAAAAATAGTGCCGAAGCCATAGCACATTCCAAAAAAATAGGCTTAATTGATTAGAATCTTCATCAAATCAATTAAGCCTGTTAAAAAATAAAACTGAATCAGCCTACAAATTATCTATTTCTTCCTGAACAATTTCCCAATCCAGGAGTAACTGGTCTAAATCTTCTTTTTTCTTGTTGTATGCCTTGAAAAAAGCCGCATCCTCAATATGTTTATCGTAATTTGAGGTTAGCATTTTATCATCGTTTTGAATGTCTTTTTCCAATTGCTTGATCTGACTTTCAATTTTACTCAACTTATTTTGCAAAGCCTTATTCTTTTTCTGGTCTTCATAAGAAGCTTTGTTGCTTTCTTTGGGAGCGGCAGCCTTTTGGGCATCTTTTTTCTCCACCTCACGCATATTCTCCAGATTGCGTTGTTCTAAGAAATAGTTGATATCCCCTAAATATTCTTTTATTTTTTGATCTTTGAATTCATACACAATGTTCGACATTCCCTGAAGAAAATCCCTGTCGTGAGAAACCAACAACAAGGTTCCTCCAAATTTTTGCAGTGCTGCTTTCAACACATTCTTAGATTTTATATCCAAGTGATTCGTAGGCTCATCCATCAACAACACATTGATGGGCTGCAACAACAATTTACAAAGTGCCAGACGGTTTCTTTCACCTCCTGAAAGCACTTTTACTTTTTTCTCTACATCATCCCCACGAAACAGGAAAGAACCCAACATATCACGTACCTTCATTCTGTTGGTGTCCATAGCGGCCTCTTCCATCGTTTGCAACAAGGTGATTTCACCATCTAAATATTCTGCCTGATTTTGGGCAAAATAACCCAATTGTACATTGTGCCCTAATTTGATCGTTCCTTGGTACTCAAATTCATCAACAATCGCCTTGATAAAAGTCGATTTACCCTGTCCGTTTTGCCCAACAAAAGCAATTTTACTTCCGCGTTCCACCAACAAATTAATGTCTTTTAGAATCGTTTTGTCTCCGTAACTTTTGGTGACTTTTTCTGCTTCTACCACTACCCTGCCCGGCTCTTTTGAAACTGGGAACGAAATATTCATTACCGAATTATCATCTTCATCCACCTCAATACGCTCTACTTTATCTAATTTCTTAATCAACGATTGCGCCATCGATGCTTTAGATGCTTTGGCACGGAACTTCTCAATCAACTTTTCGGTTTCCTCAATTTTTTTGGCCTGATTCTTTTGGGTTGCCAATTGCTTTTCGCGGATCTCATGTCGCAATTCTAAATATTGCGAATACGGTTTATTGAAATCATAGGCTTTACCCAGAGAAATTTCGATGGTTCTGTTAGTCACGTTATCCAAAAACATTTTATCGTGAGAAACGATCACCACGACTCCCGGAAAATTACGCAAGAATCCTTCTAACCAAATGATACTTTCAATATCCAGGTGGTTCGTAGGCTCATCGAGCAGTAAAATATCATTCGATTGTAACAATAATTTGGCCAACTCGATACGCATCCTCCAACCTCCGGAAAACGTTTCCGTTTGATTATTGAATACTTCTCTTTTGAAACCAAGACCCAACAAGATTTTCTCGGTATCTCCCACATAGTTATAACCGCCTAATAACTCGAAACGGTGTGTATAATCAGAAAGATCTTCAATAATCTGACTGTATTCCTCACTCTCATAATCGGTTCGGGTAACCAACTGATGATTGATTTCTTCTAATTTTTTCTCAACAATTTTAATTTCGGTAAAAGCTTCATAGGCTTCTTCCAAAACGGTTCTTCCCTGTTCAAAATCGATATCCTGTCTCAAGAACCCCATTCGGATTTCTTTTTCCTGGGCAATACTTCCAGAATCTGGAGCAAAATCCTTGGCTAATATTTTTAGCATGGTCGATTTTCCGGCACCATTTTTTCCAACAAGACCTACCCGGTCTCCTGCACCCAAACGAAAAGTTACTTCTTCAAATAAATAAGAGCCTCCGAACGAAACGGATAAATTGTGTATATTAAGCATAGTTTGTGACTAATGTTACATCGGTACTCGTCTAAAATTGTACCTTTGCTAAAATTTTTTGCAAATGTTAAAAAAAGGATCCAAACTAAATAGTATTTTAACAGGAAGTTGTCCTAAATGTCAGAATGAGAGTATGTATTTGGATAAAAATCCATTACATTTAAACAATGTGCTGAAAATGCATGAACATTGCAGCCATTGTGGACTGAAATATCAAATTGAGCCTTCCTTTTTTTATGGAGCAATGTATGTGAGTTATGGACTAAATGTAGCCATCGGAATTGCAGCATTTATAGTCTCCTATTTAATTTTTCATTCTTCGCTAAAAGTAGCTTTTATAGCTATTATCGCTTCGCTGGTAGTTTTATTTCCTTTTGTCTTGCGGTGGTCCAGAAACATATACATCAATATATTTATTTCCTATGATCCTAAATTCAAGGAAAAATAAAACTATTGGAATCCTTTGTTATAGTATCTTTTTATATCTATTTCCGGATGTAAAGGAATTTGTTGTTCGACATAATCAAACAAAGCCTTAGCCATTGCAGGACCTAGCATAACGCCACGTGTACCCAATCCGTTGAGAATATGAATCGAAGAATAATTCGAATGCGTCCCCACCAACGGTCTTCGGTCCCTAACCGTTGGCCGGACTCCCGCAAAATGCTCCACAATTTCAAAATCACAACTGATAATCTCCCGTATTCTTTCTATTAATTCCTGTTTCCCTTCCTCAGTCGGTAAATCAGTTTTGTCTTTCCAGTTGTAGGTCGCCCCCACTTTAAACAAATCATTTCCCAAAGGCAAAATAAACACACTGGTATTAATAATCACATCCAAATTCAGCTGGGGCGCCTTAATGACAAACAATTCCCCTTTGGTACCATCCAGAGGCAATTGATTGAAATAAGGATTGGCATGAATCCCAAAACCTTCGGCAAAAACAATATTTTTGGCTACAATATTTTTATAACGAATACCTTCATTTAAAAATTCCAAAACATCATAATCGAATGAATCTTCCAGAAACAATTCTTGTTTAACAAGATATTCGCGATATTTTTTTAATAACAAAGCTGTGTCTAAATAGCCAGTATGCAACACCTCCCCATAATTAAACGGAGATTCAATTCCAACATATTTTTTGGTCACCAAATCGGTCGATAAAAACGGGGCCAAAGAGACTTTATCCGAAGCGGCAAACCAATTGTTTTGCTCTTCGATTGAAAAAAACTTTCTTAGAATCGGAATTTTAAAATCAAACTGACATTGTAATTTGGCTTCCAAGTCGGCATAAAATGGCACCATTAAATCAATTTGCTCCTTTGCTTTCCAAACCTCACTAAACCGCTTTAGAATTACCGGATTATATAACCCTCCGGCAATCTTAGAGGAATTTTGAGAATTATTATCCAATACAAAAATCGACTTATTGTTTTGCAAGGCTATTTCAGAAAAGGAAATACCTGCCAAACCGGAACCTACAATTAAATAATCAATCATCAATACACATTTTAAGCAAAAATAAAGAAAAGAAACTGTCTTAAAAAACAAAGACTCTCACCAATATGGCAAGAGTCTTTGTTTGTTTTATGAAATGGAAATTAATAATTCCACATATCCTGTTCGAAATTACGGATTTTCTCTTTAACCCTTTCCGATTCAACCAATTGGTTTAAGGCATTATCTTTCATGTATTCATCGATTGCCCTGTCACCATAAACATTCTCCTCTTTATAAATAACACTGTTGAAGTGCCTTGAATTTAAGATATGATCGAACGAAATAGGCATGGCCGAATTTTTATCGTTAAATGCCTTCGCTTGATGTAACACATCTCTGGCTGAAGGGAAAAATATCCAAAATAATTCGATATAATCTTTTTCCTCACTGTTCATCGTGTAAACATCCGGTGTTACCGGACAAATTCCCAACAAACGATATTTCAACTCACTCTGACGTTTATCAAAATACCAATATCCTTTAATTTTATATTGGGTAACGTCCTGGGCTGTCAAATCTGATCTTAAAATATATTCTGAAGAAATGGATTGCCCTGCATTTATTTGTTCTCTACCGGCATCTGTGGTATCAATACGAGTCAAGGAACCCTGAATATCGCTTAACGATTTTTTCGTGTTAAAATAACTGTCAGTGTATACATCGGTGATTTTACCACTTCTTAATGCTTTTGTCAAAACATCGTACAAAGAGCGTCTGTCCGAACCGATATTTGCCGTATCAATAGGAAAATACAAAGCGAAATTAATTTTTTCGCTCAAGTCTATAATTTCCCAAGTCATTTTACCCATCAAAACATCTCTGTCATGAACATAACCATAAGCCAAAGGCTTATCATTATCTGAATTGAGTTGAGCCGCAGACTTCAGTCCAATTTGCCCAGGTGTTTTTGCATTCAGCAAATTAGATTGCGCAAAAGAGGCAACACCGGCGGTAATAGAAAGAATAACTATTAAAAAATTTCTCATATTCATCATGTTATCAGTATACTATTTGAAGTAGGTTTTACAAACAACTTACTTATTATTGAATTTCAAAAATTACCGGAGCCGTTCTTGGCAACAAATAATTACCCGCTCCTACAAGTTTAGTTTTAATTTCAGAAATGGTTACTTGATCTCCTCTTCCTACTTTAGAAAGCACTGATTTACATTGTGCATTTAATCTGTTTCCCTGAACAACCACTGTAGGTTGACCGGTTACTTTCAAATTGAATCCTACAACATTCAAACCTACTTCAAAATCAAAATCTTCTAATTTAGCACCAATTGTCGCAATTTCTAAATTAGATTTAGGTCCTTTAACCACACCTGTTTCTCCTCTGATAGTCCCTGTTGGCCCAGGAATCCCTTTAATTCTAAAGGTCTTTCTGTCTGAAACTTTAGAACCATCAGGAAGTGTTCCAGTTACATTGATTACAGTTTCAGTTCCTGCTCCCGGGCTCATGTTAAATTTACCTCCTCCGGCAGAACTTAAGCCTGGGGCTGATGCAGTTACTTTATCCGCAGGAATACCTGCAAAAGATATTGTCATCGGGTTTACAACCCCTCTATACACCACATTCATTTTATCTGCAGAAATTGTTGCCGATTTTGGTCGGGCTACAACTACATAAGACCCTTTAATTGGTAAGGCAACTGTTTTCCCATTTTCTTCAAAATTAAAAGAACCAGAAATAGCATGCTCTCCAATATTGCCGGCACCAAAAGAAAATTTAGCCTGACCCGCTTCTGCTCTAACATTTGAACCGTTTACAATAACAGATTTAGCTTGTAAAGAAGGATCGAATTTCCCTAATATAATTTTACCTGTAACCGCTTCCCCCTGAAAGAAAACCGATTTATCTGCAACTACGATTGGCTGGTAAGCAGTAAGTGATGCTGCAGCAACCAAATCAGTCTGAAACATTCCGCTCATGATATCACTCTCAGTAGTTTTGATGTCGGCTTGTATTTGAGATAATTTAGTAATTGTTGCTATTAACGGAAAACCTTTGTAATTATAATCAATCCAGTCTAATTTAGCACCTGCTTTTTGAGAGTAAACCGGTTTGGTAGCAAATCTTGCCTCGATTTTTTTCATTTCAGACTCCGCAATAGAACTACCTCCAATGGCTTTTATCTGAGCAGGGTAGTTATTGATTTTTTCCAAAAACTCTTTACCTTTTTTAGAAACTCTGTCTCCCGTAAAAAACATCCTATCGATTAAATCCCCTTTATCCATTTCCTCATAAGGCAAATTGCCTTCAGGATCTCTTTCGAACTTTGCAGTAACAGAAGTTTTAATACTTTCTATATAGTCGTTAAACTCTTTAGACAAAGCTCTAATCTTCTCCACTTTTGCTTTCTTGTCGCCAAACTGACCCGGTTGATCTACCGCTTTTTGTGCTAATTGTTCAAAAGAAGATTGATTTCGAGTATCTGTTATACCATTGGACTCTATTATTTTATTATTTAAGATACCAAAAGCCGATAAAACTTCTTTTGACATATTTAAAGCCAACATTGCAATAAAAATTAAATACATCAGATTGATCATCTTCTGTCTAGGGGTTAGTTTTCCTCCTGCCATATTTTCTAATAATTAATTAGTAGTTATTTTTATAGTTAGGAATTAATTACCCTTTATTATGCATCGCACTTAACATACCTCCGTAAACATTATTCAAAGAAGATAAATTTGAGGTTAATGACTGCATTTGTTCTTTTAATTTTAAATTATTCTCTACAACTTCTTCGTTAATTTGAGCATTTCTCGAAGCACTTTGTAATTGCACTTTGTATAAGCTATTCAAAGATTCCATTTGGGCTGCAGCCAAAGTCAACTCTTCACTGTACTTTTTAGTTGAAGCAATAGAATCTACAGTTGGTGAAATTGCTTTAGCAGCCCCTTCAAAATTTTTGATACTGTTTCCTAAACTTGCCATCAATTCTCCGTCAATTTTAGCATCCTTTAGTAAGGCATCTAATTTTTGAGATAACAAACCTTGAGCATCAGAAGGCGTTTCTACTTTTGCAGTTTTCTTTTTCGGTTCACCGTTAGCCAATTCCGGATACACTAATGTCCAATCCAACTCATTGTCTACTGGTTCAAATGCAGAAAGGGCAAAAATAGCTGCTTCAACTACCAGTCCTATTGTTAGCATTGCATTACCGGTAACAAATCCAAATTCCAAGTGTGTAATTTTGAATAATGCTCCAATAATTACCACTGCAGCTCCCATTCCGTAAGCAAAATTCATTGCTTTTTTACTTAATATTGCCATAATTTTTTGTTTTTTGTTTGATGTTAATAGATTTTGGGTTTATTATAATTTATTTTCTTCGTCTTCCATTACCATTAGCTGTCGTTTGAACTCCCATATAATCTTGAACAGTTCTAAAACCGATATAACTTCTGGCCGAATCAGCATATTCATAGTCTCTTGTACTTACCTGTAGGAAATAAGCAACGTCTTTCCATGAACCTCCACGAACCACTTTACGTTTATTTGATCCATCCTGAACATTTGGGTTCATTGATGAAACATATTCATAAGCATTTGGATCATAAGAGGAATCCGTCCACTCAGAAACATTACCGGCCATGTTATATAAATTATAACCATTTGGCTCATACGATTTAGCCTCTACTGTATACAAAGCCTGATCTGCGGCATAGTCCCCTCTGTTAGGTTTGAAGTTTGCCAAAAAGCAACCTCTGTCATTTTTAGTATAAGGGCCTCCCCATGGATATGTAGCAGATTCTAAACCTCCTCTAGCTGAATATTCCCATTCTGCTTCTGTAGGCAATCGGAAAGAATTTATTAAATCACGCCCTTTCTTCTTTGACTTGATGTAGGTATTTTTATTCAATGTTCTCCAGGCACAAAAAGCTTTTGCCTGTGTCCATTTAACCCCAACAACCGGATAGTCTCCATAAGCTTTGTGCCAGAAATAATCGTTATGCATTGGTTCATTATACGAATAAGCGAAATCCTTAATCCAAACAGTGGTATCAGGATAAACCCTAACTTCTTCTGTTTTAATAAAATTTTTCCTTTTACCCACTTTAGCTTTGGCCGCCGCCTGGATATCCATCCAAGAATAGCGGAATTTCAACTTATCTACATCAATAGTTCTCAAACCGTTGTAAGAAGCTTCTATTGGCAAATACATCGAATCCATAACTTCAACGTAATATTCGTCTGGATATAATTTTGGATCTTTAATTAATTTCACTTTTCTATTCAATCTTCTTCCGGCATAAGGATCCTCATCGGTACCAACACTATAATAATTATCGTACATATATTTATCATAGGCCGTCATTTTTTCAGGATCGGCATCATTAAATGCAAAGTCTCCAATGCTTCCAGCATTCTTACCTTTTCCTTTAGAATCTCCCGGTTTTGCTCCTGTTTCATCCGCAAGAATGGCCAATTTCATACGCATTGTAGAATCTTTTACCCATTCCACAAATTGACGGTATTCACTATTCGTTATCTCTGTTTCATCCATATAAAACGAACGAACCGTCACCGTTTTTGTTTGAGCATCACTAACACCTGCTAAATCGTCATCAGATTTACCCATTATAAAAGCTCCCCCTGGAACCAAAGTCATTCCATAAGGTTTTTCCGGATGCCATTTTTCACCGTTAACTCCGACTAATTCCCCTTTATCACCTGCCTTACCGCAGCCAACCAATAGCGTTAAAATTGCCATAAATGCAATGAACTTCTTCATATAAATTCGGGTTAGATTTTCATTATTTTTCAAGTGTGTAAACCTATTTATTATTTATTAATAAAACAATATTTTTAATCTGAATTTGTTTATGCGTCAAAAATAAAATTAAATACATTATAAAAAAAATATTTCATCGACAAAAAGCACTAAAAATCGACAAAATACCTGTTTTTTTAAGTTTTTATTTTTTTTGTACTACAATTCTAGGTAATAACACAGAGTTTTAAACACAATTTCATCATAGTAAACTATATTTTACAAAATAAATCACAAAATATTCTTACGCAAAGCTTTCCACCATCTTTCAGGCAATTCTTGATTACAAGCCCCTAAATACTCCTCAGAAGAACAAGGTAATAACGTATTTCTTTTTAATTTATTATTCCCATTAGAAACAAATGGAATTTCTATCCACCATCTTTCCGTTTTATCGCTTTTATAAAAAATAAGTACCTCATCTTCTATAGGAACTATATATTTCAAATAATTTTCCCTGCTTCCAAACGGATATTCATTGGAACGATAATGAAACCCTTCTATAAAATACCAGATAATCTGAGCTGCCAATACCGCTTCCTGAATTGAATTATTGTGATTAAACAATCCGAATAAAGAAACTTTATCACTGATCCCTGCATATCTGGCCAAAGAACAAATTTCTTTTCCATTAAATCCATTTGGTGCAAAATCAACAAAATTTCCGGAATCGGAAGATTTCACGGAATTCAAATCCAAACTTACCAGATCGGCATCCCTAAAAACCGGCTCCGCCAAGGCAATGGTGTTCGAAATCTCACCTAATCTATAAGCATCAAAAAATAATTTTTCAATTAAATCAATTTCTTCTTGGAAATTATAATACGTTTGATAGCCTATATTACAATAATTAAACAGATTATTAGGCTCATCCATGATAATTTTTGTCAAATAGGATCCTTGGGACAAAGGCTCGTCATCTTTTCCAAAATCAAATTTACTGTCAATGGCAACCAGATTTACCATTTGCTCCAAATCGTCATAAGCCCGATAAAGCGAATACGTTAAATCTTGTGAACCTCCAATGACAATTGGAATAATTTTCTTTTTAATCAAACTCGACACCACTCTACTTAATGCAAAATAAGTATCGGTAATCGTATTTCCGGCCAGAATATCTCCCAAATCGGCAATAGAAGCATCCCAATTCCCCGGAAACATATTGTATAATTGTTTTCGAATGGAAGACAAATCAACAGCAGTAGTAGCAGAATTATTCCCCCTGTTTTCTAAAACTCCAATAATGGCAATTTTAACCTTGTCTAAATCCGGAAACTGATCCTTGGTATGAAAAACAATTTTACCACCTAATTGTTTGGAAGTAAATCCATTAATAGATTGAAAAACTTCAATATCTAAAGGTTTAAGAAAATCAAATTCCATTTATTTCTTCTTTTTTCCCACTTTCCTATCTACTCCAATGGAGTGATAGAAGCACTTGGAAATTAGTGATTTTTATTTCTTTTTTGCGGCTGGTTTCTTCTCAGCAGGTTTTTTAACAGTAGCTTTCTTCGTTGGTACTTTTTTGACAGGGGTCTTTTGGGCAATCATTTCTTGAACTTGCGCCAAAGTTAATTGCGTTGCATCAACCTCTTTACCCAATTCAATTTTAATTTTTCCTTTGGTAATCACAGAGCGTCCCCAACGGGCTTTTTCCACTAAGATCCCCTCTTCTTCCCAGTTATGCAGTACTTTATCAATATTCTTCTGCAATTTATCTTCAATCAACGCCTCAACATCTGATTGGGACAGATTATCAAAATTATACTTCTTGCTCACATTGATAAACAAGCCATTCCATTTAATAAACGGACCAAAACGCCCCACACCTTTTTGAACACCTTCTCCTTTATAAACGGCAATTGGCGCATCTGCCAATGCTTTTTCATCAATCAACTCCTGTGCTCTTTTTACATCAACATCTAACGGATTTTCACCTTTTGGCAACGAAATAAACACACTTCCATGACGAACATAAGGCCCGAAACGTCCATTATTCACTTCCACTTCTTCTCCTTTATATTCTCCTAAACTCTTAGGCAACAAAAACAGATTCAAGGCATCTTCCAACGTAATATTACCTATGTTTTGTTCGGTCATCAAACTGGCGAATTTTTTCTCTTCATCATCAGCTTCCCCAATTTGAGCCATAGGCCCAAATTTCCCCAAACGAACCGAAACCTGTTTGCCGGTTTTAGGATCAACCCCTAAAATTCTTTCTCCGCTTTCTCTGTCCGCATTCACTTCTACATCTTTCACCGTTGGATGAAATTTATTGTAAAACTCATGCATCATAGCTGCCCACTCAATATTTCCCTCGGCAATTTCGTCAAAATCCTGTTCTACTTTAGCCGTAAAATTATAATCTAATATATTCCCGAAATTCTTTACCAGAAAATCCGTAACAATGGTTCCTATATCCGTCGGAACTAATTTTCCTTTATCCGAACCTGTATTTTCTTTCAACAGCTTTTCATCCACTTTGCTTCCTTGTAAAGTCAATTGGGTATAATTACGTTCCTGACCTTCAAGCGTTCCTTTCTCCACATAATTTCTATTGATAATGGTAGAAATCGTTGGTGCATATGTTGACGGACGGCCAATCCCCAATTCTTCTAATTTCTTCACTAAAGAAGCTTCGGTATAACGGGCTGGTGGTCTTGAATATCGTTCTGTTGCAGTGATATAATTGTTGCCTAATTTTTCGTTGACTTTCATGGCAGGCAACATGCCTTCCTGTTCTTCTTCATCGTCATCATGCCCCTCTAAATACACTTTTAGGAAACCTTCAAAAAGCAACACTTCCCCTGATGCCGTAAACAACTCATCATGATTATTCGCCTGGATTTTCACATTGGTACGCTCCAATTTAGCATCACTCATTTGTGAAGCCAATGTTCTTTTCCAAATCAAATCGTACAAACGCGCTTGGTCTCTATCAATATTTACGGTATGGCGTGACATATCAGTCGGACGAATAGCCTCGTGAGCCTCTTGCGCCCCTTTACTCTTATTTGTAAAGGTTCTCGGGCTAGAAAATTCTTTTCCGTAAGATTTGATAATTTCTGCCTGAGCAGCATCCATTGCTTCTTTAGACAAATTCACGCTATCCGTTCTCATATACGTTATCAATCCGGCCTCATACAGACGTTGCGCTAATTGCATGGTAATTCCAACCGGTAAATACAATTTACGGGCGGCTTCCTGTTGCAAGGTCGAAGTGGTAAAAGGTGCTGTTGGTGATTTTTTGGTCGGTTTTGTTTCTAAATCGGCTACCTTATAAGTAGAACCGATATTTTTATTTAAAAAATCTTCGGCTTCTTTTTTGGTATTGAAGTTCTTAGGCAGTTTTGCCTTGAAAGACTTTCCTGCTTCATTGGTAAATTCGGCCACCACAGAATACGTCGCCACCGCATTAAAATTCTGGATTTCGCGCTCTCTTTCGACAATCAAACGAACAGAAACCGACTGCACACGTCCAGCCGACAATCCCCCCTTAATTTTTCTCCATAAAACCGGCGATAATTCATATCCCACCAAACGGTCTAAAACACGACGCGCCTGTTGTGCGTTCACCAAATTATAATCAATTTCACGTGGATTCTCAATCGCTTTCAAGATAGCATTTTTTGTAATCTCATGAAAAACAATACGTTTGGTTTTATTTTTATCCAGTTTTAACTCTTCTGACAAATGCCAGGAGATCGCTTCTCCCTCACGATCCTCATCACTTGCCAACCAAACCATTTCGGCATTTTTGGCTAAAGTTTTCAGCTTGCTCACCAATGCTTTTTTATCGGCAGAAACTTCGTATTTGGGCTTAAAATCATTCTCTACATCTACTCCTATTTCCTTAGATGGCAAGTCGGCAATATGTCCGTAACTTGACTCTACTTGAAAATCGCTCCCTAGAAATTTCTCGATTGTTTTCGCCTTTGCAGGTGACTCCACTATAACTAAATTCTTTGCCATTGCTCTATTTTTCTAGGACAAAAGTAGAAGATTTTTTTAAATATCGGGATTTTTAAAATTTTTTTCGATTAAATCAAAAAGGCAGCACACAATTCCAAACCCGAATATTTCAAAACAAATCCATCAATTAACCGACCAAAATAATTCCCTCTTCAGTAATTTATTCAATAAGAAAACCGGAAAATCACTTCAACATTCAAAAACCCAAAACAATGTTAATTCTTAATCTGACATCTTGTCATATTCATTCAAATAATTGTAACTTTGCATTCTCACTAAAATACACTTTTAAAAAGTGACTATGGAAAAGATAATTGAAGAAAACAAACAAGGCGAAAGTCTTGTCCTTGAAAACAAGCCTGAGAATACCAAAAAACTTTTTATAGAAAGTTACGGATGTGCGATGAACTTTTCAGACAGTGAAATCGTCGCTTCCATTTTATCTGAAAATGGTTTCAACACCACTCAAACACTGGAAGAAGCGGATTTGGTTTTGGTCAACACCTGTTCCATTCGAGATAAAGCAGAACAAACAATTCGCAAACGTTTAGAAAAATACAATGCCGTCAAACGCATCAACCCAAAAATGAAAGTAGGTGTTTTAGGCTGCATGGCCGAACGATTGAAAAGTCAGTTTTTGGAAGAAGAAAAAATTGTAGACCTTGTCGTGGGTCCCGATGCCTATAAAGATTTACCTAATTTATTGAATGAAGTCGAAGAAGGACGTGACGCCATCAATGTCATCTTATCTAAGGACGAAACCTATGGTGACATTTCCCCGGTTCGTTTAATGAGCAACGGAATTACCGCTTTGGTTTCTATTACGCGTGGTTGCGACAACATGTGTACGTTTTGCGTAGTGCCTTTCACCAGAGGACGCGAACGCAGTCGGGAGCCACAAAGCATCATGTCCGAAATTCAGGATTTATGGGACAAAGGATTTAAGGAAATTACCCTTTTGGGTCAAAACGTAGACAGTTATCTATGGTACGGTGGCGGTTTGAAAAAAGATTTTGAAAATGCCTCTGAAATGCAGAAAGCAACTGCCGTAAATTTTGACCAATTGCTGGAAATGGTGGCGGTAAGTTTTCCAAAAATGAGAATCCGCTTTTCTACGTCCAACCCTCAAGATATGCACGAAAGTGTTTTACATATTATTGCCAAATACCCAAACATCTGTAAACACATCCATTTACCAGTACAATCCGGCAGCAACCGAATTCTAAAGGAGATGAATCGTTTGCATACCCGTGAAGAATACATGACTTTGATTGACAAAATCAGAAGTATTATTCCAAACAGTTCTATTTCACAGGATATGATTTCGGGATTCCCAACAGAAACCGAAGAAGACCATCAAGATACGTTGAGTTTAATGGAATATGTGAAATATAATTTTGGTTATATGTATTCGTATTCGGAACGTCCGGGAACTTTGGCAGGAAGAAAAATGGAAGATGATGTTACCGAAGCAACCAAAGCCAGAAGACTACAGGAGATTGTAGACTTACAACAAAAACACGCTTGGCTACGCTCAGAAGAATTTATCGGTCAAACGGTTGAAGTTTTAGTCGAAAAGATTTCTAAAAAATCTACGGAAGAATTTTCAGGAAGAAATTCCCAAAGCATCACCGTGGTTTTTCCAAAAGAAAATTACAAGATTGGAGATTTCGTAAACGTAAAAATCACTTCATGCACCAGCGGAACCTTAAAAGGGGAAGCGATTGGATATTATGAAATGAATTAAAAAAATTATCGCCGTCATGAAAAAAGAAATTGTTATTAAAAATAATTTTAGTGTTAAAACGTACACAAAAGCTGCTTTAAATGCAATATTTCCGAAATGGATGTTTTGGATTCTTGTTGCACTATATTCAATGCTATTAATCAATGGAATAAGAATGATAATAAACGAAATATTAAGTAACAAATTCAATCTTAATAATTTAATGAACATTGAAATATTCGCTTTATTTTTTCCTTTATTTCTATATATTATATTTAGCCAATCTGTAAATAATAAATTTAAAGAAGATTCTAAAAATAAAGAAAACATATATCACATATTAAATGATGATTTTTTTGAAATCAAAGGTGATAGTTTCGTTACGAAATATTTTTGGAGAGATTTACTCAAGATAAATGAAGTAAAAGATTATTTCTTGGTTTTTATGACAAAAAATAGTTTTCTTATCATTAACAAAGCTGACCTAAAAGACAATCAATACAATGAATTAAAAGAACTTTTCAATTCATTAGATATTAAAAAAAGTTTAAAAAGCTAGATGCATTTATGACAAAAAAACAAATACTCATAGTTATACTTACTTTCATCATTGGATTTAGTGCCACTTTCTACATTATTAAAACTTATTTTCCAAAGCAGAAAGCAGAAAACACCGTTTCTATAAAAGACACCAATTCAAAAAACTAATTGACAGAATATTTAGAACCAAATATTTTTAAATTAAGAAAAGTTTAAACAAGAAAATAATGGAATCAGTTCAATCAATAAAACAACGATTTGAGATTATCGGGAATGACCCGAAGCTGAATCGTGCGATAGAAAAAGCCATTCAGGTTGCCCCTACAGACATTACCGTTTTGGTAGTCGGTGAAAGTGGTGTGGGTAAAGAAAGTATTCCAAAAATCATACATTCGCTTTCCCACCGCAAACACGGGAAATATATCGCCGTAAACTGTGGCGCCATCCCGGAAGGAACTATCGACAGTGAATTATTCGGACATGAAAAAGGTGCTTTTACAGGAGCCACCAGCACCCGTGAAGGATATTTTGAAGTGGCCGACGGCGGAACCATATTTTTGGATGAAGTGGGTGAATTGCCTCTGACTACCCAAGTGCGTTTACTTCGTGTTTTGGAAAATGGCGAATTCATAAAAGTAGGTTCCTCACAAGTACAAAAAACCGACGTACGTATTGTGGCGGCTACCAATGTGAACTTATTTGAAGCGATTGAAAAAGGAAAATTCAGGGAAGATTTATACTATCGTTTGAGTACGGTAGATATTGCCTTACCTCCGTTACGGGATCGAAAAGAAGACATTCATTTGCTGTTCCGGAAATTTGCTTCCGATTTTGCCCATAAATACAAAATGCCCCCTTTGAAATTAGACGAAGGCGCCGTTCAGGTATTACAAAAATTCAGATGGAGCGGAAATATCCGTCAGTTGCGAAATGTAGCCGAACAAATTTCAGTTCTGGAAACCAATCGTGATATCAACGCAGCCACTTTACAATCGTATTTACCTGCTGAAGGGAGCAATTTACCTTCGGTCATTAAAAAGGAAAAATCAGAGAGTGATTTCAGTACCGAAAGAGACATCTTATACAAAGTCCTTTTCGACATGAAAAGTGATTTGAATGACCTCAAAAAACTCACATTGGAATTAATGAAAAACGGCACTGCAAAAGTGCAGGACATCAATCCGAATTTAATTCAAAAAATATATGGTTCCCAGGAAAATGACAGTGAAATTGATTTTGAAGAAGAACCGAGAACAGCGATAATCACTACTCCAACAAAAGAAGAGCAATACCAGGACAACAATGAAAATTATCTTTTTGCCGAAACCATCGAGGAAGAAGAAGTCTTGCGATTAGAACAGAAAGAGATTGAAATGATCAAAAAATCATTGGAAAAAAACAAAGGAAAACGAAAAGCCGCCGCTGATGAATTGGGTATTTCCGAAAGAACTTTATATCGAAAAATAAAACAATTCGATTTGTAATTTTACCACAAAGACGCAAAGGCACAAATGGTTTGTTTGAAAAATGAATATCTTTGGCACAAACGTTAACAAACTGGTGAAGCAATTTTTAAAACAAAAAATGAAACACATAAAACTTCTTCTACTTTCAATAATTATATTGAGCATCAATAGTTGTTCTATTTACAACTTTACCGGAACAGGAAAAATTGACGCCAAAACATTTCAGGTTAATTTTTTTCAAAATAATGCCGATTTGGTAGAACCGGGGATTGACAGAATTTTTACGTTAGAACTCCAAGACCTGATTCAGAATCAAACCAATTTGAATTTAGTGAAAAGCGGCGGGGATTTAACCTACGAAGGTGAGATTATCGATTACCGAATCAGTCCGATGACGGCAACTGCTGACCAACAGGCTTCGCAAAACCGTTTAAAAATCAGGGTAAATGTACGTTTCACCAATAAAAACAAAGAAGCCGATGATTTCGAAAAACCATTCGAGTTTTATTACGATTATCCGGCAACCCAACAACTGACAGGTTCTACTTTGAATGCTGCCTTGGATGAAATTTTTGAAAGAATCACACAGGACATATTCAATGAGTCATTAGCCAAATGGTAAAAAGTAAATTTGGTTAATCGAAAAGCAAACCAACGAACGACCCAATAAACAAAACCTCTTTATGAACGTAACGGATTATACCTATTTAATAAACAAACCCGACAGCATTACAGAGAAGCAAACCGAAGCTCTGGAAAAAGTACTGGATGAGTTTCCTTATTTTCAAAGTGCAAGAGCTTTGCGATTGAAAGGACTGTACAATCAAAACAGTTTTAAGTATAATTCAGCCTTAAAAGTTACTGCAGCCTACACAACGGATCGCAGCGTTTTATTCGACTTTATTACCTCTACCTCTTTTACGGCCATCCAAAAAGATTTATATGACAAAAAAAATATGGAACTTCACGACATCACCGTCATTGACAGTCAGCATGTGATTTCGGAGACGAAACAGGAAGAAAACAAAACGACTAAATTAGAGCAATCTATAATTACGTCTATAAAAGAAGCCTCTACAATTGAATCCCAGACTGATTCAAGTTCTATTGAAGAAAAATTAGCCATCGGAAAACCGTTGGATTTCTCTCAAAACGAAAAACATTCATTCCAAGAATGGCTTCAACTGTCCAGAATTCAACCTATAAACAGAGATTCAGACGCATCAAAGGTGTTTGAATCTGTGCCTTTAAACGAAGAGCAAAAGAAAAAAGCGGCCTTGATTGATAAATTTATCGAAAGCAGTCCTAAAATTTCACCTATAAAACCGGGAACTCCCACGGTTCACATTGACATCAATAAGGAAGACAATTCCTATTTAATGACCGAAACACTGGCCAAGGTGTATTTAGAGCAAAAAAAATATCAAAAAGCAATTCAAGCTTATGAAATATTAATTTTGAAATATCCAGAAAAAAGTAGTTTCTTTGCAGACCGCATATCGGATATTAAGATTTTACAACAAAATAACAATAATTAACAATGAGCACATTTTCAATTTTTTTAGTTTTAATCACAATAGTTTGCTTCCTATTGATCGTAGTAATAATGGTTCAAAATCCAAAAGGCGGTGGATTATCATCTACAATAGGTGGTTCTCAAATGCTAGGTGGAGTACAAAAAACGACTGACTTTCTGGACAAAAGTACTTGGACTTTGGCTACCATTTTAATTGCATTAATCTTGTTATCAAGTTTAAGTTTTACAGGAACACTAAGTGAGGCTGATTCTAAAATTATTGAGAATACAGAAGCTGCTGCTCCGGCCGCAACTCCTGTTCAAAACACTCCTGCTCCTGCAACTCCAGCAAAATAATTATCTCAGCAATATATTAAAATGCCAGCCTGTCAAAGCTGGCATTTTTTATAAGAAAAAATGTCAGTTACAATAGGCTGGCACAATTTCTGAAATGCAAAAAACATTCATATAAAATAACAATAAAAAAATAAAATCATGACATTAAACATTAAACCACTTTCTGATCGTGTTCTTATCGAACCAGTAGCTGCAGAAACTAAAACTGCATCAGGAATTTTCATTCCGGATACTGCTAAAGAAAAACCACAAAAAGGAACTGTAGTTGCAGTAGGAAACGGAACTAAAGAACACACAATGACCGTAAAAATTGGGGATTCTGTTCTTTATGGAAAATACGCAGGTACCGAATTAAAATTAGAAGGTAAAGATTACCTGATAATGAGAGAAGACGATATTCTTGCAATTATCTAATCAGTATTAAGATACTTAAACTTTAAAAATAAAAATATTTACTAACAAATTCTATCTCGGCTCCCTCTTCGCTGTGGCGAAAGGGCTGGGTGGGGAAAACAAAATTAAAAAATGGCAAAAGATATAAAATTTGATATTGAAGCACGTGACGGACTAAAACGTGGAGTAGACGCATTAGCCAATGCTGTAAAAGTTACCTTAGGACCCAAAGGTCGTAATGTAATCATTGGGAAATCTTTCGGAGGACCAAATGTTACTAAAGACGGTGTTACCGTAGCCAAAGAAATCGAATTGAAAGACCCATTGGAAAACATGGGAGCACAAATGGTTAAAGAAGTTGCTTCTAAAACCAATGACTTAGCCGGAGACGGTACTACGACCGCTACAGTTTTGGCCCAAGCCATCGTAAAAGAAGGTTTAAAAAACGTTGCCGCAGGTGCTAATCCTATGGATTTGAAACGTGGTATTGACAAAGCGGTAGAAGCTATCGTTGCTGACTTGGCAAAACAAGCAAAAGTAGTTGGAAGTGATTCTGAGAAAATCAAACAAATCGCTTCAATTTCAGCTAATAATGACGAAGTAATCGGTGAATTAATCGCTGCTGCTTTCGCAAAAGTGGGTAAAGAAGGAGTGATTACTGTTGAAGAAGCCAAAGGGACAGATACGTTTGTAGATGTTGTTGAAGGGATGCAGTTTGACAGAGGATACCTTTCACCCTATTTTGTTACCAATTCTGAAAAAATGGAAGTGGAATTAGACAATCCATACATCCTTTTATACGATAAAAAAGTTTCTTCATTAAAAGAATTATTGCCGGTTCTTGAGCCAGTGGCACAATCAGGAAAACCATTATTGATTATTGCCGAAGATGTTGACGGAGAAGCTCTATCAACATTGGTTGTAAATAAATTACGTGGAGCTTTGAAAATTGCCGCTGTAAAAGCACCAGGTTTTGGAGACAGAAGAAAAGCAATGCTTGAAGATATTGCTATCCTTACCGGAGGAACCGTAATCTCTGAAGAAAGAGGATACACCCTTGAAAACACGACTATCGAAATGTTGGGTACTTCTAAAAAAGTAACTATCGACAAAGACAACACTACAATTGTTAGTGGTGCCGGTGAAGCCGATATCATCAAAAATCGCGTAAACCAAATTAAAGGTCAAATGGAAGCTACCACTTCTGATTATGACAAAGAAAAACTACAAGAACGTTTGGCTAAATTAGCCGGAGGAGTTGCTGTACTTTATGTTGGTGCTGCTTCTGAAGTAGAAATGAAAGAGAAAAAAGACAGAGTTGATGATGCGCTTCACGCTACCCGTGCTGCTGTTGAAGAAGGAATTGTTGCCGGTGGTGGTGTTGCCTTATTAAGAGCTAAAAATGTTTTAAGTTCTCTTAAAGCTGACAATGCGGATGAAGCTACCGGAATTCAAATTGTATCCCGTGCCGTTGAAGCACCATTGAGAACTATTGTAGAAAATGCAGGTCTTGAAGGTTCTGTAGTTGTAGCCAAAGTTGCTGAAGGTTCAGGAGATTTTGGATACAATGCCAAAACAGATGAATATGTTGATATGCTAAAAGCAGGAATTATTGACCCTAAAAAAGTGACTCGTGTAGCTTTGGAAAATGCCGCTTCAGTTTCCGGAATGATATTAACTACGGAATGTGCTTTGATTGACATCAAAGAAGACCATGCAGGCGGCGGAATGCCAATGGGTGGCGGAATGCCAGGTATGATGTAATATCACCACTCATTTATATAATAAGAATCCGTTCACCAAAAGTGAGCGGATTTTTTTTGTATAATTTATGCCAGATATTTTGTAAATAAAAACCTAATTTTACAAAAACATTTTTAAATTAACCAAGCCAACCTAAATAATTTTACAAATGAAATTCAACCTTACGATTTGTTGTACATTATTATTCTTTAAATCCTTTTCACAAACTGCCAATATTCCGGAAAAAATAACAAACCTCATCGAAACCTATTTTTCTGATGAAAGGGAAAGCATCCATGTCCAGTTCAATAAAACCGTTTATATCAACAATGAAGACATTGCCTTTAAAGGATATGTGATCAATAAAAACAAGAGCATCCCTTACATCAATACAACCAACATACAATTAGTCATTTATAACGAACAAAAGAAAATAATCCAGAAACAACTTCTCTTCTCCTACATGGGGAATTTTGAAGGAGGGATTCATTTGAATGAAAAATTCACTTCCGGTAAATACTATTTTCATTTTTACACCAATTGGATGAATAACTTCATTGAAGACGAATCCTTTATTCAAACCGTTGAAATCATCAACAAAAACGAGCCTTATCATTTAAAATCTAAAGAACCCGACTGGGAGACTGCAAAAATATTCATTTTCCCGGAAAGTGGCGTAATCCTTAATGAAACCAGCAATAAAATAGGAATACGAATTACAGACTGTAATAAAAAAGGGATTGAAATTCATGGTGGAACAATACTGGACTCCAAATCAAAAGAAATCGCCCGATTTAATACAAACGTCATGGGAAATGGCAGTTTTTATTTCATCCCCAATACCGATGAAACCTATTCGGTAAAAATTAAATCTGATTATTTGAACCTCTCACAACCCTTGCCCAAAACACAAAATACAGGCATTATTATAAGCTATAATAACAATTTACCCAAAAACATATTGGCCATTGTTGTAAAAACAAATAGTGCCGGAGTTGCATTACACCAAAATAAAAAGTTTAATCTTGTCATTCATCAAAATGACAATTTAATCCAAAAAGATTTTACCTTTAGCAATAATCAACCGGAACAAATCATCAGTTTCAACAAAATGAATTTACCAAACGGAGTCAATACCATCCGGGTAATCGATGAGGATTTAAATGAAGTTGCCGAACGATTAATCTACATTAACACCATTTCAAAACCAATCACAACACTCGAAGCAAAGGCAATCAAGAATGATAGTATCAGCCTTATCGGAAAAACAAATACTAAAGATGCTAATCTAAGCATCAGCATTCTTCCTAAAAAAAATATTAGCTCGGCGCAAAACAAATCCATCATCGGAACATTTTATTTAAATGCCTATCTGGCTCAACCTGAAACGGAAACCTGCTCCTACTATGACACGGAGAATAAAACAGCAAAACAGGACATGGAACTGTTACTGCTGAATCAGTCCCAAAACAAATACCTTTGGCATAACATCAAATCGAATCCTCCCAAGACAAATTTCCCTTTCGCTCAAGGAGTTACGATAAGTGGAAAAGTAGACAAAAAATTAAATCCCAATTCGAAATACAAAATCTCGTTAATTTCGCTAAAAAATAAAATTTTTGAAGAAACAACTCTTGATGCAAACAATGAGTACCGATTTAAAAACGTTTTTGCACAGGATTCTACCGTCTTTTTTCTACAATTAATGAATGATAAAAATATTAGTTTAGCCACACCAATGACCGCTAATGTCACTACCCATGACAACAGCTTTTTATTGCCTATAAATTGGGATCAGACCATTTGTCCTTCGCTAAAAACTCCTGTAGAAATCTTCACTTTTAGCAATCCTGACAAAAACATCATTAATTTAGAAAGTATAACTGTAAAAAGCACCTATAAAAAGGACAACCTCATTCATAAAGATGACAACCGTTTTGCCAAAGCATACAAAATCAACGAAAAAGAATTTGGTTCTCTTTTAGATTTCATAGGGAGAAATGGATATCTCACAGGGATTGACACTAACAATTCTGTCTTCATTAAAAATCGTCAAAGTGACGTAGTAAGAAACTCAGATGCCTCTCCTGATGTATTTATTGATGACGTGATAGTATTTGATTTGAATCTGTTAAGCAATTATAACATTGAGGAAGTCGACGAAATATATATTGACAAATTGGGCTCCTCAGGTTTTTCGGCAGGAGGAAATGGCATTATAAAAGTGTATCTAAAAGAGAACACCAAAAAAGATTTATGGAAGACAAAACTAAGCTCTCTTCTTTTAACAAAAGGATTCACCAAAAGTAATCCATATAAAATTTCTCTATTTGAAACCCAAAAAGAATTGGATTACTTTGGGACTTTAAATTGGACTCCAAGTATTGCAATCAAAGAAAACTCAACTTATGAAATTAAATTCCCAAAAGGAAACCAGGAGGAAATCAAGGTACTGATTGAAGGATTTTCAAATGACGGGCAATTAATTTCCGAGATTAGAAAACTATCCATTCCTATCAATCCATAGTTTATTCTGGAGAAAAGCCCAGTCATCTCACTAAACAAAAAATCCGTTCACTTTTGGCGAACGGATTTTTTGTCTCAAACTTATTCTCTACTCTTTTTCCTCTTCGGAAGGATGTTTTTTAGCTAACTTAATAAGTACCGGCAAAAGAGTAAACACAACTAAACCGATAACAATTAATTCGATATGCTCTTTTAAATCAATCTGATGATTTTCAAGTAAAAAGCCATACAGATAATGACCTGCAAAAATAAGGGTGTATGACCAAACAAAAGAACTTACAATATTATAGAACATAAATTTCTTTTTCTCCATCATTACAATCCCGGCAACTATTGGGGCAAACGTTCTGAAAATAGGCAAGAATCTTGCAAAAATAATGGCTCTGCCTCCATGTCTTTCAAAGAAATCTTTAGACTGGATAAGGTATTTTTTCTTAAACCAAAAAGAATCTTCTTTGTTATATAAATAATACCCTCCTTTGACCCCAAACCAATATCCGACAATATTTCCTAAAATTCCGGCCAAAGCAACCAACAACGACAGCAGGAAAACATTTACAAAATCATTCTCTAAAATCAAAATATTTTCTATCAGTTCTCGATTGTAGATTCCCGCTAAGAAAAGTAAACTATCGCCTGGCAGAAAGAAACCGGCAAATAATCCTGTTTCTGCAAAAACGATAAATAACACTATATAAATTCCTAATTTAATTCCATTTATGTCAAAATGGATATAAAAAAGCGGATCCATTAAATTCTTCCAATCAAAACTATTCATTCTTCGGGTTTTTTATGCATAAAATAATTCGAGCGTGAAAGTAAGGATAATTTATATCACCCACAATTTATTGAATTATTTTAAAGTTTAATTAACTGTAAAACCATTCCCAAAAAAGAAAACCAAAATTGACCGAAAATTAATTTCAAATTTCAAATTCCTGCCCCATTAAAGGAATCGCGCAATCAAAACCGTATTGCTCTTTTATTTTTATACGCAACTCATCTGCCGGTTCATTTTCGCCATGCACCAAGAAGACTTTTTGGGGTTTGTTTTCTAATGCCGATAGCCAACGAAGTAAATCATTCTGATCCCCATGTGCAGACAAGCTTTCAATTTCAAGGATTTTTGCCTCAACCGGATAATATTTTCCATAAATTTTAATTTCTTTGGCTCCTTCCAGTAATTTTCTTCCTCTTGTTCCTTCTGCCTGATATCCTACAATTATTACCGTTGTTTCAGGCAAGCCAAGATAGTGCTCTAAATAGCTTAAAACCCGCCCTCCGGTAACCATTCCGCTTGCCGCAATGATTACTTTAGGCTCTTTATTATAAATAGTATCAATCGTATCTTTATAATCGGTAATCATCGTAAACATTTTACTCATGGCAATACAATCGTCTAATGCTAACTTATGCCAATTCAAATTATTGAAAAAAATATCAAACGCGCTGACCCCCATGGGAGAATCGATGATGTAGGGAATAGTAGGGATTTTATCTTCTTTGTGAAGTTGCCACAACAAATACATGATGCTTTGTGCCCGCTCGACGGCAAAACTCGGAATAATGGTAGTTCCGCCATTTCGGAAAGTATTATTAATATACATCTCCAACTCCAGTTTGGCATCAATAGTTGGATGAAGACGGTTCCCATAGGTACTTTCAAGAAAAACATAATCGCCTTTTTTAGGTTTGGTTGGCGGATACATCAATAGATCATTATCCCTGCCAATATCTCCTGAAAAAACTAATGTTTTGCCTTCCAATGTCAATGCAATGCTACAGGCTCCTATAATATGTCCTGCATTGGTATAAACAGCCGAAATTTCGGCATCCAAAGGAATTTCCTCATTGGTTTTAACTACTCTGAAATGAGAAAAAACTTTTTTGGCCTGTTCTACGGTATATAGTGGCTCTGCTACTTCATGTTTAGAATATTTCTCTTGATTCGCTTTATTAGCTTCCTCTTCCTGAATTTTAGCGCTATCAATAAGAATCAACTTCGTCACCTCTTTTGTTGGGCCAGTACAGAAAATTTTTCCTGTGAACCCTTGATTGACCAATCTGGGAAGCCAACCGCAATGATCTAAATGGCCATGAGTGAGTAATACAAAATCTATGGTCTCGGGCAAAACAGGCAAAGGTTCCCAATTGAGTTCCCGCAAAGGCTTTATTCCCTGAAACAACCCGCAATCGATCAAAATCCGAAGACCATTACTTTCCACCAATGTTTTTGAACCGGTTACAGTTCCTGCCCCTCCAATAAATTTTACTTTCATGATGCTATTATTATAAAGATTATCAAATCGGCAATTAAACACACAGACACAATTCCCGGACTTCTTTTAAAACGTTTTTTATTCTTATCGGACTCAGGTTAATCTTTTCCAAAGGCTCTGCATTATTGATCAACTCTTTGGCCAGAATAACATCCAGAATCAGTAACTTCTCTTTTTCGACCATAGACAATGTGGTCAGACAGGTCACGGGATACAAACAATCATTATCACTCTTCGTTTTCAAACTGTTCCCGTCTGGATAATCCCAACTCAACAAACTGATTCCAGAACATTTTGAAAAATTAATGGCATCCAAAGTGAATCGGTTATTCGTCGCAATCCAGCATTTTGAAATCATATCCTTTCTCGAAAAAACAAAATGTTCTTTCTCTTTCAAATCATTGAATCTTGAAAAAACATACAACGGAACTTTTACATCAGAGGCTGCTTCCCGACTGGAATGGAACTTACATTCAACCATAGCAACACTATCATTTTTCATTGTCAACACATCTATTTCATGCGAAATACATTTGCCCTGCAAAATAATATTGGTTTTCGTTTCATAATTCTCAGAAGAAAAAAGTCGGGCAATATATTTTTCGAAAAAAAAACCATCCGGACCCAACATTTGAAGTGCGGCTCTAAGGTTATATCGTGCCGCAAAAGCATTCGCATCTTTTTTCAGCAAACTAAATGCTCTTTTATAGATACTTTTGGTAGAAATTCCTTGAAAAATTTCCTTTTCTATTTTATGCAAAATATCATCCACAACCAATGCACTCGCACCGGATTTCAACAGTGACGCCCGAAGTTTATCAGGATCAAAATCAACTATATCCCCAGAATGTTTCACTATTTTCATAACGATACTGTACTGATTACTAAATCACAACAAGCATCTTTAAAGATACGAAAAAAAACTACTTGTGGTATTTCTGATAAAAAAACGCCGGTACAAACAGCAAAACAAAAATGGGCTGAATGAGAAACCTGCGAATATAGAACAGCATGAAATTGTTCTGCTCCCCATAATAATAGATGATGCCAAAAAGGGAAGAAATCAATATCAAGAAGAAAAAAACGTACAAAACCAAAACGAATTTAAGCATTACAACGTCTTTGAAGAGAACATACAGTATCCCTAAAGAAATGACCGTATTCAATCCATACCGAAAGAGCAAACCTATAATCAGTCGAAAGCAATTAAATTCAGGCAAAGGCGAATGTTGAAAATCTCTTTTAAAATAATCCAGAAAGGGATCATAAAACAAATCGTCCTCATATGCCCGAATCAGGGCAAACAAAATAACCAATGCAATCACTAAAGTAAATCTCATTTTATGTTTGAGCAGCATTGTTAACATAGGATGAAAATTTAATTACCCAAAATACCCATAAAAAAAACACCACACTATAGATAAACAGTGGAAACACTACGCCATGCAAAAAATGCTCATGCTCCGGAAAATGATACATCAAAATACTGAGCACAGCAATGCGAACTATATTTAAAAAATACACCATTAAACTCCCGCCCGCGATAAAAAGCAACGTAGGTTTTAATTTTCCTGAAAACGAAGCCACAAATGAAACGAACAAAATAATAACACTGATTGCATTACAGCCTTCAACTATTCGAGCTATATACTGCTGTTTGTAATACAACTGAATATAGGATTCCGTTTGATTATGTTTGATTGATACATCAACCCCGAAAAACCGGGATAATTGCTCCGTGTTTTGGCCCACCATTTTTGTAATCGCATCAACCTCATTTTCATTGATCCTATTCAAATAGATCTGATATAAAAAAGTGAGAACAATATACGTCGTAAAAAAAGTAGCCAAGAACAACAGAAAAGGCTTGTAAAGAATTAAATATTTTTTCAAAATGTACTTTTAACAAATTTATACAAATTTCAGCAATGATTTCCATCAAAACAAAATTTACAATTGTAATATAATACTGTAATACATTTCGTTATATTTGGAAAAAATATATAAAAGATGAATTCAAAGCTATTAACCGCCACCTTTCTATTAGCCTCAATGGCTTTATACTCACAGATTATTGAACCTACTCGTTATAATCTGGACTCCTTACACAATCCAACCAATAAGGGCAATTACGAATACATAAGAGTAGTTGAAAATTACGATAACCAACCCAACTTGTTTATTTTTACCGAATATTATCGATCAGAAAAGATTTGTATGAAAGCTATTTCAACCAACAAAGACAAACCTAATTTTCAAGGACCCCGAATTGATTATTACGAAAACGGAAATAAAAAACAAGAATCCAACTATGTTGACAATAAGTTGAGCGGAATACAAATGGATTGGTATGAGAACAACATAAAAAAGTCTGAAAAAGAAATAGCATGGAATCCTAAAACTAAAACTTACGACACAAAAATACTTCAATTTTGGAACCAAGAAGGACAACAAACCGTAATAAATGGCACTGGACAATACGAATACGCTGATGACAAAATAACTGAAAAAGGAGAGATAAAAAACGGCAAAAAACAAGGTATTTGGGAAGGAAAAGACCTTAAGGAAAAATTTAGTTTTACAGAAATCTATAATGAAGACGTATTGGTTTCAGGCATCAGCACCGATGAAAACAACAATAAATATCCCTATAATGAACTTATGGCAAAAGCTAATCCAGCAAAGGGAATATCTGATTTTTACGGACATATAGGCAGAAATTACAGAACACCCAAAGTGCAAGGATTACAAGGAAAAGTATACATAACCTTTGTAGTTGATAAAGATGGAAGTCTTACCAATTTTAAAACCTTAAGAGACCTTGGTTATGGTACAGGTCAAGAAGCAATTAAAGCTGTAGCGAGTTATGGCAAATGGATTCCAGGAAAAACAAGAGGAATTCCTGTAAAAGTTTTATATTCAATACCAATATCAATAAAAACCGGAAATGGAAATTACAATAACACCCCAGAACACACGTTCGAATCAGAAATGATAAAAAACACCAATCCTCGTTGGTAACAACTCAAAATAATTGAATTATATTGCCAATTCAAAAATAATGTATTACTTTTGCAGCCGTCTTACAATCGATGTATGACATACATAAAAATCATTAAATAATATTGGAATGTATTTAACTAAAGAAGTAAAAGAAGAAATCTTCGCACAACACGGAGAAAAAACAAACACAGGAAAAGCAGAATCTCAAATTGCTTTGTTCACTTTCAGAATTAGCCACTTGACAGAGCACCTGAAAAAAAATCGTCACGATTACAATACAGAGCGTTCACTAGTATTACTAGTAGGTAAAAGAAGATCTTTACTGGACTATTTAAAAAAGAAAGATATCAACAGATATCGTGAAATTATCAAAGTATTGAATATCAGAAAATAATCAATATAAAAAAGAGGTGCGCAAGTACCTCTTTTTGTTTTTACGCAACAATAAAAAAAGTTTGGTTTTTCATTGGGTTTTGAGCATTAACTACGCACAGCAACTACAACACAACTAGTTAGTTACCCATAACATAACCAAAAAAGGAAAATTTATGATTCCACAAGTCACAAAAGAAATTATCGATTTAGGAGATGGAAGAAGCATCTCAATCGAAACAGGTAAATTAGCCAAACAAGCTGACGGTTCAGTTGTTGTTCGTTTAGGTGACTGTATGCTTTTAGCAACAGCCGTTTCAGCAAAAACATCTAACCCGGCGGTAGACTTTTTACCACTTACAGTAGATTATCGTGAAAAATTTGCCGCAGCGGGGCGTTTCCCTGGAGGATTTTTCAAAAGAGAAGCAAGACCTAGCGATAACGAAGTATTAACCATGCGTTTGGTTGACCGTGTATTGCGTCCGCTTTTCCCGGATGACTATCACGCCGAAACACAAGTTATGATACAATTAATGTCTCATGACGAAAACGTAATGCCAGATGCATTAGCCGGTTTGGCAGCCTCTGCAGCACTAGCTGTTTCAGACATTCCTTTCCACAACTTAATTTCTGAAGTTCGTGTAGCACGTATCGACGGAAAATTTGTTATCAACCCAAGCAGAACCGAATTAGAAAAATCTGATATCGACATGATGATTGGAGCTTCTATGGACTCTGTTGCCATGGTAGAAGGTGAAATGAAAGAAATTTCAGAGCACGAAATGGTGGAAGCCATTAAATTTGCCCACGAAGCCATCAAAGTTCAAATTCAGGCACAATTGCGTTTGCAAGCTGCTTTTGGCAAAAAAGAAATTCGTACTTACGAAGGAGAGAAAGAAAACGAAGAAATTTACAAAAAAGTAAAAGCTGCTGCCTATGATTTATGTTACGCCATTGCAAAAGAAGGAACAGCGAAACACGAAAGAACAGCTCAATTTGCTGAGGTTAAAGAAGTAGTAAAATCTTTATTTACAGAAGACGAATTAGCTGCCGATGGCGATTTAGTTTCTAAATATTTCTACAAAACCAACAAAGAAGCTGTTCGTAACGTAATCCTTGAATTAGGAATTCGTCTAGACGGAAGAAAAACAACTGAAATCAGACCAATCTGGTGCGAAACAGATTATTTACCTTCTGTTCACGGTTCTTCATTATTCACCCGTGGAGAAACTCAAGCTTTGGCAACAGTAACTTTAGGAACTTCAAGAGAAGCAAACCAAATTGATTCCCCATCAGAACAAGGTGAAGAAAAATTCTACTTACACTATAACTTCCCCCCTTTCTCTACCGGCGAAGCAAAACCACTAAGAGGAACTTCAAGAAGAGAAGTAGGTCACGGAAACTTAGCGCAAAGAGCATTAAAAAACATGATCCCTGCTGATTGCCCTTATACCATCCGTATTGTATCTGAAGTATTAGAATCAAATGGTTCTTCTTCTATGGCTACAGTTTGCGCCGGTACAATGGCGCTTATGGATGCCGGAGTTCAAATGGTGAAACCAGTTTCCGGGATTGCCATGGGATTAATTACTGACGGACAAAAATTTGCTGTATTGTCTGATATTTTAGGTGATGAAGATCACTTAGGAGATATGGACTTTAAAGTAACCGGAACTGCTGACGGAATTACCGCTTGTCAAATGGACATCAAAATTGATGGATTGCGTTATGACATTATGGAACAAGCGTTAAACCAAGCACGTGAAGGCCGTATGCATATTTTACGTAAAATTACCGAGACTATCGCTACTCCAAGAGCTGATGTAAAAGCACATGCCCCTAAAATCATCACCAGAACTATCCCTGGTAATTTTATCGGCGCCTTGATTGGACCTGGTGGAAAAGTAATTCAAGAATTACAAAAAGCTACCGGTACAACGATTGTTATCAACGAAGTAGACGAGCAAGGAGTTATTGAAATTCTTGGGACTGACCCTGCCGGAATTGAAGCGGTATTGGCTAAAATCAAATCGATTACTTTCAAACCACAAATGGGAGAATCTTATGAAGTGAAAGTGATTAAAATGCTTGATTTTGGTGCGGTTGTAGAATACACTGCAGCTCCTGGAAACGAAGTATTGCTTCACGTATCTGAATTGGCTTGGGAACGCACAGAAAACGTTTCTGACGTTGTAAAAATGGGCGATGTTTTCCAAGTGAAATACTTAGGTGTTGACCCTAAAACCAAAAAAGAGAAAGTGTCCAGAAAAGCGCTTATGGCCAGACCTCCACGTGAGGCAAAACAAGAGTAATCAGATCTTAGTTTACTAAAGGTTTATTTATAAAAAATCCCGTTCACCAATGCGAACGGGATTTTTGTTTATTTGCACATTCCATTTGAAGCAATTATTTGATTCTTTCGTAAAAAAGGAAGCAGATTCAGTCCCATTCGTTACAACAACAACACTTTCTACTTCACCCCATATTGCAATAAAAATTATTTTCAAAATAATTGTAACTTTTTAAGTACCCCTTACGTATAATCATTTGTACACTTAAAAAAATTGAGGAGACAAAACATGAGACAACTTAAAATCACCAAGCAGGTTACCAATCGTGAAACTGCTTCATTAGACAAATATTTACAAGAAATTGGAAAAGTTGACCTTATTACCGCTGACGAAGAGGTTGAGTTGGCACAAAGGATTAAGGCCGGGGATCAAAGAGCCTTGGAGAAACTAACTAAAGCCAATTTACGTTTCGTTGTTTCCGTAGCAAAACAATACCAAAATCAAGGTCTAACACTTCCCGATTTAATTAATGAAGGAAACTTAGGCTTGATTAAAGCCGCACAGCGTTTTGATGAAACCCGTGGTTTCAAATTCATTTCGTATGCCGTTTGGTGGATTCGTCAATCTATTTTGCAAGCTTTGGCCGAACAATCCCGTATCGTTCGTTTGCCATTGAACAAAATTGGTTCTATCAATAAAATCAACAAAATGTACGCTTTATTAGAGCAATCTAACGAGCGTCCGCCATCTGCTGAGGAAATTGCCAAAGAACTTGACATGACCGTAAATGATGTAAAAGAGTCCATGAAAAACTCTGGTCGTCACTTGTCTATGGATGCCCCTCTTGTAGAAGGAGAAGATTCTAACCTTTACGACGTTTTGCGTTCTGGTGAATCGCCAAATCCTGACAGAGAATTAATTCACGAATCATTGCGTACTGAAATCGAACGCTCTTTAGAAACATTGACTCCAAGAGAGGCCGATGTCGTTCGTTTATACTTTGGTTTGGGTGACCAACACCCAATGACACTAGAGGAAATCGGAGAAACTTTCGACCTTACCCGTGAGCGTGTGCGTCAAATCAAGGAAAAAGCAATCCGCAGATTGAAACACACTTCAAGAAGTAAAATCTTAAAAACATACCTTGGGTAAAACCCAGATTCTAATCGTTTAAATTCCAAATTCCAATCCTTCTTTTTGGAATTTGGAATTTTATAGTAAACAACAGTCTGATTAACTGTTCGTTTTTTGATTGATGATTGAAACTCCGGCTGATTACCGGAGTTTTTTTTAATCTGAATTTATTTCAGATTCTCTTGAACGTATTCCTGTTTAAAATCATTTGGGCGTAACCCTCCGTAAAAACTTCGGGTCGGGCTTTTCGCTTTAATCTTTTTATTTTAAAAAAAATAAAAAGGATTTCCGCTACAATCCCTTACGCAATTTCATGTACAGACAACTCGCGAGTTGTCCCTACAAAAAAACTTTCGCCAATTGCTCTAAAAAAACTACTTTTGCACAAACAACAACTTAAGAATCTGAAATAAATTCAGATTAAACAACTACACCATGAAGAATACACTTATTGCACCGTCAGTACTTGCTGCCGATTTTGCAAACCTGCAACGCGACATCGAAATGATTAATTACAGTGAGGCCGATTGGTTTCATATCGATATCATGGATGGTGTTTTTGTTCCAAACATCTCTTTCGGAATGCCCGTTTTAGAAGCCATTGCAAAACATGCCAAAAAAACTATCGATGTACATTTAATGATTGTTGATCCAGACAGATACATCACTACTTTCAAAAAATTAGGAGCCAATGTACTTACCGTACATTTAGAAGCTTGCACACATCTGCACAGAACCCTACAAGCCATCAAAGCCGAAGGAATGAAAGCAGGAGTAGCACTAAACCCTCATACCAATGTTGATTTATTAGAAGATGTAATCAACGATATTGACCTGGTTTGTATCATGAGTGTCAACCCAGGTTTCGGAGGACAATCTTTTATTGAAAACACTTACGATAAAATCAGAAAACTAAAAACTTTAATCAACAAAAAAGGGGCTTCAACCATTATCGAAATTGACGGTGGCGTAACCAATAAAAACGCAGCTCAATTAGTAGAAGCCGGAGCTGATGTACTTGTGGCCGGAAGTTATGTCTTTGGCGCTGCTGATCCCACAGCAACCGTAGCTGATCTGAAGAAAATCACATCACTATAAAAAGCAAAAAAGTCCCTTAATTGGGACTTTTTTTATACTGTTAATCATGCTGATTAAACCATCATAAACTTTTTGATTTCCTTTTCGGAAATCTTAGGATTGGCTCCTTCATGACCCGCCACCAATGCACCAATGGCACAAGCATAATTCAAGGATTTTTGCGGTGATTTGCCTCTCAGTAATCTCACAATCAAAGATGCCAGAAAAGAATCCCCAGCTCCAACGGTATCCACCACTTTTATAAAATAACCACTATTGTAATAAAATTTACCATTGTAATACAAAACCGCCCCAAAGGCGCCTTTGGTCACACAGATTTGTCTGGCATTTGTTTTTTCAGCAATAAATTTAATATTCTGCTCAAAAGAGTGATATGGCGACCCTAACAATCGACTTATTTCATACAGTTCCTCATCATTGAGCTTAATAAAATCAGCCTTAGCCATTAATTCAATTAGCACTTCCGTCGTATAATACGGTGCTCTCAAATTGGCATCCAAAACTTTATATTTTGCCTTGTCCAAAAGACCATACAGCGTTGATCTGGAAACCTCATCGCGGCATATCAAACTCCCAAAAACAAAGGCATCTGATTCTGAAACTTTTTCATCCATTTCTTTTGTCGGCACAATCTTATCCCAGGAAGACGGATACTGAATGTCATAGGAGGCATTTCCTTTTTCGTTAATCATCACATGAACCACCCCTGTTTTATAATCTGCCCCAACCTGGATAGCATCGGAACTGACTCCCTGTTCATTTACAAAAGATGTAATTCCATCGCCTTCTTCATCAGCGCCTACCCGGCTTATCATTGTTGTTTTCACCCCCAAAGCATTCATTCGAAGTGCCACATTCAACGGGGCACCGCCTATTTTTTTATGCGCAGGAAAAAGATCCCATAAAACCTCGCCAAAGCAAACGACATCTAATGCATATTTTTTATTCATATTTTTAAATTTTAAATTTATAATTATTTCGTTTCGTTGATTTCCAACACTACACTTGTTCTTTGCAAAGTAACGTTGGGATTAAACCCCGCTTTCATTAAAAAATCCCCAGTAAACACTCTTTCAGCAGAAAGCGTTGAAGTTACGCCCGGATACAGATTAATTTCTTTGACCGTATATTTTTTCTTTGGATCCAAACCGTTAAAAACTACCGGTCGTTTCGTTGCCGTAATGCTAAATCTATTGTTTACCAAATAGTTAAAAACAATCGCTTTACTTTTGTTTTCATTAACATACATCAAAGCCGCAATATCATTTTCATGCGGATTAACCAAACGGAACATATCGCCATGCCAAACGATATCCTTGAATGAGTTATAATTACTAATGGCTTGTTTACAAAATATTTTGTCATTGGCATCTAATTTTCTGGCTACAATATCAAACCCTAATTTACCCATACTGGCCACATCTACCCTGAATTTCAGTGGTTGTTTCCCCCAATCGGTAACATGATTGTCCGTTGCGATGGAAGGAAAGAAGTACGAATAATCCCATTGCAGAAATATTCGCTCTATTGGCTCGGTATCATCACTTGGCCAAAACTCGGTGAAATATTTTAAAAACTCATAATCCCCACGGCCACCACCACCCGAGCATAACATCATGGGTACTTTTGGATATTTGGCACGAATGCGTTGCAGCACTTTATACAATCCCTTAACATAATCCACATAAAGATTAGACTGGGGAATTCCTTTTTTGTGGAGATAAGCCGAATACGCGTTATAAATAACCGCATTACAATCCCATTTGATGAACGCCAATTCCGGATTTTTCACAAACAAATCATCCACGATTCCGAAAACAAAATCCTGAACCTCAGGATTCGACAAATCCAACACCAGCTGATTCCTGTAATAAATCTCCGGTCTTTCCGGTTGTCGTATTACCCAATCCAAATGTTTTTCATACAATTCACTTCTTGGGTTTACCATCTCAGGCTCAATCCAAATACCAAATTTCACTCCTTCGTTTTTTGCTTCTTTCACCAAATAACCCAATCCACTTGGCAGTTTCTTTTTATTTTCCTGCCAGTCACCCAATCCAGCATCGTCATTATTTCGTGGATACTTATTTCCAAACCAACCATCATCCAATAAAAACATGTCAACACCTAAATCTTTTGCATCTTTAAACAAGTCTTTTATTTTATTCTCATCAAAATCAAAATACGTAGCCTCCCAATTGTTTAATAAGGTAAGACGTTCTCCCTGACCATCCAATATTCTGTATTTTCTGGCCCAATCGTGTAAATTTCTGCTGGCCTCCCCTGTACCATTATTCGATAAGGCATAAATTAAAGAAGGGGTTTTAAAGGTTTCGTTTGGAGCCAGCGCATATTCAGAAGCAAACGGATTGATTCCTGCAATGAGACGAAGATTCTTATGGGAATCAATTTCAAAATCCAATTTAAAATTACTGCTCCAAGCCAACTGTCCTAACATAACTGTCCCTTCATTTTCTGAAGCCGGTTTGCCAAATGACACTATAAAATTGGGCGTTTGTAACAACATCGCCCTGGTTCCCAGTTTAGAATCTACTGTTCTTATTCCCTGTAAAAGCTTGGTTTCAGCAGGCTGCATTTCTTTCAGATATTCTCCCTGAAAACTCGTCAGATAAAAATCTTTATTGGCAAAATATAAATTAGCCGATGCATATTTTTGCAATACCACCGACTTTTTTTCCCTATGTTTTATTTCGGTCCATTGTTCGATTACATTTTCTTTTTCCCAGACTTTATAAAACAAAGTCACCTCAAACGGATAAACGGGATCCTTCAATAGAATACTGGTAACCGAAGTATTGGCATCTATTTTTTCTTTTTTATGACTCACATACTTTAATTCCAATGACGGATTTCCATCAGCATGTTTTACCTGAATGGCAGGCTCAGACAAATTCCAAGTCCCCGCAGGAGTATACGCCGAATTATAAATCCCTGCATTGGATTCATCATAATTATAATTGGCAGCAACAGCCTTATACTCACTTTCGTTTTCAAGCGGTTTGCCAAAATACACCGTTCTCAATCTATTGTTACCGTCGGTTTGCATTAATAACACATTGTTTTCGGTAGCAATAGGAATGATTGTTTGTGCCGATACGTCAGCTGTAACCCACATAAAACCACAAAAAAACATGATTTTATTCAAATATCTTACTCGTTCCATTTTCATACATGTAAAATTTATTTTTTAGCGGTCATATATGTTATCGCTTTTTATTTATCGGTGTTTGCTTCACTGAGTTAATATTTTTCATAGGTGTTCAGCGAATTTCATTTGCTTGCGCAAACTTGTTGTCAATGGCGATTTCATTATTCTCGTTTTTAAAATGCTGTTTTTTTGAATGTTTTTAAATGTGAAATAGTTTGATTGTGAAATTATGGCTTATACCACTGCTTCTATTTCTCCACAAGAATCTCTTATAAGTTAAAGAATTCAACTAAAAAACACCTTATAAACGAAACACAATCAATACCTATTTTTAGATTCAAAATTAAGAAACAGCTAAGGGCAAGTAAAAACTCGCCCTTAATCTGATTCAAACCCTAATTTAAATAACCATTATTAACCTTATTTTTAATATCCAGGATTTTGAATGTATAATCCTCCTGTAAAGTCGATTTCTCTTTGAGGTATTGGATAATATTCATCCCTGCCCGCTGTGAATTTTGCATTTGACAAGAAATCTTTTTTCGTTTTCTCCTCAGTAAGATAAGCATTCAAGACCTGCTCTGCAATACCCCATCGTACCAAATCAAAGAATCGAGGTCCTTCCATTCCAAACTCTAATCTTCTTTCAAACATCAGTGCTTTCATAGCGTATTCTTTTGAAGGAAAAGAAACATAAGGTTGCACTTTGTACACATTTGAAGCTCCTGCTGCCAAAGGCATTGCGGTACTGGCCGCAGCTCTGGCTCGAATCAAGTTGATGATAGGCAAAGCTTCGGCATATCTGTTCAATTGTATTAAAGCCTCTGCTTTAAATAGCAATACATCTGCATATCTGATAAAATCAACATTTTTTGAAGTCCCGATAAATGGCCCGTTTTTCACATAACAAGAACAGTCCGGTGATTGTTGCTCTTTCATATTTCCAAAATAACCATAAACTCCCGGATCTCTCGCCCAACTGAATTTATAAACCATATCACCGGAAGCATTCAGCGTATTTTTATATTTGAATGGTCTTCCAGGAACCCCCACCGTATGGTCAATTCTTGGATCAACAGTAACTCCGGAAGCTAAAGGGGCATCCCCATTACTGATGGTATTGAAAATATCGGCATTATTAAATGTGTCTAACAATGGCAAACCGTTAGCATCTGTTTTAAAGGCATTTACCATATTCTGGCTGGCCATATGAAAACCACAACATCCGTAAAGCGGTGTACCGTGAGGAGAATTCAATCCTGTCACAAAACTGACTCTTCCGGTATTGGTTCCATCATTGATAGAAAATTGTACAGCCCAAATAGATTCCTGTCCATTATCATGACCGTCTAAGAAATTATTCCCAAAATCAGTTTCCAAACTACCCGTTACCTCATCCGCATAATCAATTACTTCCTGTAATCTGGCCTGGTTGATATTTACCACCTGATGTGTATCATTTTGTTCATATGCCTGATACAATCTTAACTTTGCCAAATAGGCAGCAGCAGCATTTTTATCGGCTCTACCCACTTGGTCTTGAGATTGCTGTAAATTATCGTAAGCAAAAAGAAAATCATCGGCAATTTTATTCCATAAATCCTCATTAGACAAATCGTTTGATGTTTGCAAAATTTGTTCTTGAGTCAAATCCTCTGTAATAAAAGGAATTTTCTTAAACAATAATTTCAACATAAAATGGGAGTGTGCTCTTAAAAAACGTAATTCTGCCTGCCTGGTTTTCTTTAAAGGATAATCAGCATCCGGAATGGCATTGATTACAGATAAAGCAAAGTTGGCTCTGGAAATCGCTTTATAATGATTGGTCCAAGTTCTAGGCAACATCCAATCACCGTAATCAGCAATTGTCAAATTGTATTGTTCGTAACGATCCACAACATCTACGTCGCCACGACCTCCTCCGCCTTTGTAGGCATCATCAGAACGTACACTTCCATAAACCCACTGGTGTGTGATAGGTCCCACCATTTCATCATTCCCTATTCCGGCATAAGCCGCATTCACAAGCGCTTCTGCATTTTGGGCAGTTGCCACATTACTGGAGGACAATACCCCTGTAGGTTCATAATCTAAAAAATCTGAGCCACATGATGCCAACAATAAGATTGACAAGAAGCTGATAACTATTTTATTATATTTTTTCATGAGAATAATTTAAAAATTAAAGTTTACACCTAATGACAAAGTGGTAGGAACCGGTATTCTGTTCACATCTGTTCTTTCCGGATCTGAACCGATATATCCTTTTGGAGTAATCCAGAATAAATTCTCTCCTTGGGCATAAACCCTGCAATTTGTAATGAACCCTGATTTATTCATTAACTTTTCAGGTAAAGAATATCCAATTTGTAAATTTCTTAATTTGAAATAGGAATTATTTCTTAAGATATAATCTGACATCTGTGAGTCATTGTGTGCTAAAGAAAGGGAAGGCACATCCGTATTTGTATTTGTTGGTGTCCAGGCATTCAATGTTCCAGGGGCAGCATTGTCTCTTCCCTGAACAAAATTATTCCAAAAAATATAGGGATCAACCCCAACTCTTCCGGTTACACCAGAACCAAAAACAGAAAAATCAATGTTTTTATACGCTAAACTGATATTAATACCATATTCTAACTTCGGAAGTGTTGTACCAATAAAAGTTCTGTCATCAGAATTAATCACATTATCTCCGTTGATATCAACAAATTTAATACCACCTAATCGAGAACCAACTTGAGTAGCATGTGCATCTATTTCTGCTTGATTTTGAAACAAGCCATCTGTTTTAAATCCAAAAACTTCAAATTGTGAATGACCAATAATTGAATTCGCTGCTGTACCCGGGTAGGCTGCCCTTACTTCTTCCGGTAATTCAGTAATTTTGTTTCTGGTAGCACCAAAATTGGTCGTTACATTAAAATATAAACCACTTTCAGTTGTATCAGCATATCCTACGCTAAGTTCCCATCCTTTGTTGGCTGTTGAAGCTCCATTTACAAAACGTTGTTGTCCTTCTCCAATAGCTGATGCAACGGGTGGTTTAATCAAAATCCCTTCCGTCTGTCTCGAAAAGTAATCAAATGAACCTGACAATTTATTTCCAAAGAAACCAAAATCAAGACCTACGTTCACCTCTTTGGTGGACTCCCATTTTAATCCTGAGTTAGCTGCTTGTATGGATACAAAACCTGAAGGTAAATTTCCGGTATTGGCTCCATTCAAATCATAGGCTGTTCCCACATTATAATAGATATTAAAGAAATCAGGGAAATATACATTTTGATTAGGTCCGTATCGGGCTTCATATAAACCAAAACGGGCATTATCTCCAATAGATTGATTTCCTACTTCTCCATAACCGGCACGTAATTTAAGGTTTGATACTGCAGTCACATTTTTCAAGAAGTCTTCATTATTTAACTTCCACCCTACAGTAGCGGCAGGAAAAACACCGTATCTATTATCTTGTCCAAATCTTGATGATCCGTCTCGTCTAATTGTAAATGTTGCCAAGTATTTATCTGAGAAAGCATAGTTTAATTTTCCGAACTGGGAAAGTAATCTGCTACCTGTTGAAATCCCATTATTTGTTCTCGATCCTGTAGCAGCAGAAAGTGTAAAATAAGATTCTGTTTCAACAGCAAATCCTTCTGCACGGGCAAATAACGTATTCAAATCTGTTTTTGTTGATTCCATCCCCACAAGGAATCCAAATTTATGATCAGAAACTTTTAAAGTATAATTCAATGTGTTTGAAATCGTTAAACTGGAGTATTTATTGGTATCCATTGTCAAACTATTGTTCCCTCTGTTTACAAATCCGTTTCTTACAATTGGCTCAATATCTTTTCTTTGGAAATCATTGAAATCCATACCAATACTATTTCTGAAAGTAAGATCTTTTAAGATGTCTATTTCAGTAAAGATATTCCCGTATAAAGCCATTTTTTTACTGTTATCCCATCGATTTAAATATTGCATCAACAAAGGGTTATTTCTATCTGAATAACCAGATCCTAATGGACCCGCAAACTCACCAGAAGCAGTATAAACTGGAATCGTTGGCGCAAGAGTTATTGCTAAACCTGGTGTTGGTGCGTTTCCAACATCATTGGCGGCAGCTCTTTCATTTGACTGCGTAAATTGAGAATTAATCCCAAATCTAACCTTATTATTAAACAACTTGAAATTAGCGTTAAGTCTTGCAGAATATCGCTCATAATTGGTATATTTCAACATACCGGTATTATCCAAATACCCAAGATTTAATACGGCATTCGCTTTTTCCGACCCTCCAGACACAGATAAATCGTTATTAATAAGCATTCCCGTTTTGTATACGGTATCCTGCCAATCGGTATCGCCTGCAGGCACATTGGTATCCCCTCCTACGTAAGGTTGAACAGACACACTATTTAAAACCGGATTATTGAAATCATTATTCCAGTCAAAATTATAAATCTCTCCATATCCTCCTGTCGGGTCAGCTCCATCATTTACCGATGCCTGCCACAGCACTTTACCCCTGTCTAAGGCGTTAAGCATTTTGTAACGTTGCTTTTTCTCTGAAAGCATAGAAACACTGGTACTGTATGAAACTTTGGTTACATCCCCTTTGGCTGCATTTTTAGTGGTCACAATGATAACCCCGTTTGCAGCTCTGGAACCATAGATAGAAGAAGCAGAAGCATCCTTTAATACCTGAACGGATTCTATTGCACTTGGATTTAAACTGGCAAATACCTCCGGTCTTACAGTAGGAACCCCATCAATTACATACAAAGGATCTGTATTTCCTAAAGTACTCACCCCCCTGATTAAAATTCGGCTATTGGCACCACTGGGATCTCCCGATTTTTCGATGGTCAATCCGGCAACCCTACCTTGCATCGCTTGCATCGCATTACCAGAACTCATACTTTGTCCTGTAATAGGTTTCAAATCGACTACGGTAACCGCTCCGGTCATATCCACTTTTCGTTCCTTGGAATACCCCGTTACAACAATCTCCTGTAACTGTAATAATTCTGATTTTAAAGCAACATTTATAGTTGTTTGTCCGTTCACTTTTATAGTTTGGGTTACATATCCCGTGTAACTAATTACCAAAGTAGCGTCTTTGTCTACATTATTGAGTGTAAAATTCCCGTCTAGATCGGAGGATGTACCGATATTTGTCCCCGAGACCACGACCGACGCTCCAGGGAGTGACATCCCGTCTTCTAAAGAAGTTACTACTCCTTTTACTCCTATGTTTTGGGCCGTAAGTGAAAAAAAGGACCCCATTAGAATTAAGTAAAGAATGATTTTTCGTTTCATAATTTAGATAGTTTAGTTAAAATTTAATTGGTTAATTGTTAAGTTTTCGATGGTGAAATCGAAATTTTCCTTGGTAACAGCTAATGTTCCCATTGGTTTTTAAAAAATGGTTTTTCGTTTCATAATTCAGATAGTCTAGTTAAAATTTAATTGGTGAATTGTTAAGTTTTCGATGGTGAATTCGAAATTTTCCTTGGTGACAGCAAAAGTTTCCATTGGTTTTTCCGGAAAAAATATTTCTGTCATAACTGTTTTGCCATTATTGTAAAAGACTTCGATTGACGTTTTATCAACGATGACCCTGACATCTATTTTATCGAAATCCTCCGAAAATGGGGCTTTAGAAATTTGTTTTGCAAAAACATCCGAAAAAGACAAATCCCCTGATTTTCTTCTGTCGATAAAAAAGTAATTCTCTTTTTTATTGATTCCGAAGCTTATGCTGTTTTTAGAACCATTGGAAAATGAAAACGTATAGACCTCTTTCTTCAGGTCCTTCAATGTAAACTGAATGTCTAACTTTGATAAATCGACCAGTGATTTATCAATTAAGACTGTTTTTTTATCCTTAATTTTAAGTGTTTCTTTCTTTATGGTTTTGGCCACATAGTTTTGTAATTCCCGAACCGGCTGGGAAGAAACCCTATAATGATTACCAGTTTTAACCAGTTTTAATTCTCTTGGCAACGTCATGCTACCGCGCCATTTTTCGGTAGGTACTTTATTGGCATATTGCCAATTGGACATCCAGCCTACGAACAATTTTCTGCCATCGGTTTCTGAAATATTCGACCAGGTAACCCCTGCATAATTATCCCTTCCGTAATCTATCCAAAGCCCTTTTTGCTGATTTATATCTTTAGAAAAAGATTCATCCAATACAAAAGTTTTTCCATCAAAATCACCTACAAAATATTGGGTAGCCGAACCGCCGTTAGGCCCTCCCGGATTGATGCTCAGTAAAAGCACCCATTTGTATTCATCCGAGCCTTCTACCAGCATCGGAAAAAAATCAGGACATTCCCAAACACCTCCGTGGGCCCCAATATTTTTACCAAAATCAGAAAGCAATTTCCAATCTTTTAGGTTTTTTGAACCATAAAACATCGTTTTATCCCCGGCGGCCAAAACCATCAGCCACTGTTTATGAATATTATCCCAAGTCATTTTTGGATCTCTAAAATCCTTGATACTCGGGAACTCGATTACTGGATTATTCTCATATTTAGTCCAAGTCAAGCCTTCATCAAGCGAATAAGCAATTCCCTGCGATTGTACCCCAGGCGCATTAGTTTTTTCCTTTTCAGGGTTATGATAGGTAAACATCGCTACGATAGGCGGATTTTTTAAACTCCCGAAACCGGAAGTATTTTGCAAATCAACTACTGCACTTCCTGAAAAAATATATCCTTTTTCATCCGGGTAAATGGCAATCGGTTTTTCTGTCCAAGTCACCATATCAGTACTTATCGCATGCCCCCAGTGCATCGGTCCCCAAACATTTGAATCCGGATAATGTTGAAAATAAAGATGGTAGTAACCGTTGTAATAAAACAACCCGTTAGGGTCATTTATCCAACCCTTTTTAGGTGTAAAATGAAAATTTTGTCTGTACAGTTCTTCCTCTGTATATACTTTTTTATCTGATAATGAAGACTGTTTACAACCAAACAAAGCCAGAAATCCCATAGCACAACATATTAATTTAAAGTAGCTTTTTTTATTAATTTGATTCATCTCTCTATTTTTTTATTAATTTTTTACTTAATTCTTCTAAGGAAATCCCTTTGGTTTCGGGCATTAAAAGCGCAACAAACAAGAGTTGAAAAACCATCATTACGGCAAAGAACAAAAACACCACTCCAGGACCTATTGTGGAAAACAAAAACGGTATCAGCGATGGAATTATAGCTGCCAAAATCCAGTGTGTCGTACTACCAAAAGCTTGCCCGGATGCCCTTAGATGATTCGGGAAAATTTCTGAAATAAAAACCCAGATTACAGCGCCCTGTCCAATGGCATGGGATGCAATAAACAAAAACAAGAATGCCGGTACCGCGATTCCCTGCCATTTCAAAAAGAAAGCCATGGCTACAAGACTCAGTGAAATGATATAGCCCACTGAACCGATGTACATTAATACTTTTCTGCCCAATCGGTCAATCAGGAAAACACCGATTAACGTAAACACCAGGTTGACGGCTCCAATTCCTATACTGCTTAACAAAGCGGTACTTTCTCCCAAACCTGCTTCCTGAAAAATTCTTGGCGAATAATATAAGAATGCATTAATCCCCGACAATTGGTTGAAAAAAGCAATCAGAAAAGCTAAGAGTAAAGGGGTACGATATTTTTTCAGGAAGATGGTATCATTTGCCTGGGCAGCATTGTTATTATCGAGCTCAATCTCCTTTTTCATTTGTTCATACTCTGCTTCCTGTCCCATTAATGCCAACACCTTTTTTGCTTCCTCATTTCTGGATTTAGACAACAACCATCTTGGACTCTTTGGAATAGTAAAAATGAACAGGGTATAAATAAAGGAAGGAAAGGCTTGTACTCCCATCATCCATCTCCACGAATTCTCCCCTGTATTTCTCAACAAATAGTTGGAAAGAAACGCCATGAGAATCCCCAAAACAATATTAAACTGGTAAAAAGCAACCAATTTCCCTCTGTCTTTTGCAGGTGCTATTTCAGAAATATAGGCTGGAGCGGCAATTGTGGATGCCCCCACACCAAGACCTCCAATAAATCTGAATGCAGCGAAAACATAGGGATCATTTGCCAAGGCAGACCCAATGGCTGAAAAGAAAAACAATATCCCTATCCATACCAGTGTACTCTTTCTTCCTATTTTATTCGTTGGGATTCCTCCGAATATGGCTCCGAAAACAGTACCCCATAATGCCATTCCCATTACTACAGTTCCATGAAAAGCATCGGAAGAATTCCAAAGCTCCTGTAATTTTTTATCAGCCCCTGAAATGACCACTGTATCAAAACCAAAAAGGAATCCTGCTAATGAAGCGATCACAGACCAAATAACTATTTTTTTCATTATCAAAAATTATTAAATTGAATTGCTAAGATATCCGTAAAAAAAAGCTTTGTATTTTGAATATGTAACAATTACTTATAACATCCCCCCTGTACCACCACATCCCTTTCAAAACACTTGATTTCAGTAGCTTAAACCCAAAAAAAGATGAAAACCCATGCTGTTACAGTTATAATGATGTTACATCAATTACAATGATGTTACGCTTGTTTTCAGAAAGTAAAAGGCGATCTGACATTCTTATGCTTGATTTAACACAGTCTTATGCTTTTTTGAGAGAACACTGGAATTTTTTTGTGAAAATTTTAGGCACGTTGATTTTTAAAAAACACTATTAGTTCAACCAGGTTTATTTTGGAATTGGGTTAAAAATGAAACTTTAGTGTACTTTCCATGAACTATTTTCTTAAGCAAGTCGAACAGAATAATCTTTTCTTAATGAATCGATGTTGCTATTTTATACCATTGCCGTAAACAATCCTTTTTAATCTGATTATAAAAAAAAAGCCCATCAAAAATATCTTCTGACGGGCTTGATTCTAACGCTAAAAAAGTACGCTCTTTTTCAAAAACGTACTTATTACAAATGAAACTAATTTATCTTTTATATTGGTTTTAGACTTATTTAAAAATTTTCAAGTCCGAAAAAGTAACCTCACCATTATCTGCAAAAACAGCCCATGGATTTCGGTTCATTTTATAAATGCGATTCGTAAATGCTATTTCGTCATTAATATATATGACACACACAGAATTCTCGGATACAATCGTAACATCAAACTCTTTATTACTTGGAACTTTCAGCGGCAATTGGGTCAAATTTAAAGGCGCACTGTTCTTGATTACTTTATCCAATCTCAATTGATTTTTGACTAAATCAAACACAATGGCAAAAACTTCATTTCGTGTTCCACAGGCTCCAAATTCAAAACCAAATTGGGAAGAAGTCGTCGCTTTGATATGTGTTTTAATTTTAAATGCGTCCACTCTCCTGTCGAATACTGAAAATGCTTTTTGCGAACCATCTGCTTTCAATACATATGTATCTCCCTGTTTTATGGTTCCAAAATCATTTACCGGTTGCAGCACTTCAGTTGTAGTAAACTTATTATTCACCCCATCCAGAATGGCAAGCCCGAAAGTTCCATCGGAATGCTGAATCAGGCGATGGGTCACTAATGATCCCGCCCAATCAAAAACATTGGAATCACTATTTTTATTTTTGGTGGGACACCATCCCATTATATACCTATTAACACCATCTGAAACGGTTCTCCCTGCATAAAAAGCAATGCCGTCTAACTTACTGTTTTCGGGAATTATCCAGGTATTTGATGTCAATGGACGGTATTTGTAATGTACCATGCGGTCATCAATATTAGAATAAATCAGATATTGATACTGTCCCATCGTGAATATGTCCGGGCATTCGGTTATAAATGTAGAAGTATCTTCATAAAATGGTTTCTCCAATGTCCAATCGATGAAATTGGTTGAACTGTATTGCGCAATCACAGCGCGCCATGGCACATTGGAATTCGAAACCAAATCAACTTCAGAGCGAGTCGCAATCAACATTTTGAAGGTTCCGTTACTTTTATCTTCGATAATAATCGGATCTCTAAATTCGTTGCGATCATATCCCCAGGAGGCCTGTAACTGAAATGACGGGTTCTTGGCCCAGGTTTTTAAATCTGTAGAAGTAGCCAGCATAATTTTTTCTTTAGGATCAAGAATTCCATTATGTCCGGTATAAAAAGCATAATAAGTACCATTCCATTTAAAAACGGATCCTGTTCCTAAAGCACCGTCCTGATCTGTGGCGGTTCCTGTCGGAATCATTTCGCTATTCTCTGTAAATGTGGAAAAATCAGCCGTCATCACTTTATACCAGGGATGAAAAGTTGGCAATGTGTTTCTGGCATCATACAAATAGAAAATATGGAATTTACCGTTTTCATAAAACGGCATCGGATCTCCTACCCAACCCATTGTTGGTTTATAAAAAGTGGTATACTGATTTGTCGATTCAGACGTCGTCTGACAAGCCGGTGCATTGGTTTCGACATTAGGATTTTCAGAACCACCACTATCCTTACTGCAGTTATGAAATAGTGCAAAACAAAACGAAAGGCATACAATTTGGAAATTCATTCTCATGTTTTTTGTTGGTTTAACGAAATGACCAAGCGTATCAAGACACTCGATAATTCAGGATTAAATAATTGTGTCAGCAATAGATTCGATTTAAAAAAGGAGCTATAGTAGTTGCATACTAACTCCTTCCATAATCTTAAGAAAAGTACAATTCTGTAACTAAGATAGTTACAGAATCAGCACTGCCTCTCCACAAATGTTACCATTTCCTACAATGCTATTTAAATACACCACAAAAAACACAAAGAACTATATATCAATAAATTACATACAGACAAAATCACAACCCAGAACTCTAATTCTGTTTATGTTACCAGGAATTATACTGATGATACCTAAATATTTTTATACTCTTTAGGGGAAATTCCAAATTTGTTCTTGAAGGAAGTCGAAAAATAATTGGGTGAAGAAAAACCAACGGCATAAGCAATTTCAGAAATCGTTTGGTTCGATTTCTTCAACAGTTCTTTGGATTTATCCAATCGCATGTTATTGATATGATCACTGATACTGATGCCTAATATGGCTTTGACTTTTCGATACAATTGAACACGGGAAATTGCCAAATCTCGCGCCAGGTCTTCAACGGTATATGCTGAATTTTCCAAATTTTTACCGATCAGCTCGTTTAGTTTTTTAAGAAAATCCTGTTCGGAAACACCAAAACTACCCTCCTCAATATTTACAATATTGTTGGTATAATAAAATCGGAGTTTTTCTCTATTAAAAAGCAATCCTTTTATAGACTGCGCCAAAACTTTTAAATTAAAAGGTTTGGTCAAAAATATGTCTGCCCCGCTATCCAAAGCCTTTAAATAGGAGTCCTGATCATCTGAAGCGGTCAAAATAATGGTTGGGATATGGGAAGTTCTCAAATCTTTCTTTAGTATTTCACAAATCTGGAAACCATTCATTTCCGGCAAATTCAAGTCACAAATAATAATATCCGGAATTAACTCCAATGCTTTCTCAATGGCATCGGTACCATCAGAAGAGAAAAAAGTATACTCTGTTGAGAATTTATCCGAAATAAAGTCCAAAAGGTCTTTATTGTCCTCTATATACAAGATCGAGTATTTATCCTCCGTATTTTGGGGTTCCACTTTTTGAATCACCTCCGAATCCAGATAATCGGATTGGTGAACAAAATCCAAAACAGGTTCTTTTATGATTTCTTTTTCATCAAGATGCGCTGTTCCTAATGGCAATGTAATTATAAATTCGGCTCCGTTTTTTGAATGAATTTCTATACTCCCTTTGTGTAACTCAACAAAACTTTTGGATAAATGCAATCCAATCCCGGAACTGTTCCTGTAATTATTGGAACCTTGATAAAAAGCATTAAAAACTTCTCCCAATTCCTTATCCGGAATCCCGATACCTGAATCCTTAAAGTGAATTTTAACGGTATGATTTGTTTTATCTTCTTTTATGGTAATCGCTATTTTTCCTTTTTCGGGAGTAAATTTAAACGAATTCGATAACAGGTTAAAATACACTTTATCCATTAAATTACGATCCAAATAGACCTCTAATTCCGGATTAGTTGTTGTCAGTGAAAAATCGATATTCTTTTTCTTGGCTTCCCGCTCAAAATCACTGACGATACCCTTTGAAAAATCCAACAAATTGGTTTGGGATGCCCTTAAGGTAAATTTATGATCCTCTGTTTTTCTGTAGTCCAATAACTGGTTGATCAAACGCAACAATCTTCTGGAATTATTATACATCAAATTAATCTCTTTATTCACAGAAATCCCCTTATTCTTAAATTCTGCCTCCAAAGACTCTATAGAACTCAAAATCAACGTTAAAGGCGTCTTGAATTCGTGTGACAAACCGGTAAAAAAGTTCAATCGTGCCTCATTACTTTTCTTTAATTCATTAGAAAACTTCTTAATCTCATTTCTTTGATTCTTAATTTTTTTATTGGTTTCTTCTAATTCTTTCTTCTTACGACGAATCACAACCCCAGAATAAATGCTATATATAGCAAGGCTCAACACTATTACCAATAAAGAAATTAAAAGTTTTATAAGATTACTCTGATTTGCATATTTTTTTTCCTGATTCTTAATGACACTTTGTTGTTGCTCGATATCCGATTGTTGGATGGTTATTTTATCAAACTGATTGCTCATGATATCCGCATTCAGAGAATCAATCAATATGGTATTCAGTTTATTGTTTTTAGGAACAATCTCTCCATTAACTATCCTTAATGCCAATTTTATCGCCTCACTGCCACCTGTGGGATACAAAATCGTACTTTCTAAAGTGCCATCCTTAACTAATTGAATTCCGCCGTATGGCCCATTAAGACCATCTACCCCAATGAATTTTATTTTCTTCTCCAAGCCTTTGGTCTTGGCAATTTTCCAGGCATTGTAAGCTATCATATCATTGAACCCGTATACATAATCTATGTGTGGCAAACTGTCTAATAGTCTTATATAATTTTCTTTAGGATGTCCAAAATCATCTGAATCGATTGTAATTACTTTAATCCCCGGATATTGTTTTACGATCTGCTTGAATCCTAAGTTTCTTTCCAATCCTGGTGAGGTTTTAAGATCTCCATTAATTTCAATCACATTGGCACGTCCATTCGATTTTGACACAATATGTTTTCCCGCTAAACGTCCCACTTCCAGATTATCAGCCCCTAAAAATGCGGTATATTCTGAAGTACTTGCTTTTCTGTCCACTATAATTACAGGAATTCCTTTGGCTCTCGCTTGTTCTATAACAGGGACTATAGAATCTGATTCAAAAGGAGAAACAATAATAACATCCATCTTAGCATCGATAAATTTCTGAATATCACTAATCTGCTTTCCCGCATGTCGGTTCGCATTATAAATCGTTAAATCAGTTCCCGGATGGAGTGACGCCTCTACTTCCATGGCATGATTCATCGAAGTCCTCCAGATATCGTCACCAACACTTTGCGAAAAACCGATTGATACCGTATCCTTATCTTCTTCCGACGATTTGCAGGAAGAAAGAATTCCCAGAAAACCTAAAATCACAATGAAAGAGACTTTTCTTAACATAAATTATTAAATTAAATAACAATAGTAATTAATGATACTCTTAGTAAGCTTTAATACATATCCCACAGAAGATTGGTTATAAAATAATTCAAACCTTTGTATTGATTCAAAAAACATGGTGAAATATGATAATTTCAATCGTGAAGTAATTGTCTTTTTAACAAAAATTAAATACCAATTGCAAACAAATATATAAAAATACAGCTATACTACTTTACAATACATCAGAAAAAAACATAGTATTTTTTAATTTAAATATTCCTCTTTAAAATTAATCATCGTAGCGATGGCAGCAAATAAATGAGGATGGTATTTTTTGAATTCATGAGGGGTTTCAAAAAAATGCTCTAAGATTACGGATAAAAATTCGAATTGATTTTCATAAGCATATAATCGAAAATAACCTTTCGCCCTCAATTCGTTATTTAAATTAATATCAGTATAATACTTTACCACCTCATTGAATTCATCCTGAAAAATAACCGCGCTGGGATCTCTTTTTTGCAAACAATGAAAATGCAAGGCATGTGAAAACTCATGCAATCCCAGATTAATATTATCATTCAACCTGCGATGCCCTAAAACAAAATCCTCCCAGGAAAAGGCAATCACCTTCATCCGTGGGTTGAATTCCCCTTTGTGATAGGCATTGTTTAAAGTTGAATAATAATTAGTGGGATAAACGATTATTTTTGAAAACTGACCTACCAGATAGCTTCTCATCCCAAAAGTCAACATAACATAGGTTCCAGCAATAAGCATTTTCATTTCTTCCGTTACAATAATCTCCTTGCCGATAAACTCATATTTCCTTATAAATTCTTTTACCCGATGCTCAAAATAGTGCTTCTTTTTGACAGATAGTGTCCGGTAAAAAGGAAATTCTTTTTCCAAAATCTGTTTTTGATTGTTGTTTAGCTTTTTGGGGAAAGGATATCCGTATAGAAATAACGGCTTTTTAAAAGCCAATACATACAAGGGCTCAATAATTCTAAACACAACCAATTGGAGGACCAGCATCCCGAAAACAAGAATAATTATGATTTGAAGCAATGTATTTGCATTCATTATGGGGCAATTCTATTTTATTTTAGCACAATTTAAAATAAAAAGCTTCAAAAACAATCAAAGTAACTTGATTATTTTTGAAGCTTTTGTATTTTAGTGACCGCGGAGGGGTTCGAACCCCCAACCCTCAGAGCCGAAATCTGATATTCTATCCAGTTGAACTACGCAGCCATTATATTATTAATTTTTCTTTTAAAAATTCTCTTCCACTTCCTGTCTTAAAATATTTTTCACGGAGAACAGCTTCTTCTCTTGTATCAAATATTTCAAAATAAACTAATTCATGGCTTATAACCTTTAGTGGATTTTGTCTTACCTGAATTATGTTCTTTTATTCTTTTATCTATATCACATGTATGACCTTTGTATAGTCTACCATCAATTTTACTCTCTAAAACATATGCAACGTATTCCATTTATTGTTGAAATCTGATATTCCCTGCCTGTCTGCCGACAGGCATAAACTACGCAGCCATTTTTATTTTATGTTTACACCAATAGTTTTTTAACTATAGTAGAAATGGTTTTTCCTTCGGCAGTTCCGCCTAATTGAGCAGAAGCCAATCCCATTACCTTACCCATAGAAGCTATTCCTGAAGCCCCGGTTTCGGCAATGATTTTTGCAATTACGGTTTCTATCTCTGCTTCACTTAATTGTGCCGGAAGGAATTTTTCGATTACAGCCACTTGTGCCAATTCCGGTTCCGCTAAATCCGGGCGGTTTTGTTCCGTAAAAATTCGGGCACTTTCTTTACGGGTTTTCACTAATCTTTGCAGCAATTTTATCTCCTCATCGGCCGTAATTTCTTCTTTTGACCCTGTAGCGGTTTGCGCTAAAAGGATTTCAGATTTAATCGCTCTTAAAGCTTCTAATGCAACGGTATCTTTGGCTCTCATGGCGGTTTTCATTTCATCCATGATTTGAACTGATAAACTCATACTACTATTTAATTTTAAATTTGCTTTTCAATCTAAAAACTGAATACTGCAAACTGATTACTTTTTAAATGCCCCAGATGGGAGTGAAAAGCCTTTTGGAAAAAAATGCCCTTTTTTTCTTGGAATTAAATAGCAACCAACGGAAGCTCATTGAATTCCTTAGAAAAAAGCATTTTTGAAAAAAGCTTGAAACGACAGCTGGATTAAGGCGCAAACGAATCATTCTAATTTTATGTGACTGCGAAGATAAAAAAAATAACCCGAAAATTAAATTCAATTTTCGGGTTGACTTAATTTGATTTTGATGCGTTAATCTACATTGTCGTGTAAATACGAATTATTGGAACGCAACTGTAAATCATTGTTACTGTCAATACCCACAGATATTCTTGAGTTGGTGGTGTTTGCCTGTGTATTTGAGATGTCTATCCCTAATCTTTTGTAAGCCGGCTCTCTTTCGTATTCATCAATTTTAGAAACATTATTATGAAACTTGTAATTGAATTCTTTTAGTTTTTTTCTTCTTTCGTCTGCTCTAAGTCTTAAAGTTTCCTCGATAGTCATTTCAATTGGAGAAATCTCTTCGAAATTAGAAGGTGTATGTACCGGGGCTTCTACCTGTTTCATCGTGATATTCAATTCTTCAGGTATTACTTCTTCTGCCACTTTAGCAACCGGTTTAGAAGCGGCAAAATCATTCTCTGCTTCCATGTATTCCTCTAATGAATATTTGATGATCCCGTTATCAGACAATTCCGTTACCGGTACAAACTGAACCGGTTGGTTTACTTTCATCTCACGAACATCATCGGTCAGATCAAACAATACGGGAGCTTCTTCTTTTGCTGCTGCTACGGGCTCTGATTTGGCGATTGGCAAATCAAAAGAAAAAGCAGTTTGCTCTTGTCTTTCTATCGCTTTAGGCTGTTGCACTTCTCTTACTTCTACCGCTTTTGGAGCTTCCACCGTAAAATCAATATCAGCTATTGGAGAAACGATTTCGAAAGTAACATCTATATTTTTGATAAATTCATTCATTACTACCAAGTCATCATTAACCACTGGAGCGGCAGCAACAGCTGGAGCAACAACTGGCAGAGCAGCTACCACTGGCGCTACTACAGGTGCGGCAGCAATAACCGGTTCCGGAATAATTTCTTCTTCCACCAAATCAAATACGATTCTTTCTTCGGTATTTGAAGAAGGAATTTCTTTATTCACATCAAATGCAGTAACTGTATTTTTAGTCAGATTATGAACGCTTTTTTGCTCATCTTCCAAAGTATGAATTATTTTTTTTGGTTCTGTATTTACGATTCCGTTTTGTTGTTCGATATCAAAACCTGTAGCGATAATCGTCACGGCTATGGCATCCCCTAAGGTTTCATCTTCACCAACACCCATAATAATATTAGCATTGAAACCGGCTTCTGATTGAATATGGTCATTGATTTCCCCTATTTCATCTAAAGTAATTTCGTTTGAGCCAGAAACGATGAGCAACAATACGTTTTTAGCCCCTGTAATTTTATTATCATTTAATAATGGAGAATCCAAAGCTGCAACAATTGCTTCTTTAGCTCTGTTTTCACCGGAAGACACTGCCGATCCCATAATAGCAGTCCCGCTATTAGATAAAACGGTCTTAGCATCTCTTAAATCGATGTTTTGTGTGTAGTGATGCGTAATTACTTCGGCAATACCTCTGGAGGCAGTGGCCAAAACTTCATCCGCTTTTGAAAATCCAGCTTTGAAACCTAAATTCCCGTATACTTCCCTTAATTTATTGTTGTTGATAACAATCAAAGAGTCTACTTGTTTGCGCAATTTTTCAATACCAATCAGCGCTTGTTCCTGACGCACTTTCCCTTCAAATGTAAACGGAAGTGTTACAATCCCAACGGTAAGAATTTCTCTTTCTTTTGCCAACTGAGCAATCACTGGAGCAGCACCGGTTCCGGTACCTCCACCCATTCCGGCAGTAATAAAAACCATTTTGGTATTGCGATCCAACATTTTTTCAATATCAGCAATACTTTCGATAGCAGATTGTTGCCCAACATCAGGATTGGCCCCAGCACCAAGACCTTCTGTCAGATTTACCCCTAACTGAATTTTGTTTGGCACTGAACTGTTTTGCAATGCCTGGGAATCTGTGTTACAAACAATAAAATCTACCCCTTTGATTCCTTGCTTAAACATGTGGTTGATGGCGTTACTACCGCCTCCTCCTACACCTATTACTTTGATTACATTTGATTGATTTTTTGGTAAATCAAATGAAATACTTCCAAATTCTGAGTTGCTCATCATTTTATTTGGTTTTTGATATTAATATTATAATGTTGTTGTCTTTTTTAGGCAAGGCCTTATTCTGCATTATCTAAGAAATCTTTAATTTTATCGACATAGCGGTCAAAAAATGATCTCTTTATTTTGTCTCCGGTAGATTCTTCTTTCTTTGAAATCGTCTCCACCTCTTCTTCCTGTTGAATCTCCTGTCTCATTTCAACATGTTCATAAACAGGCGCTCTGTACACCTTTTCTTTTGGCTGGGCTACTTCTTCGAATCTAACGGCGCTTTGCGTATTGTTTTCAATACTATTCATCACTAATCCTACTGCTGTAGCATATAACGGACTTGAAAACTCTTCATCGGAATTCCCGGCTAAATGCTCGTTCGGATATCCTATTCTGGTATCCATTCCGGTGATGTATTCCACTAATTGTTTGATGTGTTTCAATTGTGCCCCACCTCCGGTAAGTACAATCCCCGCAATCAATTTTTTTCTTGGATCTTCATGTCCATACGCTTTAATTTCGGTAAAAACCTGCTCAATTATTTCCACCACTCTCGCGTGAATAATTTTAGACAGATTTTTCAAGGAAATTTCTTTCGGCTCTCTTCCTCTTAACCCCGGAATAGAAACGATTTCATTATCCCTGTTTTCTCCCGGCCAAGCCGAACCGAACTTCACTTTCAATAATTCTGCTTGCTTTTCGATGATAGAACAGCCTTCTTTAATATCTTCAGAAATCACATTTCCTCCAAAAGGGATCACAGCGGTATGACGGATAATACCATCTTTGAAAATCGCCAAATCAGTAGTTCCTCCACCTATATCAATTAAAGCAACACCGGCCTCTTTTTCTTCCTGACTCAATACCGCATCAGAAGATGCCAATGGTTCTAAAGTTAACCCTGACAGTTCAATTCCCGAACTCTGAATACAACGTCCTACATTTCTGATTGAAGAAGCCTGACCAACTACCACATGAAAACTGGATTCGAGTCTCCCTCCGTACATTCCAATAGGTTCTTTAATTTCAGATTGCCCGTCAATTTTGAACTCTTGTGGCAAAACATGAATTATTTCTTCCCCTGGCAACATGGCCAATTTATTCACCTGATCGATTAGCAACTGAATATCTCCCCCACCGATTACTTCTTCCGGATTAGAGCGGCTGATATAATCTGTATGTTGAATACTACGAATATGCTGTCCCGCAATTCCAACCACAACATCTTTAATTTTGTACCCTGAATTATTTTCAGCTTCAAGTACTGCTTGTTGGATGGACTGTATGGTTTGTGTAATATTATTTACCACACCTCTAGCCACACCTAAACTTTTGGATTTACCAACTCCCAAAATTTCTAACTTCCCATACTCATTTTTCTTGCCTATCATGGCAACAATTTTGGTTGTCCCAATATCTAGACCCACTGCAATATTCTCTTTTTCCATTATCTATTATTTAGTGCAAACTACTTGTTGTGTAAATCTGAGATCTATCTTTTTATATTTATATAGTGAACTATCTAAAACGGCTTTCTGAAAAAAAGCCTTATAATTATTAAATTTCACTTCTACATTCTCCGTATTACCAAAATGTATTTGATAATTAAAATTCCTGTTGAGCATTTTTAAGCTCCCGCTAGGCATAATTTGAATCGCGATGATGTTTTTTTTCAAAAAATCATCATCAAAAATCATCCTAAAAACTCGGGTTATTTTCTCGTTATTTTTTTTGTCTATAACCCCTGAGACAAGCGGAACTCTCGCCGTATAATTATCAGACAATGGCATTATACCTCCTTCGTAATCAATATAAAAAGAACCATTCCCGTTCAAAACCCTGGCCACCGGAGTCTTTTGTTTCACCACTGCTTTCAGCGTGCCGTCAATACTCACAAACACCTCTGATTTCTCAATCATATTGTTTGAATCCAGTATTTTTTCCAGCTTATTCAAATCTAATTTATCTTTTCGAATACTTGAGGCACTCCATTTATTTTCTATTAACAATTTATTAACCGTTTCTCTTTTCAAAAAAAGGGCATTATCTCCTTCAAAAACGACCACCGATTTGGTCAATTTTCTGGTTTCATTTCGTTTTGAAGTAAACGAAAAAAGAAAAATCACCAATCCGAAGATGAGCAATAATCTAATATTTGTCCAATTAAAGAGTTTCATTTAGCGCCTGTTTAATTTCTATCACCAATTCCCCGATATCCCCTGCTCCGATAGTTACAATTACCGTCGCATCGCTTGCTTTAATCACAGTAATCAAATCCTCCTTGGAAACCAATTTTTTATTTTGGTTATCGATTTTTTCCAGCAACCAAGTGGACGTAATTCCTTCCATCGGCAATTCCCTTGCCGGATATATTTCCATAAGAACCACTTCATCAAATGCCGACAGACTTTTGGCAAAATCATCTGCAAAATCTTTGGTACGGCTGAACAAATGCGGTTGAAAAACAGCCAATACTTTTTTATCAGGATACAACTCCCGAACGGCCTGATGTACCGCATTGATTTCGGTTGGGTGATGCGCATAATCATCAATATAAACCAACTTGTCCGTTTTTATTTGATACGAAAATCGTCTTCTTATTCCTTTGAATGAAGCTAAGGCTGTTGCAATGGCATCGGTTGGGGTGCCGAATATTATTGCCATTGCGACAGCCATTAAAGCGTTCATCAAATTATGTCTTCCCGGTAAACCAAATCGCAAATCTTTTATAATGGTATCCGGTGTTTTTACATCAAAAACATAGCTGCCATTTTCAATCCTCACATTAAACGCTGTGTAATCTGCAGCTTCATTAACTGCCACTCGAAGTCCTTGCAACGGCAATTCCTTCGTTATAAACAACTTATTCTTATCTTCAACTTTATCCGCAAATTGAACAAATGACTCCTCAATAGCATCACTTGTACCATAAATATCCAAATGGTCCGCATCCATTGAAGTCACACAGGCAATATTAGGATGCAAGTGTAAAAAGGAACGGTCAAATTCGTCTGCCTCAACGACAGTTACCGATTTACCGGTTCCTATCAGATTCGAATTATAATTTTCTACAATTCCACCCACGAAAGCCGTAACATCGGCTCCACTTTGGTGTAAAATATGCCCTAAAATACTTGAAGTAGTCGTTTTCCCGTGTGTGCCCGCCACCGCAAAACAAAAGGTATCCTGGGTAATTATTCCTAATACTTCGGCTCTCTTTTTTACCTGATACCTACGCTCTATGAAATAATTCCATTCCGAATGTGTTTTCGGAACCGCAGGCGTATTAATCACCAAAGTATTTTCAACATAAAAATCACTTGGAATCAAATCGATATTGTCTTCAAAATGAATTGGAATCCCACTATCGATCAACTCTTGAGTCAGTTGGGTTGGCGTTTTGTCATAACCCGCAACCTTTTTACCAATGGTCTTAAAATAACGGGCCAAAGCACTCATTCCGATGCCTCCGATTCCGATAAAATAAACGTTATGTATTTGATTTAAATTCATTTTTTAATTTCAATTTCAATAGCAATTTTAATTTTTAAAAAATTTAAAATAGAGATTACTATTGTATTAATTACTTTCTTTTTAATTGCTCACATTATGATTGATATTACTATTTTATCAGTTTTACAATCACATCTGCAATCATCTTGGTCGCATCCGGCATGGCCAGTTGTTTTATATTTTCACTCAATTGCATTTGTTTTCCTTTGTCTTTTAACAAAGCTTCAAACACAAGACTAAACTCGGCATCTAGTTCTGATTCCTTCAATAACATCGCTCCTTTTTTATCTACAATTGCTTTGGCGTTTTTAGTCTGATGGTCTTCGGCAACATTAGGGGACGGAATAAAAATAACCGGTTTCCCCACAATACATAATTCCGAAACCGAAGACGCTCCAGCACGTGAAACAATAATATCTGCCGCAGCATATACCAAATCCATTCTTTCAATAAAAGCAAGAACCTGAACATTTGTCGTATTGTATTTTTTATAATCTTCAAAATACAATTTCCCGCATTGCCAGATAATCTGAACATTTTGTGCCGTGATTTTAGCGAGTTCTTTTTCTATTAATTGATTGATTCTTCTCGCACCAAGACTTCCTCCTAAAACCAATACTGTTTTTTTATTCGGATCTAAGCCAAAATGAGCAATAGCTTCGGCTCTTTTGCTATCGATATCAATTAAATCCTGACGAACCGGGTTTCCCGTCAAAATCATTTTTGCTGCCGGAAAAAATCGCTCCAGATTTTCATAAGCCACACAAATAGCATCTGCTTTTTTGCTTAATATCTTATTCGTAATCCCAGGAAATGAATTTTGTTCCTGAATCACTGTTGGAATATGCATCAGATTCGCCATTTGCAGCAAAGGACCACTTGCAAATCCACCGGTCCCGATAACCACATCCGGTTTAAATTGTTTGATTATTTTTCTGGATTTCCACAAACTGTCAAGCAATTTAACTGGAAACAACATATTTTGTAATGTAATTTTTCTTTGTAAACCAGCAATCCACAAGCCTTTGATAGGATATCCAGCCTGAGGGACTTTTTGCATTTCCATTTTATCCTGAGCTCCCACAAAAAGGAATTCGGCATCCGGAAAGCGTAATTTTAGCTCATTGGCTATTGCTATGGCCGGATAAATATGCCCGCCTGTCCCGCCACCACTCAATATGAATTTATAGTGTTTCATCTGATTTAAAAATTATATTAACTTTTAAAAATTATTTATTCGAAACCGCATCCATCGGATTATTCGCTTTGTCTTCAATAGAATAATCTTCGTTAATTTCTTCCTCTGCATTCAACTCTGCATCAATTAATCTTTGAAGTGCTTCCTCTCTTTTGGCAGCCACTTTAAGTTCTTCTTCTATTTCCTCGTCTTTTTTGGTCACACTGATGATAATCCCGAGTGCAAAACACGTCATCCATATCGAACTCCCCCCACTACTGATTAATGGTAAAGTTTGTCCGGTAACAGGTAATAATTCGACCGCAACCGCCATATTAATCATGGCCTGAAAAATCATTGGAAATCCCAGTCCAACCACCACCAATTTACCGAAAACGGTATTGGCCTTATGCGAAGCAATAACAAATCGAAACAACAACAACAAATACAATCCCAGTACCATCAACCCTCCGAAAAGGCCATATTCTTCAACGATTATAGCAAATATAAAATCTGAAGAAGACTGTGGTAAAAAGTTCTTCTGAACACTTTTCCCCGGTCCTAAACCATAAATCTGTCCTGATGCAATCGCAATTTTGGCTTTCTCAATCTGGTAATCATCTTCATCCGGTTTATCGCTGGTAAAATTATCAATACGACTAATCCAAGTATCGACACGGTTAGGAAAAGCACCAGGAAACGCTTTGGCGACAAGAATAAAAAAGGTAAGAAAAACGATTCCCGAACCCACAATGAAACCAATGTATTTCACAGGATACTTCCCGACAAACACCAGCATGATAACCATTGAAAATATTAAGGCCGTAGTGGAAAAGTTGGCCGGCAGAATAAACATTAAGGTAATAAATACCGGAATCCATAGTTCTTTGAGCGACTCTTTAAAATCGATCGCCTCTTCCCTGGTTTTAGACAAATATCTGGCAACATAAATATACAGCACCAAGGATGCCAATGTAGAGGTTTGAAAAGTAATCCCAACAAAAGGAATTTGAATCCATCTACTGGCGTTAGCCCCGGCAATTACAGTCCCTTTGATTAGGGTATAGGCCAATAATATCCAAACAACCGGCAATGCAACTTTAGAAATGGCCCTGAAATAATGATAAGGCACTTTGTGTACCCAATAAATAATCAAAAAACCAATACATATGTGGGCTAAATGCTTCACCAAATAACCTAAAGTATTTCCGGTTCCATGACCTAAATACGCCAAATTACTACTGGCACTAAAAACAGGCATAAACGAGAATAAGCCCAACAAAGCCACAAATGACCATATTCCTTTATCTCCTTTCAAATTGCTTATTAACTGTTTCATCTGCCCTCTTTTTAAAGTTTGGTTACCGTTTAAAGCCTACAACTTCAAACGGTATTCTTTAAACTTTTTATTATAAATTTTGCACAGCTTGCTTAAACTGTTTCCCTCTGTCTTCGTAGTTTTCAAACAAATCAAAACTGGCACAGGCCGGAGACAATAACACGGTATCTCCTTTTTCTGTTAATCGCTGTGCCATTCTTACTGCGTCGTTCATATTATTAACTTCAACCATGATATCAACAACATTCCCAAATGCATCAATTATTTTTCTATTATCAATACCCAAGCATATAATCGCTTTTACTTTTTCGCGAACTAATGACATCAATTCGTTGTAATCGTTCCCTTTGTCAACTCCACCAACAATCCATACCGTAGGTGTATTCATGCTGTCCAAGGCAAAAAAAGCGGCATTCACATTCGTTGCCTTGGAGTCATTTATATATTGTACATTTTGAATCTTCAATACTTTCTCCAAACGGTGTTCTACCCCTTGGAAATTAGACAAACTTTCACGGATTGTTGCTTTTCTTATTTGCAGCAATTTTGCTACAGAAGTTGCTGCCATTGCATTTTTCATATTATGTTTACCTTCTAAAGCAATTGATTCCGTTTCCATTTTAAATTCTTCTTGATTGATGATTATTTCCATGTTATTATTTTTTATAAATGCTCCTTCACTGAATTCTTTGTTCAATGAAAAAGGGATTAATTTTGCTTTCGTTGTATTCTTTTGTAACCATTCGGCGATTGCCTCGTCATCTGCGTCATAAATAAGATAATCCTCCTCGGTTTGATTCATCGTAATTCGGAACTTTGAATCGATATAATTTTCATATTTATAGTCATATCGGTCTAAATGATCCGGGCTAATATTGGTAATAATGGCTATATGCGGCTTATAATTGATGATTCCGTCCAACTGAAAACTACTTAACTCCAACACATACACATCATAATTCTCATCTGCAACCTGCCAGGCAAAACTCTTCCCGATATTCCCTGCCAATCCCACATTCAGCCCTGCTGATTTCAGCAAATGATAGGTTAACATGGTGGTCGTTGTTTTCCCGTTACTCCCTGTTATCCCAATGGTAGTGGCTTTTGTAAAAGGAGCCGTAAATTCGATTTCAGAAATTACCGGAATCCCTTTTTCGACGAGTTTTTTTACGATTGCCGCTTTCTCGGGAATTCCCGGACTTTTCATCACGACATCGGCATTTAAAATTAAATCCTCTGTATGGCGTTCGTCTTCCCAACTAATCCCATTTTGTACCAGAACTTCTTTGTAACTCTCTTTAATCTTTCCAAAATCAGAAACAAAAACATCATAGCCTTTTTTCTTTCCCAGAATAGCCGTTCCAATACCGCTTTCTCCTCCGCCTAAAACTACCAGTCTCATAACTATCTTAATTTTAGGGTTACGATAGACAATATGGCCAACATGATTGCAACAATCCAAAAACGGGTTACAATCTTACTCTCATGGTATCCTTTCTTTTGATAATGATGATGCAACGGCGACATTAAAAATATTCTTCGTCCTTCACCAAATCTCTTTTTGGTATATTTAAAATAGCTTACCTGAAGAACCACCGAAAGATTTTCAACCAGGAATATTCCGCACAATAATGGAATTAATAATTCTTTTCGAACCGCAATCGCCAGTACAGCAATGATTCCACCAATGGTTAAACTTCCTGTATCTCCCATAAAAACAGATGCCGGATAGGAATTGTACCATAGAAACCCAATCAATGACCCAACAAATGCCGAGATAAAAACCGTCATTTCACCCGAATTGGGTATATACATTATATTCAGATAATTGGAAAAAATTATATTACCGGAAAGGAATGTGAAAATCCCCAATGCCAAAACCGACACGGCAGAAGTCCCAGCCGCCAGTCCATCGATTCCATCGGTTAAATTGGCTCCGTTTGAAACAGCTGTAATAATGAAAATCACTACCGGGATAAAAACCAGCCAAGCCCATTTTTCATAACCTTCACCGGTCCATGCCAACAATTCGGCATAATCAAACTCATTATTTTTAAAAAACGGAATCGTAGTTGCCGTAGATTTTTCTTCAACTGGTGTCTCATAGATTACATTTTCGGCTGTCGTTTTAAAAATATCAGTTTTACCGGTATCAGTACGAACCGTAACCCCCGGATTAAAATACAACACCGTCCCTACAATCAATCCAAGACCCACCTGACCAAAAACTTTAAAAATTCCTTTTAAACCTTGTTTGTCTTTTTTGAAAATCTTGATATAATCATCCACAAAACCAATCGTTCCCATCCAAAGTGTGGTAACAATCAACAACACAATATAAATATTATGCAATTTTGCGAATAGGAAAACAGGCAATAACGTAGCGAATATGATGATTAACCCACCCATGGTAGGTGTACCCGCTTTTTCATTTTGACCTGCTAAGCCCAACTCACGAACCGTCTCCCCCACTTGTTGATTTCGAAGAAAATTGATAATTTTCTTTCCGAAAATGGTAGATAACAGTAAGGAAAGCAAAAATGCCAAAGCCGATCTAAATGAGATGTACTGAAACACTCCCGTTCCGGAAACATCTAAAGTTTTGTTTAAGTATTCAAATAAATAATACAGCATGTTTTACTATTTATGAAGTTGTTCTAAAATTTCTTTTACTGTTTTCATATCATCAAAATCATAGCGTACGCCTTTGATCTCCTGATAGGTTTCGTGTCCTTTGCCCGCAATTAAAATAATATCATTCGGCCCGGCCAACTGGCAAGCCACTTTAATCGCTTGTTTTCTGTCTGAAATAGACAATACTTTTCTTTGATTGTGAATGGCAACTCCCTGTTCCATTTCAGAGATAATCATATCAGGATCTTCATTTCTTGGATTATCAGAAGTCAAAATAACTTTATCACTCAAATCCGAAGCGATTCCTGCCATAATAGGACGTTTCGCCATATCGCGATTCCCTCCACAACCTACAACCGTTATCAATTGTTCGTTCTTGGTTCGGATATCTCCAATGGTTTTCAACACATTTTCCAATGCATCCGGTGTATGGGCGTAATCTACAATTGCGGTGATATTCGAATTGGAAACAATAAATTGAAATCGTCCGGATACACTTTCTAAATCGGATAATAAACGAAGTGCATCAAAACTATCCATTCCCAATTCGACAGCCGTTCCATAAATTGCCAAAAGATTATAGGCATTGAATGTCCCGATTAATTTTACCCAAACCTCGTTGTTATTGATTTTCAACAACAATCCCGATAATTGATTTTCGAGAATTTGCGCTTTATAATCGGCATAGGATTTTAAGGCATACGTACATTTTTTAGCTACGGTATTTTGCAACATTACCGCCCCATTTTTGTCATCAATATTGGACAATGCAAAAGCCGTTTTGGGTAAATTATCAAAGAATGATTTTTTCACATCCCTGTATTCGGCAAAAGTCGGATGATAATCCAAATGATCGTGTGACAAATTGGTAAAAACACCACCTGAAAAATGAAGTGCTTCCGTTCTTTTTTGGTGTATGCCGTGTGAACTTACTTCCATGAAACAGTATTCTACATCCGCATCAATCATTTCTTTCAAATAATGATTAATGGTAATAGAATCGGGAGTGGTATGTGTCGCTTTGTATTCGATATCATCCACTAAAATTTTCACCGTAGACAGCAAACCAACTTTAAAACCCGCTTTTTTAAACAATTGATACAATAAAGAAGCAATGGTTGTTTTTCCGTTTGTTCCGGTTATACCTACAAGCTTTAAGGATTCCGAAGGATTCCCAAAGTAATTGGCTGCCATAAAAGCCAGTGCTTTATTGGTATCCTTCACTTGTATATACGTAATCCCAGGCGCTATAGTTTCCGGAAACACATCACAAATAATCGTTTTTGCCCCCAGAGCTATTGCTTTTTCAATATAATCATGACCATCTGAAACAGTACCACGTATAGCAACAAAAACGTCATTTTCTTCCATTTTTCTGGAATCAAAATCTATTTTATTAATAGCAATATCCGTTGAACCTTTTACGGCTTCAATAGCTACTTTGTATAATATGTCTTTAAGAATAATCACAATAATTCCAGTGTTATGTTTCTATTTTTTATAATACTCTGACCTGCTTGGAGCGATTGTGTTTTAACCTTCCCCACTCCTCTGGCCCTGACTTTAAGCCCTAAATTTTCCAACAATGCAATGGCATCCATCCCGGGCATTCCCTTAACATTCGGAATTACCTGTTTGCGATTTTGTAGTTTGGTATTGTAGGCATTAAAATGATTTTCCTGTTTTTGAATACTTCTATTCAAATTTTTTATTTCGTTTGTTGAAGGTGCGTCGGTAAAAATCTTTTGGGCGATACGCTTAAAGACCGGCCCGGCCACATCAGCACCATAATAATTATTATTTGCCGTATTTGGCTTATGAACCACTACGATACAAGAATATTTAGGATGATCTGCAGGAAAATAACCCACGAATGAAGATGCATAATACATTCCGGTTCCACCATCTTTTCCATAATTTACTTTGGCAGTTCCTGTTTTTCCCGCCATAGAAAACTCTTTTGAATACAATTTTGATCCTGTTCCTTTTTTAACCACATTCTCCAAAACTGCTTTCAACTTCAAGATAGTTCCTTGGGAGCAAATCTTAGGATTCAACACTTCTTTATCGTACTTTTTGATGGTTCTGTTCCATTCTCTAATTTCAGAAACAAACTGAGGTTTCACCATTTCCCCATTATTGGCCACCGCGTTATAAAATGCCAAAGTTTGCATTGGCGTAATAGAAACACCGTATCCAAAAGCCATCCACGGAAGTGAAATATTCGACCAGTCTTTATCCGTCGGTTGTGGCACACGTGGTTTTCCTTCTCCTTTAATCGAAAGCCCTAATGGTTTATTTAATCCAAAACTATTAAGATGATTTACGAATTGCGAAGGGTTATTTTTGTAACTATTATAAACGGCTTGAGCCATAACCGTATTAGATGAAAGTTCAAAACCTCTTGCCAGAGAAATTTTTCCATAGCCACCTTTATGGGAATCGTTTACTTTTTTTCCTGAATAAACCACCACTCCACCATTACTGTCATAAACAGCACTAGTGTCTACTTTTTTGTCTTCAAGAAGTGCCATCAAATCGGCTAATTTATAAGTAGAACCCGGTTCATGAGATTCGGCTACCGCATAATTTGTAGTTTCATAATAGGTTCCGTCAGTTGCTCTTCCCAGATTAGAGATCGCTTTTACTTTTCCGGTTTCCGTTTCCATAACCACCACACAACCGTGGTCTGCCTCATAATCTTCCAACTGTTTCAACAATGCATGATGGGCGATATCCTGAATAAAGACATCAATCGTCGAAATCACGTCATAACCATCCTGAGGTTCCACTTCATTCACATCGCGAATCGGTTTCCACTGCCCTTTTGCTATCTTTTGTTTTAAAATTTTACCGTCTTTCCCATTTAAATAGCCTCTGTATGCCCATTCAATTCCTTTCCCGTCAAAAGTTCCATTATGCGTTTTTCTTTCATATCCGATGGTACGCTCTGCAATTTTACCTATTGGGTGTTCCCGAACCGTTTTTTGCTCTATAATAACACCTCCCTTGTAGGGTCCCAATTCAAAAAGAGGGAAATTTTTAATTTCCATGTATTCCGTATAACTCAAACCGCGTGCAATCAAGTAATACCTATTATTATTTGCTCTGGCTTTCCTCAATTCATTTTGATAATACCCACTTGGTTTCCCTAAAACCAACGATAAAGAATCAGACAGTGCGTCAACATTTTTCTCGAAATCTTCTGCTTTTGGAGCAATCGCATCAAAACGGATGATATAATTAGGTATCGATGTTGCCAAAAGACTTCCGTCTGCAGAATAGATATTCCCTTTATTGGCCGGAATTACAAAATTCCGAACCGTTCTTTCTTTGGCTAACTGTCTGTAATAATCCCCTTCAACCCATTGAATATTTGTCAACTTTACAGCAACGCCAATCGCCATCAAAAAGATAGCGCATGCAACCAGATAAATTCGGTACGATATGTATTTATCTTCTACTGCCATATTTTTTTAAGAAAATTTTCCTCTTCTTCTTTTTTTACTTTTATCTTAACCGGTGGAACCGTAGAGGGGAAAATTTGTTTTTCGACCATTTTTTCCGAAATAGTTGATTCCATTCTTAACTTCATCAGTTGCGATCTTCTATCAACAAATTCCGAACGCAATTCTTTCACTTCACTTGTCAACTCAGCAATCCTGAATACTTTTTGTTCAAATTTTTGGGTATTTGCAATCATAATAATCGCCAAAACAATAACAAAGACAATGAATCGCCAGTTTTTAACAGCATCATCATCTATAAGGAATCGCGCTTTTAATATATTATAAAGACCGTATTTCATCTCCTAATTATTTTTTCTCAGCAATCCTCAACTTGGCACTTCGAGCCCTATTATTCAATTTGATTTCTTCATTTCCAGGCACAATTAATTTACCTATACTTTTAAAAGGAACTGAAAAATTTCCAAAAAAGTCCCGTTCCGGCTCCCCCTCGAACATACCGTTCTTCATAAATCGTTTTACCAATCTATCTTCCAGCGAATGATAAGATATTACGCTTAGCCGACCTCCCGGATTCAAAATTTCTAAAGACTGTTCCAAAAACTCTTTCAAAACATCCATCTCCTGATTCACTTCAATCCGAATGGCCTGATAGATCTGGGCCAATATTTTATTCCGTACTCTTTCCGGCAAATATTTCGCCAAAACTTCTTTCAATTCGTCAGTCGTTTTGATTGGATAATCGGTCCTGGCTTCTATAATTGTTCTTGCCAAAGCAGGCGCATTTTTCAATTCCCCATAATCCAAAAACACTCTTCTCAGATTCGCTTCATCATATTCATTTACCACACGATAAGCATTCAAATCATTTTTCTGACTCATTCGCATATCCAACCCCGCATCAAAACGGGTAGAAAATCCTCGCTCAGCCACATCAAACTGATGGGAAGAAACTCCCAAATCAGCCAAAATACCATCCACCCCTTTCACACCATAAAAACGCAAAAACCGTTTTATAAACCTGAAGTTCTCATTAATCAGCGTAAATCGATCATCCTGAATAGCATTCTCCAAAGCATCTTCATCCTGATCAAACGCAAACAACCTTCCATTTGGCCCCAACCTGCCCATAATCTCTCTTGAATGTCCTCCGCCACCAAAAGTCACATCCACATACACTCCGTCCGGCTTAATATTTAAACCATCCACTGTTTCCTTAAGCAAAACCGGATTATGATATTCCATTGTCGTCATCATTTATATTACCCATTACCTCTTCTGCCAAATCTGCAAAATCCACATCATCACCGAGTATTGATTTTTCATACAGCTCTTTATCCCAAATCTCAACAATATTTACCGCAGAAGAAAAAACAATATCCTTGGCAATACTTGAAAAAACCACCAAATCTTTCGGCACCAATAATCTCCCTAAAGAATCTATTTCCACCACTTTAACCCCAGCCGTAAACCGACGGATAAAGTCATTGTTTTTCTTTACGAACCGATTCAGCTTGTTGATTTTTAGCATCATCAAATTCCATTCTTCCATAGGATACAACTCTAAACACGGTTGAAAAACAGAACGCTTCAAAACAAAACCATCCTGAAGAGATGCAGCCAATTGCTTTTTCAGAGGTGCAGGTAACAAAACCCGCCCTTTCGCATCGACTTTACATTCATATGTTCCAACAATTGTATTCAAGAGAATAGCATTAAAATGATATAGAGCAAAAATATAAAAAATATTACCACTATTTACCACTATTTACCACTTTGTTGATAAGTTTAACCACTTACCACCAAAAAGCCTTAATTTTTGGACTATCAACACGTTAGCTTCAGTACCAATCATTTGAAAGAATCTTTAAAAAATCCAAAACCTGATTTAATAATCCGTAAAATTCAAACTTTAAAAAGAACCATAACAAGACACAATGTTTCGCAGAAAATAAACCTCAAAAACAACACAGCAGAAACCGAAAAAGAAGCCATAAAATATCTGTCCAAAAATTCTATCCAAAAATTCTTTTTAATTTATTAAATCATATATTTGTGAAAATTGAAAATGCGCATTCATAAACATGGAAAAAAACTATAAAAAAGAAGGTAGATACAGCTATTACGAAGCTGGAGAAGGGACGCCAATCGTCATTTTACACGGGCTTATGGGAGGGCTCAGTAACTTTGACGCTGTGGCCAGTTACTTTTCTGACAAAGGATATAAAATTGTAATCCCGGATTTACCTATTTACACCCAAAACATATTAAAAACCAATGTAAAAAGCTTTGCCAAATACGTTAAGGATTTCATCACTTTCAAAGGATTTGACAGAGTTATTCTTTTAGGAAATTCATTAGGCGGACACATCGCACTTTACCATACCAAATTATACCCCGAAAAAGTCGCAGGACTTGTAATAACAGGAAGCTCAGGACTTTACGAAAGCGCCATGGGCGACAGTTACCCAAAAAGAGGAGACTACGAATACATCAAGAAAAAAGCCGAAGACGTATTTTACGACCCTAAAGTAGCCACGCCTGAACTTATCGATGAAGTATACACGTCTGTAAATGACAGAATCAAATTAATTAAAACATTAACGATTGCAAAGAGCGCCATTCGCCATAATATGGCAAAAGATTTACCAAAAATGCACGTTCAAACTTGTATCATTTGGGGGAAAAATGACAAAGTAACCCCTCCGGATGTCGCGGAAGAATTCAATAAATTATTACCGAATTCCTCTCTGTACTGGATCGACAAATGTGGGCATGCCGCCATGATGGAACAGCCCGAAGAATTCAACAAAATATTGGAATCTTGGCTTAACAAAACCAATTTATAGACGCTTTTTACTAAAAAAGCGTTTTTACTCAAAGACAAAATATGAAAATTAATACCGCCGAATTTGTAATTAGCAACTCAGATGTCAGTAAATGTCCGAAGGACTTCTTGCCTGAATATGCATTTATAGGCAGGTCTAATGTTGGTAAATCTTCATTAATAAACATGTTGACGAACCAAAAAAAATTAGCCAAAACATCCGGAAGACCGGGAAAAACCCAACTGATTAATCATTTTTTAATCAACAGCAATTGGTTCTTAGTTGATTTACCGGGATATGGCTACGCCAGAGTATCCAAAAAAACAAAATCTGTTTTTCAACAGTTTATTACAGATTACTTTGAACAAAGAGAACAATTGGCCTGTGCCTTTGTCTTGGTTGACATACGCCATGAAGCACAAAAAATAGACATTGAATTCATGTCCTATATGGGTGAAAGTGAAATTCCTTTTTGCATTATCTTCACCAAAGCAGATAAAATCAGTAAGGTAAAAATAGACTCTCATATTGCCGCTTACAAAAAACAGATGTTCGCTAATAATTGGACTGAAATGCCTCCATATTTCATAACCTCTTCTACCGAAGCCACAGGAAAAGACGAAGTTTTAAACTACATAGACGAAGTAAACCAAGAGATTTTCAAGAACAACAGCCAGTTTTAAACACTGACGAATCAAACAATAAAAAAGTCCCAAAACTCAGATATCGGTTTTTGGGACTTTTCTTTTTACAATCAAAGGCTATTTTGTTAACTCCAACTTTTCCGCAAAGTACTCACAGAAATCCTTCATGGTAGCCGACATCTTTTCATCACCCGTGGCACGGTGAAAAGTATCCGACATCGCCACTAAGGTCTGATGAAAGAAAATTTTCATCTCATCAACCGGCATATCTTTGGTCCACAAATCAATTCGCATACTCTCTTTTGCCTTGCTATCCCAAATAGACAACATAATTGCTTTTGATTCTTCCAACTCTACACCACCATCTTTGGCACTCCACAACAATTTTTCCGGCACGCGGTTTTCATCCAATTCTACAAGAAAATTAATTTCTGATCTATTTTTATCTGACATTACTTTTTAGGTTTATATTTTGATTTTTCGAATATTTCTTTTGCGTTGGTATCTAATAATTGCTGCAAAGATACTTCATTGTTTTTCATATACGAACGAACAATTTGCCAACCTACCCATGCCCCAACCTGACCGGGACTTTCATTGTCTATTTCTAAATAAAATTTTGAAAATGGCGCAGGGTTTATAAACCTTGGCAGTAATTTTTGATCATCACTGTACAACATCTCTTTTTCTATAAAATAACGCCAAATATAAGCCTCGTTTTCCGCACACCAAGTGAGCTGCTTGATTGTATAACCTATTTTATCTTCATCACTATAATCAGGCAACAATACATCTTTTAAATACAACTCTTTTCCGGATTGAATCATGTGGGAAAGAAAACTTTTTTCCTTATTAAAGGGTGTTTTTTGTCTGGAAAAACTCGAAACAATATCCGGCATCATTTGTTTTTGTTCAAAATTTTGCTTGATATAATTAGGGAACTGATAAAACTTATGCGTTTTACCCAAATACATTTCCAACGAAATAATCAACAAACTATCGGCATAGATAACCTTATTATTATAATCCATTTCAGAAATCACCGTAATTACTTTTGGCACTTTCGTTTTAGGGAAATAGTATCTTATATGTTTAAAAAGTGTTTCAATATCACTTTTTACCGGATCGAAATTGGCATACTTCTTTTGAACCTCACCATATAACTCTCTCCATAAAGGATGCTGCATTTTTTCCAACCAAACCGAATCATCATTCCCAGCAGGAAAAAAATAAGGGAATTCTTTTTTTATTTTGGCTAAATCCTCAGGAGGCGTTTCAAAAAAAATCTTATCAAATCGATCCGCTTTTACAGTAACCGGAATCTCTTCAATTTCCTTTTCTATTTTGCTTTTTTTGTCACAGGATAAAAAAAACACCAATAAGGCAAATAAAAGTAGGTAATATTTCATTTTATTTTAATTAAATTTGTCCGCTTCAGAGATGAGAAAAAGAATACATAAGTGAATGACTGTGCAAATATACATTCCTGCTTGTTAAAACTTAAACTATTATGACCAAAAAAAGCACTATTCAAGTTGAAAAAGTGAACACTCATATTGTCAACTGGTTAAAAACGTATGCCGAAAACGCAAAAGTTAATGGGTTTGTCGTTGGTATTTCCGGCGGTGTTGATTCGGCCGTAACTTCTACCTTATGCGCCCAAACAGGTTTAAACGTTTTGTGTGTAGAAATGCCTATACACCAACATGAAAGTCATGTTAGCCGCGCAAGAGAACACATTGAGCAATTGAAAAAGAGATTTCCAAACGTATCAAATACCTTGGCTGATCTTACTTCAATTTTTGAAACTTTCAAAAAAGAAGTCCCTGCCGACTTTGAAGAATGCAGGCTTCACTTAACCCTTGCCAATACTCGTGCCCGCTTGCGCATGACCACATTGTATTATTTTGCCGGAGTTCACGGCTATTTAGTGGCCGGAACAGGAAACAAAGTAGAAGATTTCGGAGTTGGTTTTTTTACTAAATACGGTGATGGAGGCGTAGACCTCAGCCCTATTGCCGATTTGATGAAATCAGACGTATTTGCCTTGGGCGCTTATCTGGGCGTTCCTGATTCTATTTTAACAGCCGAACCATCAGACGGTTTATTTGGCGACGAAATGACAGACGAAGAGCAATTGGGCGCCAACTACGATGAATTGGAATGGGCCATGCTTGCCGATAAAGACGGAAAGTCCTCCGATGATTTCACCGGACGCGAAAAAACAGTCTTTGATACATACAAACGCCTTAACAAAATTAACCAACATAAAATGAACGAAATACCCGTATGTAAAATTAATTTTTAGCAAGAATATTTTGTCAAAAAATTAGTATTAATACTTTTTTTTATGTAAATTTATACTTGATTTTGAAAAACAACTCTTTAAACAATTAAATACCACAAATACCATGATAAAAGTTTGTTTTGCTGATAACTATCCTGTCGTACACTTTGGAGTAAAGTCTTACTTCAAAGACCACGCAGACATATCAATCGTTGCCAATGTCGGCAGCTTTTTGATGATTAGGGATATACTCCTGACTAAAGAAGTAGATGTCTTAGTTTTGGACTTAGAATTGGAAGGTCTTTCCAGTATTTTTGAAGTTAAATCAATAATTAAAAACTTCCCGAAGACCAAAATTATTATTTTCAGTGGCCTTTCTGAACAGGTCTATGCACCAAATGCGATTAAAGCAGGTGTTTCCGGCTATGTTCATAAAAAAGAAAAATTGGAAACTCTAGGGTTATCCATTGTAAAAGTCCACCAAGGAAAAATAATAATGAACGAAACCGTTAAGAAAAACCTGGCGTTAATTGCGAAACAAAGCAAAAGCGAGCGTTTGTACAGAAAACTCTCCAATCGCGAAGTAGAGGTTTTACGCTATTTAAGTGGCGGGAAAAAGAACCACGAAATTGCTGATATTCTGGGACTTAACGAAAAAACAATCAGTACGTATAAATTGCGACTGTTAACCAAACTAAATGTTACCAACTTGGTTGATTTAGTTGAAAAAGCGAAAAAATTAGAAATCGTATAACCGAACAAAAAGGTTATTCTTCCTGATTTTTTTTAAAAAAATTTGATTTACAATAAATCATCCACGAATAAAAACTCCGTATTTCTGAATCCTGTTCAGTCAATACGGAGTTTTTATTTTAATGATATTGAACAACTACCCTTCCGGTCTTATAAGAGAACTTAGTCCTTAGTTTATTATAATCCATGAGTTCACTCATCAGCTCACTATTATCTGCACCAGATTCTCTTAACACAGAATTCTTGGAATTTTCAATAAACTGACTGATTAAAAACCATCGTAAAGTAAATAAAGTATCTACGACAGACTGATTTAACGTTTCCAGTTTAGTTTTTGGAAAAATATTTTGAGCCTCCCAATTATGTAAAACATATTTTTCATCAAGCATCACAATATCGGTAATAACCTGAGCAAATTCAGGTTTTAAATGCATCAGATACTGCTCTAAATTAAAATTCTCATTTTGCAAATAATGATTTATCAGGTCATCATATATATTTCTGAAAATATCTGTTGTAAACTCTATCTCATCTTCCTGCAAACTCAAATAAATTTTCCGGTATACCTTCATTTCTTTCTCTACCGCCACTTCTACCACATCACCTTCGTCATTAGTGGTCACTAAAATCTCTTCGAATTTTTCAGAGACATTTCCGTAAAGCAATAGATTTTTAATAATATCGCGCTCTATATTATTCAGAATATCTACTTTTTGAACTTTCTCCGGATTTTCAGTTTTTACAACTTCAAATGTTTGCTGTTCCTGTTTTTGCTTTTTCCCAAAATCACTCACTTCTTTCTGAGTCAATTGTGCCAAGGTACTCACCAACACCTGCTCTGAAATATCCATAATACGGGAACATTCCTGAATATAAATTTCCTGTTGTATTCTATCCGGAATTTTAGAAATACTTTGCACCATATCCCGAATCAAATCGGCTTTTTTTATGGGATCATTCTTGGCTTCATTCATCAACAGCGAAGCTTTGAACTGAATAAAATCTTTCGCATTATTTTCTAAATAGGCCACTAAATCATCGTGCGACGTCTTTCTGGCAAAACTATCCGGATCTTCCCCATCAGGGAAAGCACATACTTTGACATTCATACCTTCCTCGAGAATCAAATCGATTCCACGAACGGAAGCACGAAGTCCGGCAGCATCCCCGTCAAATAACACTGTAATATTTTTTGTCAATCGATTGATGAGACGAATTTGATCCGGAGTCAAAGCCGTTCCTGAAGAGGCAACCACATTTTCAATTCCGGACTGATTGAACTGAATCACATCGGTATATCCTTCAACCAAAAAACAATTATTTTGTTTGGCAATAGCCTGTTTGGCCTGAAAAATACCATACAACACCTTACTTTTATGGTAAATATCACTTTCGGGTGAATTGAGGTATTTGGCCGCTTTTTTATCATTGGTCAAAATCCTACCTCCAAATCCTAAAATACGTCCCGACATACTTTGTATCGGGAACATCACACGTCCTTTGAATCGGTCAAAAGGCCGGTCTTCTTTAGGAATAGTCAAACCGGTACTTTCCAGAAATTCTAATTTGTAACCTTTCCCTAAGGCCTCTTTTGTGAAAGCATCCCAAGCTTCGGGAGAATATCCTAAACTAAACTTCTTAATGGTTTCGCCGGTAAATCCTCTTTCTTTGAAATAGCTGAGCCCAATTGCCTTACCTTCTTCGGTATTCAAAAGCGTTTTATGAAAATAATCTTTTGCAAATTCCGATACCAGATACATACTTTCACGAGTATCCGTATTGGCTTTTTCTGCATCCGTCAGTTCGGTTTCCTCAATCTCGATATTGTATTTTTTGGCCAAATACCGAATCGCTTCCGGATAGGTAAAATGTGAGTGTTCCATCAGGAAAGCCACGGCATTTCCACCTTTTCCAGAGCTAAAATCTTTCCAGATTCCTTTGGCAGGTGACACCATAAACGACGGGGAACGCTCGTCTGAGAACGGACTCAATCCCTTAAAATTACTTCCCGCGCGTTTCAATTGAACAAAATCGCCAATAACCTCCTCTACTCGAGCAGTTTCGAAAACAGTATCTATGGTGGCTTTTGATATCAATTTTTTAAAGAATAAAGTTGGAAAGCATCAAAGATACAAAGTAACAATCTCAATGACAATGACAATATCAAAAATCAATACATCTTTTGAATTTGTTTACTGTCATTGCTATTGAAAATTGACATTGTTATTGCCATTACTTTTTCAATCAATTAAAATCAAATCGCAATCCTAAAGAAACATTGTTTTGTTTTACCGAATTGTCTTTAAACAAAGGATTTAAATCGTATTTCAAATATAAACTGGTTGCCCTGTACCCTACATAAGTGCTCAGCCCATAAATAAAATTGCTGGTGTTAAAATCACCACGAGTTTTATCTACTGTTTTGTACCCATCAAAATCATACCTGATAGTTTGTTTTGATTTTAAGTTTGTACCAACATAACCACCTATTCCCAATCTAAAGCTGTTATGTGATTTAAAATACGTTTTATCATTTTTAATCTTGGGTTTAGTGAAATCAAACTCTAAATGCAAAGGCACTACCAAATTAACATTTCGAAAACGGGAATCGTCATGCTCTAATGGATTTATTTCCAAAACTGTTTGTCTTCCCTTATCAACAAAAACGCTATTGTCCGTTGGTTTTAAATCATTATACATCAAGGACAAACCATACTTGGCATGCAATAAATTATGATTGGGAACAATCCTGGAATTATACGTAACCCCCCATTCATAAAAACGGGATTGCCGATATTTAAAATCAGAATTAGCAATAGCCCCCTGTGTTACCACATTATTAACACCTATAGCAACTACCAATTGAGAGGACGTTCTTTTGTTTTGTTGTCGACCTTTATCCTTTTGTCCTTTATAGTTTTTCATTGCCGGTAAAACAAAATCATATCTCTCTCCAATATTTACTTTAGAATCATTATTACCATTGAATGTCAAACGAAATCGAAGCTTTTCATGCACCTTTAAATCATTATCCACATCATCTTGTACCAATTTTTTCAATGCTTCTTGCCTAACTTTTACTTTTTCCTCTATGGCTTTTGCTCTAGCCTCTGCTAATTTCAGTTTCTGTTCTTCGGCCTGACTTTTAGTAATTACACCTTCGAGCAATTGCTTGTCTACGGCTTCAATTTCTGTCTTCAACAACTCTTTTTCTTCACGAACATCTCTTTTAATTCCGTTTGAAATCCAAAAAGCTCTTCCTTCAAAAGTTTTTGCACCCATCTCAGGAAATTGCCCCCATAGTTTTTCTCCATTCAACCTAACTCTTTCTCTAATATTTGACTCCTTTTTCTTTTCCAAAACTATTTTTTGGTCTTTGAATTCTTGTCTGGAAATAATTCTATTCCTCCGTTGAATTTTTAATTTGTTTACTTCTTCATTATATATTTTTCCCTCCTCCTGCCGTATTTTCTCGTATTTGATTGAATATTTTTCGCTCGCTTGCAAATAGGTTTCTTGCGCCAACATTTTGCTTGCAAAAAGACATAGCAACAGCACTAAGTAAATGGTTAAATTTCTCATAATAATTTGATTTTTAAAAGTGATTGATGATTTTATTCTTTGTTTCTATTTACTACAGCCTCTTTTACAGCCTTGAAGTTATCAGCAATTTTGCTAAAAACACTCTGACGAAAAGTAGGTTCCAAATCGTTGTCAACTTGCAGCAACAATTGGTTTGCATTGACATGCACCTCCAAATTCGGATTGGGTTTATTATTTAATCTTGCTGATTTATCAACTCTGGCCAACAGTTCGTCAACTGTAACAGCCTTTGTTTGAGATGAAATCGATTCTTGTTCTGTTTTTTGATTGATGATTGAAAGCCCAGCTACTTGATTTTGATTTTGATTATTTTTAACGATTATTGATTCTTGTTTTAACTCAGAAAGTTTACTACTTATTGAAACCGACTGTTGGACAACATAATCTATCGATTCTTTTTGCTCTATTTTTAAATGAACAGAATCCGAAAGTATTGTTTTAGCCTTAGGAGCAACCGGATTCTGAATTACCACTCCATTTTTCTGTTTTTTAATTGTATCTTCTTGAAAAGTAAAATAAACTGTCCCAATTAATAACAAACCTGCAAAACTTGCCGCTACATACAACCAAGGGAATTTAGCTTTGGGTTTTTCCGCAGCCGAAAGCATCGCGTCCAATTTTGCCCAAGACCCTTCCGATGGTTTAATTTGACGTGAATTCAACTGTCCTTTGAATTCATTTTCCCATTTATTCAGTTCCATTGTTGTAAATTTTTAACTTGTTAATCTGCTCCTGCAACATTTTTCGAGCATGCGACAATTGCGATTTTGACGTTCCTTCATTAATACCCAACATACTGGCAATCTCCTGATGCTTATAGCCTTCTATAGCATATAAATTGAAAACTATTTTATAACCATCCGGCAAACTGTCTATCAAAAACTGAATATCTGCCACTGAAAATTGACTCTCTATGGGATTGAAACTTTCCTCGAAATAATCCTCCTCTTCTATATATTTGAACTTTTTTTGAACCCTGATAAAAGAAATACATTCGTTCACCATAATTCTCCTAATCCAACCTTCGAAACTTCCCTTTTGCTGAAAATGTTTCAGATTGGTAAACACTTTCATAAAAGCAGTAATCATGGTATCTTCGGCCTGATGAATGTCTTTTATATATTGACGGCAAACACTTAACATTTTTGGTGAAAACTGAGTATAAATCTTTTGCTGTGCCTGTCGATTACTTTCGACCGCTGACCGGATTAGCTCATTTTCCTCCTGATGTAAGTTGATTACTTTCAAAATTTTTATAAAGTGTTTCTATTAGCATAGACGATTGACAATGCAAAAAGGTTGCATGGGGAAGAAAAAAATTCAAAAATCAATGGCAATAGCAATGACAATTTTTAATAGCAATGGTAATGAAATATCAAAAATCAATACCCTTTTAAAATTGAAATGGATTTTTTGTTATTGAAATTGCTATTGATTTTATTGTTTATTTTTTCCTTTCAATAACATAATTCACCATCAAAGTCAAGGCTTCTTTGAATTGGGAATTGGGATAATGATCTAAAAGGCGGAGTGCTTCCTGCTGGAATTCGATCATTTTATTTTCGGCATAGGCCAAACCGTTATTGTTTTTCACAAAAGCAATCACTTCTTTAACGCGTTTCTTGTCTTTATTGTGATTTTTTATCGAATTGATGAGCCAACTTTTTTCTTTTGAGGTACAGTTATTCAAAACATGAATCAAAGGCAACGTCATCTTTTGCTCTTTGATATCGATTCCTGTTGGTTTTCCTATGGCTTCATCGGTATAATCGAACAAATCGTCTTTTATTTGGAAAGCCATCCCGATTAATTCCCCAAACTTGCGCATATTCTCGACCTGAATTTCATCTTCAATAACCGATTTTGCACCAAGAGCACAGCAGGCCGCAATAAGGGTAGCCGTTTTTTGACGGATAATTTCATAATACACCGCTTCGGTAATATCAAGTCTTCTGGCTTTTTCAATTTGAAGTAATTCCCCTTCGCTCATTTCCCGAACCGCCACAGAAATAATGCGCAGTAAATCAAAATCACCATTGTCTATAGAAAGCAACAATCCCTTTGAAAGCAGATAATCACCCACTAAAACTGCAATTTTATTTTTCCAAAGGGCATTAATAGAAAAGAAACCTCTTCGCCTGTTGCTGTCATCTACCACATCATCATGCACCAAAGTTGCGGTATGAATCAACTCGATAACAGAGGCACCACGATAGGTTCTTTCATTGACAATCCCACCCGAAACCATTTTTGCCGTTAAAAAAACAAACATCGGACGCATTTGTTTTCCCTTGCGGTTTACAATATAATAGGTGATTCGGTTTAACAACGCCACTTTAGAGGACATCGATTCGTGGAACTTTTTTTCAAAAAGTTCCATTTCATTAAAAATGGGCTGTTTTATTTGAGAAGTAATATTCATTCAGATTTCAAATATACTATGTTTTAATAAAAAAACCGAGGTCTTTCCCCAGAAGTATCTTATTTTGAATTCAAATTAAAATATTATTGTCTTTCTAAAAAAACATAAGATTCACCAATAAGCATCCATTTGTTTATTAAAATTAAAACTGTATATCCAATCATGTAGTTCAACGACATTATACACAACATTAGATTTATTTGATTATTTTTATTCAATAATTGCCCCTCAATTAAACCTTTAACCCATTTCTTAATCAAAAAAGAAACCTTAAATTCTATTTAGCTATGAAAACAAAAATTTTATTTTTAAGCATGGTATTGAGCTGCCTAACCTACACCAGTTGCTCTAAAGATTCCGAACCGGAAACATCTAATGTAACTGCCAATGATGTTGAAGCAAACCAGCAAGTCGACGATTCCTTCGATGATATTTCGGTTATTGCTGATGACCAATACGAAGTAACAGAAGGCTCTACAACCGGAAAAGGGAACGTTACTATTTACACCTCTATATTACCGGATTGCGTTAGTTTTAGTGATTTGGGATCTACTGACTTAGTTAGGGTCTGGACGATTACTTTTGGTACCGAAACTACTGCCTGTAAATTTAGAGGTCATTATTTAAAAGGTAAAATTATTTTAACCCGCACCAAAGGAACTACATTTCCAAAAACCATGACCATCACCTATTCTAACTTTTATATTAATGACAATAAAATAGAAGGAACGTCAACTTGGACAAGAGAAATGATTGGCACCCTAAATGTAGATTTACGTCCTAAAACTACATTTACCATGACAGATATGAAACTCACAACTTCAAAAGGAACTTATACACGTAACGGAAACAGGGTAAGGGAAATGATCCAAGGATTCTCGACAAGAACAAGTCCTACTGACAATGTGTTTTCAACCTACGGTACATTTACCACAACCTTTCCTAATGGAACCGTTTTTACTTCTTTAATTGAATCAAGTACTCCATTGGTACATAAAACCGCTTGTGGTTTATTACAAAATCCTATGCCATTTCCGGTTTCCGGCATCTTAAAACTTTCAAAAAATGCTCACTATGCGACAATTGACTACGGAACAGGTGATTGTGATAATTTGGCCATGCTATCTATTGATGGAGGTACCGCGACACAAATTACGTTAGGTCATTAATAAAGGTTTGAAACAACCTTAAAAACAAAAAAGGAGTTCCAATTTGAACTCCTTTTTTATGCTTCTTTATTAGCGAGCTGGCCACAGGCCGCATCTATATCTTTTCCTCTGCTTCTCCTTACTTTTACAACTATCCCGATAGCTTCGAGTGCTTTTATATAAGCATTGATTGATTCTTCGGATGCTTGTTGAAATTCTCCGTCGTCAATAGGGTTATATTCTATCAAATTGACTTTACAGGGAACATATTTACAAAATTTAACGAGTGCGTCAACTGATTTTTTATCATCATTAATTCCTTTCCACACCACATATTCATAGGAAATCTTACTTTTTGTTTTTCGGTACCAATATTCCAATGCTTCACGCAAATCAGCCAAAGGAAAATTTTCACTGAAAGGCATGATTCGGGAACGAATTTCATCGATGGCAGAGTGTAACGAAACGGCCAATTTAAATTTCACCTCATCGTCGGCTAATTTTTTAATCATTTTTGGCACCCCTGAAGTAGAAACCATAATCCGTTTTGGAGACATTCCCAAACCTTCCGGGGAAGTAATCATTTCAATCGCTTTCAAAACATTGTTGTAATTCATCAGCGGCTCCCCCATTCCCATAAAAACAATATTCGACAAGGGATGATTGTAATACAGACGACTTTCTTTATCTATGGCAATTACTTGGTCATAAATTTCGGCAGGTTCCAAATTACGCATTCTTTTCAGTCGTGCTGTCGCACAAAAATTACAATCCAAACTACATCCCACCTGACTGGAGACACAGGCTGTTGTCCTGGTCTCGGTAGGGATCAACACCGATTCTACCACCAAACCATCATGCAAACGAACGGCATTCTTTACGGTACCGTCTTCACTGCGTTGCATGGTATCTACTTTGATGTGATTGATGACAAAGTGATTTTCGAGCATTGCACGAGTTCCTTTGGCCACATTGGTCATATCATCAAAACTATGCGCTCCTTTACTCCACAGCCATTCATAAACCTGATTCCCTCTAAAGGCTTTATCTCCGTTGGAGACAAAAAAATCACGTAGTTGGTCTTTTGACAAAGCTCTTATGTCTTTTTTTTCGATTTGCATGCTGCAAATTTAATGACTTTTTGTTGTTTTTAGGGATTCCCAAAAACAAATTCAATACCGTTCCTGCAATCTACCCCCTATTTATATCTCAATACAACTTCAAAAAACATGTTTTTTTATTTTTTTTCTCAATGAAATCGATGTAGTTTCGGTATTTTTTAATAAAATTTTAACACCTGATATTTATCATATATCCCCCCCTTCCTTCAACATAAATTTGTCCCATAATTAATACGGTATTTCAGTAGTAATTAAAACTTGGCTTGCAAACCATCATTAAATTAACTTAATAAATAGCATGATGAAATCAATTACACTTAAACTATCTTTTTTAGCAATAGCTTTCTTCGGAATAATATTGCCTACCAGTGCTCAAAAAAACTATGAGCTAAATACGAAACAAAAATTTTCTGTATTGGGGACATCCACCTTGCATGATTGGGAAATGGAATCAAGTGCCGGAACAGGTACAGCCAATCTTACAATTACTGATTCGAAAATAGTAGACATTAATGCCATTACGATAACCCTTTTGGCAGAAAGCATAAAAAGCGGAAAAAGAACCATGGACAAGATTGCCTATGAAACGTTGAAAACTAAAAAATCCCAAAACATAAAATATGTTTTGAAAACAGCAGAAAAAGTAAACGAATCTACTTGGAACTTAACCGGAACCTATACAATCGCCGGAGTTAGCAAAGAATTGAAAACACAAATAAAAACAACGGTGACCAACGGGATTGTAACTATCCAAGGAGCTAACAAAATTACATTTGATGAGTTCGGAATGAAAGCACCAACGGCCTTATTAGGAACCATCAAAACGGGAAAAGAACTTACCATAAAATTCAATATTAATTTCAAATAAAATAATTAGCCATGAAAAGAATCTATCTTTTAGTTACTGCCTTATTAAGCTTAACTGCAGCAGAAGCCCAAACCACTTTTGGGCAGATACAAAATCTTATTCCTAGAAACAAAGACGGAATAAACCAATTTGATGTAAAAAAAGACAGTGTTGAATTTAAAGGAATCAGTATTGATTTAGGTGCTGCTTTCGCTTTACAATTTCAAGCTATCAATTCATTCAACGACCATAACAGCACCACAATTCCATCAGCGGCTAGCAGTTATCGATTAAATAATTTAGCCAATAATTTGAACTTACCTACAGCAAACATGACTATTGGAGCTCAACTGTATGACGGCGTACGTGTTAATTTAGAATTATACCTTGCTGCCAGACACCACAATGAAACATGGGTTAAAGGGGGATATTTACAAATTGACAAATTATACTTTATCAAAAAAGACTTCTTAGCTGATTTCATGAAATACGCTACTTTCAAAATAGGGCAAATGGAAAACAACTATGGTGATGCACACTTTAGAAGATCAGACAACGGTAGCGCACTAGTAAATCCTTTCATTGAAAGCAATATTATGGATTCATTTACAACCGAGCCGGGCATTGAAGTGTACTATAACAGAAATGGATTCGTGAGTATGGTAGGAGTTACTAACTCTAAACTAAATCAGAATGTGGTAGAATTTATTCCTGGAACCACTACTACCGCATTGCCTGATCAAAACACTGTCGTGAGCCCTTCTATTTTAGCTAAATTAGGTTTTGACAAACAACTTAATGAAGATTTAAGAGTACGTTTAACAGGATCATTGTATCATTGTGCCAATACAAGTGGTAACTTATATTCTTCTGACAGAGCCGGTAGCCGTTATTATGGTGTTATGACTCATGCAGCATACACAGGTGTATCTGGGGCAGTAACCAATAACCAAACAGCAGATTTACAAGGAAACCATACTACAGGCAGATTTAATCCTGGATTTGGCAACTGGGCTACTTCATACATGTTTAACCCTTTTATGAAATATAAAGGCCTTGAATTCTTTGGCACTCTTGAAATTGCTTCTGGAGGAAATAAAAAAGGAATGGACGAAAAACGTACCATAAATCAATACGCTGGAGATGTTGTATACAGATTTGGAGCAAACGAAAATTTCTACTTGGGAGCCAGATACAATGTCGTATCAGGTAAATTAGCAAATGCAGACGCTAAAGAAGTGAGTATTGACAGATTAGAAGCTAGTGCCGGTTGGTTTATGACAAAAAACATTCTAACCAAATTGGCTTATATAAACCAAAATTACAATGATTATTCTGTACTATCAGGAGGAAATCCAAATGATTTATACGGTGGTAATTTCAAAGGCTTAATGTTTGAAGCTGTAATTACATTCTAATAAAAATGAAATCGCCATTAACAACAAGTTTGTTCCAAACAAACACCAATAAATAAAAGCGATAACATATATGACCACTAACAAATAATTTTTACATATATGAAAAATAGAATTACAATAGGATTAATGGGTTTAGCACTTTTCTTTTTCATGGGAAGTGCTAACTCCCCTTTTGTAATCAATAATACACTGTTACTTATCAATAGAATTGAGATAAAAATCAGTGGAACTTCTACAGTAGGGAAATACAACTGTAGCAATACTTTTTACAAAAGAGACACTATCGTTTTGAATTTAAACAAAAAAAACGGTTTCAATGCCAACATCCCGATGCATAACTTTGATTGCGGAAATAAATTAATGACCAAGGATTTAAAAAGCACCATAAAATGCAAAGAATTCCCTAATAGCTATGTTACCATTACTGATGTTAAGCCTTATTTAGCAAATTACAAATGCAACTTAACTTTTCTGATAACAGATAAAACACTTAAACACAAAGACTTCATTTTATACAAAACAGATGATAAAATTCACGGCACCATAAAGCTGAATTTTTCTGATGTAGCACTTACACCACCTGTAAAAATGGCGGGATTGGTTAAAGTGAAAGACCAAATTGTGATTGATTTCAGTTTATACAACGACTGATTATCCTTCAAAAAAACTAAAAAGGAAAAATTGTTTTCACCCTATTTACTGTCATAAAACAGAAATTCACACCGAATCTTCTTTTATTCCCATTTTTTGATTTGTAACTTTGCAGGAATTGAAAAAATCAAAAAAATGCACTTCATATCCCAAGAATTAGAAGATTATATAGAGCAACATTCTGAAAAGGAGCCAGCGTTATTGGCCGCCTTAAACAAAGAAACCTACCAAAAAATATTGCTGCCAAGAATGCTCAGCGGACATTTTCAGGGTCGGGTTTTAAGTATGCTATCAAAATTAATCCGTCCGGTAAACATTCTTGAAATTGGCACATATACAGGATATTCGGCTTTGTGCCTATGTGAAGGAATGCAGGAAAACGGTACACTTCACACCATTGACATCAAGGAAGAATTAGTTGATTTTCAACGCAAACATTTCGACAAATCGCCTTGGGGCAAACAAATCATTCAACATCTTGGAGAAGCAACCGCTATCATCCCAACATTGGACATGAAATTTGATTTGGTTTTTATTGATGCGGATAAAGAAAATTACAGCAACTATTTTGAATTGATCATGCCTAAAATGAACAAAGGAGGTGTTATCTTATCGGATAACGTATTATGGAGCGGAAAAGTACTGGAACCTTTACATCCTAAAGACATGAGCACCAAAGTACTTTTAGAATACAATGCATTACTTAAAGAAGACCCAAGAGTAGAGACGGTTTTATTACCTATTCGTGATGGTTTGACCGTAAGCCGTGTGCTTTAGAAATTCTTTAAAAAATTAATTGTCAAAATATTTCTTTTGAGCCCTTTGGTAAATTGTATACATCATAAATCCAGACAGTAATCCAAAAACATAGCCGCTAAAAATATCTAGAGGATAATGCAATCCCAGGTAAATTCGGCTATAAGCAAATACTAACGGCCAGAGAAAAAGCAAATAGCTGTATTTATAATATCGTTTAAGAATCAGAAATAAGAAGGTGGTCACAGCCATACTATTGGCCGCATGTCCTGAGAAAAAGCTGAAAGATTTACTCGATTTGACGATTCTGATTACGTCATTAATTTCAGGATTGTTACAAGGTCTCAATCTTTGAAACCCGTTTTTAAACAAGTTCGTGAATTGATCTGTAAATGTAATCAACACAGCCACAAACAAAAGTAAATACAAGGTTTGTTTAATTCCTATTTTTTTTAAAATAAGATATAATAAAACTAAAAATAAGGGAATCCAGTTAGTTTGTTTGGTAATCAGTAACCAAAGCCCGTCATAGGTTTCTGAACCAAGACCATTCAAAAAAACAAACAATTGGGTATCATACGATAGAATTTTATCTACCATTACATCTGACGTTTTACAGGTCCTGTAATATCCTCGATATCTTCTTTAATTTTATTGGCCTGATCTACAGTATCGCCCAAAAGATTTTGTGTCGTTTTATTAATTTCGGAATTTAAGTTTCCCGTCATATCCGACAAGGATTTTGCATCAAGCCCATTGGCTTCTGCCCCTTTTTGAATTTCACTTTTTATATCATTAGTGGCATTCTTTAATTGCGCCATAGCTTTCCCCATGGTGCGTGCCATTTCCGGTACTTTATCTGCCCCAAAAAGCATCAATACTACAAACAGTATAAAAACCAATTCACCTCCTCCAATGCCAAACATATTTCTTTATTTTTTTAATCCTGCAAATATATCAATTTTTGAATCTTTAGTATTTTAAATTTTTCATAAACTTCCAGTATCGAAGGCCAGAAAAGAAAATACTTGTCTAAATAAAATGTGATGATTAAAAAGCAGTGATTTTTTTGTATTCTTTATTTTTTGCAATTAAGAAATCTATTAACTGAAATTCATTTTTAGCGTCCATCAAACTTCTTGATTTAGAATCGTTTTCACAAAAAACCAAAAAAAGTTTAATCTCATTATCATTCAAATCCAATGTATTTGCGAAAAAAGAATAATTTATTCGCTTAATAACCAAATCAGAAAAACTGGTCTCTTTATAAAAATCGGTCTTGCCTGGGTTATTTTTTCTTAAAACCTTAATCACATCTTTATATATCCGGACAAAGTTGATTCCGTTTTCTAAACTTCTTGCATCAGACAACATCATTCTGTTTTTAGGAGACGACTTTTCATCATCAAAAAACTGCATATCAACATACTTTTGGGAATTCTCCGAAATAGGACTAAGCTCCTTTCTTGACAAAATGATAACCTCAGCCAATTCATTGGTAAAAACTTCCAGATTTACCACCCATAGCGGAACGATAAATTCCTTTTCAGAAAGAACCATCTTTTTTGATTTGAATGCTAAACTGGAAAAAACCAAAGTATCATTGACCTTGGCGCTAATCTCAAAATAACCGTATGAGTTGACCAACACACCTACTTTTGAATTAGCATTGAAGACGACAACATTTTCAACCGGAATCAAATCATTCCTTACTTGCCCTTTCAAAGTCTTCCTCGAATCAATTTGAGAAAAACTGAACTGGCAAAATAACAAGAAAAACAATATTCCAATTTTAGTTTTCATTTCTTCTGGCTTTATTTTAATTTATAATAAACTCACATCAAGAAGCTTTTATTCTACAAATGCATATACGCATTTGAATTCGGATTATTTGTCCTCTCTTGTAAAGTTACGAGATTTACTGCAGAAAAAACAAAACTGCTTCCTCTTTTGTAAAAAATGAAGTGATGTTTTTTTTAACCCTAAGAATGGTTTTATTTGGTTTCACCGGCAATAATTTCCAAGTATTTAGATGCCAGTTGCCCCAACAAAAATTCAATAGTTGTTTTATTATTGGTTTTTAATACATTGGTAAATTTTTTATTCTCAACTGCATAAAATTCAAAGCCTTTAATATAAGCTAATGGAATTTTAAATTTTTCAACAAAATGACTTTGATCAAACATGTTTTCAAGTTGCCTCATATAACCCTCTTTCTTCTCTACTTCAAATTCTTTTTTCAACATCGCCGTTCTTCCCGAAATAAGATTGAGCAATGGATCCATTGAAATAGAGCCGCCTGACATCGATCCTGCATTAGCAGTAGGATTTAGTCCGGAAGCTGTTTTTAATTTCCTTTCGGCAGGAGTATATGATTTTTGATTTGCAGGTATAATTCCAAGCGAAACCGCATTTATATTGCCATATCGTCGTACAATTACTTCATTTAATTGATGTATTTTCGGAATCATCCTTACCGCAGCCCCATTATCATAAAAATGCTTGGCAGCCAGCACCAATCGAATTTCCTTAAACTGCACCGACGAAAACAAAAGTGTATCCCCTATTGCTGCGGGAATCGAGAAACGGCCTTCTTTATCTGGAATTACGGTTTTTTCTGTTTTCAAATTTATGACATATATGCCGTCCAAATCACCAAAATCAGCCAAAACCTTCCCCTTTATTCCTATTGGAAGAGTTTCCTGAGCCAAAACAAACACCGGGAATAAAACAAAAAAGAAAAGGATTAATTTACGCATTCAACCACTCTATTAGATTGTATTTAGCAGTTGTAAAAGTATCTTAAACCTTTGCAAATTTAGTACTAAGGTCTTGGTAAAAATATGTTAATAAACCTAGATAAAACCTCCCTTTTTATATCTTTAAGGCTGGAAAATCAAGAATACACGATGAAAAATTTAATTATTGCAAGCACCTCAACACTACATGGCGGGGAATATCTGGAATATCTCTTACCTCAACTACAAGTACTCTTCAACAATTGCAAAACCGTATTATTTATCCCTTATGCCCGACCAAACGGGATCTCACATGAAGAATACACCGCAAAAGCTGCTTTTGCTTTTTCTAAAATAAATATTGATGTCAAAGGAATTCATGAATTTGACGACCCTGTTTTGGCTGTTAAAAATGCTGAAGGGATTTTTACGGGTGGCGGAAACACCTTTCTTCTGGTTTCTCAATTGTACCAAAATAAAATCATGACAGTCCTTTCCGAAACCATAAAAAAAGGCACTCCTTATTTAGGGACAAGTGCCGGAAGTAATATTTGTGGACTGACGATGCAAACCACCAATGACATGCCAATCATTTATCCGCCGAGTTTTCAAACATTAGGATTGGTTCCTTTTAATTTGAATCCACACTATCTGGATGCCGATTTACAGTCCAAATATATGGGAGAAACACGCGAAACCAGAATAAAAGAATTTCATGTTTTCAACGCTGTTCCTGTATTAGGCTTAAGAGAAGGAAGCTGGCTCGAAGTTAAAGACGGAAAAAATATTTTAAAAGGTCCTTTCACAGCCCGGATTTTCAAACAAAATCAGATTCCGGTAGAAATAGAAAGCGAAACCGACATCAGTTACATCAAATAAAAAAGCCGAAACATTAAAAATGTTTCGGCTTTAAAGAGCGAAAGACGAGGCTCGAACTCGCGACAACCAGCTTGGAAGGCTGGAGCTCTACCAACTGAGCTACTTTCGCATTAACAGGGTGCAAATATATAAAAAATTATTACTCACACTACTTTTTTCTTAAAAAAAGTCAAAACAGATAAATGTTTTGACTTTTAATAGAGCGAAAGACGAGGCTCGAACTCGCGACAACCAGCTTGGAAGGCTGGAGCTCTACCAACTGAGCTACTTTCGCATTACTGGTGCAAATATAAATAATAACTTCGTTTTGAAACAAGTTTTTTTGATAAAATTTAACCCAAAAACAAGACTTTTAGATAACTGTTTTAGAATTAAAACATTACAATTACACAATTATCAGTTTTTTTCAAACAATTCGCAACCGCATTACCATAAACACTCTCTACGACATTAATTCAGACAAAGCCTCGTAGGTTTTTGAAGGATAATATATAAATAGACACGATTTATCTTTAATGGTATTGATGATATCTTTCGTTAGGTCCAAAGGAATAGCTGGACAACCTAAACTCCTGCCTAATCTTTTGTTATTTCTAATGAAAGAATCAGACACATATTCTGCTCCATGAATCACAACCGCTCTTTCTCTTGCATTACTATTAATTCCTTTTTCCAACCCATCTAATTTTAGAGACATCCCATGTTTCCCATTATAGATTTCTCCCGTGGCATAAAACCCTAAACTACTTTTAAAAGATTCAGCCGAATTGGAAAAACTGGAAGCATACTCGTCTCCTGTATTTCTTCCATGTGCAACCAAGGAATTATACAAAATAGTATTTGTATCCAAATCTATAACCCAAAGCCGCTTCGAATTGGAAGACATCGAAAAATCTATCAATGTCAATATATTTTTACTGATTATGCCTTTTTGTTTTAATTTATAAAATCCTCTTAGGGCTTCAGCGAAACTTCCTAACTTCGGCAGGGAAAATTGATTAGCCTTCAAATTATTGTAAACCACTTCTTCACTTATAACACCATCTGTTTTTTCAACATTAATTGCTGTTCTTTTTTCATTATTTTTAATCTCAGAGAACAACTTCCCATTTGGAGACAAAAAAAACAACACAAACAACGCGATAGGAAAAATTTTATAAATCATTGATTTTTAATATATTAAACTTGTTAAGGGCTTCAAAAATACACCATAAGCACTTTGAGAAAAAAAAATATACTAATTTTAAGCTGTTTTTAACAAATTCTACATACTTTTACTACAAAAATAAACCCTAAAAAATTACAACTTCTGTTATTTTTGCTATTTTTGTTATATCACAATCGAAATTCATGATGAGATTCTACAGTTTATTTCTTCCTTTATTCCTCTTCATGGGTATAAAAACATACTGTCAAAAAAAAATACTTTATGCTAAATCTATTACAAAAAATATCATTATTGACGGCGAAATAAATGAAGAAAATTGGAACACCGATTCAGTCGCCAAGGATTTCATCATGTTTGAACCCGATAACGGAAAACTGATTAGCGAGGATAAAAAAACAGAAGTAAAAATACTCTACGATAACGACGCTATCTACGTGGCCGCATGGCTATATGACAATGAACCGGACAAAATCAGGAAAGAATTAACCAAACGGGATGTTTTTGGTATTTCTGATCATTTTTCGGTTTACATCAACGGATTTAATGACGGACAACAGGATTTTCGTTTTTTTGTCAGTTCTGCCGGCACGCAAATGGATTGTTTAGCCACTAAAGACAGCGAAGATTTTACCTGGGATGCCATCTGGGAAAGCAAAGTGAAATTAACAGATTTTGGATGGACTGTCGAAATGAGAATCCCCTATGCCGCATTGCGATTTTCAAATTCAGATCAACAAACTTGGGGATTGAATTTTATGCGTGAAATAAAAAGAGATGCCCAGAAATACACTTGGAATCATATAGACACTAAAATTGGAGCAGTGATTCCACAGGCCGGTATATTGGAAGGAATCAAAAATATAAAACCCCCAACCAGACTTTTCTTTATCCCTTATTCATCCGTTTATTATCAAGAAAACAATATCGCTTCCGGAACAACTTTCAAAGCAGGCTTGGATATTAAATACGGAATAAATGATTCGTTTACATTAGATGCGATATTGGTACCTGATTTTGGACAGACAAAGTTTGACAATGCCATTTTAAATTTAGAACCATTCGAGCAAAAACTGGACGAAAACAGACCCTTTTTTACTGAAGGAACAAATTTATTTAATAAAGGCGGATTATTCTATTCCCGTAGAATTGGCGGAATCCCCATAACTGAAAAAGAAGTTTTGGAAAATGAATTAAATGCAAATCAAGAAATCACACGTTATCCAAATACCGTAGACTTAATTAACGCCATCAAAGTATCTGGAAGAACCAAAAAAGGTTTGGGTATCGGAATATTAAATGCAATTACCCAAAAAACGGACGCCACTGTTTTTGATTACAACACTGAAGAAACAGAAAAAATTAATGTTCAGCCACTAACCAATTACAACATTATCGTTCTGGACCAACGCTTCAACCAAAACTCATCCATTTCATTTATCAATACCAACACCACTCGCAACGGCGGTTTCAGGGACGCCAATGCTACTGCTTTATTATTTGATTTAAATACAAAAGGTAACACCTATAACTTATACGGAGATTTTAAATACAGCTCCATAAACACCCTTGAAGATTACAGCGGTTATAAAACTCAAATTGGTTTCGCTAAAACTAGTGGAAGATATCGGTATGATTTTTCAGGAAAGTACGTCTCAAAAAACTACGACATCAATGATTTGGGAATTAATTTTTATTCTAATTACCACAATGTGTATGCAAATGGAACTTATAGAATTGTAAACCCTACAACTATTTTCAATACCTTTAAACTGGATCAATATGCTATTTTTGAAATGGATAACACCACCGGAAAATTACAAACGGGAGTCTTTGGAACGCAAATGAAAGCAAGTACAAGAAAAAACGACAACCTTGAACTTCTAGTAGAATTTTCTCCTTTCAAAACTTTTAATTTTTATGAACCCCGTGAAAACAACAGATACTCTTTTATCCCTGAAAAAGTCTTTGCTGCTTTTAACTATACCACTAATGAGAATAATTCTTTTTCAATAGCATTAGAACCTTCGATATTAAAATTCAATGAAGACAACAGGATAAATTATGGGTTATATTTTAGATCAAAATACCGATTCAATGATAAACTTTCATTAGGATACACCCTTAATTACTCCATTAGAAAAAATGATCGAGGCTGGGTAGATACAGACGACACCGTAATTATTTTCGCAGAACGAAATCGAGAAATAGTGCAAAATGATTTTACCGGAAAATATGCCATTAATAACAAAATGACCCTAAATCTGACTGCTCGTCACTATTGGTCTTATTCTGAAAATCATCAATTTCTAACTTTACAAAACAATGGTTATCTCATAGAAAACAACTCTTATACCATAAACAAGGATCGAAATTTCAAATCTTGGAATTTTGACTTATCCTACTCCTGGTGGTTTGCCCCGGGCAGTGAACTTTCTATCCTATACCGCAACTATGCACTTGAAGACACGAATGTAGTTGTGAAAAATTTAAAGACCAATCTGAAAGACATTTTCAATAGTAATTTAACCAATATCATATCGGTAAGTTTCCGCTATTTTATTGATTACAACACAATAAAAAAATAAAAGCCAATCATATCACTATGTAATTCAAAATCTTCTGCAACAAAACTTTCGACATTTGTGATTTTGATTCCCTCGAACATTTTTATAAATACTTTATCTTTGCAAAAAACAAATTCCAATGAACAAAAAAGTAATTCTTATGATTTTGGATGGTTGGGGAAAATCTCCTGACCCAAAAGTATCCGCAATTGACAATGCCAATGTACCATTTATAAACAGCTTATATAAAAATTACCCAAGTGCACAACTTCGAACTGACGGCCTAAATGTTGGTTTGCCGGAAGGTCAGATGGGAAATAGTGAGGTGGGACACATGAACCTTGGTGCCGGACGAATCGTATATCAAGATTTGGCAAAAATCAACTTAGCCGTAGCCAATAATACTCTGGCAAAAGAACAAGTATTGGTTGATGCTTTTAATTATGCCAAAGACAACAATAAAAAAGTTCACTTTTTAGGCCTGGTTTCTGATGGTGGGGTACACTCTCATACCTCACATTTACGTGGATTGATTAATGCTTCCCAAGAATACGGATTGGAAAATGTATTTATTCATGCCTTTACTGACGGACGTGATGTGGATCCAAAATCCGGAAAAAAATACATTCAAGACTTAGAAAACTACATTGCAAAAACTCCGGTAAAAATAGCCTCTGTTATTGGTCGCTATTATGCGATGGATCGTGATAAAAGATGGGAAAGAGTAAAATTAGCTTATGATTTGGTAGTTCACGCAACAGGAACTCCAACACATGACATCGTTACTTCTATCGCTACCAGCTATGGAAATGACGTTACCGATGAGTTCATACAACCGCTTGTTGCTGTTGACGCCAATAACAAGCCATTGACGACCATTGAAGAGGATGATGTGGTTATTTTCTTCAACTTCAGAACTGACAGAGGACGGGAATTAACCGAAGCACTTTCGCAACAAGATTTTCACGAGCAAAACATGCACAAATTGAATTTGTATTATGTGACGCTCACTAATTATGACGAGACGTATCAAAACGTAAAAGTGGTTTACAATAAAGACAACATCACAGAAACCCTTGGTGAAGTTTTAGAAAAAGCCAATAAAAAACAAATCCGTATCGCCGAAACCGAAAAATACCCTCATGTAACCTTTTTCTTTTCAGGAGGAAAAGAAGAACCTTTTAAAGGAGAAAGCCGAATTCTGAAAAACTCTCCAAAAGTAGCCACTTATGACCTGCAACCGGAAATGAGTGCTTATGAACTGGCAGATGCCTTAGTGCCGGAAATAGAAAAAGGGGAAGTTGATTTTGTTTGCTTAAACTTTGCCAATGGAGACATGGTAGGACATACCGGAATTATGGAAGCCGCCATCAAAGCCTGTGAAGCGGTAGATGCCTGTGCCAAAAAAGTAATTGATGCCGCGGTAGCCAATGATTATTCTGTACTTGTAATTGCCGATCACGGAAATTGTGAAACAATGATTAACCCTGATGGAAGTCCGAATACAGCTCACACAACCAATCCGGTTCCATTTATATTGGTTGATAAAGACATCAAAAAAGTTCACGATGGCGTATTAGGTGACATTGCCCCAACTATTCTTGAATTAATGGGAGTAGCGCAACCAGAAGCCATGAGTTGCCATTCTTTACTATAAAAAAAGCTGAAATATTAGATTCTAAAAGCTACTCCATTTGGGGTAGCTTTTTTTATAAACCATCTGGTTTTGAAAGTGCTAATAATATCGTACTTTTGCCAACTGAAAATACGAAATATGATTATAGTAAAATCACGTGAAGAAATAGAATTAATGCGCGAAAGCGCCTTAATTGTTTCTAAAACTTTAGGAATGATTGCCTCCGAAATAAAAGAAGGAGTTACCACATTACATTTAGATAAATTAGCCGAAGAATTCATTCGCGATCATGGAGCAGTACCCAGTTTCCTTGGTTTGTACGGATTCCCAAATTCACTTTGTATGAGCCCAAACGCGCAAGTGGTACACGGAATTCCAAACAACACGCCATTAATTAGCGGAGACATTATCTCTGTCGATTGTGGCGCATTCAAGAATGGTTTTCATGGAGACCACGCTTATACTTTTGAAGTAGGAGAAGTTGCTCCGGAAACCAAAAAATTATTACAAGTCACCAAAGAATCATTATATGTTGGTATGCGTGAATTCAAAGCGGGTAATCGTGTAGAAGATGTAGGGAACGCCATTCAAAAATACACTGAAGCTCATGGTTACGGGGTAGTCCGTGAATTAGTAGGTCATGGTTTAGGACAAAAAATGCACGAAGATCCAGAAATGCCAAACTACGGCAAAAAAGGACGTGGTAAACTTTTTGTGGAAGGAATGGTTATCGCATTAGAACCCATGATTAACCAAGGGACACGAAACATCAAACAATTAAAAGACGGCTGGACAATTTTGACTGCCGATGGAAAACCATCTGCACATTTTGAACATGACGTTGCTTTAGTAGACGGAAAACCAGAATTGCTTTCAACATTTGCTTACATCTATAAAGCCTTAAGTATTGAAAGCAACGAAGAAGATGAGTTTAGAAAAATACCATTAGTACTATAATGAAAAAAATTTTCAAATTAGTCTTAAACACCATTCCGCGTCCATTATTAATTCGTTTGAGTTATGTGGCTCGTCCTGTCATTGCTTTTTCATTAAAAGGAACTAATTTCACTGATCCTATTGATGGAAAAAGCTTCAAATCGATGTTGCCTTATGGATACGAAAAACAAAGAAACAATGTGCTTTCGCCAAGTACACTGTCATTAGAAAGACACCGTTTGCTTTGGTTGTATCTGAATGAACAAACTGATTTTTTTCAATCTAAACTCGTTTCAGATTCTTCTGTTACAAATACTAAAAGAATAAAATTAAGAGATGCTGAAACAAATTCAGCATTAAAAGTTTTACACTTTGCACCCGAACAGGCTTTTTACAAATTGTTCCGAAAACAAAAAAATCTGGATTACACCACAACCGATTTATTTTCACCTTTGGCAGATGTAAAAGCGGATATTTGTAATCTTCCTTTCGAGGACAATCAATATGATGTGATTCTTTGCAATCATGTTTTAGAACACATTCCTGACGACACAAAAGCCATGCAAGAATTGTATCGCGTATTAAAACCTGGAGGAATGGCGATTTTACAAATTCCGCAAGATTTAGCCCGAGCGACTACTTTTGCAGATGACAGTATCACCGACCAAAAGGAACGCGCTAAAATTTTTGGGCAATACGATCACGTACGCATTTATGGCCGTGATTATTTCAACAAATTAAGGAGCATTGGTTTCAAAGTAATCGAAGAGGATTATACGAATAAAATAGCTCCGGAATTAGTAGAAAAATATTGTCTGGCCAAAGGAGAAATTATTCCCGTTTGTTTTAAATAAACGCTCTATACCTAAATTTAACGGTCAACACAAAAGCATATTTCGCTATATTTACATTCTAGCAAATACACTTTTATGTTGACCGTTTTTTTTCGAAAACTTTTTTTACTTTTCATCCTAACTTCAGCTGTCGCCCAAACAGAAAATGAAGTGGTACCACCATTCCATATCAAGACTGTTTCTTTCATTCAAGACAGCCAAAATGTAGTCCCTATTTTCCCTTTAGGCAGTGCTTTTCAATTCCAATTTGATGACCTATATGGTAATGAGGCCGATTATTATTACGAAATCATCCATTGCGACTACAACTGGAATCCTTCGGAAATAACCAAAAATGAATACTTACAAGGATTTGACAACCAAAGAATTGCCAATTACACCAACTCTTTCAACACCTTACAAATCTATTCGCATTATACTTTGTCCATCCCGAATCAACAAACCCAACAACTGAAGATTAGCGGGAATTATATCCTGAAAATTTTAAACGATGCCAAAGAAGTGGTTTTTTCGAGAAAATTCATCCTATATGAAGATCTGGCTACCGTTCCTATTGCAATAAAAAGAGCCCGGACAGTGAGTACCATAGAAGAAAAACATAATTTGGAATTTAGCATTAAATCGAACACCATTACTTTCCAGAATCCGTTAAAAAATGTAAAAGTAGTATTGCTTCAAAATGGCAAATTCAACGAAGCCATCAAAAATATTAAACCACAATATACTATAGGAAACGATCTGATATACAAATACGACAAGGAAACCCAATTTTATGCCGGGAATGAGTTTCTGTTTTTCGAAAACAAAGACATCCGATCTGCCAGTAATAATGTATCCCGAACAGATGTTACCACTGAAATTTACAGTTCCCATTTGTATACCAATACAGCCCGAAAAAACTATCCTTATTCCGTAACACAGGATGTGAATGGTAATTTTGTTGTTCGAAACATCAACGCAACGAATCACGAAACAGAATCCGACTATACCTGGGTTTATTTTAGCCTTTCTGCCCCTACTTTCAGAATCAACAAAGACATTTATATCACGGGGATGTTCAACAATTACGCTATTTCTCCAGAATACAAAATGGATTACAATCAAGCCAAAGGAATTTACGAAAAAGCTGTCTTAATCAAACAGGGGTTTACTAATTTTCAATACACCGTAGCCGACAACAAAGGAAACATTGACAATGAAAATGCTATCGACGGAAATTTCTACCAAACAGAGAATGCCTATACCGCTTTGGTATATTACCGGGAAAACACCGATCGTCATGATAGAGTCATCGGAAAAGGCAATTCAAATTCATTACATATCATCAATTAAAAAACATCCTTAAAAATAGCGTTACAAAATCAAAATTTTGTAAATTTGCATCAATCAGTCACTTATTTACAACCTTTTATATGGTTTCTCAAATAACAAGAGGCATAAAAATTTCAGTATTAACTAGTTTTGAAGGCACTTACTTCAAGAACTACAAGATACATTTTGCCTTTAGTTATCAGATTACCATTGAGAACCACAGTAAGGATTCTGTACAACTCACTTCCCGCCATTGGGAAATACTGGATTCTTTAAATGACCTGGAAATAGTTGACGGAGAAGGGATTATCGGAAAAAAACCGGTTTTGAAACCAGGGGAACAACACACCTACAGTTCCGGCTGTTTATTGTCCTCCCCTTATGGTTCCATGAAAGGACATTTCAACATGATCAATTTCACTACCACAAAAACGTTTAAAGTAATCGTACCTACTTTCAGACTTTGTGCCCCGTTTGCATTGAATTAACAGATACTTTTCTAGCGTTAAAATTCTATCATTAAGATTACTGCAATCAAATTCCATTCAGCCTTTATTTCGATTTGTTTAAAAGAAAAAACGCCCGTTTTTCAAACATTCCTTCGTACTTTTGTGTAGCTCCTCATTAAGATTTCTAGAGGATTTTTTAAACCTTTTAATTTTAAAAATATGTCAAAAGGATTTTTCAATGTACCCAAAGCCAAAAACGAACCTGTAAAAGGATACACACCCAATTCACCTGAAAAAGCAGCAGTACTTGCGTCTTATAAAACGATGTGGAATTCAAAAATTGATATCCCTTTATACATAGGAAGCGAAGAAATAAGAACAGGAAACACCCACACTATTTCGCCTCCACACAACCATAAACACATTGTAGGCACCTATCATCTTGCCGAAAAACACCATATAGAAAGTGCCATTGCCAATGTCTTAGCCTCCAGAACGACTTGGGCCAATATAGCCTGGGAACAACGCGCCGCTATTTTTCTTAAAGCCGCCGAATTGATTGCAGGCCCATACAGAGACCGAATCAATGCCTCTACGATGATTGGGCAATCCAAAACTATACATCAGGCAGAAATTGATGCCACCTGTGAGCTGATTGACTTTCTACGTTTCAACGTAGCATTCATGACGCAAATATACGATGACCAACCGTACTCTGACTCCTCCATTTGGAACCGTATAGAGTACAGGCCACTCGAAGGTTTTGTTTATGCCATTACTCCGTTTAATTTCACCTCCATTGCCGGCAATCTTCCTTCTAGTGCCGCCTTAATGGGTAATGTAGTAATATGGAAACCGAGTGACAGCCAGGTTTTCTCTGCAAAAATCGTCATGGATGTTTTCAAAGAAGCCGGCCTCCCGGATGGGGTAATCAATATGGTTTTGGGGGATGCCTCAATGATAACCAACACTATTTTGGCCAGCCGTGATTTTGCAGGATTGCATTACACCGGTTCCACGCAAGTGTTTAAAGATATTTGGGCGAAAATTGGAACCAATATCCATCATTATAAAACCTATCCAAGAATCGTTGGAGAAACGGGTGGAAAAGATTTTGTCATTGCCCACTCGAGCGCCAATGTGAAGCAGTTGACCACAGGATTGATTCGGGGAGCGTTTGAATTCCAAGGACAAAAATGCTCCGCTGCATCCAGGGCCTATCTGCCGAAAAGCTTATGGCCGGCGGTACAAGAACAATTAACTACCGATATGCAATCGATGAAAATGGGTTCTCCAGAAGATTTTAACCACTTTATCACCGCCGTCATCCACGAAGCTGCCTTTGACAAATTGGTTCATTATATCGAACAAGCCAAAAAAGATTCCGATGCCGAAATTATCATTGGCGGAAATTATGACAAATCCGTTGGTTATTTTATTGAGCCTACGGTGATCCTTACAACGAATCCACATTACACCACAATGAAAATAGAGTTGTTTGGCCCCATACTGACTATTTTTATTTATGAAGACGCCCAATGGGAAGAAACGCTGGAACTCGTAGACAGCACTTCAGAATATGCATTAACAGGGGCTATTTTCAGTCAGGATCGTTATGCGATTGAAGAAGCTGCTGCGAAATTGCAAAATGCAGCGGGAAATTTATACATCAATGATAAGCCAACGGGAGCCGTAATCGGGCAACAACCGTTTGGGGGAGCCAGAGCTTCCGGAACCAATGACAAAGCCGGATCATACATGAATTTACTGCGTTGGGTTTCACCGAGAACCATTAAAGAAGTATTCATCAGTCCGGAGAATTACAGGTATCCGTTTTTGGGAGAATAATTTTCGAGGTACGAAGTTAGAGGTACGAAGTTAGAGGTACGAAGTACGATATGTAAAAACCCCACAAGAATTCAAAATGAATTGAATTCTTGTGGGGTTTATTTTTTTAATCTGAAAAAACTAAAAAGGCAAATTATTAAAAACCATAATTTGAAATTGAGCCCTGCTGTTGCCTGGCAACATTTGTGACATTACTCCTGCCTCCATTTTTATATTTTTATTGAAACAATAGCCAATTCCACCATAAATACGATCCCGGTCAAACTGATTTTGCTTGGTATTGATGAAAATCTCATTATATGCTGACGCATAAATTGTATTTTTCTCCATCACTTTTTTATTGATTGGAATATTCAAAGAAAGGGAATAACGCAACCGCATTTTGAAATCATCCTTTAGAAACCGCTCCTCTACACGATAACGATGTTGAATATTGACTCTTCCGAATTGTTGTTTGGTAATAAATTGTTGAAAAATACGGTGCTCATTGGTTTGTAGCTTATCATCGGTTCCGGCGATGTACGGTTCCGAATGGATAAAACCATACCCCAACAAAATATTATTGTTATTTTCGGATAAGTCATACCCCAAACCGGTTCTAATGAGCAGTTGCTCCAAGTCTCCTGCAAAATTAAAGTTTCGATATTGCACCTCATTGTGCCAGTTTAATCGTTTATTGATCTTTTGGTTTCCAAAATAGATAAACCAGTTTCCTGTGTCTGTTTTTTGGGCATGGCTATTCGCTGTCACCAGGAGTAATAACAAAAAGCAACATAATCTGAATTTGTTTGTCATTGAATTTTGATTGTTTAGAATTAAAAAATTGTTCTCGTTTACGAATTTTAAATGAAACAGACTAGGGATTAGCTCAATTACAAAGTCGAAACTTTTCGCAAATTTTATACCACAAATTTCAATGGCAAATGCACCACTTTTTTGGTTTCAAAGAATTCATCTGTAAAGAAATCGGCCAAATCATATTGGGTCGCTTTTGGAAAATCCTTTAATTCCTCGGTTAAATCACCGCCTTTCAGATAGAGAATTCCGTTTTTCAGTTCGTGTTTCTGTTGTTTTTTAATTTTGGTTTTTACCCAGGAAACAAAGTCCGGCATATTGGTTACGGCACGGCTCACAATGAAATCGAAATCGCCTTTTACATTTTCGGCACGAATTTGTTCGGCTTTTACATTTTTCAATTCTAATGCCTCGGCAACGGCCTGAACCACTTTTATTTTTTTTGCAATCACATCAATCAGATAAAATCGGGTTTCGGGAAAAAGAATCGCCAATGGAATCCCCGGAAATCCACCACCGGTTCCTACATCAAGAACATAACTCCCCGGTTCAAACTTCATTATTTTGGCAATACCCAACGAATGCAGTACGTGTTTGGTGTATAAAGCGTCAATGTCTTTTCTTGAAATAACATTAATTTTCTCATTCCAATCGTGATATAAATGATCCAGCTTTTCAAACTGTTCTTTTTGAATATCAGTTAAATCAGGAAAATAAGTAAGAATTTCGCGCATCGTTCTGTTTTTTTAACAAAAGTACTATTTTTAGATTTGAAATATTAACTCAATTTTGCATATTGAAAATTTATAATAATTATCTTTGAAGATTATTTCAAAATTATATGAAAACAAGCATTCCGACATTTGCTAAGCAAGACAATCTAAAGTTTTTCAGAACGCTTAACTCACGGGTAAACAATTACTTCAAGGAAAACAACATCCCAAAAACGGGCAATTGGAAAATCCATTTGAAAACTGTAATCCTTTTTACTGTTTTTCTTGTTCCTTATTTTTTGATACTGACTTTGGATATGCCGTTCTGGTCGCACCTTCTACTTACCTTTATTATGGGAGTTGGAATGGCCGGAATTGGAATGAATGTGATGCACGATGCCAATCACGGTTCCTATTCGACCAAAAGCTGGGTGAATAAATTTATGGGAGGCACCATATACGTATTAGCGGGAAATGTTCACAATTGGCAAGTACAACACAATGTTTTGCACCATACCTATACCAACATAATTGGTCATGATGAAGACTTGGAAGCGGGAAGAATTATGCGTTTCTCCAAAGAAGCCAAATGGCATAAATTTCATAAGTTCCAACAATATTATGCCGTGTTTTTATATGGCTTATTGACTTTCAATTGGGCCATCACGACCGATTTTAAACAAATGAGCAATTACATCAAAAGGAAGCTGTCTTATGGTGAACCAAAAAGCCCAAAAATACTTTGGACGACATTAATCATCACAAAAATCATCTATTTAGCCATCTGGATTGTTTTGCCAATGGTTATCGGAATTACCTGGTGGAAAGTACTGGTTGGATTTTTCGTAATGCACTATACCGCCGGATTAATTTTGAGTGTCGTATTCCAATTGGCACACGTAGTTGATGAAGCTGCCAACCCGCAACCCAATGAAGTTGGTGAGATGGAAAACACCTGGGCGATTCATCAATTGTTTACCACCGTTAATTTCGCGCCAAAAAACAAAATTATAAACTGGTACACCGGAGGATTAAACCACCAAATCGAACATCATATTTTTCCGCATATCAGTCACGTTCATTACGGTAAAATTGCCAAAATTGTCAAAGAAACCGCCAAAGAATGCAACCTGCCTTATTACGAATACAAAACGATGCGAAGTGCTATTATTGCCCATTTCAAACATTTGAGAACCTTGGGCATGAAACCGGAACTGAGCTAAAAAAAGACAACAGACCAACAAAAAATCATTTAAAAAAATAATAACAATAACTTTAAAAATGAATCCACTTTCAGACAGAATTAACAATCTAGCTACATCACAAACACTAGCAATGGCTGCTTTGGCCAGAGAATTAAAAGCACAGGGAAAAGATATCATCAGTTTAAGTTTAGGGGAGCCTGACTTCAATACGCCAGACTTTATCAAAGAAGCGGCAAAACAAGCCATCGATGACAACTACAGTACCTACTCTCCGGTTGACGGATACGGTGATTTGAAAGAAGCCATTTGCAGAAAATTCAAAAGAGACAATGATTTAGATTACAAACCATCTCAAATCGTAGTATCAACAGGAGCAAAACAATCGCTATACAACATTGCCCAGGTTATGTTGAACGACGGTGACGAGGTAATTTTACCGGCACCATACTGGGTTTCTTACTTCGAAATCGTAAAATTATCAGGCGGGGTTCCTATAGAAGTACCTACTTCTGTAGAAACGGATTTCAAAATCACACCGGAACAACTAGAAGCTGCCATTACACCAAAAACAAAAATGATGTGGTTCTCATCCCCTTGTAACCCATCCGGATCAGTATACAACAGAGAAGAACTTACTGCACTGGCTAAAGTATTGGAAAAATATCCAAACGTATATGTAGTGGCTGACGAAATCTACGAGCACATCAATTTCTCAGGGACTTTTTGCAGCATCGCTTCTATCCAGGGTATGTTCGACAGAACCATTACCGTAAACGGGGTGGCTAAAGCATTCGCGATGACAGGTTATAGAATTGGATACATCGGGGCACCGGAATTTATCGCTAAAGCCTGTACCAAAATTCAAGGTCAGGTAACTTCAGGGGCAAATTCCGTGGCACAACGCGCTACGATTACCGCTGTAGATGCCGACCCATCTGTGTTAAACCACATGGTGCAAGCATTCCACAGCCGTAGAGATTTAGTGGTTGGATTATTGAAAGAAATCCCTGGAATCAAAATCAACGTTCCGGAAGGAGCTTTCTACGTATTCCCGGACGTTTCTTCTTTCTTCGGAAAAACATTAAGAGGAACTTTAATCAAAGATGCGAATGATTTCTCTATGTATCTTTTGGCCGAAGCCAATGTAGCGACCGTAACCGGTGATGCTTTTGGTAACCCGGATTGTATTCGTTTCTCTTACGCAACCAGCGACGAATTATTGAAAGAAGCGTTACGCAGAATCAAAGAAGCAGTTACTTTAACTGAAGTTACAGCATAAGCTAAACTTCTATTTTAATACCAAAGCCTCAAGGAAACTTGGGGCTTTTTTTTGGCGTGTCCCTCCGTAAAAACTTCAGGTCGGGCTATTCGTTACAATCTTTATATTTTTTAAAAAAAAATATAAAGGATTTCCACTGTTATCCCTCACGCAAACCGTTCAGTAAACTATAATTTATTTTTCCATTATCGTTTGTAGTATTTTATTTAATATATTTGATGCAAATAAAGTCTGATTGCCGTCAGACCTATCCACCCAAAATTGGGGTGATAGGTCTGATTTTATCAGACCTATAAACGAGTTATGCGTGATTATACCATAGAACAAGAAATCTAACACAACAAACAAATTATTATTTATGATATCAGATTTTAAAAAATCAATTGACAATATTTTATACGATAGATTATCAAGTCCACTATTTGGAGCCTTTCTATTTTCTTGGTGTGTATGGAATTGGAAAATTATATACTTGACAATATTTATTGACAGTAAGCTAGTTGGAAATAAAATTGATTATATAATTACAAATTATTCTGAAACTTCTCATTTAATTTATTATCCAATTTTATCAACTCTTTTTTTGATTTTTATTTATCCATTAATTGCAACCGGAACGTTTTGGGTTTCTTTAAAATTTGAAAATTTAAAAGTTAGTTTACGAAATAATGTCCAAAATAAGCAAGTTCTTTCTATTGAACAATCAATTTTATTGAGAGAAGAAGTAAGTAATCAAGATGAAAAATTTGACCGTTTGTTGACTAAAAAAAATGAAGAAATTGAAGCTTTAAAAAGTGAAACTGATAATTACAAAAAGCAACTACTTGCTTTAAATGAAAATATTTCAGAATTACCTATTGAAACAAAAGAAAACATTTATCTTCAAGAATTTGAATTATTAAAATCTAATGAACTACTCTTTAAAGAGTTTGAAAAAATTGCTCCGAAAGCCTTAAAAGAATTGACAATGTTTTCAGAAACTAGTACTATTAACAGAAAACTTTTTGATTATTTTTTAACAAATGATATTATAGAAAAAGCAGTAAGAAATGGGGTATATAAATTTACTAACAAAGGTAAATATTTTAATAAATTAGTAATGAATTCTAAATTATTTGAAAATAACCACGCATAACAGCTACAACGGATTTGGGCAATTGGCTTATGGAAATTTGGTTTTGTATTTGGGATGTTTTGGCAAATCCGAAGAATGGGCTTAATTTAGTCCCAAACCCGCTGTAGTACCAGAACGTTAGGCCTCAGTTTGGCGGAACACAGAATAAACAAGAATTAATGAAAAGAAAATTAAGTTTAAGTTTAATATTTCCTTTGACAATCATTGTATTTATACTTTTTAGTAAATGGTGGATTGTAGATGTTGTTGACGGAACTGACGGAATAATGTATGGATTTCCATTTATTTTTAAATCGCCAGCATTTTACACTTCTGTGGCGCAAGAATACTTTATAACTGAACTCATTGCTGACTTCATAATCTATTTTGGAATAATTGCAGGAATAGTTTACCTCATAAATAGATTTATATTTGAAATTAAAATCCGAAAAATAGTTTCTGTAATTCTCTTTATAATTGCACTAATATTGACTAGTTTAGAACTATTATTAGCCTGTATGCCTGAAAATAAGTTTTCTATAAAAAGAGATTTTGATATTGAAATAAAACAGACAGGTTTTGAATTTCCCTTTAATAATAATGACAGTAAAGAATTTGACAATTATCATAAATAAAAAACCGAAGGCCTAACAGGTACTACAACGGATTTGGGCAATTGGCTTAATGGGAAGTTGGTTTTGTATTTGGGATGATTGGGCAAATCCGAATAATGGGCTTAATTTAACCCCAAACCCGACTATCCTGAAGTATCTCCACATCGATTACGCGAAAATCTTTTCCGTACCCACAAAGTACATCACACAACTTCATTTTAAGAAGAATTTTTCTGCTTCCCATAATTATTTCCAAAAAATCCCTTCCTGAATTAGAAATCTTGGATAATTTATAGGAACTTTGCAGACTTTTTTAGGCGAAAGCCCAAAAGAGCTAAGCTTTTAGAAATAAATAATTTATCATCAACTGGATGAAAAAGAAAATAGAAATCCTTGCCCCTGCCAAAGATTTGATTCACGGAATGGCCGCTATCAACAGTGGTGCCGATGCGGTATATATTGGAGCGCCACAGTTCGGAGCACGTTCAAACGCCACCAACTCAATTGAAGATGTTGCGAAATTAGTCGAATATGCCCATTTGTATAACGCCCAGGTTTTTGTGGTGATCAACACCATTTTGTACGATAACGAACTCGAAACCTGTCGCCAGATGATTTGGGAGTTGTACCACATTGGTGTCGATGCGCTGATTGTGCAGGATATGGCGATTATGGAAATGGAGTTGCCGCCTATCGTGCTGCACGCCAGTACGCAGGCCAACAACCGCGATGCCGACAAAATTAAGTTCCTGAAAGACGCCGGAATGAAACGGGTGGTTTTGGCCCGCGAATTGAACCTGCACCAAATCAAGGAAATCAGCGACGCCAGCGATGTCGAATTGGAATTTTTCGTAACGGGTGCCTTGTGTGTGTCATTCAGCGGGAATTGCTATATGAGCGTGGCCAATGGCGAACGTTCGGCTAACCGTGGCTCCTGTGCCCAAAACTGTCGTTTGCCGTACAACCTGATTGACGGACACGGCGATACCTTAATCAAAAACAGCCACTTGCTTTCCATCAAGGATTTTGATGTATCAGACCAGATTCCGAATCTGATTGAAGCCGGAATTTGTTCTTTCAAAATTGAAGGCCGTCTAAAAGATATTGTCTATGTAAAAAATAACGTTTCATACTTACGCCAAAAACTGGACGCTTTCCTTGAAAATGACAATAGCGGGAAATACGCCAAAGCTTCTTCAGGAAAATGTACCTATACTTTCGAATCGGCTTTGAACAAAAGTTTCAACCGTGGATATACCGATTATTTTGTCAACGAAAGGCACCAAGCTATTGGTTCCTGGGAAAGTCCAAAATCGAAAGGACAATACATTGGTAAACTTGTAAGAACCGTTGGAAACGCTTATGAAATCGAAAACGGGGAATTCTTGAACAACGGGGACGGACTTTGTTTCATCAACGAAAACAACGAAGCCGACGGGATTTACGTGAACAAAGTCGAAAACGGTTTGGCGTATCCTAATGTATTGAAAGAAATCAAACCCGGAACTTTCATTTACCGCAACAATGACGCGGCTTTCATTAAAATTGTGGAACGCGAAGACAGTGCCGTGCGAAAAATCCGCACGACTTTGTTGTTGACCGAAAACGGAAATGGTTTTGAATTGATCGCCACCGATGAAGACGGCAATGTGAGCACGGTACATTTGGTTCACGCCAAAGAGCAAACCAAAAACAACCAGTCTATCGAGGAAAACATCAAAACCCAACTGGCAAAAACAGGTTTCACACCCTACACTGCCGATGAAATCAATGTGATGTTCACCGAAAACTGGTTCCTTCCTATTTCTAAAATCAACGAAATGCGAAGAACAGTGTATGAGCAATTGTCTGAAATTCGTTTGGCCAATTACAAACGCGAAGAACACCAACTGGTCAAAACATCGCATCCATATCCGGAAACCAAATTGGATTTCATGTACAATGTTTCCAACAAACTGGCGCGTAAATTCTACGAGCGTCACGGGGTTACCGAAATCGAAAAAGCGTTCGAATTGCAATGGGATCCGGGAAAATCCCGTGTGATGACAACCAAATACTGTATCAAATACGAATTGGAAAAATGCCCAAAGTACCACAAAGACACGATGGAAACCAAACTCAAAGAACCTTTGGTGCTGAAACAAGGCGAACTGGAATACAAACTGAAATTCAATTGTAAACCTTGTGAAATGGAAATTTGGGAAAAAGATGCCGAATTTGAAATCGAGGAAGACCACATCCATTAAAATATGAACCGATGCTTTTGATTCAAAAAGACATCGGTTTTTTTCTTAAATTTGCTTCGCCTGTTCGCCTTTTCAGGCTCGGGTGGGCGTGACCACAAGGGTCGGGCTTTCCGTTGCAATCTTTTTATTCCCTCCGCTAACGCTACAGCAATAAAAAGGATTTCCACTGCAATCCCTCACGCGAAAAAACACATTCAGTACGGACAACTCGCGAGTTGTCCCTAACAAAATAAAAACATGAAAATACTACTTCTCGGCTCAGGCGAATTAGGCAAAGAATTTGTAATCGCTGCACAACGTATCGGGCAAACCGTGATTGCGGTAGACAGTTACGAAAACGCACCTGCCATGCAAGTCGCTCATGGTTTTGAAGTCATCAACATGCTCGACGGCGAAGCCCTGGATCGCATCGTTGCCAAACACCAACCCGATTTTATCGTTCCCGAAATAGAAGCCATCCGCACCGAACGTTTTTACGATTACGAAAAGCAGGGCATTACGGTGGTTCCTTCGGCAAAAGCGGCCAACTTTACGATGAACCGCAAAGCCATCCGTGATTTGGCTGCCAAAGAACTCGGACTAAAAACCGCCAATTACCGTTATGCCACCACCGCCGAAGAGTTAACCAAAGCCGTAGCAGAAGTGGGTATTCCCTGTGTGGTAAAACCCTTAATGTCTTCATCCGGAAAAGGGCAATCGACTATCAAAGGCGACACTTCGGCAGAGCTCAGTGCAAGCATCGAAAAAGCCTGGGAGTATGCCGTGGCAGGTTCGCGTGGTGATGTAGTTGAAGTGATTGTAGAAGCTTTTGTGAAATTCAATTCGGAAATCACCTTACTGACGGTAGTTCAAAATAACAACCCGACATTGTTTTGTGCACCCATAGGTCACCGTCAGGAACGGGGCGATTATCAGGAAAGCTGGCAACCGGCATTGATTACAGACAAAGATTTATATGAAGCACAGGACATGGCCGAAAAAGTAACCGAAGCCTTAGGTGGCGCTGGACTTTTTGGTGTAGAATTTTTCCTGGCCGATGATGGCGTTTATTTCTCTGAACTCTCCCCCCGCCCGCACGATACCGGCATGGTGACGTTGGCAGGAACCCAAAATTTCAACGAATTCGAATTGCATTTACGTGCGATTTTAAGTCTGCCTATTGCAGAAATCACTTTGGAAAAAGCCGGAGCGAGTGCCGTGATTTTAGCATCAGAACATTCAACGAATCCTTCTTTTACAGGTATCGAAAAAATTGCTGCCCTACCGAAAACGGATTTCAGGATTTTTGGAAAACCGAGTTCCCGCCCTTACAGAAGAATGGGCGTTGCCCTGACCCATGACACTTTAGAAACCCCGATAGAGAAAATTGTCGAAAGAGCGAAAAAAGCCGCTGCTTTGGTACAAGTTACCTATTGATTAAAGTTTGATATATCAGAACTTAAAACGGTTCTCGATACCTGCCTGTGGCAAACAGGCATCTTTTGTCTCGTTTTGCTCCACAAAAAACACTACCAATGACGTTTTTATTAAAAGTGAAAATTAGATTTACCCATTTTCTTTTTTGCTTGATCAAAAAAGAAACAAAAAAATATTCATGCGTTCTTATTGTTTTTTGGTATTCATGAATCTTCGATTTCAAGTCTGAGCTTCCTCGTCGGTCAAATTAGTTTTCGAATGCTAAAAGAAAAGAACTCGCTATCGCTCAAACAGCTTTTCTTTTTTCGCATTCTTCAAATATTTGACACTCGACTGCGGAAGCTAAGGACAATCGATTTATGCAAACAAAAACAATTTGATTTATAATTCAAAACAAGTATAAAACGTCATTTTATATTGCTTTTTTTAGGATAAAAATGATACCTCGAACCAACGCTTCAATTACTTTCCGATTGTCCTTTATGCTCCCGAAAAACGGAAGGGGTCATTCCGGTATGTTTTTTAAATAATCGGGTGAAATACGAATAATCATCATAGCCCAATTCGGTGGCAATTTCATTAATGGAGAATTTTTTCTCCAGCAACATCCGTTTGGCCTCGAGTAGAATCCTGTCGGTAATCAGCTGTGTCGTGGTTTTGTTTAAAATTTCATTACAAATACGATTCAGGTGTTTTAGTGTAATATGAAGTTGTTCGGCATAGAAAAAAGCTGCCTTTTCGGTCTTGAATTTTTGTTCTAACAGCAAGGCAAAATTTTTAATTTTAACATTGTAGGAATGTGTATGGTATTCATATACCTCAACATATTTCCGGGCCAATTCGATATGAATGCTATCCAATACATTCAATAGTTTATCCTGTTTCAACAACTGATTTCCATTTCCCTCATGAATCAAAATCTTAAAATAAGGTAAAATGGCCTTGACTTCGTCTGAATCCAATACGATTTCGGGGGAAGTATGTACCGCAGCATAAAAAGGATAATCCTCAATGTCTTTTTGTCCAAAATAGAGGTTGTAGATTTCCTTTGAAAAAAAGACCACAAAACCATCGATATCATTGGATAAATTCCAATGGTGCATCTGTCCCGGCTGCAACACAAAAACACTTCCCGGCCGAATCTCAAAGCGGTCAAAATCGATCTCATGAGTCCCCGAACCATGGGTAAAAAAAACTAAAACATAGAAATTGTGCCGATGTGGTTTCTCTATAAAACTGTGATTCAGCAAGTGATTTTTAAACGTATTCATATACAAATCACTATGCACCGAATTGCAATTGAACTGTTCAATCGTATAAATAGGATATTTTTTCATACGGCAAAATGTCTTTATTGTGCTATAAGTAGCGAATATAGAAAACAAATGGGACATGAATAAAAAATACCTTTGATAAAAATTAATAAAAATGTCACACGCTATCTTTCACATCCTCAGCAATGAATGTCCACATTGCCATCAGGGAAAAGTTTTCAATGAAAAAAGCATCTTTTTCAAATTCGGATTCCCAAAGATGAATGCCCGTTGTTCGCATTGCCAATTTAAATTTGAAAAAGAACCGGGATATTTCTTTGGTGCCATGTATCTCAACTATGGACTGACCGTAGCTCAAGGAATTGCAACTTACATAATTGCGCAACAATTTTTCACAGAAAGATTCGATTTAAGAATCATTCCCATTATTGCTTTAGTCATTATTACCATGGCTTCTTTCAACATCCGATTTTCAAGGTTATTATGGATTTATATGTTTAAAAATTATTCGAATTAAGAAAGCAAAATAACTTTATTACAAGATAAAAAATCCAAAAAAGCAAAAGACCGCAACTGTCTATTCGACAAGCAAGCGGTCTTTACAACTAACCAAACTAACACTAACTCAAATACTAATTTTTATTTATAAGCCTCGTTTTGAGTAATCACATCCGGATTTTGATTAATTACCAAAAACGGAATCGGCAATAATAAATCCTCTTCTGTAATCGTAATATTTTTATTGCTGCTTTTAATCACTGGAATTGCTCTTCCCGTTCTTACTAAATCAAACCAACGATGGAACTCAGATGCAAATTCGACCTGACTTTCATGTTCCAGAGCTAACTCAACCGTATTGTACTTAGTTGGATAACCTACACTACCATAAGCTAGTAAGCCAACACGGGCACGAACTTCGTTCATGTATTTTGGGTCTGAAGTTGCTTCTGTCAGCATTAAAAGAACATCTGCATAACGAAGAATGATAAAGTTATTATTTGAAGCTTCCCTTAAACCAGCAACTGGGGCAGCTGTATCTTTCCATTTAATTGGAAATTTCACGTTTACAAATGAGCCATTAGCCGTTGTGTACCCATTTTGAATAGAAATAGCTCTCCTTGGGTCAGCCGTTTCATAGGCATTCCATAAATCATTGGTAACCTGATTAAATCCTCCTCCCCAAGCCGTAACCACACGATTATCAACCGGTGAGAACATGGCCCAATACAAACTGTATGGATTGGACACACCACCTTTATATTGAATCTCAAAAATAGACGACGCACCATTTTTCTTAGTTAAATTCCACAAATCGGCATAAGGCACCAGACTGAACTTGCCATACACTTTCAACAAAGTTTCAGCAGCTTTTGTTTTATCACCCATAGTTAGATACACCTTACCAAGTAAAGTATTGGCCGCTTCCTGGCTGGCAGCACCTACAAAACGCTGACTTGTTTTTACCGGTAATTTAGCTGCCGCAAAATCAAGATCGGCAACAATTTGAGCATAAACTTGCACCTTTGGCGTGCGCCCTTGTGCATAAGCATCAGCAATACTCAATGGAGTTATGACCAATGGTACATCACCCCAGGCACGAACCATATCAAAATAGTATAACGCACGTAAAAACTTAGCTTCACCAATTAAAGCATCCCGATTAGCAAATTCCAATTTTTCGGCACTGACAATAATATTATTTACAGTATAGATTGCCTTATAGTAATTATTCCAGAAATTGAATACTAACTCATTATCGATAGTCATCGTGTGCAATTCAAAACTTTCATAGTCTTGTATTCTTCCGGCAGCATTATCACTATATGCATTATCGGACATTAACTCGCCATAGAACGATGGCAGACTTTCAGGACCGTACAAGGTATAAAGCGAATTGTAAGCAGACCACATCCCTGTTTCAATATCCTTCTGGGATTTATAGAAATTCTCTTCATTAGCATTTGAAATAGGCGCTTTATCCAAAAAATCTGAACTACATCCCAATAGGAATAAGTTGCAACAAAGTATGATATATATTATTTTTTTCATTTTCTTAAGTTTTAAATGATTTGGTCTAGATTTTAAAAACTAATATTTATTCCGGCAGTAGCAGTAAAAGGATTTGGATAAGCACCATAATCAAAGCCTACCAATACACCAGATTGATAAGTACTGCCTTCCGGATCATAACCTAAATAATCAGAGAACACATGTACATTTTCCATGTTTAGGTATAACTTTATGTTACTTACCTTTATTTTTTCAACTAACTTTTTTGGTAAATTATACCCTAGACGTATATTTTGGATACGAACAAATGATCCGTCTTCAACCCAGTAACTCGACCCAAAATCGCGAACAGTAGTTGGCAACATACGAGGTTTAGGAATCATTCCGTTTCCAGGATCTGCATCAGATTTCCAGTAATTATTTACAACAGCATACATGTTACGGTTACCTCCACCTACACCTGATTTCAAATATCGTGCATTATGGTTAAGAATTTCTCCACCTTGTGAACCGCGTAACAAAACGGAAAGTTCAAATCCAGAGTAAGAAAAATTATTCGTCAATCCCCACTGAAAATCAGGCTGATAGTTACCCAGATAGGTACGATCATTGGAATCAATTTTACCATCACTATTAACATCCTTTACCTTTGGATCACCCGCTTCACTGCCTAGCCATACCGGATAAGCTTTGCTCTCCAACTCCGCTTTTGACATAATTACACCGTCAACAACATAACCATAATACATCCCTATTGGTTCTCCTACAGCTGTGCGTGATGTCATACTACTTACATTAATATCTATTGGAGCATCATTTACACCCAGTTTTAACACTTTATTTCGGTTGGCAAAAATATTAAAGTCAGTACTCCATTTGAATTCTCTGTCGATATTTTGAGTACTAAGATTTATTTCAAATCCTCTGTTTTCCAGTTCCCCTATGTTCGTCAAAGTAGAAGAGAAACCGGAAAGAATTGGAATAGGCACATTAAGCAGCAAATCTTTCGTTTTTGAATAATAGATATCACCGGTAAATCTCACACGTCCATTAAAAACACTGAAATCAACCCCAAAGTTGGTCTGACCCGTTTTTTCCCATTTCAAATTTTTATCAGCAAAGTTTGAGGTATAAATCCCTTGGTTTACGGTAGTTGAATTTACATATGGACTATAACCTAATACCCCAATCAATCCGTAGTTTGGAATCTGATTGTTACCTGTCGCTCCATAGCTTAACCTAACTTTCATGTTACTTATCCAAGAAACATCCTTTAGAAAAGATTCTTCAGACATACGCCATGCAAGCGATCCTGACGGGAAATACCCCCATCTGTTATTGGCTCCAAAACGGGAAGAACCATCAGCTCTAATGGCTGCAGACGCCAAATATTTACCTTTATAAGAATAATTGGCACGGGACAAATAAGAAACCAATGACCACTCTTCTGAAAAAGTGTTACCTGCATTCACAACACCTGCATTCAAGGTATGTACTAAATCATTCGGAAAACTACCCGCGGTCATACTACTCAAATCGGTACGTTGCTCCTGAACAGAATACCCGGCCAATAAATTTAGATTGTGATTTTCATTAAATGTCTTATTGTAATTTAGCGTAGTTTCTGAAATCCAATTATTAGATTGCAGCGTTTTGAAATCGGCTTGCGCTGGTACCCATCCTGAATATCCCCAGTTCTGGCCTGCATTCCAATAGAAATTATGAACTGTATTCTCAATATTAGAACTCGCAGAAGTTTTAAGAGTTAAATCTTTAATAACATCCCATTCAAGATAAGAAGTAACCGTAGATATATTCGTTATTTTTTTAGCAATTGCCTCCCTGGTTAATGCATAAGGATGCCAAAGCTGGAAACCATATTTAGAAAATGTATTCCAAATTGAACTAGGATCTTTAAAACCAAGACTTCCCGTTTCAACATAAAGGGGGAAAAATGGATCACTTTGCAAAGCCAAACTCACCACGTCACTTTTTCCACCTGTACCGTATGGTGCTTCTTTTGCACGGCTAAGACCAATGTTCATACCCATACGAACTTTATCATTGAACTTATGCTTGATATTGGATCTTAGATTGATTCGTTCGTAAGTGTTACTATCAACAACACCTTCTGAATTCAGATAACCCATTGACACCATAAATTGTGTTTTCTCGTTACCACCAGAAGCCGACAATTGAAAATTTCTGTTTTGTGCAGTTCTAAATGCAACATCCTGCCAGTCGGTTCCATTTCCGATACGGGCAATCCACGCCGGATCAGAGAATTCCACAGGAACAGTTACATTAATTCCTCTTGTAGCCGATGGATTTGCAGCAACAATTGTCGCCCATGAATTATTTCTTGCAGCCGTGTTGAAGGCAATAAATTCTGAAGCATTCATCATATCAGTCTTACGGTTGACATGAGAAAAACCAGACTCAAAAGTTGCGTCAATTTTGGTTTTACCTGCTTTTCCTTGCTTGGTGGTAATGATAACAACACCATTTGCCCCCCTGGAACCATAAATGGCTGCAGAAGATGCGTCTTTCAATATATCAATCGACTCAATATCATTAGGATTAATAAAATTCAATGGATTTCGGTTAAAGCTTAAATTACTTCCGGTAGTAATTCCCGTATCAGTTGAATTAGTTGTATTATCTTCCAACGGAATACCATCTATAACATAAAGCGGGGTAGTACCTGCATTTATCGAAGAAGCACCACGTACTTTTACTGTAGGTGCAAGACCAGGGGCACCTTGGGACTGTGTAATTTGCACACCCGTCGCCTGTCCTGCAATAGATTGAAGTACATTACTATTCGACCTGCCTTCCAATTGTTCAGCGCCAACAGAAACTACCGATCCGGTCAAGTCTTTTTTCTTAACGGAACCGTACCCCACAACAACCACTTCTTCTAGCTTAGCGGAGTCTTCTTCTAATTTAATCGTAAGATTAGTTTGCCCTTCTACTAAAATTTCTTTTGTTTTAAAACCAATATAAGAAACCACCAATATCGCCTTTTCGCTTTTTAGCTTTAATGAAAAGTTACCATCAAAATCACTTTGAACTCCATTTTTAGTTCCTTTTTCAATAATATTTACCCCTGGAATAGGCTGTCCAGAACCATCAGTAATTTTTCCACTTATCGCTTTCTGCTGCACTTCTTTACGCACCATTACAGGCTTTTCTTTAATTAAGATTGTATTATCTGCTGTTACCTCAAAATCGAGATTATTACTTGAAAGACATTGTCCTAATAATTTAGACACTGTAATTGTTCCTTTTTTTAATTCAACATCTGGAATGTCTTTAAAAACTTTTCTGGGGTAAACAAAATTCAAATCGGTCTGCTGTTTTATAATTTTAAACACCTGATAAATTGTTGCCGATTGATTTTTTTCAATAGTTACATTCACTTGCGCAAATGCGTTGCCCACATTGAGACAAAAAACATTGGTGCACCATAAAAAAACAAATGCTCTCATAACAGTTTTAATTAGCCTTTCTCTAACGAGACCTAAGACATCAAGTACTTTAATTTTCATAATTTTTTTTGGTTTGGTTGGTTATACAATAGGTTAATAGTAAAATAGTTGGAATGAAGTCAGCTTTACAGAGTAAGGTTATACTTCCTTCCCTGTTTTTTATTCCAGGATTACTTCTTTATCTTTTATTTCATATTTTTTTATAATTTTAAAATTTTTAATACTTCTCAAAATTTCATCTAAGCTTTGGTTTTTTCTTAAAACCCCATCAAAAATTTCGTTTTCAATTGCTTTATTTTTGAATACAAAATCAACATCATACCAGCGAGACAGTACTTTCATCATATCTTTTAGTGTGATATTTTCGAAACTAAAGACCCCTTCTTTCCATGATATTTCATTATAAACATCTACATTTTTCACAAACGAATTGCTTGTCTTGGTATTTAAATTGAATTGTTGATTTGGCATTAATCGTTGCTTACTTTTTCCAATACTTACATCGACCTTGCCCTCAACTAGGGTTGTATAGCTATTAGCTTCATCTTTATAAGCTTTGATATTAAATTCGGTACCAATAACATCTACTTCCTGTTTATCACTCAAGACTTTGAAATGCGCCCCTTTATGCTTTGTACTTGGTGAAACATCAAAATAGGCTTCACCATAAACTAATTCGACTTGTCTGGTTTGTCCTTCAATAAAAGCTACCGGGAATTTTAATTTGGTTTCCGAATTTAACCACACCTGAGTACCATCGGACAACTTAATAAAGAATTTACCTCCTCTGGGAATTGTCAGATAATTATAGACTACCTCAGTTGTATTTCTTTCTTTAGCTTCATAAATGATTTCTTCACCATTACTTTTGGCATTTTGTGTTTTCAATGAAGTTCCATTTACTAAAGCTATTTGCGATCCATTACTTAGGGTAAGTGTTGCTTTATTAGTTCCTGGTTCAAGGACATTTTTATCTTGTTTGGCAATTGTTGGAGTAACTTGAACCGGTCCGTTAAAAATAACATTCTTAAAAAAATAAGCTGAAGCTAAAACACCCACAAAAATAGCGGCAGCTGCATATTTCATGAAATAGGATTTCTTTTTTAACGATGTCTTTTGTTGATTTTGAGGAACTGCTAGTATTTTGTTCCTAATGCGACTGGCATCAAGCTCAGTCATCATTGGTTTTTCATCTAAAATTGCCAGCACCTCTTCTACGGTTGGTAGTCCACTTGATTCAGTTAAGCCTTGGATATACTGTACAACTTCATCAACCTCCTCTTTAGAGCATTGGTTCAGAATGAATTTTTTTAATAAATTTTGGATATGGTTCTCGTGTTGCATAATATACGTTCTTGTATATAATACAGATGAGAAAACAAAAAGTACTACTTGGAAGTTATTTTTTTTGAAAAAAATTTAATTAACTAATCATTATTCCAGCCAACGGGATGAAAGAAGGGTTATTAGAAGTGTAACATCTTCGTGCGTTTCCAAAAAAATTCTAATTTCTGCTAAGGCTTTACTCATTTGACCTTTTACGGTACTTACAGAAATATTCAATTTTTTGCTTATTTCTTCGTAACTCATTTCTTCATTACGGGACATTTCAAAAATAATTCTACGCTTGGGAGGCAATTGTTCAATGGCCTTGTTCTTTATAGCATCATAATCAGCTTCTGCAATGCTATCTTCAATTGGGCTATATGACTTTTGACTTGCATAAAACACTTCTTCCTTAAGCTTATGGCTATTTGCTACTTTACTAATAAGATTAAATGTTAAGTTACGTGTAATGGTAAACACATAGGACTTGAATGATAAATCAGGATTCAGCCTGTCTCTATGCAACCAGATATTTAAGAATACCTCTTGAACTATTTCTTCTGCAAGGACTTGGTTTTTAAGCATACTCAAACTATAAGCATAAACATCATTACAATAGGTATTAAAAAGCTCACTAAAGGCTTTTTCATTACCCTCCATAAGTTCTGTAACCAATAGTTTATTGTTAATTGTTTTTGTTTCAGACATTGTGAATAGTTACTACAAACATGCAAATTGCTATTTTACTATAAAACTCCTTGTTTTGCGTCCAAATTCTCATTTGGAACCCTGCTCAATACTACTATAATAATTTTAATTGCAATGTTAATTAAATTAATTGTACAAAAAACAAATATTCAATAATAGAACTAACATAAAATTCTTCTTCATAACCTAAACCCGGTTACTATTTTGGATTAAACCATTTCAAAAAGCAGAATTTTGCATATTTAGGTTTTTTAACAAATAGACACTTAAACCAACTTTGCCTTATAATTTGTTTAGATAAAATTACTGACCTCTTTTTTTCTATTGTTGATGAATTATTCGAATTAAGAAAAAAACAAAAGCGTCAAAATAGTTATATTGCAGTGTCAATTCTTAAAAAAGAACAATGTCTCTGATTCTAAACAATATAGAAAAACACGTTCAACTTACTGCTGAAGAAAAGCAACTTTTCTTAAGTAAAACTGAAATTCATCAGTATAAAGCCAAAAGTATCCTGCTGAATTCGGGGCAAATTTGCAAACATTCTTATTTTGTAAACTCAGGCATTTTAAGAAGTTTCAACATCAATGACAATATCGTAGAGCACGTTTTAAGCTTTGCCTGCGAAGGATGGTGGATAAGCGATATGTACAGTTTAATATCCCAAAAACCCGGCAATCTTTTTATCGAAGTTTTAGAAGATGCCGAAGTGGTGCTACTTTCTAAAGAAAATCAGGAACAACTGTATACTGAAATCCCTAAGCTGGAACGCTTTTTTAGAATCCTTACCGAAAATTCATTAGTGGCCCACCAAGAGCGCCTGATGGATAATTTAAGTTTATCGGCCGAAGAACGCTTTGATAAATTCAATAAAAGATATGGTAATCTGACCCATAAAATCCCTCAAAAACAAATTGCTTCCTATATAGGTGTAACGCCAGAATTTTTTAGTAAGATGAAAGCCAAGTTACTCCGAAAGTAGTTGACAGTAATCAGTACTGAGTGGTCAGTTAACATTAAAATTGTTCGAAAAAACTGATTACTAAAATTCTGAACACTACTCACTTCTTAATCTAGGTTAAGTGCAAAATGCTTATGACGGATGTACATTTGTAATATAATAATCAATAAACAAAAAATATCATGGCAACTACAGTTTTACACAAAGCAGATACAAGAGGACACGCAGATCACGGATGGTTAAACGCATACCATAGTTTTAGTTTTGCAAGCTGGTACAATCCGGATAGAGTACAGTTTGGAACCCTACGCGTTTTAAATGATGACACCGTTGCACCGGGAATGGGATTTGGAACACATCCTCACGACAACATGGAAATCATCACTATCCCGCTCGAAGGCGATTTAGCCCACAAAGACAGTATGGGAAATGCCGCCACCATAAAAACGGGTGATGTTCAGGTAATGAGTGCCGGTACGGGAATTCAACACAGTGAGTTCAATCCAAATGCAGATCAAAGAACTAAATTATTCCAAATTTGGTTGTTTCCAAAGACCAGAAATGTGGAGCCACGCTACCAACAAATCACTTTAGACACTACAGAACAAAAAAATAATTTTGCTCAAATATTATCACCAAATCCAGATGATGCCGGTGTTTGGATCCATCAGGATGCTTGGTTTCATTTGGCAGACTTTGACAAAGATTTTTCTAAAACTTATGAAATCAAAAAAGAAGGAAACGGAATGTATGTTTTTGTAATTTCCGGAACGATAACTGTTGACGGTCAGGAATTGGAAACCCGTGACGGTTTAGGAATAACCGATTTTAAAACCTTAGACATCAAAGCCACAAGCGATGCTAAATTTTTATTAATGGAAATTCCGATGCAACATTAAAAAAAACAGAAAAGCATGAATGAAAGTATAAATGTAGATTTTAATGACAAAAAGGGGAATTTCTTTATTACTGTGGACGGCAAAACAGAAGCCAAAATGACTTTTGTTTTTGCCGGAAATGACAAACTGATTATTGACCATACCGAAGTGAATCCGGGAAATAA
>JAKFBW010000018.1:0-7013 GCA_036676965.1 Flavobacterium sp. | reverse complement strand
TTACGAAGCCTGGATTCACACCTATGACAGAGGAAAGTTATTAATTATTGATGTAGACAAAATTAATTTTGTAGACAATCCTGAAGACTTAGGAAACATCATCCACAGAATTGATGCCGAAATGCACGGTTTATTCTAGAACGGCCGATTTTACAAATTATAAAAACAAAAATGCCTCGCAGTCGCGAGGCATTTTGTTTGCATATTATCATTTTAAATATTATTTCAAAGCATCAATCTTAGCCTGAACTTCTTCATCTGTCCCTTCGAAACTTTGAACATCAACTTTGCCGTTTAGCGTAGTTGTGATAGTTGCTTTTACTTTCCCGTCAACATTTGTTTTTTCAATAGTAACTTCTTTAGAAACAGCTTCGGTCATTACTGAACCAGCAAGCATATGCTCACAATTCTTATTCGTACAGCCTTTTGCTACACATTCGGCTGCAGACATCGAAGTACAGGCGCCCATTGTAGTACAACAAGAAGCGGTTGCTGCAATCGTATGGCTTCCATTTCCTAAAATTGGAGCGATTACCAAACCAATCAAACAGGTTAATTTGATCAATATATTCATAGATGGGCCTGAAGTATCTTTGAACGGATCACCAACCGTATCTCCGGTAACCGCTGCTTTATGCGCATCCGAACCTTTATAGGTCATCTCTCCATTAATTAAAACCCCTGCTTCAAAAGATTTTTTAGCATTATCCCAAGCACCTCCGGCATTGTTTTGAAAAACGGCCCAAAGCACCCCCGAAACGGTAACTCCGGCCATATATCCTCCCAACATTTCCGCAATCAGCTGGTTGTTGTTTCCGTAAACCAATTTCCCCAGAATAACAATTGCGATAGGAAAACCGATGGTCAAAATCCCCGGTAACATCATTTCGCGTAAAGCGGCTTTTGTCGAAATCTCCACACATTTCCCATATTCCGGTTTTCCGGTTCCTTCCATAATGCCCGGAATTTCCTTAAACTGACGTCGCACTTCGTACACCATATCCATCGCCGCTTTCCCAACGGAATTCATCGCTAATGCCGAAAAAACTACCGGAATCATTCCGCCCACAAACAACATCGCCAATACAGGCGCTTTGAAAATATTGATTCCGTCAATTCCGGTAAACGTAACATAAGCCGCGAATAAAGCCAATGAAGTCAACGCTGCCGATGCAATTGCAAATCCTTTTCCTGTTGCAGCGGTAGTATTCCCGACAGAATCCAAAATATCGGTTCTGGTACGCACTTCTTTTGGCAACTCACTCATTTCTGCTATTCCACCTGCATTATCCGATATCGGCCCGAAAGCATCAATAGCCAATTGCATCGCTGTAGTCGCCATCATTGCCGAAGCTGCCAAAGCCACACCATAAAATCCGGCCAAAGCATACGATGACCAAATTGCTGCAGCAAACAACAACACCGTTGGAAAAGTAGAAATCATTCCTGTAGCCAAACCTGCAATAACATTGGTCCCAGCACCTGTACTCGATTTTTGAACTATAGCCATTACAGGCTTAGTCCCTAATCCCGTATAATATTCGGTTACCGAAGAAATAGCTCCACCCACAATCAAACCTATAATAGTAGCATAAAAAACTCTCATAGAAGAAACATCTTGAATTCCTTCTCCAAAAAACTCCATTTTCATTGTTGTAGGCAACATATATTGTACTAAAAAGTAACAACTTATAGCCGTTAAAATAATAGAAACCCAATTTCCTTTATTTAATGCTTTCTGCACTTGGGCTTCTTTGGCATTATCATCCGAAATTTTCACCAACATCGTACCGATAATAGAGAATAAAATTCCAAAACCGGCAATCGCCATAGGTAATAAAATAGGTCCAATTCCTCCGAAAGCATCCTGAATGTTTCCACCCATGTCTTTTATCACATAATTCCCCAAAACCATGGCTGCCAAAACTGTCGCTACGTAAGACCCGAATAAATCGGCACCCATTCCGGCAACATCCCCAACATTGTCCCCAACATTATCAGCAATAGTCGCCGGATTACGAGGATCATCCTCAGGAATACCCGCTTCTACTTTACCCACCAAATCAGCGCCCACATCGGCCGCTTTAGTATAAATCCCTCCTCCAACACGAGCAAACAAAGCAATCGACTCCGCCCCCAAAGAAAATCCTGCAAGAGTTTCTAAAACCACCGTCATTCCTTCGGTATCTGTCCAAACCCCTCCCATAAAAACCTGAAAGAAAAAGATAAAAAACGAGGTCAAACCCAGCACAGCCAATCCGGCTACACCCAATCCCATAACTGTCCCTCCACCAAAAGAAACTTTCAGTGCCTGAGGCAGACTGGTACGAGCTGCCTGTGTGGTTCTTACATTGGTTTTAGTGGCGATTCTCATCCCCATATTTCCCGCCAAAGCAGAAAAGAAAGCGCCAAAAATAAATGCAATTACTATTAATAAATGTGTTTTAACCCCCGGCAAAAAAGTAACTCCTGCCAATACAATACTTGCCAAAACCACAAACACGGCCAACAACCTATATTCCGCCTTGAGAAAAGCCAATGCGCCCTCATAAATGTGTTCTGAGATGGCGGCCATCTTTCCATCCCCGGCATCTTGTTTTAATACCCAAGCTCTTTTAATTGACATAAACAAAAGTCCAATAATTGCCATAACTATTGGCAAATAAATCATAAATGCATTCATAAATTCATTTGGTTTTAGGTTAAACTAATAATGTAACAAAACGAATTTAAACAAAAAAGCAATACTCAATTAAGAATATTGCTTTTTTTATAAAATATGTAGCTAAAAATTATTTAATACTAAATAATCCTTCCGGCTTGTTTTCAATTTGATTAAAACGCTCTGTACATTCTTTTATGATAGCGAATGCTTCGTTCACGTCTCCCCAACCTTCAACATCTACTTGTTTGTTTTCAAGATCTTTGTACACTTGGAAGAAGTGCTCAATCTCTTTCAATAAATGTGGATTGATATCCGTTAGATTTTCTAATGAATTCCAGATTGGATCAGAAACCGGTACACAGATAACTTTCTCATCCGGTCCTTTATCATCTGCCATGTGGAAAACTCCGATTGGTTTTACCTCCATTACACATCCAGGAAAAGTTGGTTCATTTACTAAAACCAAAACGTCTAACGGGTCACCATCCAAAGCCAAAGTTTCCGGAATAAATCCATAATCAGCTGGGTACATCATAGAAGAGAACAACATTCTGTCGAAACGCATTCTTTTTATTTCAAAATCGTACTCGTATTTATTTCTACTTCCTCTTGGAATTTCGATCAACACATCGAAAGTGGTTAATTTGTCTGCAGTCATTTTTATTTTTTTATCTTAAATTCAATTTTTCGATTGCAAAAGTAGTTTAAAAAGCTGTTTCTTACAAGAATTATCTATCCTAAAACAAAAGCTTTAAAAATAAAATCCAAAGGAACCTTTTACTGAAAAACGTTGTGTGTCTGGAGTATTCAAATAATTACCCCTCCACGTAAAATCAATACGGAAGACCTTGAAAATATTCCCGATTCCGGCACTGTACTCCCAGTACATATTCTCCGGGGCTGTATAAACCAGTCCCGAAGCATTAATATTCCTATTCGCATCAGACACTGTTCCATAAACACCCCTTGCCCCAATAATTTCTCTCCAATTCAACTTTCTCATGAAAGGCACCCGAGACAAAATCCTTCCTCCAAAGTTGTGCTCCCATTGTAACGTAGCATATTGGTCGGTTACAAATTCGTAAAAATTCAAATTACTAAAGGTATTATCAATAGAGAAATACGATTGATTTCCCGGAATAACATTCAACAAGCCCAAAGGTATCGTTCCGAATGTCTTCCCCAGTTCAACAATTACATTCGACCTTCCTAAAGGACCAATTATAATGGGCTGCTTATAGTACAATTGTACTTTTTCGTATTTGAAATCACTATTCAACAAACCTTTGAAACCATGACTGTAATTCACATAGAAACGACTAAAAGGACTATCTACGTCATCTCTTTCCACCCCATAACCAATCGTTTTTCTATTCGGAGAATATTCGACCTGAAAATTAACTTCCGATTGTTTTACCTGACTTTTCTTAGTAGTATTTGTTGCATCTGTATAGTAATCCAGACTAAATGTATTGGATGCCGACTCTAAAGTTCTATACGAAAAACCGGTTTGAAAAGTCAAGTTTTTAACTGGTTCTATTTCGATTCCTACATTGGTCAGGTTGATATTGGTTAATTTTCCGTTACTCCCTGTTGAAAACAAGGATGACGAAGCAAAGCTCCTGCCTAACACATCATTTGTAGTGGTTAAACTGGCTCCTATTTGCTCCACATCTCTTCTATTTCCTCCAGAAATAATCAATCGGTTTTTCTTATCAACCATCCATTTTCCAGAAATCCCGTATTTGAATTTATTATCATCAAATCCATATGCGGTATACCCTTGTAAACGCCAGGTATCATTAGGCCCAAAATAAGTTCTTCCCCCAGCGCGCAATCGGATTCCTTCTACCTCATTGAATCCAAAAGTGGAAAATATCGGCCCAAAATCGATATGCCCAAACTGAACATAACCACTTCCCAAAATGGAGACCAAATTATACAATCGCTGAAACTTTTTAACCGTTTGTAAGGTATCTAACATCTTATACACCCCACGCTCATCTTTATTTAAATTCTCAAAACGGTTTTCTTCCCAATAGGCTTCCGATCGGTTATACACTTCATTATCGATATAATTGACTTCTTCCTTATAAAAATTAGCCGGCTTTTCTACATTGAATTGATGATTTTGATACAGTGTCGTACGTTTTCCGTACAATCCTTTAGACTTTTCTTTTTTATTCAAAGCAAAATCCGACATCATATAATCCCGGGTCAACAGAAAAACCGAATCGTTTTGCACTTCAAATTCCTGCTCGATATAAATATCTTTTACCCAGTTGATATTGGCACTTTTGGTCACTGCCATATTTATTTTCCTGATAGCAAACGTGGTGTCATTTACCCAAAAATCCCCTTTGAAGGTCAGTTCATTTTTCCTCCTGGGATAAAACAAAATATTATAACACCATTTTTTATCAATATAAGCACTATCCCTCAACACATAATTATACACATCGATTCCCGTTTTTGATAACGGACTGGTAAAACTTTTGTCAAAAAAAGTCAGGTGATTATTGTAAATATCATAATCTGAATACAAATCTTTAATGAAAGACATTATTTGCTGGTTATCGCTGAAACCGGAATTTTTATTGGCTTTAATCTTCTCTTTTACCTTATTTAATTTATTGTTTCCATAAACATCATACAGCGATTCATTTATAAAAATAGGCAAATAGGTTTTTCCGGTAACCCTTGAAGTATCTATATGTTTAAAAACGAATTCCATCCCCTTAAACAGCTTACTTTTCATAAAAGCACTATCAATGGTATTCATGTCAAATTCTACTTTTTCATATTTTTCCATTTGATATTGGTCAAAAAGAGACAAACCGTTTTTACGTTTTCGTTCCCATATTTTTCTCAAAATATCAAGAGCAGGATTATTTTTCTTGGAAGTTTTTCCGGTATAAACGACCACTTCTTTCAAACTTTCGGCTTCTTTTAATTGTATCTTAAAATCATAGTTGACCGCTTTGGTCAGCATAATTTCCGCATCAGAAAACCCAACCGAAGTAACAATTAATATGGTATAATCCTTATCAGACTCTATATAAAAACGTCCGTCTTCATTGGACATAATCCCTATATTTGAATCTTTAAAGATGACGTTGGCAAAAGGGACCGGTTGGTTCATTTTATCTACGATAACCCCGCTCACCTTTGTCTGACCAAACACAACATTCGCCACCAAAACAAATAAAAAAAACAAAATATTTTTTTTCATAATGTTACTTTAAAAAAAAACTTCATCACACTAACGTATGATGAAGTCTTAATAGTATTGATTAATGTATTATTTATACATTACTTTTTTCACTGCTTTTACGACATCGTTAGCATTTGGCAACCATTCTGCCAATAATACCGGAGAATATGGCGCTGGCGTATCAGCTGTAGTAATACGTTGAATAGGCGCATCCAAAAAGTCGAAAGCACGTTCTTGAACAATATAGGTTATTTCAGAAGCAACACTTGCAAAGGGCCAAGCCTCTTCAAGAACCACTAATCTGTTTGTCTTTTTAACAGAGTTTAGGATAGTATCATAATCCATAGGACGAACCGTTCTCAAATCGACAATCTCACAAGAGATTCCCTCTTTTGCCAATTCATCTGCTGCGATATAAGCTTCTTTGATAATTTTACCAAACGACACTATAGTTACATCAGTACCTTCACGCTTGATATCGGCAACACCCAACGGAATTGTATATTCTCCATCCGGCACTTCCCCTTTATCACCATACATTTGCTCTGATTCCATAAAAATTACAGGATCATTATCACGGATAGCTGATTTCAAAAGTCCTTTTGCATCATAAACATTAGACGGAACCACCACTTTAAGACCTGGAGTATTGGCAAACCAGTTTTCTAAAGCCTGGGAGTGAGTTGCCCCTAATTGACCCGCAGAAGCTGTTGGCCCACGAAAAACAATAGGCACATTAAATTGACCTCCTGTCATCTGACGCATTTTGGCAGCATTATTTATAATCTGATCAATACCAACCAAACAGAAGTTAAAAGTCATATATTCAACTATGGGTCTGCAACCGTTCATGGCAGAACCTACTGCAATTCCGGTATAACCTAACTCAGCGATTGGAGTGTCAATAACTCTTTTTTCACCAAATTCAGCCAGCATTCCTTTGGAAGCTTTGTAGGCACCGTTATATTCAGCAACCTCTTCACCCATTAAGTATATGGACTCATCGCGACGCATTTCTTCACTCATTGCTTCACAAATGGCCTGTCTAAATTGTATCGTTCTCATATTTATATTGTATGTGTGTATTTTTCGAAGAGCAAAAATAAATATTTTATATCATTTAAAAGCATAAAT
>JAKFBW010000017.1:0-31428 GCA_036676965.1 Flavobacterium sp. | reverse complement strand
TGCTCCGAAACCTCTATGGAATAGTCTTTTAAAAGGGTTTTCGCTCCTCTTCCTTCTGCTATTCCAAGGGAATCAACCCCGATTTCAGCCCAACTATCAAACCAACGTTCAATCGTTCTGCGACTGACTTTGAAAATAGAAGCCAAGTCCTTAATCTTATGCCTTTGATGCGATAAAACAATACATTGACTACGTTTTCTAACAGTATTATTGGGACTGTTTTGATGAAGGTATTTCAATACCTCTAATTCTTCTTTTCTAAGTTCTACATATCTCATAATGAGATAAATATACTATTTTTAGCACATATAAACAAATAAATACGACATTATTTTATTCTAATTACTTAGTATTAATACTAGATAATATTTATATAAGTGTCTTTTTGATGTAATAACCATGAAATTTATAAAAAATAAGCCAAAACAATTCCCAAAACAATCATCGAAACTTTGGCAATATTGAATTTGTGTCCTTCGCTACTTTCAAAAATAATAGTTGAGGAAATATGAAACAATATCCCGATTACGATTGCAGTGATTTCGGCGTAATAGTCATTTAAAACGGGTAAATAATCGGAGGCTAAGGTACCCAATGGGGTCATTAGCGCAAAGGTGACCATGAAGACAAAAATAGCCTTTTGGTTGAGGTGGGAACTGACGAAAAAAGTCGTCAGGATGATTGCAATGGGAAGGTGATGAATGGCAATCCCAATGGCTAAATCATGATGATGATCTACCGGAAATCCTTCCAGAAAGGCATGAATACAAAGACTGATAAACAACAACCACGGAATATGGGTCATGTTGGGATGCCCGTGTACGTGTCCGTGTTCGGCTCCTTTGGAGAAAAATTCCAATATAATCTGGAATAAAATCCCCAGCATGATAAAGATACCAATGTTGTGGTTGTGACTATCATACACTTCCGGTAAAAGATGCATAACGGTTAGCGACAATAAAAAAGAACCGCTAAAAGCCAATAATAATTTCAGGTTGGTTTTCTTTTTGGGCTTGATGACCAAGGCAATGAAATAACCAAACAGAACAGAAAGTAAGGGTAAAAGGTAATTCATTATTTAAAAATAAGGATGAGTCGTTCGCTTTCGGTTTTGTGGAATTTTTTCAACTTGTAGTCTCCAAAAATATCCAAAAGATAAATCCCGGCTTCTTCCATCATGGATTCGAAATCTTGTAAAGTCAAGGCTTTTACTTTTTCGGTGTAATGAAATTTTTGTCCTTTATCTTCAAAATCAATTTCTTTAAAAATATGGCCGTCGGCTACATAGCGTTTCAGGTGAAAATCGATGCCGTCAACGGTTTTTACCTCTTCCGGAACCAGGTTGTTGATGACCTGATTGACATTCATAAAATCGATTACGGCGAAACCATAGTCGGATAAACTATTTTTGATGGCTTTGAGCGTGGTTAAATTATCATCGTCATTTTCGAAATAACCAAAACTGGTAAACAAATTGAAAATGGCATCATACTTTTCTTCAAAAGCTTCCCGCATGTCATGCACTTTGAAATGCAGTGTCTCGTTACTCTGTTTGCTGGCTTCTATAATACTGTTTTCGGATAAATCGGCGCCAACGACATCAAATCCCAGTTGGTTTAAATAAATGGAGTGACGGCCTTTACCACAAGCCAGATCCAATACTTTGGCTTTTTCCGGCAAATTGAGATAATGGGTCAGATTGTCCATGAAAACCTGGGCTTCCCTGTAATTGCGTTCTTTATAAAGGATGTGATAATAAGGGGTGTCGAACCAAGAGCTGAACCAGGTTTCACCTGATTGGTCTTGATTTATGTTTGTTGGATTTTGTTCTACAGACATTTATTCTTTTTCAATTAATTCAAGTCCGCAAATTTAGTGTATTTTTGCTGAAAAATAGCGAATCGGTACAGATAGAACTCGTTTATCGTAAGGATTCTTTTAAATTTTATTACAGTTCGATTTTTCAATAGGATTTGGGCTGTTTGAATTGATACATAAAAATGGAAAATAATTTTAAGATGGTGGCCAAAACCTTTTTTGGTTTTGAGGAAATATTGGCAAAAGAGTTACAACTGTTAGGCGCCCAAGACGTTGAACAAGGGGTACGAATGGTGAGTTTTAAAGGGGATAAGGGGTTTATGTACAAAGCCAATTTGTCTTTGCGCACCGCTTTAAAAATCCTGAAACCGATTTATACGTTTAAGGCCAATAATGAACAGGCTTTATACAAAGGGATTTTGGGAGTGAATTGGTCTAAATACATCAATGCAAATCAGACTTTTGTGATTGATGCGACGGTGCACTCGGAATATTTCAACCACTCCGAATTTGTTTCCCAGAAATGTAAGGACGCCATAGTCGATCAGTTCAGACAACGTACAGGACAACGTCCGAGTATTGACAAAGCTTTTCCCGATTTAAGAATCAACATTCATATCGATAAAGATCAGGTATCTGTAGCACTGGATACTTCCGGGAATTCATTGCACCAACGTGGGTACAGAACGGCAACCAACATTGCGCCTATCAACGAAGTTTTGGCGGCAGGAATTTTGTTGCTTTCCGGTTGGGACGGACAAACTGATTTCCTGGATCCGATGTGTGGTTCGGGAACTTTTCTGGCCGAAGCGGCGATGATTGCCTGCAATATTCCGGCGAATATCAACCGAAAAGAATTTGCTTTCGAAAAATGGAACGATTGGGATAATGACCTTTTTGACCAAATTGTCAACAGTTTGATGAAAAAAGTACGTGAATTTCATTATACCATAAAAGGCTATGACAAAGCGCCAAGTGCGGTTAATAAAGCCAAAGACAATATCAGGAATGCCAACTTGGATGAATATGTTACTATCGAGGAGAACAATTTCTTTGATACCGAAAAAACGACCCAAGGGAAATTGCATATCGTATTCAACCCGCCGTATGATGAGCGATTGGATATTCATATGGAAGAATTCTACAAGAATATTGGAGATACCTTAAAGAAAAATTATCCGGGAACCAATGCCTGGTTTATCACCGGAAACCTCGAAGCCTTGAAGTTTGTCGGACTTAAACCTTCGAGAAAAATTAAACTGTTTAATGCCAGTATTGAAGCCCGTTTGGTAAAATACGAAATGTACGAAGGCAGTAAGCGAACTAAGTTTCAGGTAAAAGAAGAAGAGTAAATTTATAAAATGCTAAGGGGCTAAGACGCTAAGTATCTTAGTTTTTTAGAATCTCTAAAAACTTAAAAAAATGACAAGATTACAATTAAGAGCCTTTTTATATCAACTGGGGATTTTTACCATATTATTTATTTCCTCCCGTTATTTGCTGATGAAATATTCCAGTTTAACTGGTTTTTGGGTTCCAATGACTGCATTTGTGATAAGTACGCTTATCGGACCCAAATTTCAGGCGGTAAAAACCAAGGATGGAGAGAAGTTGTTTATGAAATGGATTTTCATAAAAGGAATAAGAGAAATAGGGTAACGAAAGTTAAGATGAATTGGCTTATTACTTCATAAGCCAATTCATCTTACTATTTTTTTACAGCCTCTTCTTTAGCGACTACTTTCTTTTTGTAAATCGGAAGGAAATAGGTTACAGTATAATTGAATCCTACTCCAAAATCACCATTATAGGTTTTGTTGAACCCCGGGATATACAAATTGTCAAAGTTGGCTGGCTTTTTATTCGAAACAAAACGATTCAATCGAAGGCTGAAACCGGCAAAAACATTGTTGAACAGTTTGGCCTTAACCCCGGCTACGACCTCAATCCAACTGGCGGAAAGATTGCTGTATTTTTCTCCTGAAACAAGAGACGGAATTTCCCCAAAATAATGATTCGAATTGTAAATCTTGTAACTGTTCAATTCCTGGTTGAAGGTACTGAAACCCAATCGCATTCCGATGGAGATAATGTTTTCCATATCGAGCCAGTTTTCATAGGCATTGTAGTCAAAACCCGCTTTTAAATACGAACCTTTGGTGGTGAAATTCAATCGGTCATCATCGGTGGTTTTCTTTTCGTTTCCTATTTCGACAGCCAGATAATATTTTTTGGTCAACCGATAATCACCCACCAATTCAATTCCTTTATAATCTTTATCATAAAAAGCGCGGGTCAGTCGAAACAAATCAACACCCACTCTCAAACCATAGCGATCTGTTTTTACGGGAGCAGTTTGCAGGCTGTCTGGTTTTGTATTATCCGGGAGGATTGATTTTTCCGTTGGGATGCTATCCTTGGGTTTTTGTTTATTGGTTTCCTGTGCGGATACTGTAAACAAAGAAAAAAGCAGATAAATACTAAAAATAGATTTCAAGGTGTGTTTCATTTTCGTTATTTATAGAACTTTTTTTAACTGCTATATATTGAATCCATTTTTGATCGGCCGTTACTGCATCAGTATGCGTATAAGGCTGGAGCGGATCTAAGGTATAAAGGGTTTTGAATCCACAGGCTCTGGAAACAAAAATATTTTCCCGGGTATAATCAAATTGCAGGATGTCTTCGTTTATCAAAGCTGTATTGGCATTGCCGTAATTCAGAATAAAACGAAACGTTGTAACGTCAGTATTCGTTTTTAGCGGTATGGCGACTTCATTACTGTTGATTAGTGTACTTCCGTTGTACTCTATTCCTTCTTCCATTCCTTCGCCAATGATTTTTAGATTGGTCACGTTTTTCAAAACAGTCGAATTGGTAATGTCATAAAAGGAGATGATCAATCGGGGAGTGGTTACGGTGTTGGCATCGCAGATGTCGTCTTTCTCACAACTGGAGAAGGAGAGGCAGAGAATTAATAAGAGTATTATCGTTTTCTTCATGTTTTTTTAGTTGTTAGTACATAGTCCTTAGTCTTTAGTGTGAAAACTAAGGACTAGGTACTAAGGACTAATTATCTTCTTTCCAACAGCACTACATTTTCTACGTGATGTGTTTGCGGAAACATATCTACAGGACGTACGCGGGTTACTTTGTATTTTTCATCCATTAAGGCCAAATCACGGGCTTGTGTAGCCGAGTTACAACTTACATAAACTACTTTTTCAGGAGCAATTTTCATAATTTGTTCAATCACGTCTTTGTGCATTCCGTCACGAGGTGGATCAGTGATAATGACATCCGGTTGTCCGTGTTGTGCGATAAAAGCATCGTTAAAAACCACTTTCATATCTCCAACAAAGAACTCACAATTATCAATGTTATTACGTTCGGCATTAGCCTTAGCATCTTTAATCGCATCAGGAACACTTTCGACTCCAATTACTTTTTTGGCTTTTTTGGAAACAAATTGTGCAATGGTTCCAGTTCCGGTGTATAAATCATAAACGATTTCGTTTCCTGTCAAACCGGCAAAATCTCTCGTTATTTTGTATAATTCGTAAGCTTGATCTGAGTTGGTTTGGTAAAACGATTTGGCATTGATGCTAAATTTTAAACCTTCCATTTCTTCCAGGATGTAATCACGTCCTTTGTATAATTTGATGTCCTGGTCGTAAAGAGTATCATTTGCCTTATTATTCACCACGTATTGTAACGAAGTGATCTGAGGAAATTTCTCGTAAACATGGTCTAAGATTAATTCTCTGTTGGCTTTGTCATTTTCGAAAAACTGAATCAACACCATGATTTCGCCTGTGGACGCGGTACGCAACATCAAGGTTCTCAATAAACCTTCATGCGCTCTTGGATTAAAAAACGTCAATCCATGTTCGTTTGCGAAAGCCCTGATTTCGTTTCTGATCGCGTTCGAAGGATCTTCCTGTAAATGACATTTGTTGATGTCCAGGATTTTGTCCCACATTTTTGGAATATGAAAACCTAAAGCATTTCGATTTCCTAAATCTTCGGTGCTTTCGATTTCTTTTTCGGTCAACCAACGGCTGTTCGAAAAGGAGAATTCCATTTTGTTTCTGTAGAAAAATTGTTTTTCAGAACCTAAAATAGGTTCAAATTCAGGAAGTTCTATTTTACCAATGCGTTGCAAATGGTTTTGAACTTCATTCTGCTTGAAATACAATTGTTGGCTGTATTTCATGTTTTGCCATTTACAACCGCCACAAACTCCAAAGTGTTCGCATATCGGTTCTGTACGGTATTCTGAAAATTCATGGAATTTTACGGCTTTACCTTCATAATAGGCTTTACGTTTCTTAAGGGTTTGTACGTCAACGACATCACCCGGAACCACATTTGGTATAAAAACCACTTTTCCATCGGGAGCTTTAGCAACCGATACGCCTTTTGCGCCAGCATCAAGGACTTTTATTTGATGAAAGACAATTTTGTCTGTATTTTTTCTTCCCATGGCGCAAAAATAAGTCTTTGTAAACTTTTATAAATTCAATTTGGCAAAAAATTTTGAAAAGAAACCGTTTTTATTTGTCTCCCGTTTTTTTGTAAATTGGAATACGAAATAATTCAGTATTTGCTTCGGGATGGATTTATTGCAAGAAAACGACTATTTTGCATTATTCTGCCCGGCAGATAGAACAACTTATGCCAGAAAACAATAGTTTTGTAGTAACCATTAAAAACACGGAAATAGGTTTTTGACACCATTTATATTTAAGAATTCTCATGAAAAATACCATAGCTGAACGTATATACGATTTCCTGAAAGATTATCCGCCTTTCAACCTGCTCTCTAAAGAAACCTTGTTAGAAGTTGCCAAAAATGTTGAAATAGAACATTTTGAAAAAGACAATATCGTTTTTGATCAGGGTGACCGTCCGCATGAGCATTTTTATATCGTGTACCAAGGGGCAATTCGCTTGTATCGTTTTGTCAACAATCAAAAACACAATTTGGATATTTGTGATGAAGGGGATTTGTTCGGATTGCGTCCCTTAATTATGAAAGAGGATTATGTTATGGGGGCTGCGGCCAATGAGGAAACAATTTTGTATGGTATTCCAATTGACTTGTTTCATAATATCATCGCCAGTTATCCAAAAGTGAGCCAGTTTTTGATTGCCAGTTTTGCCACCAATACCCGTGAACCTTTTTCGGATAAGCACAAAGGGAAATTGTTTGCCAATATCTCTTCTGTTCAAAAACTTGAAAACAGTTATGCCGAAACCCAATCGGCGAAATACAGTAAAAATCCAATTACCTGTGATATAGATACGACCATAAAAGAAGCTTGTGTCACGATGTCTGAAAGCAGAATTAATTCGATTATTGTTGCCCAAAACAAATTGCCTATCGGGATTATCACCGATAAGGACATACGAATGAAAATAGGGACAGGCTTATTTAGTATTGACGAAAAAGTCAGTAAAATTATGACGAGTCCGGTGGTTACTTTCCCTGAAAAGATTAGCGTTGCCGAGGCTCAGATAGCCTTGTTGAAAAATAAAGTTTCCCACATTTGTATTACCAAAGACGGAACAGACCAATCAGAACTCGTAGGGGTTTTGGGCAATCGGGATTTAGATATTATACAGGGAAATAATCCTATTTTCCTTATCCGGGAGATCAGGCATTCGAAAGATGTGGAAACACTAAAGCATATCAGGGTACAGGCTTCAGAGCTTACCAAAGGATATTTAGAACAGGAAATTCCGATTTATTTTATAACCAAAGTAATTTCAGAGATTAATACGGCAATTACCAAGAGAATTATCAAACTTGCCATTGCCGAACTCGGAGAGGAACCACCGGTAGCCTACGCTTGGTTGGCCATGGGAAGCCAGGGCAGGAAAGAACAATTACTGATAACTGACCAGGATAACGCCTTGGTGTTTGAAAATGTTTCACCGGTTGAATATCCAAAAGTTAAAGATTACTTTTTGAGAATGGCAACCAAAGTGACCGAAAAACTCAATATTGTCGGGTTCGAATATTGTCCGGCAAATATTATGGCCAGCAATCCAAAATGGTGTCTGTCCTTGAATGAATGGGAGAAACAATTTAAGGATTGGGTGGAAGATCCTGTGTCGGATAAAATACTTTTGAGTGTCATCTTTTTTGATTTCGAATATATCGATGGAAACAAAGAATTGTACAATCAAATGTCGGACAGTGTTTTTAGCAATGTGGCCAAGAATGAAATTTTCTTGAGTTTTTTAAGTAAAGTTACTTTGGATAATCCGGCACCATTAAGCTTTTTCAAGCAATTTCTGGTAGAACAGGATGGCGAACATAAAGATCATTTTGATATCAAGAGCAGGGCTATCCGGCCTTTGGTTGATGCAGCACGAATTTTTGCTTTACAACATAATATAAAAATCAACAATACGATTGCCCGTTATGAGCGATTAATGGAAATCGAGCCTCAAAACAGGGATTTATTTGAGTCTTGTGCGATAGCCTTTAAAATTTTATTGCAATTCAGGACTTCTCAAGGGTTAGCCAATAATGACGGAGGACGATTCGTAGATATTAACAGTTTGAGTAAGGCCGACAGGTTAAAACTAAAAAGTTGTTTCAAGCCGTTGTCTAACATTCAGGATTCTTTAAAAATGCGTTTTAATGTTTCTTTAATTTCATAATTATGTTCAGTTTTTTTAGAAAAAATAAATATCCGGAATTCTGGCAAGAACATATTAATAAAGTAAAAAACAGTACGAAATATGCTAATTATGAGGATATTCGTTTTGTTGCCATAGATACAGAAACCACTGGTTTTCATTATGAGAATGATCGTATCTTAAGCATTGGAGCTATAGCAATAAAAAACAATAAAATAATTGTTTCCGATTCTTTTGAAGTTTATATAAAGCAGGATGTTTTTAATAACGAAACGGTAAAAATACACGGAATACGAAAAAACGGAAACGAGAATAAAGTATCCGAAGAAGAAGCGATAAAGCAATTTATCAAGTATTTAGACGATGCTGTTATTATAGCCCATCATACCATATTTGATGTGACGATGATAAATGTTGCTTTAAGGCGCATGCATTTAGGGTCGTTGCGATCGAAACAATTGGATACGAATTTTATCCATAGAAAGTTAAGTTCAGAGGATCGAAACATTAAATCGTTCAGTTTAGACAAGCTCTGTGAAATTTACAATGTTAGGATGCATGACCGTCATACCGCATCGGGAGATGCTTTGATTACGGCGTATATTTTTTTAAAGCTTACCAATAAATATCAAAAAAACAATGCGTTGAATCTGAAAGATTTAATCAAAACCAATTACTATTTGCAACGCTAAGGAGTTTGTTCTTGCTGTTTTTTGAAGCTAATTCGGTTGTTCCATTTCCAGATTTCAATCCAAAGTACCGAAACGGAACTTATCACCATACAAGTCATGATTTGGTTGATTTTTAACGGCATAACGGCAAAAAAGTCGGCGATGGGGTGGATATAAATAATCAACCCCAGTAGGAATACCGTGAGACTATTGACAAAAATCATCATGTTGTTTTTGTTTTTCAAAGAACTAAAAACAGAATAATAAAATGAACGGTTGACCAATGACAATATAATATTCGAAAAAACCAGGGTAGTAAACACCATGGTTCGTGTCAGTTGTTCGTTGCCGCCATTTTGTACTGTCCATTGGTATACGAACAAGATTCCGAGAGTAATTATCAGGCCTTGAATAATACTCCTGCCCATTTCTTTTAATGATAAAAAGGTATTTCCCAACTGTCTTGGTTTTTGTTGCATGCTGTTTTTTTCGGCGGGTTCATTTTCATATACAATAGAACACATCGGTCCCATTACCAGTTCTAAAAAGATGACGTGTACCGGTGTGAAAATATCAGGATATATCCAACCCAAAAATAGTGGTAAAGAAACGGTAAGAATGATGGGGATGTGAATGGAAACAATATATTGAACCGCTTTTTTGAGATTGCTGTAAATGCGTCTTCCGGCTGAAACCGCCACAATCATTTTAGATAAATCATCATCAACCAGAATCAGGTCGGCGGCTGTTTTGGCAATTTCAGTCCCTTTTTTTCCCATGGCAATGCCAATGTGGGAGACTTTTAATGCCGGCCCGTCATTTACACCATCCCCGATCATAGCCACAACCTGATTGTCTTTTTTTAGTGCTTCTACTACAGCGAGTTTGGCTTCGGGGAACATGCGGGTCAGTAGGGTGGTGTTGTGAATGGTTTTTAGCATTTCGGCTTCGTCTAACTGCATGATTTGTTTTCCTTCCATTACCGCAGCTGTATTTTTGATTCCGGCATTATCTGCAATGGCTTTGGTGGTGAGACTGTTGTCTCCGGTAATTACTTTTATTTGTATTCCCGCTTCATAAAATTGACGGATCACTTCCTGTATGTTCGCTTTGGGCGGGTCGTAAAAAACGACCAAGCCTACAAATTGAAATGGAATTTCCTGTTGGTTTCTGGGATAATTGGTTTCGTTATAATCGGAATAGGCAACACCAAGCAGGCGATAGCCCTTGGAAGCTAATCTTTCAACGATTTGATATATTGTGTTTTTTTCTTCTTCATTGAGATGGGAAACTTTGATGATAGCTTCAGGGCTTCCTTTGGCTGCTATAATGCGTTTTCCCTCCTGATTTTGAAAAACGTGGGTCATCATGGGTGGTTTTCCATCCAGCGGGTATTCGTGTACCATGTAAAAATCCCTTCTGGTATCTGGACTGCAATTCCTTTCATACTCCTGATGCAAGGTTTTTTCCATTGGGTCAAAAGGCACCGGCTCACTGGCCCACATCGCTATTTCAATCACCTTTTTGGCGGCTTCGTCACTCCAATTTTCTTTTTCATACAATTGGTTGTTGCTCAAAGCATAAACCGATTGCAGACTCATTTTGTTTTCGGTAATGGTTCCGGTTTTGTCGGTACAGATAATAGTGGCACTCCCTAAGGTTTCTACCGTTCTAATTTTTTTGACAATGACACCTTCTTTCATGAGTCGCCAGGAACCCAAAGCCATAAAGGTGGTAAAAGCCACAGGAATTTCCTCCGGAAGAATAGACATGGCCAGGGTTAATCCTTTGAGTAAACTGTTTAAAATGTTATGGGTTTTCCAGAAATACACACCCCAAACCAATAGGAAAATAATAATTCCGATGACAGCCATTCCTTTTACAAATTTTTCTATTTGCATTTGCAGCGGGGTTGGAACTTCCCTGATGTCTAATATTGAACTTCCTAATTTCCCGATTGCCGTATTGGAACCGATTTGGATTACGCGATAGACAGCCAAACCGGAAGCGACCAAGGTGCCGCTAAAAACATTTTTGTTTTCTGTTTTCTCCGATTTAAAAACGGCATAGGCTTCTCCGGTTAGCACCGATTCATTGACTGAAAAATCATTGCTGTATACAATCTCGCCATCGGCGTTGATGGTGTTGCCTTCTTTGGCGATAACAAGGTCGCCAATGACAATATCTTTGGTGGGTATTTTTTTTGCGATACCGGCTCTCCAAACCGTACTCAAAGGTTCGTTCAGTTTTTCTAAAGCTTCCAGGGCCTTTCTGCTTCGGTTGTCCTGATAAAAGGAAATTCCGGAAACAGCGATGAGTGCAGCCAGCATAAAATAGGCTTCACGGATTTCTCCCAAAATAAAATAAATTATCGCTACGGCAATTAACAGCAATAGCATGGGATCTTGTAAGAGTTCAAGAAGTGCCAGCCACCATTTGTACTTTTTTTTATGGATTTGGTCATTATTGCCAAATTCTTTTTGGGCACTTTCAACTTCTGCATCAGTCAAACCAATTATGTTTTCAGGGATGTTTATTTTTGCAGACATTAGAAAAGATGTTTGATGATATTCAAATATAAGAATTTTAGACTTAAAAAGAGTTAATAATAGATGTAGTTTTTTAATGTTTAAAGGTGTTTGTACGAAAAAAAACAGGATTTATATTTTCTCCCGTGTCATAATAATGAAGTAGACAATTACCAATACGCTGGCAAAACCGGTCACCAAGAAAGTGCTGTTGGCACCGAAATTATACCAAATAAGTCCTGCCATAGAACTGGCCACCATCGTAAAAATACTTTGAAACGCAGCATAACTTCCAATGGCTGTTGCTGTATCTTTTTGGTCGGTAAGGTTACTGATCCAGGCTTTTGAAATACCTTCAGTGGCAGCGGCATAAATTCCGTAAAGTGAAAATAGTCCGATAAAAATAGCGGTATTTTGGTTGCTGCTCATTCCAAAATAGACAATGGAAAAAATAGCTATTCCAAAAACCAACATTTTTTTTAATCCAATTTTATCAGCGATAATGCCTAATGGAAAGGAAAATAAGGCGTAGATAAGATTGTAAAAGATATAAATGCCAATGACTGAGGTATCGCTTAATCCGGATTGTTTCGCTTTAAGCAGGAGAAAAACATCAGAGCTATTGAATAAAGTAAAAGCAAGTAATCCGATGACCACTTTACGGTACATCAAAGGGCTTTCTTTCCAATAATTTAAAAATGAAAAAAAGGAAGGAATCTTGATTTTTATTTTAGGGGATCTTTTTTTCTCTTTTAAGAATAGGGAAGTACCCACTGCGAGCAGTCCGGGCAGGAAAGCGATATAAAATAAGGTTTTATAATCTTCAGGATAATAGTAAAGATAAAGTAAGGCTAAAGAAGGACCCAGTACAGCGCCCAAAGTATCCATACCGCGATGGAAACCGAATATTTTTCCTTTGATTTCAGGAGTTGCTTCGTCAGACAAGATGGCATCTCTTGCCCCGGTGCGAATGCCTTTACCGAAACGATCAATGGTTCGGGCAAAGAAAATCCAAATCGGATATACAAAAACGGCCATCATGGGTTTGGATAAGGCACTAAGTGTGTAACCAATTTGAACAAAAAGAACTCTTTTTCCGGTGGCGTCCGACTGTTTTCCAAAATACCCCTTGCTTAATCCGGCAGTAGCTTCGGCAATGCCTTCTAAAACACCTATGAGAACAATTGAAAACCCTATGGATTTTAAATAAATAGGCATTATAGGATACAGCATTTCGCTTGCTGTATCGGTAAACAAACTAATCAAAGACAAAATCCAAACGGTACGGCTTATGTATTTCAAAATAAGAAGGATTGCTTGTTCTTATAAATATAAACAAAAAGTCCAAAAACCGGTTGATTTTTGGACTTTTTGTTTGAGAGTTAAATATAATTTATTGGGTAAATAAATTAAATATCATCAAAATCAATATCGGTAAAACTGGATGTCTGAGGAATAGCTTCTTCCTCTGTTCTTTCCATAGCGTACTCTTTCTTGAAATCTTTTTGATGTCTTTCAGAGATTACTTCTTCGCCTTTGTGGTTTAATACATAGGAAGTCATTTCGCCAAGAATTTCTGAAAATGCAGTGAAATCCTCTTTGTATAAATATATTTTGTGTTTTTTGAAGTGGAAAGATCCGTCTTCTTCCGTAAATTTTTTACTTTCAGTAATGGTAATATAATAATCATCTGCTTTAGTCGCTCTCACATCAAAGAAGTAAGTTCTTCTTCCAGCACGCAAAACTTTAGAAAAAATTTCTTCTTTTTCTAACATGTCGTTTTCTCTCATAATCCGTTCTATCAATTTATAGTTATGTTATTAAATCGTAACCAAAAATCATAAAAATATATGTATAAAACAACAATTAGAGCAATTCTTTTTCGGAAAGTTGTTTTAAATATAGGGCGGCATAATAACCTTCCTGATTTATCAATTGATTATGAGAACCTTGTTGAATTATTTTCCCGTTTTCCAAAATGATAATTCTATCGGCATTTTTGGCAGAGGAAACCCTGTGGCTCACAATGATGGTTGTTTTGTCTTTGCAAATGGCATTCAAATTATTCAAAATGGCCTCTTCGGTTTCGGTGTCAACGGCTGATAAACAGTCATCAAATAGTAAAATAGGCGGATTTTTTATGATAGCCCGGGCGATAGAGACGCGTTGTTTTTGTCCACCGGAAAGCGTGATTCCTCTTTCTCCCAGAATAGTGTCATAGGTGTTGTTGAATCCCATAATATTATCATGTACAACGGCATTTTTTGCAGCTTTATGCACTTCGGTATCGGTAGCATCTTCTTTACCAAATTTAATGTTGTTTTTGATGCTGTCCGAAAACAGGAAAGCGTCCTGTGGTACTATCCCGATGCTGTTTCTTAAATCAAATAAATTTAAGCTGGTGATATCTTTGTTGTCAACGGTGATTTTACCGCTGGTTACATCATATAAGCGGGAGATTAAAGATAAAATAGTCGATTTCCCGGAACCGGTTTTTCCAAGTATAGCGAGTGTTTCCCCTTTTTTGACAGAAAAAGAAATGTCTTGGATGGCTTTGATGTTGGTGTCCTCGTAGGTATAACTCACATTTTCGAACGTAATGGCACCTTCGATGACCGATTGGTTTGGATTGGTGTTTTTTATTTCCGGTTCCACTTTAAGGAATTCGTTCAGTCGTTTTTGGGAAGCTTCGGCTTCCTGAACCATCGAGGAAACCCATCCTAATGAGGCTACCGGCCAGGTGAGCATGTTGACATATAAGATAAATTCGGCAATGGTACCGATGCTTTTGATGCTCCCGTTGATGTACATTAAACCACCAAAATAGATGACCACCAAGTTACTGATTCCGATTAAGGCCAGCATCAAAGGGCCGAATAGCGATTGTACTTTGGCCAAATCCAAACTTTTGTGTTTGCTCTCCTGTGCCAGATCAACCATGTTGTTTTGGTGCTGTTCTTCCAGGGAATAGGCTTTGATTACCCGAACTCCCGAAAAAATTTCCTGCGTAAAACTGGACACTTTAGACAAGTATTGCTGAAAAGTGGTACTTCGTATATTGATTTCGGTACTCAGTTTGAAAATGGCATACGATAAAATCGGCAAGGGAAGAATGGTGTACAAAGTAAGCAATGGCGATACATTGTACATGTAGAGGATCACAATGGCAAAACGTATAATCGTGTTGATGGTATACATTACGGCCGGCCCCACATACATCCGCACTTTTGAAACATCTTCGCTGATTCGGTTCATTAAATCACCGGTACGGTTTTGTTTGTAGAAATTCTGCGATAAGTTTTCATATTGCTTAAAAACTTCATTTTTCAAATCAAATTCGATATGGCGTGACATTACAATCAGGGTCTGACGCATCAAAAAAGTCAAAAAACCGGCAATGATGGTAGTGGCTATAATCAACAGGATATTTGAAATTAATTCCTGGCGAATGACAGATGTTGGGATGTTTTTATCTTTGGCAAATTCTTCAATGGCCATAAATGACTGACTGATCAGTTTTGGGGTAAACAAAGAAAAAATTTGAGCGACTATAGTGATGATGATACCAAGCGAAAAACTGTATTTATATTTGAGGAAGTATTTGTTTAAATAACCTAATTCTTTCATGTTGTTTGAGCTATCCTAATTATTTTTTGATAGACAAAGATACGGGTTTAAATACAATAATGGGTATTTGTCCCTGTTTAAGGAACTGTGATGAAACGGGATAATTTATGCCTGCTGCATTTTCATAACACAAACAAAATAGAAAGACAAACCTTTTTTTGGAACTTTAATTTTATTTTAAAAAAGGAAATACTTATTTTTGCAGACTAATTTTATAAAAGTTCTTACAAGGTGGTAAATAGAAGACACATTCGCGTTAAAGTCATGCAATCCATTTATGCGATGCATCAAAACGGTTCTGATAATCTGGAAAAAGAAGAAAAATTTCTTTTCTACAGTATCGACAATATTCAAGATTTATACCTTACCATGATTTCCTCTTTATTGGAAATTTGTAAAAAAGAGAAGGAATTTTTACATAAGTCAAGCTTAAAACACCTTGCTACTCCGGCGGAGCGTAATCCCAACGAAAAGTTTATCAATAACAGTGTTTTTCAAATCCTTGCTGAGAATAATTCGCTTAGCATTGCCATGGAAAACCGCAAAATCGATGCTTGGACTTTGCATGAAGATTATATTTCCTTGCTGTTGAATGCCATCAAAGCAAGTAAATGCTACACGGATTACATGAACAATGCCAATCGTTCTTTTGAAGAAGACCGACAGTTGATTGTGGATTTGTTTACGGAAATTATTGTGCCAAATGAGAAGTTGTATGAATATCTGGAAGATGATAAGCTGACTTGGATTGATGATATTCCGTTGGTCAACACGCAAATCATCAAGCAACTAAAAGCATTGAAACCTCTTGAAAATGATAATTTCAAGGTACCAAAAATATATAAAGACAACGAAGACAGGGATTTTGCCCGTGATTTGTTTAGAAAAACCATTTTGAACGAAGCGGCTTTGGCTAAAGAATTCGTTGACAAAACGCCAAACTGGGACAGCGAAAGAATCGCTGAGGTGGATACCATTATTCTTAAAATGGCCATCTGTGAATTTTTGAAATTCCCATCCATTCCGGTAAAAGTAACGTTAAATGAATATTTAGAATTGGCAAAAGAGTATTCTACGCCAAAAAGCAGTATTTTTATCAACGGAATTTTAGATAATTTAGTAAAAGAATTGGAGACCGGTAAAAAGTTAATTAAGACGGGTCGCGGTTTAATGTAATATTTATAAACAAAACGAGAATTAAAATTATGGAACAATTAAGTCAATTTGCACCGTTTCTTTTAATGTTTGTGGTCATCTATTTCTTCATGATCAGACCCCAGCAAAAAAGAGCCAAACAGGAAAAAGAATTTGAAAGCAGTTTGAAAGTAGGGGATAAAATCATTACTAAAAGTGGTCTTCATGGTAAAGTTTCAGAATTGGCCGAAACGACTATCGTTATCGAAACCATGTCTGGGAAATTGAAAATGGAGCGTTCAGCTGTTTCTATGGAAATGAGTGCAGCTTTGAATAAAAAATAATCCTTTCATTTTAAGGATAAAAAAACCGATACAAGCGTATCGGTTTTTTTATGGCTATTATTTAAAAATATGGAATTAACGTTTGCTTTTGGGAACGTCTAAGCCAAAGTTGGGCTGACTGGTCAACTCCGCAATTTTCACAATGACCTCTACTGCTTTTTGCATGCTTTCTACCGGAACATATTCGTATTTTCCGTGAAAATTATGTCCGCCGGCAAAAATATTCGGGCAGGGCAATCCCATATACGAAAGTTGTGAACCGTCTGTTCCGCCTCGAATAGGTTTGATAATGGGTTTGATTTCAAGTTCTTTCATCGCTTTTTCGGCAATGTCCACAATATGTTTTACAGGGGTCACCTTCTCCTTCATATTGTAATATTGGTCTTTGATTTCGGCAATCACGATGTCTTCACCAAATTGTTTCGCAAATTTCCTGTTGATTTTTTGAACGATTTTCTCAATAAGTGCTTTACGTTTTTCAAATTTTTTCTTGTTGTGGTCTCTGATAATCAATTCTACCACTGTTTCTTCAATACTTCCGTTGAAGTGATGAACATGATAAAAGCCTTCGTGTCCTCGGGTTTTTTCAGGAACTTCGTCTGAAGGCAATTGGCTGATGAAATCATTGGCAATCAGCATCGAGTTGATCATTTTACCTTTGGCATATCCCGGGTGAACGCTTTTGCCTTTGAAAGTGATTTTGGCTCCAGCCGCATTAAAATTCTCGTATTCTAATTCCCCAATCTGACTACCATCCATGGTGTATGCCCATTCGGCACCAAATTGCTCCACATCAAAATGATGCGCACCACGGCCAATTTCTTCATCGGGTGTAAACCCAATTCTGATTTTTCCGTGTGGGATTTCGGGATTGTTGATGAGGAATTCCATTGCGGTAACAATTTCGGTGATACCGGCCTTGTCATCGGCACCCAAAAGTGTCGTCCCGTCAGTTGTGATTAAGGTTTGTCCTTTGTATAACAACAAATCCTTAAAATAATTAGGAGATAAAATGATGTTTTGTTCTTCATTCAGCACAATATCTTTTCCATCATAATTGGGAACGATTTGTGGTTTTACATTGGCTCCAGAAAAATCAGGTGAGGTGTCAAAATGAGAAATAAAACCGATGGTTGGTACTTCGTGATTTACATTGCCGGGCAAGGTAGCCATGATGTAGGCTTTGTCATCTATGGTCACGTCCTGCATGCCAATGGCTTTCAATTCTTCTACCAATTTATTGGCTAAATTCCATTGTTTTGCGGTACTTGGATTCGTTTCGGAGTTCGGATTCGATTCGGTATCAATAGTTACATAACTGATGAAACGGTCAATAATATGTTGCATAAAGTGTTTTTTTAAGAAACACAAAGATAGGTTTTATTTAAAGAATTGAGACTGGAGTCTGGTTTTGGTTTTTAGTAAAATAGGTGTTACAAGAGTTCTCTTAGAGCCAGGCCAGATTGCCTATCAGTACGTGATAATTTAAAAAAATGAATATCAAAGGTTATAAAAAACAAATCGTTTATAAAATTAGTAGTCAAATATTTATTTATCGAAGAGATAATTCTATTTTTGCAGCACATAAATTTTTCTCATGTATAAACTATTAATACGTCCGATATTTTTTTGGTTTGATCCGGAAAAAATACATCATTTTACTTTTTCTTTTATTCGTTTGGTTTCTAAAATTCCGGGAACAAAAGCTGTTTTCAGAAGGCTGTATTTGGTTAATGACCCGAGATTGGAAACAGAAGTTTTTGGACTAAGATTTAAAAATCCGGTGGGATTGGCCGCTGGTTTTGATAAGGATGCGAAGCTATACGAAGAGTTATCAAACTTTGGTTTTGGTTTTATCGAAATAGGAACCTTAACGCCAAAAGGACAGGAAGGAAACCCGAAGAAACGTTTATTCCGTCTTAAGGAAGATTCGGCTATTATCAACCGAATGGGATTCAATAACGGCGGTGTGATGGAAGCGGTTGAAAGACTGAAATCGAATCCCGGCGTTTTGATTGGCGGAAACATCGGTAAAAATAAATTGACTCCCAATGAGGAAGCGACTTCTGATTATGAAATCTGTTTTGATGCCTTGTATGATTACGTCGATTATTTTGTGGTGAATGTAAGTTCGCCAAACACGCCAAACTTGCGTGCTTTACAGGATAAAGAACCGTTGACGCAGTTGTTGCAAACCTTACAGGATAAGAATTTGGCGAAAGCTAAACAAAAGCCAATTCTCCTAAAAATCGCTCCCGATTTGACCGATGAGCAATTATTGGATATTGTCGATATTGTGGCAGCAACCAAAATCGCAGGGGTTATTGCTACAAATACGACTATTTCCCGTGAAGGCTTACAATCGGAAAATAAAACAGAAACGGGTGGATTGTCAGGAAAACCATTGACGAAACGTTCTACAGAAGTAATCCGATTTTTATCCCAAAAGAGCAACAAAGCGTTTCCCATTATTGGAGTAGGAGGGATTCATTCTGCCGAAGATGCTATCGAAAAACTGGAAGCAGGTGCTTGTTTGGTACAGCTTTATACTGGTTTTATTTATGAAGGACCAGCCTTGGTGAAAGCCATCAATAAAAAGATTTTAAAACTAATCAGTTAAAACCGGCTTACCGATTTTTTTCGAATATGGAATAAAAAAGCAGAAGGAAATTTTTCTTCTGCTTTTTTATTTTTTAGCGTGATAAGTGAGCCACTATAAGTCCTGTTGCGAGGGCAATTCCAAAACTCAATAAAGTGCCTATCAGGACGTATTCGGTTAGTTTTCGGTCTTTGGCTTCTTTTAAATCTCCAAAACGGAAAATAGATTTGGCAGCCAAAAGGAAACCGATGGCTTCAAAATGGCCGGTAATAATAAAACTAAAAACAAATAAACGTTCTAAAATTCCGATATAGTTACCGGCATTAGATAATGAATGGTCGTTACTGTTTTTGCTTTCTGGTGTCCAAATGGAGATAATGGTTTTAATCAATATCGATGTGGGTTTGGTCAGGAACAGGATTCCTGTGAGCAACAACCAAAAGGAGTTGTCCAGAATCAATTCACAATCGAACGGATCTATTGTATGTAGCGTATATAGCCAGGTGATTCCAGCGATAACCAAGAGGTGTAAGCCTTGGTCTGCCATGAACCACATGCGTTTGGTTTTCTTTTTTTGAAAAAGCAGTTTTAAATAATCGATAATTCCATGGGTAATCGCCAATATAATGGCAAACCCAATAAAGTCTTTATTGTTTATTACTATCAGAGCCAAAGCACCATGTAATAAAATGTGAAGATACAAATAGGTGCTTTTGTGTTTTTTGTGCTCTTTGTCCTGAACCCATGAATAGGGTTGCAGTAAAAAGTCCCCGATAATATGTGCCAGAAATAATTTCACAAATACAATCATAATGCTATTTTTTTTATTTTTTTTCTAAAATGATGGTCCAGTTCCAATATTAAGTCGAATTTAGCCCGTTTTCGTCTTCTGCTTACCGCAGCCTGATTGATGTTTAAAAATCCACCAATCTCTTCTTGTGAAAGTAAAGGGTTTTTTAAAGTAATCAGTACAAATTCGGCAGATTGTACCAACCAATGATCCATAAAAGTTAACCCCAGGCGTAGCATCAGATTGATTTCTTCGTCAAAATCAGGATTGCCGGTATTGATGGCCAAATTGTTTTTTTGTTTTTTCAAATGTTCAAAAAGTTCCCCTGAACGGATGAAAGCGGTTCCGTTACTTTCGGATATTTTGTCAGCCGTGTAATTTTTATCGCCAAAACCAATGCTCATCCGGACATCCAGTTGTAAGCTTTTTAGATAGGCTTTAATTTGCAGGGCTGTCAGTAAAGCATCTTCCGGATGTTTCACTTCCAGTTGAAATTCATCTCCGCGATAAATTTCCCATTCACCGGGATTGTTGCCAAAATAGGAAAACAGTGTTTTTAGTCCATCCATCCATTGGGCAGAAGATAATTTTCTCGAATTGATAATGTCTCCTGTGATAATACTTGTCATATTCAAATATAATTAAAATTCAACAGTAGTTTTTATATTTAAAATATATATAAAAACATTACCAAATAACGTAATAATATTTTATATTACCAAATAATGTAATATTTTTAATTATTACAATATAATGTAATGATGGAATAAGAATCGCGTTTTCTTATTTATATAAACTTTAGAAGTAAGAATCTTTGCTACTTTGTAAGTTTTAGTATCTTTGAAAATCTATGGAGCCAATAAAAATTATAGAATGTCCGCGGGATGCCATGCAGGGTATCAAGTCTTTTATTCCTACGGAAAGGAAGGTGGCTTACATTCAATCATTATTGCGCGTTGGTTTTGATACCATCGATTTTGGGAGTTTTGTGTCGCCCAAAGCCATTCCGCAAATGCAGGATACGGCGGCCGTTTTGGCGCAACTGGATTTGTCAAAAACGACCAGTAAATTATTGGCTATTATTGCCAATACCCAAGGGGCTGAAATCGCCTCAAAACATGCTGAAATTCAATATTTAGGTTTCCCCTTTTCGATATCCGAGAATTTCCAGATGCGAAACACTCATAAAACGATAGCCGAATCCTTGATTACCTTACAGGAAATTCTTGAAATCGCCTATAAAAGTGATAAAGAAGTCGTGGCTTATCTGTCGATGGGTTTTGGAAATCCGTACGGGGATCCCTGGAGTGTTGAGATTGTGGGTGAATGGACAGAAAAACTCGCTGTTATGGGAATCAAAATTTTGTCACTTTCGGATACAGTGGGGAGTTCAACTCCGGATGTGATTCGGTATCTGTTTTCGAATCTGATTCCGAAATACCCGGAAGTGGAGTTTGGGGCTCATTTGCATACCACGCCCGATAAATGGTTTGAGAAAATCGATGCTGCCTATCATTCCGGTTGTCGCCGTTTTGATGGTGCAATTCAGGGTTTTGGTGGTTGCCCGATGGCAAGAGATGTGCTGACCGGAAATATGCCAACCGAAAAATTACTGTCTTATTTTACGACAAAAAAAGAAAATATAAATTTGAATCCGTTAAGTTTTGAAAGTGCATATAATGTAGTTTCCCAATTGTTTGGCAGTTTTCATTAGTCAGGATCACATTTCAGGAGGATAGCTTAAGCAATAAAATAAGTGTTATGGTACTGCGTTTCAACTAGGGATAGCAGTAATAAATTAAATAAGTAAAATCAGAATGGAACAATTCTTTTTTAAACGGGTTTTAGGAATGGCGTTTTTGACGCTGTTTTCTTTTTCTTGCGCCAGTGATTTAGACTTTGATCAGGTGAATGATCTGGTTATAGAGCCTGTATATGTGGCCAATTTAAGTTATTTTGATATTCCGGCAAAAGATTTTGTGACCAATGGAGTGGAACATAATCTAGGTTTTGATGCGCAGGATTTTGATGTTTTTCGGGATACCTATTTCCGGAATCATTTAACGAAAGCCGAGTTGTTTTTTGAAGTCAACAATACTATCAATCGTGACTACATTCTGGATGTTGTTTTGTTGGGGCAAAATGATGCCGTTTTGCACACGATGCATTTTACTATTCCTGCTTCAACTGGTACTGCGGTTGTAGTCAATAAAACCGAGGTTTTTGAAAATGCCAAGTTGGATTTATTGAAGAATACCAGAAAATTAGGTTTTGTTTTTGCCATGGCTCCGGGACCTGCGCTGACCGAAAATAGTGCAGGAAGCTTAACATTAAAATCAAGTGCAACCGTATATATGACCATACAATGAGAAAAGTTTGTTTCGTTTTGCTGCTGATGTGGTCTGTTGGTTGTTTGTCCCAGAACAAACAAATTTTATATAATTTCACTTCTGTTCCCCAGTCTTTGTTATCGAATCCGGGTGCCGATGTGAAGTATAAATTTTATTTTGGGGTTCCGTTGCTTTCAGGAATTTCTGCCCATGTAGGATCTTCGGGTTTTTCTGCCTATGATTTATTTGCTAATGATGGAGTCGATTTTAATATCAAATTGCGCAATGTGGTAGCGACAGCTTCCAGAAATGACAAGCTGGTTTTTAATGAGCAAATCGAAATTTTCAACGGAGGCTTCAAGGTAGGCGATTGGCAGGACCACGGCTATGTTTCTTTTGGGATGTACCAGGAATTTGATATGTTAGGATATGTACCCAAAGATTTGGCGATACTGGCTTTGTACGGGAATCGTGATTATTTGGGAAAGGCGTTTAATTTAGGGGATTTAAGCGGTAAGGCCGAAATGCTTTCGGTTTTGCATGTTGGCTACCATAAAAATATTAAGGAGAATCTGATTTTTGGGGCGAGAGCCAAGATTTATTCCAGTCCGTTTAATGTGACTTCAACCCATAATTCCGGATTTATTGTAACAACTCCCGGCACTACTACGGTTTATGACCAGACCATATATTCTAACCTGGAGATCAATACATCGGGAATCTCGAAATATCTGGAGGATGATTACGACGGAGATCCGGCGAGTGATATAAAAAAGAAGATGCTTTTTGGCGGTGATTTAGGAATTGGCTTTGATGCCGGAATTACCTATTATCCTAAAAAGAACATTCAGCTTACCGCCAGTGTCATCGATTTGGGTTTTATAGGACATAGTAAAGAGGTAGAGTCGTTTACTTTTAAAGGCTATTACGAGTACGAAGGAATTAATCCTAATTTTAGCGGGAATACAACAGAAAATGCCTATCGGGAATTTAAGGAAGCCATTCCTGTGGACACAATTTATGACAAATACACCACTTGGCGGCCTGCTAAATTCAATGCGTCCTACCAGTATTCTTTCAATGATTCCAGAGGGGATGAAGATTGTAATTGCGGATCCAATGAAGAACTTACGTATAAAAATGCAGTAGGAGCCCAGTTGTTCATGATGACTACCCCAAGAACTCCTATGATGGCCTTAACAGGGTATTATCGCCGGAATATTTTCAATAATTGGCATGTCAAAGCGACATATACCGTTGATTCCTTTTCTTATACCAATTTAGGTTTGGGCTTATCTGCCAATGTCGGGGCATTCAATATGTATCTCATGGCCGACAATCTTTTGGAATATCGCGATGTCACCAAGGCCAATAGTCTGTCGTTTCAATTCGGACTCAATTTTGTTTTTAAAGACAATAACAATCCGTATTGAAGGGAATCGAATCAGGAGCTATTCCGGTGATACATTGCAAGCACTCCATAAAAAACATATTTTTATAAGGGTTTAAAAGAGCTTCCTTTGGTCGCTTTTTAAACCCAATAAAAACAGATGATTTTTATTATCGTGGCTTTTCATTGCTCCCCGGGCTGGAATTTAGGGAAAACACCCCTTACCGTATAAGTAGAAAAGGCATAGAATTAAGAAACCTTAATTTTTCAATTTAACATTTAAAATAATTTACTATATTTGCACGCAATTCAACTAGAAATTGCAACATGATAGCACACAATTCCAAGATTATCGGTGAAGGTTTAACTTACGATGATGTTTTATTAGTTCCCAACTACTCCAATGTGCTTCCTCGAGAAGTGAGTATTCAATCCAAATTTTCAAGAAATATAACGCTAAACGTTCCTATAGTATCAGCTGCTATGGATACCGTTACCGAAAGTGCTATGGCAATTGCTATGGCTCAAGAAGGCGGAATCGGTGTTTTGCATAAAAATATGACCATCGAGCAACAAGCGGCCAAAGTGCGTAAAGTAAAACGTGCCGAGTCCGGGATGATTATCGATCCGGTAACGTTGCCGCTTACCTCCACTGTGGCAGATGCCAAAAGTGCCATGAAAGAATATGGTATCGGTGGAATTCCTGTAGTCGATGAAAACAAAACCCTAAAAGGGATTGTAACGAATCGTGACCTACGTTTCGAAAAAAACAGTTCAAGACCCATTATCGAGGTAATGACCAGTGAAAATTTGGTTACTGTTGCCGAAGGGACTTCTTTGGAACAGGCTGAAGTTGTTTTACAAGGGCACAAAATCGAAAAACTTCCGGTTGTAGACAAAGACAATAAATTAGTAGGTTTAATCACGTTTAGAGATATCACTAAACTGACCCAAAAACCGATTGCCAATAAAGATGTTTACGGACGTTTACGTGTGGCTGCTGCTATCGGGGTTACCGGTGATGCGGTACAAAGAGCGGAAGCTTTGGTAAATGCAGGTGTTGATGCTATAATTATCGATACGGCTCACGGACATACGCAAGGTGTTGTGAATGTATTGAAAGAAGTAAAAAGTAAATTTCCACAAATCGATGTTATCGTAGGTAACATTGCCACTCCCGAAGCGGCTAAATATTTAGTGGAAAGTGGTGCTGATGGGGTAAAAGTAGGAATCGGACCGGGTTCTATCTGTACAACCCGTATCGTAGCCGGTGTAGGTTTCCCTCAGTTTTCAGCGGTTCTTGAAGTGGCTGCTGCCATCAAAGGGACTGGAGTTCCGGTTATTGCCGATGGAGGAATCCGTTACACAGGGGATATTCCTAAAGCCATCGCTGCCGGTGCTGATTGTGTGATGTTAGGATCGTTATTGGCCGGTACCAAGGAATCTCCGGGAGAAACCATTATTTTTGAAGGAAGACAATTCAAATCCTACCGTGGAATGGGTTCTGTTGAGGCGATGCAAGGAGGTTCAAAAGACCGTTATTTCCAGGATGTAGAAGACGATGTGAAGAAATTGGTTCCCGAAGGAATTGTAGGCCGTGTGCCTTATAAAGGAGAATTAAACGAAAGTATGTTGCAATTCATTGGTGGTCTTCGTGCCGGAATGGGATATTGTGGAGCTAAAGATATTTCTACCTTGCAAGAAACAGGACGTTTTGTACGTTTAACATCAAGCGGTATTGCAGAAAGCCATCCGCATAATGTAACGATTACCAAAGAAGCACCAAATTATTCAAGATAATATTGAGCCATTAGGTGAAAAAAAAAAGGCAAAAGTTTTCGAACTTTTGCCTTTTTTTTGGGGTTAACCGGGGAACATTTCTGCGATTAATTTTTTATCACCTACAATCCATAGAATGTCATTTTTTTCTAAAACGATATTCGATTCGGGATTGAGTATCCGGTTTCCTTTTCGTTCAATACCCACCAGTAAGCCATGGGTGCGCTCTCTTAGTTTAGATTGTCCCACGCTCAATCCGATGAATTCCTCTTTGTTGAGCTCAATTTGTCTTAAAATAATTTCGCTCTCCACTTGTTGTTTCGGAATTTCAATTTCATTTTGTTCCAAAAAGCGTGCAAATTCTTTGACTTGGGCATCCGTACCAATTACGCAAATCTCATCCCCCGGAAATAAACGGTCTGTTTTATTGGGAATCTGAATGGTGATTTCACCCCGTTTGATATAGGCGATGTTAATACCCAGTTTTTCCCGCATCTGAATCTCACGTAAGGTTTTGCCGGCCAGATTAGATTCTTTGGCAATTTCAAATGTGGTCATGTGTCCGTCCCAAGGTGTGATATTCGCATAGCGACGATCTATTTTTTTGGTTTCCCTGTCGTTGAGGTTTTTCATAAAATGGCTTTCAATTTTATGGTATTGCTCGTGGAGTTGTTTTGGGAAAAAATAATAAATCACAATAGCGACCACCAAGGCGAAAAAGGCAATTACCGGAGAGAAAAAGATATTGAGTAAAAACCCGATATAGAATACGGCTAATCCCATTCTGAAAAAAAACATCATCAGTACAGGGCCGCGATATTTTCGTTCTTCAAATAAAATTTCAACCTCTTTAACGGCAACACGACGCAAAGACAAAGCCCATAAAAAAGGAGAGATAATCACTAAAGTAATCAATGCGGCAATGGCATTTCCAAATTTTGAATTTTCTACAACAGGCAATACAAATTCGGACGATAAAAGGATTATCGCTGCGATGATGATGGAGTGAATGATAATCTGGGTCAGATAGGCTCTTAAAACCACCTGCCAAGTGCTCACCGAACGAATCGCTTGTGCATTGGTGCTGTATCTGGAAATTCTCTTGATCCATCTTCGGGGTAATTTTTTTTCGAGATAATCCGAAAAAGGATCCGCCATTTTGACCATAAACGGAGTTGTAAAAGTGGTAACCGCCGAAACTGCTACAACAATGGGGTATAAAAAAGAACTGGTCACCTTTAGTGACATTCCCAATGTGGCAATGATAAAGGAGAATTCTCCAATTTGGGACAAACTCATTCCCGTTTGTATGGATTGTTTTAACGGTTGCCCCGAGATGATTGCTCCAATGGTGGAACTTATCGATTGTCCGAAGATCGTCACGAACGTTAAGATAAGTACCGGTACGGTGTGCTCGTAAAGCATTTCGGGATCGATTAACATTCCGACTGATACGAAAAAGACAGCGCCAAATAAATCTTTTACCGGTTTTATCAAATGTTCGATGTGTTCTGCCTGTGTGGTTTCGGCAATAATGGAGCCCATGATAAAAGCCCCTAATGCCGGAGAAAAACCTACATTGGAAGCGAAAATAACCATCACCAGACAAAGTGCCAATGAGATTATTAGAAGCATTTCATCGGTCAATAAGTCCTTCGCTTTTTTTAGTAAAGTAGGAATGAAAAAAATACCTCCCACAAACCAGGCGGTCAGGAAAAAAAACAATTTTAAGACAGAGAATAATAATTCACTACCCGAAAATTGCTGGCTCACCGCCAAAGTCGATAGTAAAACCATCATCAAAATGGCCACAATGTCTTGTACAATGAGTGATCCGATAACGATTCCGGCAAACTGTTGTGCTTTTACCCCTAATTCATCAAAGGTTTTTAAAATAATCGTTGTGGATGAAATTGATAAAATGACTCCCAAAAAGATACTGTCCATCCTGGACCAATCCATCCATTGCCCGACCAAATACCCCATAAGCACCATCGTAATGATTTGGGTGATTGCTGTGATTGATGCGGTTCCGCCCACTTTCATGAGTTTCTTAAAACTGAATTCGAGTCCTAAACTAAAAAGTAAGATGATCACGCCAATTTCGGCCCAGACTTCGACACTTTTAATGTCTTTTACCGATGGGAAAAAATCAAAGTGGTTTCCGGCCAGAAAACCGGCAATCAAATAACCTAATACGAGAGGCTGTTTTAATTTTTTAAAAAGTAAAACAGCAACTCCGGCGGTCATAAGTATCAGACCTAAATCACTGATCAAGGGTTCTAAAAGGTGGGATGCTTCAGCAACTGTCGCTACAGTACTCATGATTTTTTATTTAGGGTGTTACAAACAATAAAAAAGCCATCGATAAAGATAGCTTTTTTAACGTTATTTTTTTATTTATAAGAAAGCAGCAAATGTGCTTTTGTGAAATGGAATAAAATAGAATCCCAGAATTTTATTTTTATGAATTTCAGGATTAGATTCCTAAGAAATTACTTGGGGTAATTTGCAATAATTCGGCTTTGATTTTATCAGAAACGTCTAAAGTGGCGATAAAGCCATGAATAGCATTTTTGTCAATCGCTTCATTGGTTCTGGTTAAACCTTTCAATGCTTCATACGGATTTGGATAAGCCTCGCGACGTAAAATCGTTTGAATGGCTTCGGCAACCACCGCCCAGTTTTTTTCTAAATCTTCGTGAAACTTCGATTCGTTCAACAATAATTTATTCAAACCTTTCAAAGTGGCTTCAAAAGCGATGATGGTATGTCCGATAGGTACACCCACATTTCTCAAAACAGTACTGTCAGTCAAATCACGTTGCAATCTTGAAACCGGTAATTTTGCAGAAAGATGTTCGAAAATAGCATTGGCAATCCCTAAATTTCCTTCAGAGTTTTCAAAGTCAATCGGGTTTACTTTATGTGGCATCGCTGATGAACCGATTTCACCTGCTTTGATTTTTTGTTTGAAATATTCCATCGAAACATACGTCCAGATGTCACGGTCTAAATCGATGATAATGGTATTGATTCTTTTTAAAGCATCAAAAAATGCTGCAAAATGATCGTAATGTTCAATTTGTGTGGTTGGGAAAGAGTGGTGCAATCCCAGATTTTCTTCGACAAATTTGTTCCCGAATTGTTTCCAGTCGATTTGCGGGTAGGCCACATGATGTGCATTGTAGTTTCCGGTTGCTCCGCCAAATTTGGCAGCAAACGGCACATTGAATAACAAACGCATTTGTTCTTCCAAACGTTCTACAAAAACGTTGATTTCTTTCCCTAAACGGGTAGGGGAAGCCGGTTGTCCGTGAGTACGGGCCAACATCGGTATGTCCTTCCATTCGACACTTAATTCTTTTAATTTAGAAGTCAGAGTAATCAAAGAAGGCATGTATACTTTCTCGAAAGCTTCTTTGGTTGAAAGCGGAATCGCTGTGTTGTTGATATCTTGGGAAGTCAATCCAAAGTGGATGAATTCTTTGTATTCTGATAATCCCAGTTTTTCAAAAGCATCTTTGATGAAGTATTCCACCGCTTTTACATCGTGGTTGGTTACTTTTTCGGTTTCTTTAATCCAAAGTGCGTCTTGGGTAGAGAAGTTTTTATAGATGTCACGTAAACTGTCAAACAGACTTGGATTTACGGTTGCAAGTTGTGGTAATGGGATTTCGCATAAGGCGATGAAATATTCAATTTCAACCAATACACGGTATTTGATTAAAGCTTCTTCAGAGAAAAATGGAGCTAATGAATAGGTTTTATTTCTATATCTTCCGTCAATAGGAGAGATGGCATTTAATTCGTTTAAAGTTGTCATTGTCTTGTTGTTTGTTCGAAAGGCACAAATATAGGCAGAATTTAGGATTTAGGATTTAGGATTTAGGATTTTATTGCCAAAATCATTGATTTTTTCCAATCCTGATGCTTGCTTTTCATTTCCATTGAAATTGAATTTTTGTTCTTGCTATTGTTTATTGAAATTGATTTTTGCCAATAAGCTGTTTTTCAAAAAAGGAACCCCGTCGGTGGCATTCATCGGAATCATTTCTAACGGATTGTATACATTCGGAATCGTTGCCGGTTTGGGGTCGATGTAAAAAACAGGAGTTGTTTTTTTGGTATACGAAATCAATCCTGCCGCCGGATAGACTTGTAATGAAGTGCCAATCACCGCAAAATAATCGGCAGTTCGGGTAATGTTGATGGCTTCATCAAGTGCTGGAACTTCCTCGCCAAACCAAACAATATGCGGACGCAGTTGATTGCCGTTGGAATCAAAATCCCCTAAAAATAAATCGGTTTTCCAGTCTAAAATATGGTTCTCATTTTTAGTACTGCGCACTTTTAGCAATTCGCCATGCAAATGCACCACATGGGAACTTCCGGCACGTTCGTGTAAATCATCTACATTTTGCGTGATGATGGTAACATCAAAATTATTTTCGAGTTCAACTAAAGTATAATGTCCCAGATTAGGATTGACTTCATGGAGTTGCCTTCGTCTTTGGTTGTAAAAGTCAAGCACCAAAATTGGATTCTTATGCCAGCCTTCTGGCGTGGCGACATCCATCACGTTGTGTCCTTCCCACAATCCGTCACTGTCACGAAAAGTTTTAATGCCACTTTCGGCACTGATTCCGGCACCGGTCAATATGACTAATTTCTTTTTCATTTGTTTATGAGCTTTGAGGGTGCAAATTTAAAATTCGATTCCAGAAAATGAAATTAGTGAATTTGTACCTAAAATAGTTTTTTATGCTTACGAATTATGCTTCTTCATGAAACCGACACTTTTTTAGTATTTTTGCGCCAAATACTCCAGCCTTATGATTGATTTAAATTATCTCGAATTTTTAGAAAACATACTCACAGATAGCCGAAAAGAACGGTTTTTAAAAGTTTTAGAAAGCAGGACCAATCATTTTACCATTGCTGTAGAAGATGTGTTTCAAATGCATAATACCAGTGCGGTCATGCGCAGTTGTGAGGTTTTTGGTGTTCAGGAATTGCATGTCATCGAACAACGTTTTGGAAAACGAATAGACAAAGAAATAGCCATGGGTGCCCAAAAATGGGTCGATATTCATAAGTATGACTCGGTTTCCAATTGTATTTCCAATTTAAAAGATAAAGGCTATCAAATCATTGCAACGACACCTCATGAAAATGATTGCTTATTGGAGGATTTTGATATTTCGAAACCCAGTGCGCTTTTTTTTGGAACAGAAAGAGACGGATTATCTGAAGAGATTTTACAGAAAGCCGACGGTTTCCTGAAGATTCCGATGGTGGGATTTACCGAGAGTTTGAACATCTCCGTTTCGGCAGCCATTATCATTCAAAACTTGACCAATAGATTGCGTAATTCATCATCGATTCCATGGCAGTTGTCTGAGGAAGAAATTTTGGAAAAGCGATTGAGTTGGGCCAGAAATTCCATCAAGGATATCAAACGCATTGAAGCGCGGTATTATCAGGAAAATCAGGTTCTAAAGTAGTAGAAAGTGAAGACTAAAAAAGACTAATCGGATTGTTTTTCTATGCAGTTCTTTACACATTCTTGTATTTCCGACGAAGGAGGACACGAGCGATAGCGCAATGTCATTAAGTTAAGGAATTCTCAAACCGCATCTTTTTGATTTTTAAGCACAACTGGCCTAATCCGAGTTCGATATTTGCCTATATTTCTAGGATTACTTCTGCCAGGTCGAATGGGTATCGTGTTTTTGAGAAACAATGTTTGTAGTTCTAAAAA
>JAKFBW010000016.1:0-9597 GCA_036676965.1 Flavobacterium sp. | reverse complement strand
TCATAACTCAATTGGACTGCTTTCTCTTTAAAAGCCTTGTCATAAATTTTGCGCACTTGTTTCATAAGTTAAAATTAAGATTTATTTCTTAACTTTCTGTGATGGCTAAGTTAGCATGTCCAAGTTTTATGTGCATTAGAAACATAATAGACTACTTTAGTTCTGAAATTGATTTCTATTCTATTCAAACATTTTAGCAGAATATTTCGCAAATCGACATCTAAATAATATAAGGTAACAGCATCCGAAAATTTTGTACCTTCTTTAAAGTCGTGGTTTCGGTTTTTCTCAAAAGGATTCCAATAAAAACCCAATCGATAGTAACCAATGTCTAAAAGAATTTCTTTTATTTTTTCTTTTTCACAATCAATTAGCATTCCTCTGTCTTCCAGTCTTTTTATTTGGTTTCCAAAATTGGTGGCTATATTACCCATACTATATCTCTTTTATGTCTTACAAAGTTTACAATTTTAATTTGTTGATGGAAATACAACAGGAACACTAAATTTTATTGTTGTTTGTGTCGAATTGCTGGCTTGGTTAGCATTTGAAGCCCCACCCGAAAGGATTCCTGTTAGTACACCGATACCAATTTTTGAATCGCTTCCTTCCGTGACATTTATAGCGACATTGAATTCAACTTCTTTAATCATAGGGTAATTTTCAAGTCCCTCTTTCACAACCATAATATTCTTGACATTTTTGTATTTTGGGTTGATTAAAAAACCAGTGCTTTCGGTTTCTTTTTGCGCTTCTATAATTCCTTCATTGATGCTTATCAATGTTTGTGTAATAAAATCTTTTAGTTCCATATTTTTTTAAATTTAAATTGTATCAATCTCATTCATAATTCGATCGGTTTTACTTTTTTATTTTAGAAAACCATTACTTCTTAATTCTTTGTGATAAGCTACAATATTTGATGGAATCTCACCTTCTAAAAGCCAGTTGATATCTAATCCGTTTTGAATAGCGGTTTTTAATAATGACGGATTTAGAGAGATTCGTGTTCCCAAATCTTTTAAATCATCTTTAAACTCCATTAAATAATCTTCGTGAAGTGCATTTATGATCAGCAAAATTTTAAAAGCTCTTGCGATTATATAAGTGTTTAATTTGTGCACCTCATTTGGTTTTGCGTTCTCTAAACGTGACTGGTTAATTTTTAATACTTCATTAAGCATTAAAAGGTTTAAACTTGCTTCGCCAAATTTATCTTTTGTGATACGGACGTGCTCATTAATGTCTCCGCTCAAATAGCGTATATCCATTAATAGGTAGCCCAAAGAGTAAAACCGATCACTCATTCTGGTGGCCGCTTTCGTGACTTCTTTTTGCATGATGCTTCTTCTTTCTTCTACAGTTCTTGTGTCAACCAATTGAAACAAGAGTTGATTGGCTAAATCCAAGTCGTGTTTTAACAATCTGAAAATTAATTTATCTTTTTCTGCACTTGGCAAATTTTGAATAGCTTCTTTAAATTCTTTTGGGAATGTCATTCTTATTATATTTCAATTGTATCTATTTTTTTCATAATCCTGTCCGTTTCGCTCAAAGCCACGATGATTTTTTGATAATGCAAAATATCTTCATAACTCAATTCACGGTCTTTTCGGTCTTTGAGCCATTTTTGAGCAGGTTGATACCCACCAATGTAAAAGTTCCAAGCCACTTCGGGAACATTGTCAAAATACTGTTTTTCGTTGATGTGAACACGTCCCATACGTCCGAGAGTGTCATTATGTGTTATGGTGTCGTTCTCCACTACATAGTTAGGTTGTTCGTATTTTGGTTTTGTAACGATATTATCGCCATCTACGGGATATTGCGTGATGTATTTTTCTACTATTGGACTTTCTAGCAAATGAATTTGGCGCAGTTCGCTACCGAGATTTGACAACTTTTTGAAAGTTGTCAAATCTTTAGGATAAGGCACACGGGGAAAATCAATTTTCAAAAATTCCTTATATTTTTCTCGGTACGTTGGTGAATGCAACACCGCATAGATATAATCTAAAATATCTATTGGGGCAAAGGTGTTTGGCGTTGCTTCTCTTTCATTAGTAAAAATCAATCCCAAGCCATCTGCAATTTGTTTTACAATTTCGGGATTGAGGTTGGGGATTCTTGAATTGTTGCCGTCTAGGGTTTGTTGTGCATTATTGTCAGAATATAAGTAAAGAGGAAACGCTTGAAGTGAATCTGCTGCACTATCTAACAGATGTAAGTCAAGTATTTTTCTTGATATAAAACTATAGCCTTGACTTAAGCCTCTATTTAATCTTGTTGTAACAAAGCAATAATTTTCCTTAACTAGGTGGGACATTATTTTTTCTCTGGGATATGCCATAAATCCTTTCGTTACTCCAGTATATGCGGTAAATCTATAATCAAAAGGTCTATATTGAATTCTAGTAATTAATGGATTATTATTTTCAATGTCTTTTTTTGCATAGGATATTTGCCAGTCACGACCATCTTTATCAAGATTGTGTTTTGCTTTTATTTCGCTAACTGATAATGTTTTTAAATCTGTAATTATTTTTATAATTTCTGAATCGCTAAATTTTATTGTAAAATTATCTCTTTCAGTTTTTACACCTGTAGCATTAAGATTAAAAAGTTCTTCAATACTTATACCTTTGTTGTAGGTTTGTAATGATAATGTGTCTTGTGGTTTAAAAATGTAATTTGGTTCTAAGGCATTTACTTTGTTCCATACAAATGATTTCAGAGAACTTAAATTTAATAAATCATACTTAAAATCTCTTTTTCCATATAAATCAAAATGTAAAATTTCACCCAATTCGTTTTTCTTTTTCTTACCAGTTTTGATAAAAATATTAATGGAAACACCCTGCATTATATCAAATACATTTTGGTCGGGAGATCCATCAGGACAAACTTCTTTTTTCTTGGCGTTGCCATGTAAATCGAGAATATAAATTTCATCAAAACTTTCCAGTAAATGTTTTCGCATTTGGCGGTGAATAATCCCATCAATAAAACTATTATTGGAAATATAAGCTAAAACTCCGCTTCCATTTTTATCGATAAAATGTTGACCAAATCGAATAAATTTAATGTAATCGTCTGAAAGAGGTTGTATGTTTCGCTCTTTCATGTCTTTTTTATAATCAGCGGTTAGTTTTTCAATCCAAGGACTTTTATTGGTGCTACTCACACTATACGGAGGATTTCCAATCACCACCATAACGGGCGCATCGCGCTTAATGGCATTGGCTTGGTCGGCTTCATCCGAAAGCCACGAACTAAACAAAGTGGCAGTATCAGGGTGTGCTTCTTCGAGGGAGTTGGTCAGGAAAATACGAAAACGTTGGTCGTCGGTAGGTTTGTATCCTGTTTCCGTAAGTAACATATCCATTTTAAGGTGCGCCATTGCATAAGATGCCATCAATAATTCAAAACCATTTAAGCGAGGAATTAAATCTTTGGTAACATACTTACTCCAAATGCCTTGTTGTCCTTCAAATTTTTTATGAATGTGTTTGACTACTTCGGCCAAAAAAGTTCCTGTTCCGGTGGCTGGATCCAGAATTTGTACTTTGTGTACTTCGCCTCGGTTTCCACTTCTTTTAGTTTAGAACGTTTGTCAGCAGTCGCTTGTGTAATTGCTTTTTTCTTTATTTTTATTTTGCTGGTATCGGCCAAACCTTGAGGTAAATCGAATTCGGTTTTCAAAATATCATCTACCGCACGAACTATAAAGTTAACCACAGGTTGCGGCGTGTACCAAACGCCACGGGCTTTTCGCAAAGCAGGATTGTATTCGCCCAAAAAAGTTTCATAAAAATGCACCACAGGGTCTTCCTGTTTGGTGCTTCGGCCAAAATTTTTCATAATGGTAGCCACATCACTAGCCAGAAAAATGTTAACGAGTTCGTCCACAATCCAGGTTAAACGAATGTCCAAATCAAATCCTGCAATATCCTGAAATAATTTCCGAAGAAAAGGGTTCGATTTCGGAATCAATTCAGCCGCTTCCATTCGGGAAAAGGTGGGTAAAGTTGGGTCGTGGTATCGGGCAGCAAACATTCCGTAAGCAATGGTTTGTGCGTAGATGTCGGCAAAAGCTTTGTTGTCAATATCGTGAATCAGCATTTGCTGGAACGACAACATTTGCGATTTTATTTGGGAACGTTTGCCATCGTGGTCGTCATTAGTTAATGATTTTTCGATAACATCCGCCATCAACTTGGCTTTTCCTGCCATCATTTGTGCCAATTTGGTAGGCGATTTGATGGTTTGCGAAATGGTTTGGGCAAAGTTTTTTATTAGTTGAGTGAATTGTTCGAAGTTTTCGGGAATAGGAACAATTTGACCACCCCGTCCTTCGGACACCCCTCCAGCGGAGGGGAATTCAATGCGTGCAATAGAAATTTTGGTGGTTAGTTCTCCATCCTTATAAAAATGGAAATCCATATAATCAGTAAAAATCAAATTAGATAATCCCGATTTGTAGCGGTCAAACTGTTCTTTGAGCGTTTTGCTACCTAAATCTACTCCAATGTCTTTGGCTTCAATATAACCCACAGGAATGTCTTTGCGTGTTAGAACATAATCGGGTGCGCCACAATCTACTCTTGCGGGTTCGTTGGTTACCAGAACATCTGGTAAAATTGCCATGATGAGATTCTGTAAATCACCGCGATAAGAATGTTCTCTTGCGTTTCCGGTTAGGTATAATGTGTTTATTTTAGATAGATATTGTTGAAGGGTCATTAGTCAATTTTTAAGATTTTAAAAGTAATAATAATATTCCCAAATAAAGAAAATACACTGATATATGGGGAAATTCTTTTTCAAATTCTAAAATGGCCTATTTTTGCACAAAACATTTTCCTTTGAAAACCAAACTCTTCGTCATACCGATACCTTTTGCTCAACTGAATACACCCTATCCAGCAACTTCTTATATCAAAGGTTTTTTAAATATAGCTTGACTTATGTAGGTTTTTATCTGACGATAGCTGCTTGTATTTCTCTATTTTCATTATTAATGATTAGTAAAGAGGAACATAAGTTTTAAATCATTTTAACCACAAAGGTTGTGAATATTTACACAAAGGGCGCAAAGTTTATTATACTTTACGCCCTTTGTTTTTTGTTTAGGTTTATCTTTTTAAACTAAAATGCCCTTTGTATTTTTTTCCGTCAGCTCTGGTTGCGATAAACCAATAATCGGTTGCGGGAAGTTCTTGGTTGTTTAATTGACCATTCCATGATGCATCGGGTAATAATGCTTTTAATAATTTCCCGTAGCGGTCAAATATTTTGATAGTGATGTTTTTTTCGTTATCCGAAAATTTAATCTTCCAGGTATCATTATAACCATCGCCATTTGGCGTGAAAAATTTAGGATACATCAATAAGTAAACTTCTTCAGTAACGGTTCCGCAACCATTTTTATCTCTTACATGAGCGGTGTATTGTCCGCTGATTACGTTCGAAAATTCATTGCTATCTTGAAAATGAATGCCGTCTATTGAATATTCAAAATCGCCTTCTCCAGTAGCGAAAACTTTGATAGTATTTTGATTGTCTGTCCAATCTTGCGTTTCAATAGTGGTAATTGTAGCAATAGTTGAATTTTTTACTGTAAAATCTTTGGTGCTTGAGCATGAAATAGAATCATAGTCATTCGTTACTGTTACAGAATAATTACCAGGATTTTGAATTGTAATGGTTGGTGAGGTTTCACCTGTTGACCAAAGGTAATTATCGTATCCATTGCCCGCATTTATATCAATAGAACTGCCTTCGCAAATTGGCATAATATCATCTATTGGAATTACAGGTTTGCTATATAGGTTTAAATTTAATTCTACGATTTGATAGCAACTATTAGGAGAATCGATTCGGACAAATACGGTATAAGAACCAGTAGGTAAAACATAATTATTGATATTATTGATTCTGTTATTTGCTATTTGGTTTTCAGCAGCTACAAGTGAAGTGTAATATGAAAAACTATTATCAGTAGGATTTGCTATCAAATTTGGATTGAAAACAGAAAGATTGAGTGTTTCTTTTCCATCGTTGTTTTCATCACAGAATTCTACTTTATAATTATTAGCGTTTAAAGTATTGATTAAAGTTGTGTTTACTGCCAGTTTATTGACGCTTTCACAATTGTTGATGCTTTGTGTGACATAGTAAGTTGCGTTGTTGCTTATAACTGTTGTATTGGGTAATTCTATATTCGAGCTGTTATACCATTTTATATTTGTCCCAGTAATTTCGACGTCATTTAATGTCGCATTTTGAGTGCTACAAAAACTTTGATTTGTATCTCCAGTTGGAGCAGGGGTGTTTTGAATATTTATTAAAACTGGAATTCTGTCACTTTCGCAACCATTTATAGTTTGTGAAGCGTAATAGGTTTTGCCATTTTGTAACGAAGCCGTATTGGAAAGTAGATTTCCATTAGTTAACGTATCGTACCATTTTATGTTTTGTCCTGTAATTGTAATTGAACTTAAAGTTGCGTTTTGTTGGATGCAGAAGATTTGGGGATTATTTACAGCGGGTAGCGGTTGGTTAGTAATAATAACTGTCTGATTTTGATTAACAGAATTCCCATTTCCATCGTTATAATTCCAAATAACAGTATAGGTTCCGGGTAAATTATACGATAGCGGACTATTAGTAGTTCCTATAATTGCTCCAGCGCATACATCGGTAGCGGTTGGTGTTGTAGTTATAATGGTATTACAATCTCCAGTAATTGTTGGAAGAGTAGCAAGATCAGGAATAGGCGCTTGAATGTCTCCAATTATAATATTAATTTTTTTAATACCATCACATACATTAACTCCAGTAATAGAACAGGTATATTCACCACTATTTAAACTGGTTGTATTATTAATAGTTGGATTTTGTTCAGTTGATGTAAATCCATTTGGACCAGTCCATAAGTAATCTGTCCCTCCAGAAGCTTTAAGTTCTAAGGTGTTGCCAATGCAGATTGGGGAATTACTTGAAATTATTGGTGAGGAAATAATATCTTCTGAAAATTTCATTAAAAAATAATTACTAAAAGTACCTAAAATTGAAGGTTGATAAGAAGAATTATCGGCAATGCCATTGTTTTGCCTTGAAATTCCACTTACGAATATTGAATTGTTATTATCAAACGCTATTCTTGTGCTATTACTACTGCCTTCTCCTCCAACAAATGACCCCCATATTAAATCACCTTGTTTAGAAAATTTACCAATGTATCCTTCAAAGTTTCCACTAGGTCTATAAGAACATGGAGTTGTTAATTTTGCATTAGAAAATCCTGAATTAGTAGCTCCTATATAAATCGAATTATTTTTAAATAAAAGAGAATATACTTTTGCAGCACCTAAATAGGATCCCCAAATTCTTTGTCCATTACTGTTTAATTTAGCAAAAAATCCCTTGTATAAATATTGATTTGAACTATCAAAACTATTTGGTGTTGTTAAATTGGTGGTACTTGCTGTTTCTCCTCCTATATATACATTGTCTTCGTCGTCAATTTCAATAGCATAGACATAATCAACTTGTTCTCCTCCATAATAAGTTGCCCAAATTCTATGTCCATCAAGAGAAAATTTATAGACAACACCGTCTGGATGTGTAATAAGGTCATGATTTTCTTGAAAAACTCCAAGTGTCGTAATATTATTAAAACTATTTGTATTTCCTCCTGTAACGAGATAATTATCTTTCACTACAATTGTTTTTAATTCATCCTGACCTTCACCACCTACATAAGTGCTCCAGATTAAATTACCATCAGACTTAAATTTTGCTAGAAAACCATCAATTTTATAATAACCATCATTTAATTGTGTTTGGAAATTACTATTGATAGCAATACTTGTATTACTTAAAGTACGACCTGCCAGGTATATATTGTTGTTTTTATCTATATCCACACAGTACGCTGCATCATCATTTTCGCCACCGAAATAAGTTCCCCAAAGTCTAATTCCTGAATCATTAAATTTAACCAAGAACGCATCGCTGCCACCTGATAGATTAGACTTGTGTGTTCCAGTAGTACTTATATTTGATGTAGAAGGAGTACTTCCTATTATGACAGCATTGTTTTGAGAATCTATCTTGATATCGTTTATGGTATTAAGGCCTTGACCTCCATAATAAGTTCCCCACATACGATTTCCATCCGAACTGAACTTTACAATTATTCCATTTGAACTTAGGTAAGCATAAGAGGGTATTGAATTTTGGTGTGCACCTGTAGTCACATAGGATGAATTTGAAGCAGTTGTAGTACCTGCCATATATGAGTTTCCATAAGAGTCAACTGTAATACTAGATTCGCCTAGTGTATAATGTATATTTCTTTCATCTCCATAAAAAGTTCCCCATAATCTAACAGGCACAGGATCAATAATCACCGTTTTTCCATTTACTGAATTCGATGTATTAAAACCATATACGTCTTTCTTGATTTTTTTATAAGTAACAGCTATTTCTTTTTTATGATTACCATCTTCAGTCCAACTGGCAGGCAGAATTTCTTCCATTTGACCAAAACGAACATTCATTCGTATTTTGTTATCAACTAATTCTGTTTTTGCGCCATTAAATTTCAATTGAATATCGGAAATTTTTCCATTTGGATGTACTACAAAGTTATATTCAACCGCTTTTAAGCTGTCCTTTGGAATGGAGAAAACGACATCGATATTTGGATAAATATTTTTGTATGTAATTTGTTGGTATTGATGTACATTAACAATGCCTTCCGGTTTGTCAGGTACATTGTAATAATTATCATAGTCTTTAGATTCTTCATTGGAAATTAATTCTACATTGGGATTTGAATTTACAAAATCAATGTCAATTCGATGAAAAGTATATTCTAAAGAATAATCAGGTGCTTTTTTGTCGTTTTTTGCTATTGATGAAAAAGTATTGTTCTCCTCGATACGTTGTTTTATGGGGATTTTTTTAGTTTCATATATATCATACGAAAAACCATTTTGCTTCAATTGTACATTTAGTCCATTGGTATTCAAAAGATATTTTACGGCATTATTGGGATTACCATTTTGGTCAATAACTTGCCCTTTGTTTTCTTTAAATCCTATGGAGTTATTTTTATTTTGAGCAATTGTATTTATTGTTAAGACTAATAGAAATAGAAAGTATTTATAGTTCACTTTGATATTTTTTTTTTGGTTTTCAAATGTAATTAAATACTCGCAAACTTTCTTGTTCTTTTTGATGGAAAATCAACTTTAAAAACTTTCAATCGGCATTGGAATAGAAACTAAAATTATCCCCTATTTTTGCACAAAACATTTTCTTTTGAAACCAAAACTATTTCTAATAACGCCGCCTTTTACCCAACTGAATACACCCTATCCGGCAACTGCTTATATCAAAGGGTTTCTGAATACAAAAGGAATCGAGTCGGTTCAGGCGGATTTAGGGATTGAGGTAATTTTGAAGTTGTTTTCGAAAGAAGGTTTGAAAGATTTGTTTCAGGTTTCAAGTTTCAAGTTAGAAGAAATCTCAGATAATTCGAAACGTATTTTTGCGCTACAGGAAGAATATATTAAAACCATCGAT
>JAKFBW010000015.1:0-14719 GCA_036676965.1 Flavobacterium sp. | reverse complement strand
TGGAAGAAGATAAGTACCAAATACAACAATCTTAGAAAGGTTGGTGTTAAAGATAATCAAGCCTATCAATGGGCTAACACTCGAAAGAGTTATTGTCGAACTGCACTGAGTCCAATCCTGCAAGCAACTCTAAACACGCGAACTCTAAAGAGAGCAGGATATACGTTCCTAACTGACATCTACCTAAAATGTATCATAAATTAAGAACCGCCTTGGTACGGATCCGTATGCCGGGTGGTGTGGAAGGTCGCCTAGGGAAATAATCCCTAGGCTCCTATCCGATTGGAAAAAGATCCTGTTGAACCTATTTTTTAGTTTTGAAGGATTGTTGGTAATGAAAGAAAAAGTGGCTAATTTTTTTGTTTCCATTTTTTTTAGTCTTAAATTTTAATAAAAAGCGAAGTTTTTTTTGGTAAACTTAAGAATTATGGTAAATTCGAATTTTAAATGTGAAATTGACAATTAACTTATTTGTACATGGAAAGAATAATAGCGACCTACCTTATAGAAACGCCTTATAGCGTGGAGCAGGCTGCCGCCGTATTGGCAGGGGAACAATCGAGCGGTACTTTTGTGGCGGTACCGGGTGAAACGGACGAATTGAAAACCCGTTTTGCGGCTCGTGTAGAGCACATTGAATTGCTGGATGAGGTGAGTAAACCCAGTATACCCGGCGAAATTATAGACAACAAGAGATACAAAAGAGCCAAAGTGACCGTTTCCTGGTCCATTGAAAACTTTGGGTATAATATCCCGACATTAATCTCCACCCTGCAAGGGAATTTATACGAACTGCGTCAGTTTACGGGACTTAAACTGGACGATTTTGAATTGCCGGCTTCTTATGGCGATTATTTCAAAGGACCAAAATTTGGCATGAAAGGGACTAAAGCCTTGGCAAGTGTGGGAGCAGAGCGCCCGATGATTGGAACCATTATCAAACCGAGCGTGGGATTAACTCCGGAATATACGGCCAATCTGGTAAAAACTTTGGCGGAAGCCGGAATCGACTTTGTAAAAGACGATGAGTTGTTGGCTTCTTCGGGGAATTCCCCTTTTACCGTTCGCGTGGAGCAAATTATGCGGGTGATTAATGATTTTGCCGACCAAACAGGCAAAAAAATCATGTATGCGTTCAACATCACGGGTGATTTAGAAACCATGAAAACCAACTATGAAACGGTGGTCAAAGCCGGCGGAACCTGTGCGATGATGAGCATCAACAGTGTCGGTTGGGCTGGAGTGAAGCAGGTGTGTGATTGGGGCGAGTTATCCATTCACGGACACCGAAATGGTTGGGGAATGCTGAACAGGCATCCGTTATTGGGAATTAATTTTCCGGCGTACAATAAGATATGGCGATTGGCGGGAGTAGACCAAATGCATGTCAATGGCATTAAAAATAAATTTTGGGAATCAGATGATGCGGTGGTGCGCTCCATCGAATCGTGTCACAGGCCGTTTTTACATAACGAATCGGTTATTCCCGTGGTTTCTTCGGGACAATGGGGTGGACAGGCTTTTGAAACCTATGAAAGAACCAAAACCACCGATTTACTGTATATGGCGGGAGGTGGTATTATGGCGCATCCTTCGGGGCCGGCAGGTGGTGTTCGCGCCTTGCATCAGGCATGGAATGCGGCCGTGGAAGGTTTATCGTTGGAACAGGCAGCTGCGCAATACAAAGAGTTTGGGGAATCGGTAGTAAAATTTGGAAATCAATAATGCAGGCGACAAAAGAAATACTACTCGCTTATTATGGCGATGATTTTACCGGTTCTACCGATGCGCTGGAGTTTTTGAGCCGGGCGGGAGCCAAAACGGTTCTTTTTCTGGAGCATCCCACTCCGGAACTGCTGGGTCAATTCAGTGATTTGGATGCCATTGGTGTGGCGGGAATGACGCGGGCAATGGTGCCCAACGACATGACTGAAGAACTGGAAAAGGCTTTCGAATCCTTAAAAAAATTACAACCGCGTCACGTACATTATAAAGTGTGTTCCACTTTCGATTCTTCACCGGAAATAGGGAATATCGGTACGGCTATTGCGTGTGGTGTGCAGGCTTTTCAAAATAACTATACACCCATTCTGGTGGCAGCTCCCAATCTGGGGCGCTATGCTGCGTTCGGGAATCTATATGCCCGCATGGGGATTGGCAGTCAGGGGGCGATTTATCGATTGGACCGCCACCCGTCTATGAAAAGCCATCCCATCACCCCGGCCGATGAAAGTGATTTGCGCCTTCATTTAGCCAGACAAACCAATCAGCCGATGGGTTTGATCGATTTGGTTGATTTGGGTAAAAACAGCACTGAAATCAAAGAAAAACTGGCAAATACCATTGCAACCGGAAATAAAATTGTCTTTTTTGATGCGATGTACGAAAATCAGATGGGAACCATCGGGGAAGTTATTGATAGTACAGTGGAGGTAAACAAACCCTTATTTTCTGTGGGTTCTTCGGGAATCGAAAAAGCCTTGGGTGATTTTTGGGCACAAAAAGGGAAGTTACAACAACGCAGTGATTGGGAAACCTTATCCGAATGCCAACCGATGTTGGTCTTATCCGGAAGTGTTTCGCCCGTTACCGCTTCACAGATAAATTGGGCGATGGCCAATGGATTCGAAGCCATAGCCGTTGCGGTGGAAGTATTGGAAAATGAAATGACCGAATCAAGGTTAATTGCCGAATATCAGCAAAAAATAGCCGATTATTTGAAAGAAGGTAAAAGTGTCATTCTGCATACATCCAAAGGTCCGGAAGATCCGAGAATGCAGGAAACCAAAACTTTTTTTGAACAAAAAGGCTGGGACGAACAGATGATCCGTTCCCAAACCGCCAAACGATTCGGGAAGATCTTGGGGCAATCGGCCAGAGGTGCTTTAGCGCAAGTACCTGTGAAAAGACTGGTGATTGCCGGAGGGGACACCTCGAGTTATGTCGCCAGGGAATTGGGAATTAAAGCCGTTGAAATGATTGCCCCCGTTTTTACGGGAGCCCCCATGTGTCGTGCCTTTGCCCCGGATTCCCCTGTAAACAGGATAGAAGTCAATTTAAAAGGCGGACAGGTAGGGGATGAAACCTATTTTGGTGCGTTGCAAAAAGGAAGGATTACAATTTAATTAAAATAAAATCTCAAATTATAAAAAAATAAAAAATGAAAAAGAAATTAGCATTTATACACACCTCGGCGACTTTAGTGCCCGTATTTCAAGAATTGGTAGACCAGCATCTTGCGGATAAAGACCTTACTGTTTTTAACATTGTAGATGACAGTTTGATCAAAAACACCATCGAACGTGGTGCCCTGACCCAGAATACTTCCAAAAGGGTCGTGGATTACGTGAGATCTGCCGTGTCAGCCGGAGCCGATTATATTATGGTAACCTGCTCCTCTATAGGGCCGGCGGTAGAAACGGCGGCAGCCTTAACCAAAATACCGGTGTTGCGTGTAGACCAGCCTATGGCGGATATGGCGGTTGCGTTGGGAACAAAAATTGGGGTTGTGGCCACTTTGTCCACTACCTTGGAACCAACCAGCGATTTGGTTCGCCGAAGAGCTATTGTAGCAGGAAAAAAAATTGAATTGACGGCTCAATTGTGTGAAGGTGCTTTTGAGGCCTTAATGGGGGGGAAACCGGAAGTGCACGATGCCATGGTGGCTGCGGCGTTGAAAGAATTAGCGCAAAAAGTAGATGTCATTGTGTTGGCGCAAGCCTCTATGGCCAGGGTGGTAGGACAATTGGCTGAGGAAGATAAAAAAGTGCCGATTTTGGCCAGCCCGGGAATAGCCGTAGAATATTTAGCCAAGAATTTATAACCGATGGTACAACTTCAAAAATATACCTTATGGATGGGGGGCGTTAGCTCCATTTTGTTGCTGTTGGCTTTGCTGACGGGCTGGGGAAATGCAACCGCGCCTTTAGCGGTGGTTACGGCAGTGACCGTCGCTATTGGGATTGGTTCGGTGGCTTCTTTAAAAAGTTACCAGTATACCGCCTGGATTATTGTGGCCATCGTCTGCGGAATGATTTACCCATCTGCTTTTTTACAATGGGGTGATTTTGACCTTAGAAACAAATGGCTGATTCTTATTGTGGTTCAGCTGGTGATGTTTGGTATGGGAACCCAAATGAGTATCAAAGATTTTTATGGAATCAAAACGATGGGAAAAGGCGTTTTGGTGGGCAACCTTTGCCATTATACCATTATGCCGGGTGTGGGCTATCTGTTGACCCGAATTTTTAATTTTGAACCGGAAATTGCCGCAGGAATTATTCTCATCGGGTCTTGCTCCAGCGGATTGGCCTCTAATGTGATGGTGTTTATTGCAAGAGGAAATCTTACGCTTTCGGTGACGCTAACCGCTGTTTCGACACTGATGGCTCCTATCATGACCCCTTTGATGATGAAACTGCTGGCAGGGACTTATGTGCAAATTAACTTCTTGGATATGTGCCTGGAAATCATAAAAATGGTGATTGTCCCTATTGGGGCGGCCTTATTGTGTGATTCGTATAAGGACGCTTCCGTTGTTTTACGCAAACGCTTCAATATCATTTTTTTCATCGCTATCGGATGGTTGGTCATGATGATTTTAGGGGTTTGGCAAGTGCTAAACGCTCAACTTCCTGCTGAAGCAATGCTGATTGTGGAATTGTTAAACTTCATCTGCGGGGCAATCATCGTTGGAATCCTGTATTACCATTTGATTAGCTGGCGCACTGCCATTCCCAAATATATGCCTTTGTTATCGATGTTTGGCATCGTATATTTTACGACAGTGACCACGGCAGCCAGCAGGGAAAATATCCTGACTGTTGGTATCCTCATTTTGATTGCATCGATGTTGCACAACGCTTTGGGCTACACCTTTGGGTATTGGTTCAGTCGCATCTTAGGTTTGGACAGGGATTCCTCCAGAACGGTGGCTTTGGAAGTCGGTTTGCAAAACGGAGGCATGGCTTCGGGATTGGCCGGTGCCATGGGCAAACTGGCAACCGTAGGTTTGGCGGCAGCGGTTTTTAGCCCTTGGATGAATATTTCAGGTTCTTTGCTCGCCAATTATTGGAGAAAAAGAAGCACTAAACCCATTGCTGAGGTTCCTATTTTGGAATAAATTTTATCGTATGTATAAAAAACAAAAGCTCGTTTAATTTGACTTAAACGAGCTTTTTTTATAGGCTTCTGTTTACTTTTAATTTAAGAAGGCTTTTCTATCCTATTCGATTATGGTTCCGACACGCATTTCAATTTTTGAAAAGTCGCTCCATTGTATGGGATCTTGGGTTGGGTTCATTTTTGTGGGAATAGGTTGTTTTTGATATTCTCGTCTGTCTATTATGGTTTAAGGAAGTCAAAGGCTTTAAATAATTCACTGTCTGCTGGTTGTTTGATTTCTGCCTCTTTGTCAAAATGATATGAAACCCAACGAACATCTTTACTTTCAATACTGGTACTAGTATAAAAGTAAATTGCGTCTGAAGCTTCAATAAATTTAATAAAAGGAAGTAGCTCCAAAGGTTTTGTCTGCTGTGAGTTGCTTAAATAAAGTTTCTTTCTGTCAAGCGGAATTAAACTTTTGATTGTTATTTCATTGAATGGTGTCCTTGCTCCAATTAGTTCTTTTGCGTTGAATGTAAAAATACCATCTTCAAAACTGCTTGTTGTTGGTGATAGCATTCTTGTGTCTTCAAAAGCGTCTGCTATGTATTTTCTGAATTCATTTAACTGTTGCTCAAGTGTCAAAACTCTTTGATTGTTTTCTTTCTCGCTTGTAATTCCTCCGTGTCCTTTCCATTTATTTCTAAGGTTGGAAACTTCAGATAAAATATTCACAATTCCTTTACTTGTAATCATTGAAAGAAACGCTTCACTGGGATTTCCAAAAATATTTTTGCAATAATCTTTCTTGTCATTGTCTGCTAAATAAGCTCTAATTGCTTTTGAAAGATTTGAAGTAAGATTATTCCAATTTCCAAAAGTTGCTCTTAAATACCAATTTTGAAATTTTTCATCCTTACCAATCCACTTGTGACTTTCTTTTTTGTAAAAATCTTTATCTTGAACCAAAGCACTCAACATAAGCATTGATAGAAATTCTGAAAATGCTTCAAAAAAATGAAAAAGGTGTTCGATTTTCTTTCCGTTATCTTTGGTTGCATAGTAACGCCAAAGAATTGAAGAAATAGGAAAAGGCAATTTGTCAATCCAATTTTCAAGTTTCTCTTCTTGGTTAATAGATTTTAATTCCTTTGCGATTGATTTATAGCTTTTGGGTTGCTTCCAAAGATTGCGTTTGAGTTCATCAAGTCTAAAAGTAAACTGCTGTATTTTATTATCAATTTCAATTAGTTCTGCTTGTGTAGTTAAGTCAGGCAGAAAGAAAATACATTTTGAAAGTTGAGATTTTGATATTTGTGGAATTACTGCTCCAACTTCTAAACTTTCACGCAGTTTTTTACCGACTGGAGTGTTGAAATAATTGGCAACATAAATTGAATTAACTATTGTTTCGTCAAGTTGAATTTGATAGTAATTCTTTGGTTTTATTTTCAATTCAGATAAACTTGCGACTACGAGACTATTACCTACTTTCGGTAAATAAATTGAATTAGCTAAATGTTCAACATCTTCGGAATTGTCGACTTTGAGTGCATTTATAGAAATTGAAATGTCGGTCAAAAGAATTGGCGGATAGCCAATTCTTTTGACTAATTCTTGCATTTCTTTTTCAGAAACTAATGCATTCATTGACTTAAATTCCATAAAGTCAACAAAGCATCCAAGTTGAACAGCTTTTCCTTCTTTTTGATTTCTAAAATTTTGAATTATTGTTTTGTTCGTTATTTCATCCTTTGAAATTTCTGCAACAAAAGTCTTTACCTTAATCTTTTTAGAAATAAGAATTAAGTTTGAAGAAATGTTTGTCAATGGTGCAAACGTCCCAGAAGGAACAGCAAAAACGGCTTCAACAAAAAGACCATCTTTTCTTAAAGCTTCTTTTCCTTTGTCGTCCATTAAGAACGAATTAGAAACAAGGAAAATTAATTTACCATCATTTTCTATTTTATCACTGCATTTCAAAAGTAAAGTTGTAGCAAAATCAAATGGACTTTTTGAACCATTGATACTTTGAGTTCTCATACCAAAAGGTGGAAATGAAAGAATTAAATCAAATTTTTCATTTGTTTTTGAAAGTTCATTTAATGAGTCGCCAAGTATAAAGTTTTGGCTTTTGTCCTTGAATAAAGTTTTTATTATTTCAAATTCTGTTTGATTTATACAAGTTCCGTTAAGGCTGTCAGCTTGAATATAAAGCAAAGGTGAAGATATATTTAACCAAGGGTCAAAGATTGATTTGATACTTTCTGTTTTTATAAGTTCCTCTATGAATTTAAAAATATAAGTTGGTGCTGTTATTGAAAAAGTGTTGGTTAGTTTAGAAAGTAACTCTTTGTCTTGAAAAATACTATCAAGTTTTTCAATCCCAAATGTCGCCCCAATACGCTCTAATAATTTGGTGTCACTAAAACCTGAAAAGTTTTGGTCAGTCCGAAGTCTGTCAAGCGAAGTCCAAATTTTATTTTTTATGTTTTGTTCCATTGTTTTCATGTCATTTTATGTTAGCTTGTACCTTCTTTATATCTATATAGTATTCCACAAATTCATTCAAAATGGATAGGCTTTGTATCATAAAAATAGCCTGGTCTTATTTTTCAAATATATCGAAATACTCTTATAATTGAATTAGGAATTTTAAAATAATTAGCAAATTTTTCCTGCTTTTTTTTCTTGTTATTCTTTTAGAAAGTGGGGCATATTATTTTTCTGTTTCCAAAGCACAATTTCAGCCATTACATTTTGTAGAGAAAAATACTTTAATCAAATTTGCCATGCCGTTCGCAACAGGGATGGCATAGAAGGAAATGGAAGAAAAGAAGCGTTTACAGGAGCTTGCCAGATTGTTTTTAAAACTCGGCATCATCGGTTTTGGAGGGCCTGCGGCGCACATTGCCATGATGCGGGAAGAAGTGGTCGAAAAAAGAAAGTGGATGGGCGAACAGGGTTTTCTGGATCTGGTGGGCGCGACCAATTTGATTCCCGGACCCAACAGCACCGAAATGGCCATTCATATCGGTCAGGAAAGAGCCGGTTGGAAGGGGTTAATCGTTGCGGGTGCCTGTTTTATTTTTCCGGCGGTATTGCTAACGGCTGCTTTGGCCTGGCTGTACAAAAAATACGGTCAGCTTCCCGAAATTCAGCCCTATGTGTACGGCATCAAACCGGCTATTATTGCCATTATCCTGATGGCTATTTTTCCCCTGGCCAAAAAATCATTAAAAACAGTCGAATTGGGACTCATCGGTCTGGTCACTTTAGCGCTCTCATTGTTGCATTACAACCAAATGGCCATTTTGTTTGGGGCAGGGATTTTTGTTTTGTTGAAAACGATGCTCCAAAACAAACATACGATGAGTCTCGTTCCCATTTCCTTAATTACCTTTTCAAAGTCAACGGTACTGGCGGTATCCAATTGGAATTTATTTCTGATTTTTTTGAAAATTGGAGCCATTCTCTACGGGAGCGGTTATGTATTATTTGCTTTTCTGGATGAAGAGTTAGTGGCGAATGGTTTGCTTTCCAGACTCACTTTGATGGATGCCATCGCCGTGGGACAGTTTACGCCCGGGCCGGTATTTTCTTCGGTCACTTTCATTGGTTATCAAATCAATGGCTGGTCGGGAGCTGTTGTTTCGACACTAGCCATCTTTTTACCTTCGTTTTTGTTTGTCGCCTTATTGAATCCGTTGGTCAAAAAAATGCGGAATTCCATACTGTTTTCCGGGTTTTTGGACGCAGTCAATGTGGCTTCCATTAGCATCATTATCGCGATTTGTTTTCAAATGGGAAAGGATGTTATGACCGACTGGCGAACTATTCTCATTGCCCTTATCAGTTTGCTGCTTTCCTTTTATTACAATAAAATGAACAGTGCGTTCATTGTTGTGGGAGGTTCTTTGTTGGGCTACGTGTTGACGCTGCTGTAAAAAATGCGGCAGCACATCATTTGCAACTATAAAAGAAAAATGCCCCTTTGTAATGAAGAAGCATTTTTCAATTAACAAAACTAATTAACAACAATTAATCCCAATAACTCCATAGAAATCTGAAAAGAGAGTATATAAGAGGAGTTATTATTCTGGATTAATACGATAGATATAGATGTATATTTAAATCATAAACCCAAAGGCATTAATCGGCTACAAACAATCCTTTGTAATTTTTCCAGTGGCTGAAGATTAAAAACAGGTTCCCCACAAATACAAATATGGCAATGGGTAAATTTTCAGGAGTCAGAAAATAATTGATTAATAAAATATTTAATGTTACCGGTAAAATGACAATATTGGCTAATGTCATATATTTGCCACTTAGAAAAGATAAAGCACAGAGCAATTCTAAGGTTTTGGCCAAAGGCATTAAATAAGTCGAAGCGATCAGACCAATCTGGAAAGCCTTGAATTCTCCAGTAGTTGCAGGTTCAGGTGCAAAATGGAAAAAAAAGCTAGTCGAAGTGTAAAGAAAGAGCAGGCCAAGCAAAGTTCGGATAATAATAGTTGCGATTCTCATAATATAATAGGTTTATGGGTTAAACAGTTAAAAAAGTTAATAGGAGTAATATACTTTATTCACATTTAAAATATTTCAAAATCACCGTCAAAATCGAAGAACTCTGTTTTATTCCTTTTGATATAAAAGTATTAAATTCGGTCTCTTACTGTAAATTTACAAAAAAAAGAAACTGATTTTTCTTATTAATCATAATATTTTAATGATTTTTTATCATAAAATTAAAATTTAAAGAAAAATAATTTTTGAGAACATCCATTCATAAGAAAATTTCAGATTCAAAATTGTTCAAAAAACAACTTTTGAATTGGTCACAACAATTCAGAGAGCTTATTTTTCTTGACAGTAACGATTACCGTCAAGACTATTCCTCTTATGATTATATACTGGCGGTAGATGCTTTTACCTCCATAAAAACGGATTACCACAATGCTTTTGAGGATTTAAAACAGTACCAGCAAACGACCAAAGATTGGTTATTTGGGTATTTGTCCTATGATTTAAAAAATGATGTAGAAGATTTACAGTCCCAAAATTTTGACGGCTTGCATTTTCCGGATTTGTTTTTCTTTCAACCAAAAAAAATCTTTTTGTTGAAAGGGGAGGATCTCGAAATTCACTATCTCAATATGTGTGATGACGAGTTCGAGGAAGATTTTGAAGCCATTCTCGAAAGTAATGATACTGTGGGGGAAAAAAAGCAAAAGCTGACCATTCAACAGCGGATTTCTAAAGCTGCCTATCTGGAAAAGATTTCTAAAATTTTAAATCATATTCACCATGGGGATATTTATGAGGCCAATTTTTGCATGGAATTCTATGCCGAAAACGTGACCATTGATCCGTTGGAGAAATTTGTTAAACTCAACGAAATCTCACAACCGCCTTTTGCTGTTTTTCTTAAAAATAATACCCATTTTTTGCTTTCGGCATCGCCGGAGCGGTATTTGAAAAAAGAGGGAGAGTTGCTTATTTCGCAGCCTATTAAAGGAACGGCCAAGCGATTTTTGGATCCGGTTGAAGATGAAAAATCCAAGAAACAATTGGCATCAGACCCCAAAGAACGTTCAGAAAACATCATGATTACCGACCTGGTTCGGAATGATTTATCGCATACGGCACAAAAAGGTTCGGTTCAGGTGACCGAGTTGTGTGGCATTTATTCCTTCATGCAAGTGCATCAGATGATTACGACCATTACCGCCCAATTCGATTCGCAACATACCCTTATAGATGCCTTAAAAACTACTTTTCCTATGGGAAGTATGACCGGAGCTCCAAAAATTTCGGCCATGAAAATCATTGAAGAACTTGAAGAAACCAAACGGGGCTTGTACAGTGGTGCCGTAGGGTATTTTACACCATCGGGGGATTTTGATTTTAATGTGGTTATCCGCAGTATTTTATACAATCAGGAAAATAAGTATCTTTCGTTTTCAGTGGGAAGCGCCATCACATCACAGTCTGTTGGTGAAAACGAATATGAGGAATGTTTGCTGAAGGCCAAAGCCATGCGGGAAGTGTTGAGTTGATATAGGAATGAATGAATTGATAATAAAAATGGAATTATGCTAGCTAAATTAAAGGAACACATCGACAGGAAATTCCCTTTCCTGAGAGAAAGTAAATTGCTTTTGGCAACCAGCGGCGGTTTGGATAGTATGGTTATGGCACATCTGTTTCATCAATTGCAGTATGAAATCGCGTTAGTGCATTGTAATTTTCAGTTGCGGGGATTGGAGAGTTTTGGTGACCAGCAGTTTGTACAGGAATTTGCCGAAGCGAATGCGATTCCGATTTTTGTGACCCAGTTTGATACCACCGCTTTTGCAAATGATTACAAATTGTCAACGCAAGTGGCTGCCCGAGAATTGCGTTACAACTGGTTTTATGAACTTTTAGAAACCGAAAAGTACAATTATATTCTTACGGCGCATCATGCCGATGACAACCTGGAAACGTTTTTTATTAATTTGAGCCGTGGCACCGGATTGGAAGGCTTGGTAGGAATTCCGGAACAAAACGATGCAATCATTCGTCCGTTATTGCATTTTTCAAGAGAAGAAATTGCCGATTATGCTTCAGAAAATGCGATTCGCTGGCGGGAAGACAGCAGCAATGCATCGGATAAATATTTGCGGAATAAAATTCGGCATCATGTAGCACCTTTGTTAAAGGAATTGAATCCGCATTTTTTGGCATCTTTCCGGAAAACACAATCCTATTTACGGGAATCTTCGTCAATGGTCGAAGATGCTTCGATAATGGTGTACCAACAGGTGGCGAAACAGCAGGAAAATCAAATTCATTTTGATTTGAAAAAATTAAAAAAACTGCCCAATTACAGGTCTTATTTGTACCAATGGCTGCATGAATTCGGGTTCACCGCCTGGGAAGATGTGTATGATTTGGTCGAAAGTCAGTCAGGGAAACAGATTTTTTCGGCGGAGTTCCGATTGTTGAAAGACCGGGAATATTTTATCCTGAGTCCGATACAAGATGCTGTAGAAAAAGAAGAATATCTCATTAATGAAGCCGAAACAGAAGTTAATATTCCCTTAAAACTTCGTTTTTGTAAGGTAACGGACATTTCTAAAGCTTCAAATAGAATTATATTTGTTAACGAAGACCAATTGCAATTTCCTTTAGTGCTGCGTCGTTGGCGCGAAGGGGATGCTTTTCAGCCTTTTGGGATGGAAGGGAAGTCTAAAAAGTTGAGCAAACTTTTTAAAGATGAAAAATGGTCTTTGCTGGAGAAAGAAAACTGTTGGATTCTGTTATCAGGCGACAGGATTGTTTGGGTCGTTGGACTCCGACAGGACGAACGTTTCAGGGTAGATGATTCGACACAAAGAATACTAAAAATACAATTAGACTAATGAAGAAAATTATTTTTTTGCTGTTGGCTTTTTTGGCTTTTGCCAATATAAATGCGCAGATTTTAGATCCTGTAAAATGGACTACTGCAATTGAAAAAAAATCAGACAATAGTTATGTGTTGACTTTTGAAGGGGTGATAGAAAAAAGCTGGCATCTCTATTCGCAGTTTACCCCCGAGGGGGGGCCACTGCCATTGGAGATTGTCTATAAAAACCAATCCGGTAATTTTAATTTGGTGGGTAAAGCCCGGGAAAGTAAAACCAAAACGGCATATAATGATGTTTTTGAAGTCAATGAGACTTTCTTTGAGGGAAAAGCGACTATTCAGCAGGAAATTAAATTGACCAATTTGAAACTGACAACGGTTGAAGTTGAATTGAGTTATCAGGTTTGTAAAGAAGTCTGTATCAATGTAGAGAAAAAATTTACGTTCAAGATACCAAAAACCAGTACTGCGGTCGCTGCTGCTGTTATTCCGACGCCAACAATCGAACCGGTGGCTGATACCACAAAAACAGATTCTTTGGCACCGGGTTTAGGATCAAGTCAGGTAATGGAAGCGAAGCCCGAAAATATAGAGCTTGCACCGGTAGTCTCGGATTCAGGTAGAGGATTGTGGTCTATCTTTTTATTGGCATTTTTCGGGGGTATTGTTGCAACATTTACCCCATGTGTTTTTCCGATGATTCCCATGACGGTAAGTTTTTTTCTTAAACAATTTACAAATAAAGCGAAAGGAAGGTTTAATGCTTTGTTTTATGGAATATGTATAATTGGAATTTGTGTTTTATTAACCGTTCCATTTCATGTTTTAGAAGGGATTAACAGAGATATTTTTTCTGAAATTTCTACAAATGTTTATTTAAACTTAATGTTTTTTATAATTTTTGTCGTATTTGCTATTTCATTTTTTGGAGCCTTTGAAATTACAATACCCAATAAGTTAGCAAACAAAGTTGATAATGCTTCAAATTCTGGTGGATTAATAGGAATATTTTTTATGGCTTTGACACTTATTATAGTTTCATTTTCATGTATAGGTCCAGCTTTAGGGTTCGTTTTTGGGACATCTTTGAATTCTGATGGAGGTGCGAAAATATTGACTTTAGCAATGTTGGGTTTTGGTATTGGGTTAGCCTTACCATTTATGTTTTTTGCTTTAGCTCCAAGTTTAATAGGTAATTTACCAAGATCGGGTGGATGGTTGAACACGGTAAAAGTAGTTTTTGGTTTTATTGAATTAGCTTTAGCCTTTAAGTTTTTATCTAATGCAGATATTGGACTAGATTTACATTGGATAGAAAGAGAAGTGTTTATTGCTATATGGATAGCAATTTTTGGGATGTTGACTTTGTATTTATTAGGGAAAATAACATTACCACATGATAGTCCTTTGACTCATCTTTCTGTCGGAAGGATGTTATTGGCTATAATTACATTAGTATTTACATTTTACCTTATACCAGGTCTTTGGGGGGCACCATTAAAATTAATCAGTGCGTTTCCTCCACCAATTACGTATAGTGAAAGTCCTAATGGTTTTGGTAATAAAGTTACTATTGATTCCGTTGATTTGCCTAAAGGGGCTGTTTATGGTCCCCATAATTTAGTGTCTTTTGAAGATTATCAAGAAGGGTTGGCTTATGCTAAAGAAGTAAATAAACCTATTTTAATTGATTTTACAGGGAAGCAATGTGTTAATTGCAGATTAATGGAAAATAATGTTTGGTCTGATGAAATTATATTAGATATTTTAAAGAATAAAATTGTTTTAATCTCTTTATATGGTGATGATAAAAAAGAGTTACCTAAAAACGAACAATATATTTCTAAAGAAACAGGAAATGAAATTAATACGATAGGAGAAAAGTGGAGTGAATTTCAAATTCAACGATTTAAGAATAATTCTAGACCTTATTATGTTCTTTTAGATTTAAATGAAAAAGAGTTAATTAATCCGATTTCTTATACTCCGAATATTGAAGAATATGAAGCTTGGTTAAAAACCGGAATTACCAACTTCAAGAAATAATATAAAAAAGATAATTGTAAAGCTACCTGTCCCATAAAAAGGCAGGGAGTTTTTTTTAGTGTGCCCAGCATGGGCGATAACTCTAGGGTGTAAGTCCCGAACACGCCTTTACAGTGGGAAGTGTTAGCTGACTGCAAGGGTGTCCATTGTGAATTGGAATCTGAAGGAAGC
>JAKFBW010000014.1:0-47208 GCA_036676965.1 Flavobacterium sp. | reverse complement strand
TCATTAGAAAAATTATGTGGTAATAATTCTTTAATATAAGAAATATCAGTCTTTTTTGCAAATTTTTAGATTGTTATTTTACTAACAATCAATGAAATATATTTTTTTGTCATGTACTAAAATAAATTTTACATATATGAAAACAGATAAAGTGGTTTTAGGAATACTGGGCGGTATAGCTGCCGGAGCGATGTTAGGAATATTGTTTGCTCCCGAAAAAGGAACCAAAACAAGAAAAAAAATCATGAATAAAGGCACGGATTATGTCGATGGTTTTAAAGGCAAATTTGACAGCGTTCTGGGAACAATGACAAAAAAATATGAAAAACTTTTGAAAGAAGGAGAACACTTCATTTCAGACAAAAAAGATTCTTATGATACTGCAAAAAACGAAATTAAAAATGGTGCCCTTTAATTTTTAAGACATGGAAACTAAAGCAACAACCGTGGAATTACTTTTTGAAAAAGCCGAGAATTATCTTAAAACAACCGTTGAGCTAACTAAACTGAATGTTGTAGACAAGTCTTCCGATGTTTTATCTTCTCTGCTGACCCGAATAATCCTGCTTGTCGTTGTTGCTCTGTTTTCCTTTTTAATAAATATTGGAATTTCGTTATGGATCGGGGAACTGTTGGGCAAATGGCATTATGGATTTTTCATAGTGGCCGGAAGCAATTTAGCGATTATTGTCCTGCTGTACAGTTTTAGACATTCATGGATTAAAATTCCAATCAATAATCTCATTATTACCAAAATAGTAAATCCGAAACAGCATGAAAAAGGATAACCCCATCGATTTACTAAAAGAAAATATAGCTGTTTTAGCATTCAAACAAGAAGAGGATTTAGCCATTCTTAAACGCCAATTTGAACTAACTTACGATAGTCTGAGACCCGCAAACTTAATCAAAAGCGCAATCATTGATATGACTTCGGTATCCGGTTTAAAAAGCACTTTGGTCAGCAATGCCATCGGATTAACAACAGGCTATCTCTCCAAAAAAATAGTCTTGGGTGGCACCCATAATCCTGTCAAAAAAATTTTAGGCAATGTATTGCAGTTCATCATAACCAACGTAGTTGCCCAAAAAACCAATACTTTTCAATCAAAAGACATCGACGGATAATCCGGACTATTACAATCTAATCTGATATTTGGATTCTCCAATCATTTATTTCATTCTCCATCCAAAATGATGCAGGAGAAATTCATATTAATCTATTGTTTACCTCAGAATCAAGTGCATATCACCCTCAAATAGAAATGTCATGGCAATTACAAAAAACATTAGTTTAATTAATTCTAATACAAAATATACTTTTCAAAATGATGTTAAAGAGAAAAGAGAAAATGAACTGATCGTTGCTAATGCTGCATTAGCGTTTCAAAACCAAGAAAAAGAAAAACGTGCCGCCGAATTAATCATTGCGAATAAAGAATTAGCGTTTCAAAATAACGAAAAAGAAAAACGGGCCGCCGAATTAATCATTGCGAATAAAGAATTAGCATTTCAAAACCAAGAAAAAGAAAAACGGGCTGCCGAATTAATCATTGCCAATAAAGAATTAGCTTTTCAAAATCACGAAAAAGAAAAACGGGCTGCCGAATTAGTAATAGCCAATAAAGAATTAGCTTTTCAAAATCACGAAAAAGAAAAACGGGCTGAAGAGTTAATCAGTATTAATGAAGAACTCAAAAAAGCTCAGGTATATCAAAAAGAATACATTGATGGCCTTAAGAAAATGATGTTTATGACTTCCCATAAAGTGCGATTAGATATTGCCAATATTATAGGGGTATCCGAGCTTCTGGATCATTCAACAAATTCTCCAGATGAACAAAAACATTTTATAGAATGTATCAAACAATCTTCTGTATCATTAAATGCATTTACAAAAGAATTAACCGCTTTTATTTATGAATTAGAACAAAAAGTGAAGAATTAGTAATTCCTGTCACGACCATGTTTTTTGATTACAAATTACTTTTTTGGATTCCCTATCCCGACTTTTTTTTAATAATGTGTGAATTATGTAACTCTTTATAGGAATTACGCAACATTTCCGGAAAGGAATAAAGTCATCTTTGCCATATAATTTAACCCTCAAAATCAATAAAAATGAAAGCTAAAATTTTACTATTCACTTTTGCAATACTATTTATTGCATTAATTACCGGTTGCGCAAAAGATGATTTTGAAGAAGTCATCGGAGTATGTCCTGTAGTAGAATCAACAACGCCAATTAGTAATGCAGTAGGAGTGCCTTTGGGACAAATCATTACAGCTACGTTCAACGAAGAAATGAATCCGAATACTATAACTTCTACATCATTTACGGTAGTAGGAACTGCTCCTATCACAGGAACGGTTACTTATTCTGGTAAAACGGCCTCTTTTACACCAACACTACCGCTAGAAGAAAACACGACCTACACCGCTAGAATTACAACACAAGCCAAAGATGAAATGGGAAATGCCTTGCAAGCAGATTATGTATGGGCATTTACTACAGGTATGCTTTTGAGACCTGTTGTTATTACAACTGACCCCATAACTGATGCGATTAATGTACCGCTGAATAAAGTAATTTCGGCTACATTTAACATGGCAATGGATCCACTTACATTAAACGGAACCTCTTTTACGGTCAAACAAGGAATTAATAATGTAGCAGGTATAATTACTTATAACGGAACAACTGTAAGCTTTACACCTACCAATTTACTTACAGCAAATACACTCTATACGGTTACGATAACCAATGGGGCTAAAAATTCTGTTGGCACTGCAATGGTAAATAATTATATCTGGAATTTCACCACAGATGTTGCCCCTACAGTAATCTCAACAGATCCTGTTAATAACGCAATTGAAGTTGCTTTAAATAAAACTGTCATCGCTAATTTTAGCACCACAATGGAACCTTTAAGTATTAATACCACTACTTTCACTTTAAAACAAGGATTAACAACAATTCCAGGTGTTGTTTCCTACAGCGGTACTACAGCTTCTTTTAATCCAACAAATTCACTTGTTGTCGGGACTGTATATACAGCTACAATCACCAATGGAGCTAAAAATTCAATCGGTACTCCATTAGCCAACAACTATATCTGGAATTTTACCACTAGGGTAAATCCTCCCGACCCTGCAACAGTAGATTTGGGTACTGCTGCAATGTTTGGAGCATTTGGTGGAAACGCAGGAATAACAAATCAAGGTTTAAACACCGTAATCAATAACGGAAGTATCGGAACGACCGCTGCATCAACTTTAGTTACCGGGTTCCATGATGGAACTGCTATTTATACCGAAACCCCTCTTAATGTAGGAAATGTTACAGGGGACATTTATACAGCACCCCCTGCACCGGGAACTTCAACCTCATTTGCGATAGCACAACAAGGTTTAGAGGACGCAACAGCAGCATACTTAAGTATTTCGCCGGCATCAAAACCGGGTGGTTCAGACCCTAATGCAGGAGAATTAGGAGGATTGACATTAGCGCCTGGAATTTATAAATCGGCAAGCGGTACTTTCAACATCAGTAACGGAAATCTTACTTTAGACGCACAAGGGAATCCAAATGCTACTTGGATATTTCAAACTGCCGCCGGTCTTACGGTCGGTATTGCCGGACCAACTGGTGCTAAAAGCGTAATAATGATCAATGGAGGATTGGCTAAAAATGTGTTCTGGTATGTAGGAAGCGCCGCAACGATTAACGGTGCCGGTGGCGGAACTATGGTGGGAACTATTATTGCTAACTCAGGCGTTACATTCTCTACACCGGGTAATGCTGCCCAAACGGTACTTAACGGAAGAGCGATATCTTTAATATCATCTGTAACCATGGTTAATACAACCATAAACGTCCCTAATTAACAGATTAGTATTCTAATTATACATCCCGTCTTTGGGCGGGATTTTAATAAATAAAAATTAACAACAAAAAACATATAAAATGAAAGCTAAAATTAATTTTAAAAAGGAATTATGTATGACATGGATTCCTAATAGCCTTTCCATTAAAAGTCTTTTCTTATTGACTCTAGGATGGTTAAGCATTCAAACACCGATTCAAGCACAACAAGAAATAAAATATACCAAACCGTCTTGGTTCTTTGGAATTGCCGGTGGAGCTAATTTTAATTTTTATCGTGGCTCAACCAATCAATTAAATGCCAATTTTACGCCCCCGGTTACTTTTCATAATGGAAATGGAACAGGACTTTATATTGCACCACTTATAGAATTTCATAAACCGGATGCCTTATGGGGATTTATGTTTCAGGCAGGATATGATAATCGTAAAGGTTCATTTGATACTGTTGTCACTCCTTGTGACTGCCCGGCTGATTTATCGGCAAATCTTAGTTATATTACGGTAGAACCAAGTATCCGCTTTGCTCCGTTCAAATCTAATTTTTATCTTTATGGAGGGCCCCGTCTGGCATTCAATATGGATAAATCATTTGTTTATGAATTAGGTATTAATCCTGCATTTCCAGATCAAGAACCAACAGCTGATGTAAAAGGCGATTTTGATGCTGTCAAAAAAACGATTGTTTCCATGCAAATTGGAGCAGGTTTAGATATTCCTTTATCATCACAAAACCACAAAACACAATTTGTACTTTCTCCGTTTGTAGCTTTTCAACCTTATTTTGGTCAAAATCCACGTTCAACAGAAACTTGGAATATCACCACCATTAGAGCTGGTGTAGCACTTAAATTTGGACGGGGAACTGAAATAATAACTCCAGAAGTAGCAGCATATCAAGTGCAATTTTCTGTATACGCTCCCAAGAATATTCCTGGAGAACGTAATGTTAGAGAACTATTCCCTTTGCGAAATTATGTTTTTTATAATCTCGGATCAAATGAAATACCAAGTCGTTACATACAGTTGAAAAAAGATGAGGCCAAAGACTTCAAAGAAGACCAAATTGGGATTACTGCTTCTGTAAACCCATCTGGACGTTCAGCAAGACAAATGAATGTATATTATAATGTCATAAATATTCTTGGTGATCGTATGGTAAAAAATCCTGCTACGACAATTACACTTGTCGGTTCATCTGAAAAAGGACCGGATGACGGAATAATTATGGCTGAATCTATAAAAACATACTTAGTTGATGTTTTTGAAATTAACCGTGACAGAATTACAACCAAAGGCCAATTTAAACCTAACATTCCATCGGAACAACCGGGAGGAACCAGAGAGTTAGAATTACTTCGTGAGGGAGATCGCAGAGTTTCTATCGAAAGTAATTCCCCCGAATTACTAATGGAATTTCAAAGTGGCCCGGATGCTCCTTTAAAATCATTCGAATTAGTGGCTGTTCAGGAAGCCCCTGTAGACAGTTATGTTACTTTTAATGCAGTGGGTGCAAACGAAGCCTACTCCTCCTGGTCTTTACAAACAAGTGATTCAGATGGAATTGTAAAAACATTTGGACCTTACACTCAGGAAAAAGTAAGCATTCCCGGAAAAAGTATTATGGGATCCCGGGCTGAAGGCGATTATAAAATAAAAATGATCGGTCAGACCAAAGCGGGTCTAATCGAAGAAAAAGAAACGACCACACACATGGTACTTTGGACTCCATCCGGAACCGAAGAAGGACTTAGATATAGTATTATTTTCGAATTTAATAAATCAAAAGCAATTGCTATTTATGAGAAATATTTAACCGAAGTGGTTACTCCTAAAATCCCTAAAAATGGTATCGTCATTATTCATGGCCATACTGATATCATAGGAGAGGAAGCATACAATGTAAATTTATCTTTAGACAGAGCCAATGAAGTAAAAAACATTATCGAAAAAGCATTATCAAATACAGACAGAAAAGATGTAAAATTTGAAATCCACGGCTTTGGAGAAAATGAAAATGTAGCTCCTTTCGAGAATAAATTTCCTGAAGAACGTTTTTATAACCGTACTGTAATAATTGATATTATCCCCGTTACTAAATAATAAAACAATTATTTATATAGTAAAAACGCAATCATCAAAAAAGATGATTGCGTTTTTTTATTTTTAAATTACAATTACAACCCAAGAAGCTTAAATTTAAAAACAAATACTGAATTACTAATAAATTAGAAACGTAAAATTAAACCATCACCAGAGTATATTCATTAGCAACTTGATGTTTTAAACTGTCAAAAATCAATCCAAAGGATTGTATAAAGAGTTATATTGCAATAAACTGAATCCCTCCAATACAGACCATAAAAAAACGGTTGCAAAATTTGCAACCGTTTTTTATTTCATATATGTAAAAGTTGTTTTTTAGCGGTCATATATGGTATCGCCGTTTTATTTATTGGTGTTTGCTTACGCAAACTTGTTGTTAATGGCAATTTCATTTATCGATGTTTATCAATCTATTTTATCATTTCGATTTTTTGAACTTCTTCTTCATTAATACTGTCAAAAAATCCTTGTTCATTCATCCAATCGTCACTGAATACTTTACTCATATAACGCGACCCATGATCCGGGAATATGGCTATAATATTACTGTTTTTATCAAATTCCCCTTCTTCTGCATATTGCTTGATGGCTTGCAAAACAGCTCCAGAAGTATACCCAACGAATAAACCTTCTTTTCTGGTAATCTCTCTGGCAGAATGCGCACTTTCCTCATCGGTAACTTTCATGAACTTATCGATAAGATCGAAATCTGTTGCCGATGGAATCAGGTTTTTGCCCAATCCTTCTATTCGATAAGGATAAATTTCACCTGCATCAAATTCCTTGGTTTCATGGTATTTTTTCAACACCGAACCAAAGGCATCAACACCCAGGACCCTGATATTGGGATTTTGTTCTTTTAAGAATTTTGCGGTACCCGAAATAGTCCCTCCAGTTCCGCTACAGGCAATTAGGTGGGTAATTTTTCCACTGGTTTGTGCCCAAATTTCAGGACCGGTAGAGTTATAATGGGCATCGATATTCAATTGATTGAAATATTGATTAATGTAAACCGAACCTTTGGTTTCTTCATGCAATCTTTTGGCCACACTATAATATGAGCGTTCATCGTCTGCAGAAACGTGTGCCGGACACACATATACTTTTGCTCCAAGACTGCGAAGCATGTCAATTTTATCTTTTGATGATTTAGAACTTACTGCAAGAATACAATTATAGCCTTTTATAATACTTACCATAGCCAAACTAAAACCGGTATTCCCTGATGTAGTTTCGATTATGGTATCCCCCGGAGATAAAATTCCTTTTTTCTCGGCTTCTTCAATTATATATAGTGCAATTCTATCTTTTGAGGAATGCCCCGGATTAAAAGCTTCTACCTTTGCGTAGAAATTTCCTTCTAACTCTTCGGTGACTTTATTTAGCTTAATAAGTGGTGTATTACCTATTAACTCTAAAACATTATTGTACGCTTTTATTTCTTCTTTCATAAAAAAATAGTTAATTGAGATTAACAGTTTATTAATAATTAACCTCAAACAATGGCAAATTTAAGTATTTTTTTTTAATTTACTTTTCTATTCCTTCTAAATCTAACAAAAAACTGAATTCTTTTGCTAATTCCTTCAAAGCTTCAAACCTTCCCGAGGCACCTCCGTGACCTGCATCCATATTCGTATCTAAAAACAGAAAATTCGTATCCGTCTTTAAAACACGTAGTTTAGCTACCCACTTTGCAGGCTCCCAATACTGCACTTGGGAATCATGTAAACCCGTCGAAACATACATGTTAGGATAGACTTGTGGCTGTATGTTATCATAAGGGGAATATGACTTCATATACTGATAATATTTCTTTTTATTGGGATTTCCCCACTCGTCATATTCCCCTGTGGTTAACGGAATGGTATCATCTAACATTGTGGTGACCACATCAACAAAAGGGACTTGTGCTATGACTCCGTGATACAATTCGGGTGCGGTATTAATAACGACTCCCATCAACAAACCACCGGCAGAACCTCCCTCGGCATACAAATGTTGCGGTGAGGTATATTTCTGTTCAATCAAAAAATGGGAACAGTCTATAAAATCGGTAAAGGTATTTTTCTTTTTTAAGAGCTTGCCGTCTTCGTACCACTGTCTTCCTAAATCCTCCCCTCCACGAATATGGGCGATTGCAAAAATAAATCCGCGGTCTAATAAACTCAATCTGGTCGAAGAAAAACTGGCATCCATTGAATGACCATAAGAACCGTATGCGTATTGCAACAACGGATTGGTTCCGTCTTTTTTCAACTCTTTGCGGTACACCATCGAAATTGGAATTTTGGTTCCGTCTTTGGCAGTGGCCCAAACCCGTTCTTCTTTATAATTATTCTTATCGAATTTTCCTCCCAACACCTGTTGCTCTTTCTTGACTTCTTTTTCCTTGGTTCTCATATTGAAATCAATAACCGAAGAAGGTGTCGTCATTGATTGATAGCTGTAGCGTAAAATCTCGGTTTCAAAATCTACATTGGTCGAAGTATAAGCGGTGTAGGTTTCACTTTCAAAAGGTAAATAATATTCTTCTTCTCCATTCCAAGGCATAATTCTGATTTTATTCAAACCATTCGATCGTTCATCGAGTACCAGATAATTAGCAAAAATCTCTATGTCTTCTAATAACACCTCTTCTCTATGAGCGATAACTTCTGTCCAATTTTCCTGTGATGTAGCGGTTTCGAGGGTTTTCATCAACTTAAAATTATCTGCTTTGTCTTTATTGGTCAGAATATAGAAATGATCTTTATAATGATTGATGCTGTATTCTACCCCTCTGATTCTTTTTTGAAAAATCTCAAATTTTCCGTCCGGATTATCCGCATTCAGAATTTGATATTCGGTGGTCAGCGTACTTGCCGATTCGATCGCCAGGTACTTTCTGGACTTCGACTTGGCAATTTCTACATTAAACGTATCGTCTTTTTCAAAATAAACCAAGACATCATCCGCTTGTTTTGTCCCTAATTTGTGTTTGAATATTTTATCGGAACGCAACGTAACTTCATCCTGTGAGGAATAAAAAATAGTATGATTATCATTCGCCCAAACTGCCGACCCGGTCACTTTTTCAATGGTATCTTCGAGAATTTCACCGGTTTCCAGATTTTTCACCTGAATCGTATAAATTCTTCTTCCTACGGTATCAACACTAAAAATGGCTAATTTATTATCCGGACTGATACTCAATCCACCCAATTTAAAATACGATTGCCCTTCGGCCAGCATATTGCAATCGAACATAATTTCTTCTTTTGCCGAAAGGCTTTCCTTTTTTCGGGAATAAACAGGATAATTTTTCCCGGTTTCAAAACGGGTAATATAGTAATACCCATTATACAAATAAGGAACCGATTCATCATCCTCTTTGATTCTGGCTTTCATTTCTTCAAATAATGCCGCCTGAAAATCTTTGGTATGCGCCGTCGTTTTGTGGTAATACTCATTTTCTTGATTCAGATAATCAATCACTTCCGGATTTTCCCTGTCATTCAGCCAAAAATAATTATCAATTCGTACATCATCAAACTTCTCTAATTTTTCAGGAATAATTTTGGCAACTGGCGGTTGTATATTTTCAGGCATTGTTTTGCGCGTTTATTTTTATAAATGAGCTTGCAAAAATAAGACAAAGACTATTTAAAACAGTTCTCTTTTTAATCTAATTTAACATTGCTTTTTGCTCTGAATATAGTAATTTCGTGGGATATTAATTTTTAATGATCAGAAAACATGGATTTAATGGGAATGATGGGTAAATTAAAAGAAACCCAACAAAAAATAGAAGACACTAAAAAACGTCTGGATACTGTACTTATCGACGAGCAAAGCACCGATGGTTTACTAAAAGTGACCTTGACAGCCAATAGAAAAATAAAATCGTTTACCATTGCCGATGAGTTATTGGAAGACAAAGAACAACTGGAAGATTATTTGGTTTTGGTCTTAAACAAAGCTATCGATAAAGCAACTAAAGTAAATGAAGCCGAACTGGATGCCGTAGCCAAAATGGATATGCCAATGATTCCGGGAATGGATAATCTTTTTAAGTAAAGAAATTAGAAGTTAGAGGTTAGAAGTTGGGGGGAAAAATTATGAATTGGTAACACTTACCTCTAATTTCTAACTTCTAACCTCTAACTTCTAACCTCAATCTACATCTTCTCTAAAGTCTCCATCACATAAGTGTGCATGACCTCTCTATAATCTAAGTGGGTTACGATTCTTAGTTTTCCTTTTGCAATGGAACTGATTGAAATATTTTTTTGTTTCAGTTTTTCTATTAAAACCTGTTCGCTGTACCCTGCTGTTAATGAAAAAATCACAATATTGGTTTCCACTGGCTCCACATTGGCCACCCATTCTTTGGTAAGCAAGATATTAGCAATTTCTTTGGCTCTGCGGTGATCTTCTGCAAGTCGTTCAATATTGTGTTCTAAAGCAAAAATTCCGGCTGCTGCCAAATACCCTACCTGACGCATACCGCCACCCAGAATTTTACGGATGCGCAACGCCCGGTGAATGGTTTCTTGATCTCCCAATAAAACCGAACCTATGGGTGCTCCCAAACCTTTGGAGAAACAAACCGAAATCGTATCAAACAACTGTCCGAATGCTTTTGGATTTTGCTTTTTGGCAATCAGGGCATTCCAAATTCGGGCACCATCCAAATGGAATTTCAAATCGTGGGCATCACAAACCTGTTTTATTTTTTGCAGATCTTCCAATTCATAACAGGCTCCCCCTCCTTTGTTGGTTGTATTTTCAACACAAACCAAACGCGTCAACGGACTGTGATAAAATTCGGGATCATTAATAGCTCCCTTCACCTGCTCCGCTGTAATCATGCCGCGATTTCCATCCAATAGACGGCAGGAAACACCACTGTTAAACGATACGCCTCCTCCTTCATAATGATAAATATGGGCATCTTTATCGGCAATCAATTGATCACCGGGTTGGGTATGTAGTTTTATCGCTGTTTGGTTCGCCATCGTTCCGGAAGGAAAGAACAAACCGGCCTCCATACCAAATATCTGGGCTACTGTAGCTTCTAATTCAATTACGGCGGGATCCTGCCTATAAACATCATCCCCTACCTGGGCGTTAAACATGAATTGTAACATGTCATAAGACGGCTTAGTAATCGTATCGCTGACTAAATTTATTTCCATAAAACTATTTGATATTTACCTAACAGTAAAATCTCGACTTGTTGCTAGTCAATTTTTTTCTATTTTTGTGGCACAAAATTACATAATTTATGACAACTACCGAACAAATAAAAGGTATTGTGGAGCGCCTTGGTGCGTTGAGGAGGTATCTTTGACGTTGATGCCAAACTAATCGAAATTGCCAACGAAGAAGAAAAAACTTTCGCGCCCGATTTTTGGAACAATCCAAAAGAAGCCGAGCTGATTGTTAAAAATCTGAGAACCAAAAAGAAATGGATTGAAGATTACAACAAGGCAGTCGATATGACTGACGAGTTGCAACTGGCCTATGACTTTTTCAGGGAAGGAGAACTTAGCGTAGAAGAACTCGACGAACAGTACGCAAAAGCCGAAAATCATATTGAAGCCATCGAATTCAAGAACATGCTTTCCGACGAAGGGGACACGCTCAGTGCCGTATTACAAATTACAGCCGGAGCCGGTGGAACCGAAAGTTGTGACTGGGCCGAAATGCTCATGCGCATGTACATGATGTGGGGCGAAAAGAGCGGCTATAAAATCAAAGAACTGAACTTCCAAAAAGGAGAATCGGCCGGAATAAAAACTGTCACACTCGAATTTGAAGGCGATTATTCTTTTGGTTATTTAAAAGGTGAAAATGGGGTGCATCGTTTAGTACGTATTTCCCCTTTTGACAGTAATGCCAAAAGACACACCTCGTTCGTTTCGGTTTATGTATATCCATTGGTTGATGACAGCATCGAAATTGACATTAACCCTGCCGATATCGAAATTACCACTTCACGATCCAGTGGTGCCGGAGGACAAAATGTGAACAAGGTGGAAACCAAGGTACAATTGGTTCACAAACCTACGGGAATTCAGATTCAGTGTTCGGAGACGCGCTCACAACAGGACAACAGACAACGTGCCATGCAAATGTTACGCTCTCAATTGTATGAAATCGAATTGAAGAAACGCCAAGCCGAACGCGCCGATATTGAAGCCAGCAAGATGAAAATCGAATGGGGTTCGCAAATTCGGAATTACGTCATGCAGCCCTACAAATTGGTTAAAGACGTTCGTACCGGTTATGAAACCAGTAACGTAGACGATGTTTTGAATGGAGAAATTGACGAATTCCTAAAAGCCTATCTGATGATGATGGGACAAAAAGAAGAAGAGGCCTAACCATTAAAAAAACAATAAATCAAAACCTTCCAACTTTCAACTATCAGAAAAGTTTGAAGGTTTTTTTATGCAATTGTATATCAAATCAGGATGATTTTATTCTTCATTTTTTTTTTAAATAGTCCCCGAATTATACTTAAAACAACGAGTCAATATTCAAAAAATAACCACTTCATTTATATATTTTCAAAAACACTAATTTAAAAGCTATTTTTTTGTTAATCTTGCAACCCCAAATGATAAAACACTAGGATTTTCAAGTCCTATTTACTTTATTTGGAGATTGCGCCACAACATTAACCATCAATTACGATTATGAAATCCTACTCTATACAAGAAATTAACGAAGTCCTCAAAGGTGAAATATTTGGAGACACCTTACAAAGCATTACTGCCCCAGAGCAACTGGAAGTAGCCAAAGACTCCGAAATTTCCTTTATCGGAAATAAAAAATATGAAAAACTCTGGGCCACTTCTAAAGCTTGTGTAGCTGTTGTAAACGAGGATATTTCTATAGAACCGGGAGAGAACAGGGCTTTTATAAAAGTAAAAAATGCCGATTTGGCCATGTCACAAATACTGGAACTTTTTGCACACCCCATGCCTGCTTTCGAAACAGCAATTCATCCATCAGCAGTGGTAGACAAATCGGCTGTAATTGGTGCCGGAACCAAAATTGGTGCAGGATGCTATGTGGGACCAAAAGTGGTTATTGGTGAAAATTCAACGCTCTATCCTAATGTAACCCTACTTGACGACTCTACGATTGGAAACAACACCGTAATTTGGTCCGGAACTGTGATTAGAGAACGCTCTCATATCGGTCATCATTGCATTATACATCCCAATGCAACTATTGGTGCCGATGGTTTTGGTTTTCGTCCTTGTCCGGAAAGAGGATTGGTAAAAATTCCTCAAATCGGAAATGTAATCATTGGAAATGGTGTTGAAATTGGCGCTAATTCCTGCGTAGACAGAGGGAAATTCAGCTCTACCGTTATAGGTGACGGTTGTAAGATTGACAACTTGGTACAAATAGGTCACAATAGCAAACTCGGACGTTTTTGTATCATGGCAGGAAACAGCGGCTTGGCCGGTTCTGTTACCTTAGGCAACGGTGTCATTATTGGCGGAAGTGCTTCCATCAAAAACCACACTACCATTGGAGACGGTGCTATTGTAGGTGCCGGTTCAGGGGTTACGGGAGATATTCCGGCAGGAAAAACCATGTTGGGTTATCCGGCTGTTGAAGCCCGTGATGCGCTAAAACAATGGGCTATCTTGAAAAGACTTGTAAACGATTCCAAAAAATAAAATCAGGAAACATCTTAAAAAATAACAAAACTTGGTTCACATTGTGGATCAAGTTTTTTTTACCGGAAATTCCAAGCTGAACTTATATGACTTATATGGTAAAAAAACGCTGATTACAATTCAAATCTTCCTTTCCATAATATAATCTTCCATCAGATAGCCGTATTCTAATTCGATATCCGTTTCGGCAACGATTTCAAATCCATTTTTTTTATAAAAATCAAGGGCTTTGTTGAACCGGTTGACATTCAAGGAAAGAATATCCGAATGATTCTTTTGGGCGGCGTCAAGAACAGCTTGTATAAGCAACTTCCCCACTCCTTTACCCTGGGCTTCCGGAAGCACATATATTTTATGCAAATGGGTCGTGTTTTTTCTTGAATAATGATGTTGAAAGGAGGCAAAACCCAGAACATTATCACCATCAGAAGCCATGATAAAGTGATGCTTTTGATGCACCAAATTTTCCCTTAAGGCTTCATCAGAATAAAATCTGGCCAACATGTAATCCAATTGTTCCGGAGTAATTATTTCACCATAAACCACTGGCCAGGTTTTATAGGCAATGTCACGAATTTTTTCAAAGTCGCTTTCAGTTGCTTTTGAAATCGATAGCATAAAGGGTGTTTTAAAATTTATCTTGAAAAAATGGTGTTTTCCTGTTCACTTACCCGGATAAAAGTGGTACGCTTGGTCAATTCTTTCAATCTCGATGCGCCCACATAAGTACAGGTGCTGCGCAATCCGCCGAGAATATCCAATAAAGTAGCCGCTACATCGCCCTTGAATGGCACGGTTACGGTTTTCCCTTCACTCGCGCGGTATTCGGCTACGCCTCCCACATGCTTATCCATGGCAGTAGTGGAACTCATTCCGTAAAATTGTTTGAATTTTTCTCCGTTGATTTCGATTAAATCACCGCCACTTTCGGTATGTCCGGCAAACATTCCGCCCAGCATCACAAAATCGGCCCCGGCCCCAAATGCTTTGGCTACATCTCCGGGGGTCGAACAGCCGCCATCACTGATGATGTGTCCGCCCAAACCATGGGCCGCATCGGCACATTCAATAATGGCCGAAAGCTGCGGATAGCCCACGCCTGTTTTGACCCGTGTGGTACAAACCGAACCGGGACCAATTCCGACTTTGATAATATCGGCACCAGCCAATAACAATTCTTCCACCATTTCGCCCGTAACCACATTACCAGCGATAATCACTTTATCCGGATATTGTTTGCGCATTTGTTTTACGAAATTGACAAAATGTTCCGAATAGCCGTTGGCCACATCAATACAAATGAATTTAATTTGGGGATTCGCCTCGAAAATTTCGGCTATTTTTTTGGAATCTTTCTTTCCCGTTCCGGTACTCACCGCAATGCAATCGTACAATTCGGGAGTCGCGTCTTTCAGGAAAGCATTCCACTCTTCGGTAGTGTAATGCTTGTGAATGGTGGTGAATAATTTTTCTTTGGCCAATGCCAAAGCCATTTCAAACGTTCCCACCGTATCCATATTGGCGGCCATAATCGGCACCCCTTTCCAGGTAGCGGTACTGTGCAAAAAACGAAACTCTCTTTCTAAAGTAACCTGGGACCTGCTTTTTAAGATAGAACGCTTGGGTCTGATCATTACATCTTTAAACCCTAATTTTAAATCGGTTTCTATTCGCATAATTGTCAATTTTAATTACTTTAAATGTATTCTTTTCTGAAACTGAATCCTTTTAAAAGTAAGAAATTAATCCGACATAATCATGTCAATAGAGACCTAAATATCAAAAGAATATTAACCGTGAATGGTTTCACTTTTACCGTAATTGGCAATCACGGATTCTTCAAATTCCAACCATTCCCTCCAACGTTTTTCTACATCAATCCCCTCGCCATATTTTCGGGCATAGGTGATAAACGTGGTGTAATGTCCCGCCTCACTTTCCATCAATTCTCTGTAAAAAACGGCTAATTCTTCATCCTGGATATTTTCAGAAAGTACTTTAAAACGTTCGCAGCTGCGTGCTTCAATCATTGCCGAAAATAACAATCGCTCTACCAATCCTGAAACCCTGCTTCCGTTACCGCTTCGCTTCATATATTGGTACAATTCGTTCACATAATCGTCTTTACGCTCACGTCCCAACTTCAATCCTCTTTTGATGATAATGTTATGCACTTGCTCAAAATGATCAATTTCTTCTTTGGCTAAAGCCAATAAATCCTGAACCAAATCCTGATGTTCTGAATTATTGGTAATAATCGTGATGGCGTTGGTTGCCGCTTTTTGTTCACACCAGGCATGATCGGTCAGGATTTCCTCAATATTCTTCTCTACAATGTTTACCCAACGCGGATCGGTTGGTAATTTCAATCGCAATACGGACATAACTACGTTTTTTGTTTAAAAAAAACCTCCAAAAGCGAACTTTTGAAGGTTTTAAATTGGAATTATCTTTTTGAAATTAGTATACGAAAATCGCTCTTTCGCTCATCATTTCGTTTACTTCATTAGCTACTTCTTCGATAACATCTTCATTCGTATGGTTCATCAATACTTTGTCAATCATCGCAACGATAGTTTCCATATCTTCCTCAACCAAACCACGGGTCGTGATAGCAGCTGTACCCACACGGATACCGGAAGTTACAAACGGAGATTTATCATCAAAAGGAACCATATTTTTATTCACCGTGATTTCTGCTTTTACCAAAGCATTTTCAGCCTCTTTTCCAGAAATTCCTTTGTTTCTTAAGTCAATCAACATCATGTGATTGTCAGTACCACCAGAAATGATATTGTATCCTCTTTTTACAAAAGCATCCGCCATAGCGTTAGCATTTTTTTGTAATTGACGGGCGTATGTAAAGAACTCATCTTGTAAAGCTTCACCAAAAGCAACAGCTTTTGCTGCAATGATGTGCATCAAGGGTCCACCTTGATTACCTGGGAATACCGCTAAGTCTAATAAGTTAGACATCATTCGTACTTCTCCTTTTGGAGTCGTCAATCCGAATGGATTTGGGAAATCTTTCCCCATCAAGATCAAACCTCCACGTGGTCCACGTAATGTTTTGTGAGTCGTAGTGGTAACGATATGACAGTGAGGAATTGGGTCATTCATCAAACCTTTGGCAATTAGACCTGCAGGATGAGAAATATCAGCCATCAAAATAGCACCAACACTATCAGCAATTACTCTAAAACGCTCAAAATCCATATCACGGGAATAAGCCGAAGCACCAGCGATAATTAATTTTGGTTGCTCTTTAGTGGCAATTTCCTGGATTTTATCATAATCTAAACGTCCTGTTTCTTTATCAACTCCGTAAAATACAGGGTTGTACACACGTCCTGAAAAGTTTACCGGAGAACCATGTGTCAAGTGACCACCATGAGATAAATCAAAACCTAAAATTTTATCTCCCGGTTTCAAACACGCATGAAAAACAGAAGCATTCGCCTGAGAACCAGAGTGTGGTTGCACGTTTGCATATTCGGCACCAAATAATTCTTTGGCTCTGTCGATAGCAATCTGCTCAACTATATCAACTACTTCGCAACCTCCGTAGTATCTTTTTCCAGGATATCCCTCAGCATATTTATTAGTCAAAACGGATCCGGCAGCTTCCATCACTTCGTCACTCACAAAGTTCTCTGAAGCAATTAGTTCCAATCCATGAATTTGTCTTTCTTGTTCTTCTAGAATAAGGTCAAAAATTTGTTCGTCGCGTTGCATTTCTTCGATTTTAGTTAATTTGCAGCAAAAATACAAAAAAACGTTTGTCAAACAGTTAGTTTATGATATATTTGATATATAATTTTCAACAAAAAATTAACAAATTATGCCTATATCAGCCAACGACACCAGTAGAAATTCATGGTTAGAAGTACCTAGCAACAGCGATTTTCCCATTCAAAATATTCCTTTCGGTGTGTTTCTTACTAAAGAAAATGTCGTAACTGTAGGGACCCGAATTGGTGATTTCGCCATAGATTTAGGGGCTTTACAGCAATTGAATTATTTTTCTGGTATCGAATTAACGGATGATATGTTCATGCAAGACACACTGAATGATTTTATCTCTGACGGAAAAAAAACATGGAGATTGGTTCGAAACCGCATTGCCGATATTTTTGATGAAAATAATCCTCAATTAAGGGATAATCAAAATCACAGGGCCATTGTTATTTTTAAAATGAATGAAGTCGAAATGCAATTACCGGTATTAATTGGTGACTATACCGACTTTTATTCGAGTAAAGAACATGCCACCAATGTAGGTAAAATGATTCGGGATCCCGAAAACGCATTATTACCTAACTGGCTTCACATGCCAGTAGGCTACCACGGCAGATGTTCTACCATTGTCCCTTCGGGAATTCCGGTACACCGACCTATCGGACAAACGCTTCCGCATGGAGAAACCACACCGGTTATTGGTTCCTCAAGAGCCGTCGATTTTGAACTGGAAACCGCATTCATCACCACCGATGCCAATATTATGGGAGAAATGATTCCGATAAGTGAGGCTGCCGATTATATTTTCGGAATGGTATTATTAAATGACTGGACGGCTCGCGATATTCAAAAATGGGAATACATGCCACTTGGCCCGTTCCTGTCTAAAAACTTCGCCACCTCTATTTCCCCTTGGATTGTAACGATGGATGCCTTGGAACCGTTTAGGGTTCCCGGCCCTAAACAAGTGCCTAGTCCGCTGCCTTATTTACAACAAAAAGGAAAACATTCTTTCGATATCAATCTGGAAGTAGCTATACAACCTGAAAATAAAGAAGCTACCATAGTGAGCCGTTCTAATTTCAAATACTTGTATTGGACGATGAACCAGCAATTGACCCACCACACTTCTAACGGTTGCCGACTCAATTCCGGTGATATGATGGGTTCCGGAACCATTTCGGGTCCAACAAAAGAAAGCTATGGATCGATGTTGGAAATAACCTGGGGCGGAAAAAATCCAATCCAATTAAATGATGGTTCCGATCGAAAATTCATCAACGATAACGACACCGTAATCATGAAAGGATTTTGCCAAAACAGCCAGGTACGGATCGGTTTTGGGGAAGTATCTTCCAAATTATTGCCGCCATTCGTCAGAAAATAAATTTCAAAATCCTAAAAAACTAAAAATCCCATTAGTCTCGGCTAATGGGATTTTTATATCAGTAGAAAATTGGAATTATTTCTTACTTATTTCCTTTTTCGAAATCAGCAATAAACTGAGCCAAACCATTATCTGTCAATGGGTGTTTCAACAAACCGGCAATAGCAGAAAGAGGTCCTGTCATAACGTCTGCACCAATTTTTGCACAGTTTACAATGTGCATCGTGTGACGAACAGAAGCAGCAAGAATTTGAGTTTCGTACCCATAGTTATCATAAATCAATCTGATTTCTTCAATCAAAGCCAGACCGTCTGTAGAAATATCATCCAAACGACCGATAAAAGGTGACACGTAAGTAGCTCCAGCCTTAGCAGCCAATAAAGCCTGACCTGCAGAGAATACTAAAGTTACATTTGTTCTGACGCCTTTTTCTGAAAAATATTTAGCAGCCATAACCCCTTCTTTGGTCATAGGCAATTTTACCACAATTTGCTCGTGTAATTCAGCCAATTCTTCTCCTTCTTTCACCATTCCTTCAAAGTCCATCGCATTTACTTCGGCACTTACATCACCTTCAACAAGATTACAAATGTCAACATAATGCTTCAAAATATTGTTTTTTCCGGTAATTCCTTCTTTGGCCATCAATGATGGATTAGTAGTAACCCCATCCAAAACACCTAATGCTTGGGCTTCCTTAATTTGAGCTAAATTAGCTGTGTCAATAAAAAACTTCATACTATATCTATATTTAATTGTGTATATTTTCTTTTTTTGGGCGTGTTCGCCGTTGCGAAACAGGCTTTCCGCTATATCTTTTTCTGTAATGCTCCGTTCCTCCGCATCACAGAAAAAGGATGCCGCTGCAATCCTTCACGCAAAACTACAATTTATAATTCCTTAATTCAAATTAGCAGTTTGATAATCCATACCAACAAACTCGGATTTTGTGTAGCCATAAACTTTGCGACAGCAAAATTATATCATTTTTTGGTTTAATCCGCACTATTTCAAAAGGAATACACAGCAAAAATCCAAAGACAAGGCTGTCTTTGGATTCTAATGCATGTTCAACCATTACTTATTCTCCTTGGTAAACGGTATTTTTTGTCCGTCACCTAAAAGCATATCAAAGCCGTTTTTACCTTCATTGAATTGAAATTTAAGCCCTGCCTGTTTCGATTCAAACAAATCTTTTCCTATTGGTTCTAACATAAATTCCGGATAATTGGTGATATTCACCGTAAGGGCGTAATTCTTTTCGGTAATCACTATTTTGATTGGTGCGCGGCTATTAGAATAAGTTCCTAAATAACCGTCCAGAATTAAATCTTCTTCAACAATTCCTTTTCCCGCTGTCCATATATTATTTGCCTCATTACTGTCCGGAAACACATGGTCGGGATCCAGCGTAATACTTTCAATGGCTTCTACAGAATTATGCTTGAATGCCCATGAGGTATTTCTTTGCCAAATCTCTACCGGTAATTTTACCCGGGAAACGGCCCCGCTTTTTGTTTTTACATCCAAAACAACTGGCATAGGCATTTTTTCGAAATTTTCAACAGCAATTATCACCCCTTTTTTAGGATCATTTTTTACATATTTAATAGAATTTACCCCTTGATCTAAACGCCAGTTGTACTTAAACCAGCCTCTCCAAAACCAACTCAAATCTTCTCCGGCCACATTCTCCATCGTCCTGAAAAAATCATCCGGAGTAGGGTGTTTATAAGCCCACCGTTCTATATAAGCACGAAATGCCAAATCAAAACGCTCCGGCCCTAAAACCTGCTCCCGCAAAATAACTAAGCCTGAACGGGGCTTAGCATAACACAACGTACCAATATTGGCTTCCTTCATATTGTCAGGACTACTCATTAGAGTTTCCAGATCCGGGCTGGTATAGCTTTCCGCTTTTTTATGCATATCTTCAGCATCTTCTTTGAATTCTCCTTTGTTAAAATCGACACCACTCAAGGTATTTATAAAAGAATTAAACCCCTCATCCATCCAAGCAAATAGGCGCTCATTGGAACCAACGATCATAGGAAACCAATTGTGACCAAATTCATGATCGGTTACCCCCCATAATCTTTCTCCTTTGGATTCCCAGGAACAAAAAACAATTCCGGGATATTCCATTCCGCCTTCATTCCCGGCTACATTTATGGCGGTCGGGTAGCTATATTCTGTCCATCGTTTAGAATAGTTCTCAATGGCTCCTTTAACAAACTCTGTCGAACGTCCCCATGCTTCTTTGCCTGCACTCTCCTCCGGGTAAACCGAAAGTGCCAACGCTTTTTTACCGCTTGGTAAATTCATTTTGGCTCCATCTAAAATAAAGGCCGCAGAGGATGCCCAAGAAAAATCACGGGCATTTTTAAGTTTATAATGCCATGTTTTAGTTGCTGCTATTGGTGCTTTTGCCAAAGCAGCCACTTCTTCCGCAGTACGTATAAATACGGTCGCATCACTTTGCCTAGCTTGTGCCAATCTTTTTTGTTCTTCCAGATTATAAACCGCTACAGGGTTTAGTAATTCCCCTGAAGAAACAACAATATGATTTGACGGAGCCGTTATGCTCACATCAAAATCGCCGTATTCCAGATAAAACTCCGAAGCACCTAAATAAGGATCTGTGTTCCATCCCTTAATATCATCATACACACACATCCTGGGATACCATTGTGCGATGGTAAAAATCTTTCCATTTTTGGTTTCCAGGACTCCCATTCGGTCTGAACCTTCATTCGGAGAGATAAATGAAAACTCTATTTTGAGTTTTACTGTACCTCCTTTGGCTTTTAATTCCTGGGGAAGAAAAACTTGCATACGGGTATCAGTGATTCTGAATTCAACTTCCTTTTCATTAGCCACTCCCTTATTTACAGTGATAACTTTAACCGATTTAATCTTATGACCTCCGTCAAAAATTTGCCCTTGAGCACCATTACGGCTTCCTGACAGCGGAATAATGGCATTACCGCGTGAATCGGATTTGAATAAATTTTGATCCACATACATCCACAAAAACGACATCTTATCCGGACTGTTATTCGTATAGGTAACGATCTCTGAACCCACAATTTCATTCTGTTGTTCATTCAACTTGGCCGTCAGTTGATAATCGGCGCGGTTTTGCCAATATTCCGCTCCCGGCTGACCACTCGCGGAACGGGTAGCCGAACCATTTTGAGAATAAAAAAACGGGGCAAAGGCATCATGATAATTATATTTTGAAGTAGCGGAACCCGTGGTTACAGGAGTCGCCTGTTGCGCACAAAGAGAAGAAATCCCTAATAATAACGTCAATAAAAAGGGGAAACCTAAACGATTATTTATCATATACAGTAGAATTTATAGAGCAAATTAATGCAAAAAAAACGTCATACTAAATTATAATCAACAGATTAATGGAAATTTAAGAAAACTTTATTAGACGTAAAATTAGGACAACTTACTTAGACAGAAAGTAAAATTTATGAAATATATTTACAACCTCAATCAACACCAACAACTAAAAAATTCCGACTTTGATAACAACACTCACTAATTCTGATGTAACCGCAAAAATCAAACACTTAGGTGCCGAATTATGTTCTTTAAAAAGCAATGCCAACACAGAATACATCTGGGAGGGAAATCCTGAGTTTTGGGGCAAACACTCCCCTGTTTTATTTCCAATTGTCGGTACTTTAAAAAATAATTCGTACCAATACAACCATACCGAATACCATTTGTCCCGACATGGTTTTGCAAGGGATGCAGAATTTGAATTGATTGACAAACAAGAAAACAGTGCTACCTTTTCGATACAATCCAATACCGAAACGAGAAAAGTGTATCCGTTTGATTTTGAATTGCAAATCAATTACACCTTAGAAAACAATAGTTTATCCATCCGTTATAAAGTCATCAATACCGGAAATACTGCCATGCCTTTTTCTATCGGGGCACATCCTGCATTGGCTTTACCCTGCGATTTTGAAGATTACAGCATAGCATTTGAAAAAGAAGAACCCTTGGTGTACCATCTGCTGGAGAAGGATTTAATTTCCGATATAACCGAAACACTGGAAGTTGAAAACAATCAACTTCATTTAAACTATCAATTGTTTGAAAATGATGCCTTAATTTTCAAATCACTGCAATCTAAGGCTTTGACCATCAACAAAAATGGCAATCCTGTACTAAAAGTCAGTTACGAAGACTTTCCCCATTTAGGAATCTGGACCAAAATAAATGCCCCGTTTATCTGTATTGAGCCTTGGTTTGGCTATTCCGATTCTGTTGAAAGCACAGGTGATTTATTCGAAAAAGAAGGCATTCAAATTTTGGATAGCAACGCCACTTTTAATGCAAAATTCAGCATTGAGATTTTATAAAAAAGACGCAATAGCCCAAAACCATCAAACACGCATTTGATGTTTTTTTTTAAACATTCCTTGTTATGCATTGTTTGACAGATTTTTTCCAATTGCATTGCATAGCAACTTTCAAAAAAATACTTTTGTTTAAAATTTGAAAAAATGAAATCGCCATTAACAACAAGTTTGCGTAAGCAAATGAAATTCGCTGAACACCTATGAAAAATATTAACTCAGTGAAGCAAACACCGATAAATAAAAAGGCGATACCATATATGACCACTAACAAATAAATTTTACATATATGAAAAAAACAATACTTCTTCTTTCTATATTCATTCTCCTTTCAGGATGTGGCGTAAAACAAACCCGAAGCTTATTAACTTCGGGAAATTACGATGAAGCCATAGACAATGCCATTTCAAATCTACGCTCTAATAAGGACAAAAAAAGCAAACAAGATTATATTTACCTGCTGGAAGAGGCTTTTGCAAAAGCCAAAGAACGCGACTTGAATACGATTAATCTTTTAGAAAAAGACCCCAATCCGGTACAATTTGAAAAAATATACAATACCTATTTACTGCTGCACAACCGTCAGGAAAAAATCAAGCCTTTATTGCCGTTGAATTTAATCAAAGAAGGACGCAATGCCAAATTCCCGTTTACGGATTACAATACTGAAATCGTAGAAAGCAAAAAATCCTTATCGAACTATTTATACACCAACAGCAAATCATTGTTACAGACCTCGGATAAATTGAATTCCCGTAAGGCCTACGATGATTTATCGTACCTCAATGAAATCAATCCGAATTACAAAAACGTTCTGCAACTGCTTGACGAAGCCAAAGCCAAAGGTTTAGACTATGTGGCGGTTCAAACTAAAAACGAAACCAACCAAATCATCCCAGTCAATTTGTTGAATGACTTATTGGATTTTAATACCTATGGCCTCAATGCCAAATGGACGGTTTACCACAATCAGATAAAAAAAGGAGTTCGTTATGACTATGGCATCATGGTTAATTTCAAACAGATCAATATCTCCCCGGAACAAATAAAACAAAAAGAATTCAGCAAAGAGAAACAAATCAAGGATGGGGTAAAAACGCTTTTGGATGCTAACGGAAATGCTGTTAAAGACAGCCTCGGTAAACCCCTTAAAGTCGATAATTTCAAAAACATCCGAATCAATATTTATGAGTTCAACCAATTCAAATCGTGCCAAATCACCGTAAACACTGATTATGTAGATTATCGCACGAATCAATTGATCAAATCATTCCCGCTCACGAGTGAATTTGTTTTTGAAAACCGATATGCTACCTATAAAGGAGACAAAAGAGCCTGTGAAGACACTTATTATTCTACTTTCGAAAAACGTGCGATTCCTTTTCCCAGCAATGAACAAATGGTGTATGATACCGGAGAAGATTTAAAAACAAAATTAAAAGATATTATCAGACGAAATCAGCTATAGAATCACTGGCAATTGGCAGTCATTTTTAAAAAATGAGAAGATTTTATTTACAACAAAACAACTTTAAACTAAAATTTTGTTAGAAAAAGAAATTATCAATGTAATTTATCAAAAATAAATGTAATTTTGTGCCCATGAAAAATATAAGTGAACATATTACTTCTATCACACGGATAATCAAACCCATTACTTCTCCCGAAGTACGGATACTAATCGTATAGTATTCCGATTGTGTTTCGCATTATTTCTTTAATTTTTCATTTTATTGTTTTGAAATTTCAACTGTTTTCCGTTGGATTAGCATATCCAAAAAAATTTAATTTATATCATTTACTTGACTTCCAATTCAAAAATGGGATGGTTATGTATTCGAAATTTATATTGGTTTTCTTCACCGAAGCCTATACATCAAAACTTGTCTCTAACTCAATTTATAACCTAAAATACAACTCTTGAAATGAACATCTCAATTGTTATTGCACAGGAAGAACATTTTAAATATGCACAAGAAATTTGTGACACCATAGAATCTTCTGCCTTATTAAGAGGTACGGGAATTGCCAAAAGAACTCCTGAGTACATCCAAAAAAAGATGGCAAATAAAGATGCCGTTATCGCTTTAGACAATAAAGGTAAATTTGCCGGTTTTTGTTATATAGAAAGTTGGGAACATGGTAAATTTGTGGCACATTCGGGTTTAATTGTTCATCCGGATTATAGAAATTTAGGTTTAGCGAAACAGATCAAATCAAAAGTTTTTGATTATTCATTAGAAAAATATCCTAATGCGAAAGTATTCGGAATCACCACCGGTTTAGCCGTAATGAAAATCAATTCGGATTTAGGATACAAACCGGTTCCATTTTCGGAATTAACTAGTGATCCAACATTCTGGTCTGGTTGTAAAACCTGTACTAATTTTGAAATCCTGAAAAGCAAAGATTATAAAATGTGTTTATGCACAGGAATGTTGTATGATCCAGCTGAAAAGCCAAAAGATCCACCAAAACATCCATTTAATGTTAGGATTTGGAATCGTTTAAAAAAAATAAAACAAGCGCTGTTTTTAGAGAATAAATAAAATCCCTTTAGCTACGGCGAAAATGGAGTTAAGAAAAAAATAAAATAAATATTAATAAAAATCCCCTTGCCAGTTTTGGCTCCCTCTCCTTTGGAGAGGGATGGGGTGAGGAAATTTAAAAAAGATGAAAAAAGTTGTATTAGCTTATAGTGGAGGTTTAGATACCTCATATTGCCTTAAATATCTAAAAAATGAAAAAGGGTATGAAGTTCACACCGTATTAATTAATACAGGAGGTTTTGATGATGAAGAATTAGCCGCGATTGAAGAAAGAGCCTACGAATTAGGAAGTGCGCAACATGCTAATCTTACCATTCTGGATAAATACTACGATAAAGCCATCAAATATTTGATTTATGGTAACGTATTAAAAAACAACACCTACCCATTATCTGTTAGTGCCGAACGTGTTTTTCAAGCAATCGAAGCTATAAAATATGCTAAATCTGTTGGTGCCACTGCTATTGCTCACGGAAGTACTGGTGCTGGAAATGACCAAATTCGTTTTGATTTAATTTTCCAAACTATTGCTCCCGAAATTGAAATCATCACTCCTATCCGTGACTTGAAATTATCAAGACAGGAAGAAGTAGATTATCTTTCTAAAAATGGGGTGCATTATTCTTGGGAAAAAGCACAATATTCTATCAATAAAGGACTTTGGGGAACCAGTGTGGGTGGTAAAGAAACCTTAACTTCCAGCCAGCCTTTACCAAGTGAGGCCTATCCTTCCCAATTGCAAAAAGAAGGTGAAGAGAAAGTAACTTTAGAATTCAAAAAAGGGGAATTAGTGGCTATCAACGACGTTGCCGACAAACCATCTAATAATATTGTTGCCTTAGAAAAATTGGCAAGTGCTTACGCTATCGGTAGGGACATTCACGTAGGTGATACCATCATCGGAATCAAAGGAAGAGTTGGTTTTGAAGCAGCAGCACCAATTATCATTATCAAAGCACACCATTTATTAGAGAAACACACTTTAGGTAAATGGCAACAATACTGGAAAGAGCAACTGGGAAACTGGTACGGTATGTTATTCCACGAAGGACAATTCTTGGATCCGGTGATGAGAAACATTGAGACGTTCTTGGAAGACACACAAAAAACAGTAAACGGAAAAGTATTTGTTTCCTTAAAACCATACCATTTTTCTTTAGACGGAATCGAATCAGAAAATGATTTAATGAACACCGGATTCGGTCAATATGGCGAAATGAACAATGCCTGGACATCAGATGACGCCAAAGGATTTATCAAGATATTAGGAAATGCACAAAAAATATATTCATCTGTAAACAATGAAACTTACGAGTAATCCCCACCCTAACCCTAACCAAAGGGAAGGGAAAAAGCGACGGAGAAAATTAATTATCAATAGTCTATTTAAATCAAGACTATAAATTAAAGTTTTTCTAATAAAAAACTTTTAAAACAGTTTTAAACCATTAAGAAATTAAGTTTTATTAAGTTAAATGTATCTTTATTTCTTAATGGTTTAAAATAAAAAAACAGAGATTATGATTAAAGCTGGAATAATAGGTGGTTCGGGATATACGGCAGGAGAGTTAATTAGAATTTTGATGTTTCATCCTAACGCTAAACTTGATTTTGTGTACAGCACGACCAATGCCGGAAAACCGCTTTCTGTGGCGCACCACGATTTGATGGGTGACATCGAAATGAATTTTACTGACACTATCAATCCTGATGTAGATGTACTTTTCTTGTGTTTGGGACACGGAAAATCAATTTCGTTCTTAGAAAACAACAAATTCTCAGATAGTACAAAAATCATCGATTTAGGAAATGATTTCCGTTTAACGAAAGACAAAGACTTTAACGGTAAATCTTTTGTATACGGATTACCTGAATTGAATAAAACCGACATCAAGAGTGCCAATTATATCGCTAATCCAGGTTGTTTTGCAACAGCCATTCAATTGGCGTTATTGCCATTGGCAGCTGAAGGTTTATTGACCGAAGACGTTCACATCAATGCGACCACAGGAAGTACAGGTGCTGGAGTTGGTTTGGCTGCTACTTCGCATTTTAGCTGGAGAAACAATAATTTCTCTCATTATAAAGCTTTTGAACACCAACATTTGGGTGAAATCAACCAAAGCATCAATCAATTACAAGCTGATTTTACCGACGAATTAATTTTTGTACCCAACAGAGGGGATTTTCCAAGAGGCATTTTTGCCACTTTATACACAAAATCCGACAAAAGTTTAGAAGATTTGGTGGCCAAATACGAAGCTTTTTATGCAGACCAACCTTTTGTAACGGTAACTACTACCAATATCAACATGAAACAGGTAGTACAAACCAACAAATGTATTATTAGTTTAATGAAAAAAGGAAACCGGGTTTTAATTACCTCAATTATTGATAATTTACTCAAAGGCGCCTCTGGTCAAGCCATCCAAAACATGAATTTAATGTTTGGATTGGAAGAGACTACAGGATTGCATTTGAAACCGTGTGGATTTTAATCCCCACCCCAACCCTTTCGCCGCGGCGAAGAGAGAGACAATATTTAAAAATAGTTTAACTATAAAAGCAACACCCCCCGTTGTCCATTATGATTCCCCCTCCTTCGGAGGGGGTTAGGGGGAGGAAAAAAATGAACTTATTTGACGTTTACCCATTATACCCTATCACACCTGTAAAAGCTTTAGATTGCACCATTACAGACGATAAAGGAATCGAATATTTAGATTTATACTCCGGTCACGGGGTGATTTCTATCGGACATACCCAACCGGATTATGTAACCAAAGTAAAAGAGCAATTGGATAATTTGAGTTTTTATTCGAATGCCATCCAGAATCCGTTGCAAGTAGAATTAGCTGAAAAATTAGGAAAAGCATCCGGTTTAACTGATTTTAGCTTATTCTTATGCAGTTCTGGAGCTGAAGCGAATGAAAATGCATTGAAACTTGCTTCTTTTCACACGAACAAATCAAGAGTAATTGCTTTTGATAATTCGTTTCACGGAAGAACTTCGGCCGCGGTTGCCGTAACCGATAACAAAAAAATTGTGGCGCCATTAAACGCACAACAAGTAGTTAGCTTCTTGCCTTTGAATCAAATTGATTTAGTGGAAGCCGAATTACAAAAAGGGGATGTTTGTGCGGTTATCATCGAACCCATTCAAGGAGTTGGTGGTTTAGACCAAGGAACAACGGAGTTTTTCCAAGCATTGGAGAAAGCGTGTAAAACCAATGATGTGGTTTTGATTTTAGACGAAGTACAATCAGGATATGGAAGAAGCGGAAAATTTTTTGCTTTTCAACACCACGGAATCAATCCGGATATCGTAACCACTGCCAAAGGAATGGGGAACGGTTTCCCAATTGGAGGTGTTTTGATTTCGCCTAAATTCGAAGCGAGTTACGGATTGTTAGGAACTACTTTTGGAGGAAGCCATTTGGCTTGTGCTGCTGGTATTGCCGTTTTGGATGTGATAGAAAGTCAAAATTTGATAGAAAACACCAACAAAGTATCTGAATACTTTTTTGAAGCGATAAAAGTAATTCCAGAAATCACCAAAGTAAAAGGAAAAGGATTGATGCTGGGGGTTGAATTTGACTTTGACGTGAGTGCCTTGAGAAAGAAAATGATAATCGAAAAACATATTTTTACAGGTGGAGCCAATAATAAAAACTTATTGAGAATTTTACCTCCGTTAACGATTACAACAGCTGCAATTGATACTTTTGTAGTGGCTTTACAGGAAAGTTTAGCCGAGTTGAAATAATTTTAGAATCTGCAAAAATCTGCGTGAAAATAATATCACGCAGATTTGAGCAGATTTTATAAAAGAAGTTATTTTAAAATGTTTGACATTTTATAGACAAAGATTGGTTTGCGTGAGGGATAGCAACGAAAATCCTTTTTTATTGATTGTAGCGTAGCGGAAATTAATAAAAAAGATTGTAGTGAATAGCCCGATTCGCCATGGCGAACACGCCCAAAATAAAACAACATTTATTTAGATAAAAAAATGAGTACATTATTATCCATAGAAAAAAGAAACGCTGTATTAACAACCATGGCGGTTCTTTTAGAACAAGAAAGAGAAGCTTTGAAAGCCATCAATCAACAAGATTTAGCCAATTATAATGGTGAAGATTTGGCTATGGAAAAAAGGTTACTCGTTGATGACGCCAAAATTGACGGAATGATTCTTTCCTTGGAACAATTGGCCGGTCAGGAAGATCCTGTGGGCGTTGTTCGTTTTGATTTTACCCATGATAATGGTTTAAAAATCAGCAATAAAACAGCCGCTTTTGGAACGATATTGATCATTTATGAATCTCGCCCAGACGTGACAGTTGAAGCGGGCGGAATCGCATTCAAATCAGGAAATAAAATTTTGCTGAAAGGCGGTAAAGAATCTTTGCTTTCGAACCAAAAAATTGTGAGTCTTTGGCACCAAGCTTTGTCTGACAATGAAGTTTCTAAGGATTGGGTAGAATATTTGAATTATAACCGGGACGAAACCCAGGCTTTCCTAGAAAAACCAACACAGAGAGTCGATTTGATTGTACCACGGGGAGGCGAAAAATTGATTGAATTTACCAAAAAACACGCTACTTGCCCAGTGATTGTAAGTGGTAGAGGAAATAATTTTGTGTATGTAAATGCCGATGCCGATTTAGAAAAAGCAATGGCAATTATCATTAACGGAAAAACGTCTAATATTTCGGTTTGCAATGCTTTAGACAAAGTATTAATTGATACTAATTTACCAAATTGGGAAGTATTTGCCAATGCCTTAGTAGCAAAGTTGAAAGAATTTAAAGTGACTGTTTTGGGAGATACCAACATTGCAAAAGCGACTCAAGTCCCTGCAATAGAAAACGATTTGATTTGGCACGAAGAGTTTTTAGATTATAAAATCGTTATCGGAACCACTGATTCTGACCAGGAAGCCATTGAAAAAATCAACAAATATTGCGGTGGACATTCGGCTTCCATCATCACAAAAAATGATGACATTGCCCAACAATTTATGGACAATGTAGATTCGGCCGCCGTTTACCAAAATGCCTCTACCCGTTTTACTGACGGCGGTCAGTTTGGATTGGGAGGAGAATTGGCCATTAGTACCGATAAATTGCACCAACGTGGACCAATTGGTTTGCAACATTTGGTAACCAATAAATGGTATATTTACGGGGACGGACAGATTAGATAGCAGAATGCAGTAATCAGTTGTCAGTTCGAGCGAAGTCGAGAACAAAATTTGATAATTAATATAGAAATAGCTTTGCGAACTTTGTGTTTTAAAGCAATTAAATAAACTTTGTGCCCTTTGCGGTTAAAACCATGGCAAAAAAAAGAATTTTATTAAAATTAGGAAGCAATACGCTAACCAAAGAAACCAATCATATTTCGAGAGGAAAGATTGAAGACATTGGTATGCAGATAGCAGCCTTAAACGATGAATACGAATTTATCATTGTGAGTTCGGGTGCTATTGCTGCTGCGAAACAATTTGTAAAGTTAGACAATAACGACAAAGATGTTTTTGTAAAACAAGCTTTGGCTTCTATTGGTCAGCCCCATTTGATGCGGATTTACAATGAAAACTTCAAGGATTTAGGACTAAATACCTCTCAGTGTTTGCTTTCTTATTCTGATTTCGAAAAAGAACAAACCAGAAAAAACATCGTAAATACCATCAACGTATTAGTTAAAAACAATTACATCCCCATTATCAACGAAAATGATACGGTAGCCACGGATGAAATTAAATTTGGCGACAACGATAAATTAGCCGCTTTAGCCGCTGTTTTATTAAAAGTAGATATTTTGATTATTGCCACCAATACCGACGGTTTTTACACTAAAGAATCGATGGATAACGGAGTTCCAGAAACGATATTGTCTGTAAAAGAGTTGAAAGATTTGGAAAAAGAAATTGGAGATTCTAAATCGTCACATGGAACTGGCGGAATGCAATCAAAAATAGAAGCGGTAGCCATCGCAAAAGAAGCTAATATTGAGACATGGATTGTAAATGGCTTGCATGATAATTTTATATTGAATGCCATAAATAATACTATTCCTTTTACCAAAATCGTATGATTTTGGCACGCGGATAAAAAACCGGCCCAATAAACAAAATAAGAAACTATGAACTACATATCCATAAAAAACATCGACAACTTATCCCAATGGGTTAAGGCTGCACTAAAAATCAAGAAAAAACCGCTTAAAAACAAAAAGCTGGGTAAAAACAAAACCTTGGGGATGTTGTTTTTCAATCCGAGTTTGAGAACGCGTTTGAGTACACAAAAAGCGGCTTTAAATTTAGGTATGAACGTTATGGTGATGAATTTCACCAATGAAGGCTGGACATTGGAATTTGAAGACGGAGCCATCATGAACAAAGGCGCTTCAGAACACATCAAAGAAGCGGCTGAAGTAATTTCGCAATACTGTGACATTATCGCCATCAGGGCTTTTGCCGGATTAGTCGATAAAGAAAAAGACAATGCCGAAACCGTATTGTCCGGATTTTTAAAATATGCTACGGTGCCAATTGTAAATATGGAAGGCTGTACAGGACATCCATTACAAGCACTTGCCGATGCCATAACGATGCAAGAATTCAAAACCCCACACAGACCAAAAGTAGTTTTGTCCTGGGCACCACACCCTAGAGCTTTACCTCAGGCGGTTGCCAATTCCTTTGTGGAAATGATGCAGTTGCAAGATGCTGATTTTGTGATTACACATCCGGAAGGATACGAATTGAATCCTGAAATCACCAAAGATTCCAAAATTGAGTACGACCAAAACAAAGCGTTTGAGAATGCCGATTTCATATATGTAAAAAACTGGAGCAATTATAACGACTATGGTCAGATTACCAATTCAGATCCTAACTGGACGGTAACTGCCGAAAAAATGGCTTTGACCAATAATGCCAAATTCATGCACTGCCTACCGGTAAGAAGAAACGTAATTGTTACCGATGAAGTAATTGACAGCGAAAATTCTTTAGTAATAAAACAGGCCAATAACAGAACGTATGCCGCGCAATTGGTTTTACAAAAAATATTGAAAAATGGGTACTAAGAAAGCCGTCACTCTTGTCAAAATTGGAGTGTTGCAGAAGATTTTAGAAAATAGAAAATAGAGAAAAGAATATCGAAGATTTGACAACTTTTTAAAAGTTGTCAAATCTAAAATAAAAATAAAAATGTCAAATAAGAAACCATTATCTATCATCAAAATTGGAGGAAACGTTATCGACAATCCAACAGAATTAGCGCAGTTTTTATCTGATTTTTCTAAAATTGAAGGCTATAAAGTACTGGTGCACGGCGGAGGAAAATCGGCTACCAAAATGGCAAAAAGTATTGGATTGGTTCCCCAAATGATTGATGGCCGACGCATTACCGATGCGGCTATGCTTGACGTGGTGGTGATGATTTATGCCGGGGAAATCAACAAAAATATTGTAGCCCAATTACAGGCACTGGATACCAATGCCATGGGATTTTCTGGGGCTGACGGGAATACCATCCAATCCGAAAAAAGAAACCATCCGACCATCGATTATGGTTTTGTGGGCGATGTCAAAAAAATAAATACCCCTCTTTTGGAAGTTTTATTGACTAATGGAATTGTTCCTGTATTTTGCGCCATCACACACGACAAAAAAGGACAGTTGTTAAACACGAATGCCGATACCATTGCCAGCGAATTATCGATTGGCTTATCGGAAGTGTTTGATGTTACCCTGAACTATTGTTTTGAAAAACCGGGCGTTTTATATGATGCCGAAGATGATTCATCTGTCATCGAACAAATCAATCAGGAGCTTTACACGAAACTAAAAGCCGAAGGCGCCATTCATTCCGGGATGATTCCAAAATTGGACAACTGTTTCAACAGCCTGTCCAGAGGAGTCCAGAAAATAAAAATTGGTCACCATAAAATGTTGAAAGATTCGAAGGCAATTTGTACGAGTATAGAATTATAGTAATATAGACCTGTCAGGTTTTAAAAATCTGACAGGTCTCAGAAGAAAAATATGAAAAACATAGCAACACTTACTCAAGAAGCGATATCATTATTAAAGAACCTGATTGAAACCCCTTCCTTTTCCAGTGAAGAACAACAAACAGCCGCTCTTATTGAAAATTGGTTCATTCAAAATGACATTCCATTCGAAAGAGAAAACAATAATGTGTGGGCTTTCAATAAGTATTTTGACAAAAATAAACCGACACTTTTACTCAATTCCCATCACGATACGGTGAAACCCAACCAAGGGTATACCAACGATCCATTTGAAGCCATCGTAAAAGAAGGCAAATTATTTGGCTTGGGAAGTAATGATGCCGGAGGTTGTTTAGTATCACTTTTAGCCACTTTTGTTCATTTTTATGCCAATGAAAATTTGCCTTACAATATTGTCATGGTGGCTTCGGCAGAGGAAGAAAGCAGTGGTAAGAATGGGCTAAACAGCGTACTGAAACATTTACCGGAACTCGAATGTGCCATTGTGGGCGAACCTACTTTGATGCAATTGGCCGTGGCCGAAAAAGGATTATTAGTCTTGGATGTCATCGTAAAAGGGACAGCCAGTCATGCCGCCCATATCAACGAAGATAACCCTATTTATAATGCGCTACCGGTTATTGAATGGTTTAAGAATTTCAAATTCGAAAAAATATCCGAAGTTTTAGGTCCCGTAAAGATGACCGTAACCCAGGTAACCGCAGGAAAACAACACAATGTAGTTCCAGCCGAATGTCATTTGGTAGTCGACATCAGGGTAAATGATTGCTACAACAATACCGAAATTTTAGATACTGTAAGAAAGTATGTGACTGCACAAGTCAATTCCCGCTCGATGCATCTGAATGCGTCTTCCATTCCGGTTTCACACGGCTTGGTTCAGGCAGGAATTGCTTTGGGAAGAACCACTTATGGCTCGCCTACACTTTCGGACCAATCGGTTTTGAGTTGTAAATCCTTAAAATTGGGACCTGGGGAAACCCTGCGGTCACACTCGGCTGATGAATTTATATATATTAACGAAATAGAAGAAGGAATTGATTTATACATCAAAATATTGACTGATTTTTTCAAACAATAATAAGTACGGACAAGTCGCGACTTGTCCCTACGATATACAAAAAATACACCTATGAAACTTTGGGAAAAAGGAATACCGACAGATAAACAAATCGAACAATTTACCGTAGGAAACGACAGGGAACTTGATTTAGTATTGGCCAAATACGATGCTTTAGGTTCTATTGCACATGCTAAAATGCTGGGAAAAATCGGCCTCCTGACCGATACGGAAACGGTTTCTTTGGTTTTGGCCTTAGATGAAATTATTGCCGACATCGAAAAAGGAAATTTCGAAATCGAAGACAGTTTTGAAGACGTACATTCGAAAATAGAATATCTTTTGACGATAAAATTAGGTGATGCCGGTAAAAAAATCCACACTGCCCGTTCCCGTAACGACCAGGTTTTAGTTGACGTAAACTTATACCTTAAAGATGTGGTTAAAGATCTTAAAGAACAGGTAAAAACACTTTTTAATTTGTTAATGGAATCGGCTGAGAAACACCAAAATGTATTGTTGCCGGGTTATACGCATTTGCAAATTGCGATGCCATCCTCTTTCGGAATGTGGTTTTCTGCTTATGCTGAAAGTTTGATAGACGACATCACTATGTTGAATGCGGCACTTAAAATTGTAGATCAAAATCCGCTGGGTTCAGCTGCCGGTTACGGAAGTTCCTTCCCTATCGACCGAACTTTTACCACCGAAGAATTGGGATTTGAAACCTTAAAATATAATGCCGTTGCAGCCCAAATGAGCCGTGGAAAATCGGAGAAAACGGTGGCTTTTGCCATGAGTAGCGTGGCTGCAACTTTGGCTAAGTTTTCTATGGACGTGTGTTTGTACATGAGCCAGAATTTTGATTTTATCAGCTTACCGGCGCATTTGACTACCGGTTCCAGTATCATGCCGCACAAGAAAAACCCGGATGTTTTTGAATTGATTCGTGGAAAATGCAACAAAATCCAAGCCTTGCCATACGAGATCACTTTAATCACCAACAACCTTCCGAGCGGGTATCACAGGGATTTACAACTGTTGAAAGAAGGATTATTCCCGGCGATCCAAAACTTACAGGCCTGTTTAGATATTGCGATTTTCTCCATCAAAGACATCAAAGTAAAAGACAATATCCTGAACGACAAAAAATACAATTACCTGTTTACCGTAGACACCCTAAACGAAATGGTTGTAGCGGGAATGCCTTTCAGGGATGCTTATAAAGCCGTTGCTGAACAATTAGAAGCCGGAACTTACGAATCGCCAAAAGCAACCCAACACACGCACGAGGGAAGTATCAACAACCTTTGTCTGGATGCGATTAAAGAAAAAATGAATCAGGCTTTTTAAAAGAAAAATCATTTCAATAAAAAAGCCACTAATTCTCGAATTAATAAAATTCGTGAATTAGTGGCTTTTTTAATTTAGTTGAACTACAACAATCCTTTCAGAATTGTGGCATCAATATCACTGTGGGAAGCATCATAAACAGCTTTACCATTCTTAATCACAACCAGTTGTGGCGATTGATGTTCTACACTGAAAAGAGAGGCAATTGCATTAGAAACTTCGCGATAGGTAATCAAATCTAAAAAATAAGCTGTAACTTTATCTGACAAATCAAACTCATTTTCAAACTGTTTCAAAGCCATTCTGCTTACACTACAACGGGTACTGTGCTTGAAAATGGCTACCGGTTTTTCATAGGAATTGGTAATAAGCGTTTTTAACTCTTCCAAATCGGTTAAATTATTCCAATCCATTGCTTTGATTGCATCGTTTTGGTTCTCTGAACCACTAAACATATTTTTAAAGAAACTCATATTTTGACTGTAATTAGGTCATTTTGACATGTTTTTATGATAAAAATCATAGTTTTTACGTCATTTTGACTGTAAATTTATGATGGAATATAAATTGAATATCCGTTTGCAAAGATAAATAAATAGCAACTTAAAAATACAAGCATCATGAATATAAATAAATTCACCATTAAATCGCAGGAAGCGATACAGCTTTCCCAGCAACTGGCTCAAACTAACGGACAACAGCAAATAGAAAATGAACATATTTTCAAAGCCATATTTGAAGTGGATGAAAATGTGGCGCCTTTCATTTTGAAAAAACTGAATGTAAATGTTCCGTTGTTTCTTCAAATCTTAGACAGCACCATCCAAAGTTTCCCTAAAGTGAGTGGCGGTGAGATTATGCTTTCGCGTTCAGCCAACACCGCATTGAACGAAGCAGAAATCATTGCCAAAAAAATGAATGATGAATTTGTTTCTATCGAACATTTGATATTGGCCATCTTTGCCTCCAAAAGTAAAGTCGCCCAAATCCTAAAAGACCAGGGAGTAACCGAAAAAGGACTGAAAGCCGCCATTGAGGAATTACGCAAAGGGGAACGGGTAACCTCGGCTTCTGCAGAGGAAACCTATAATTCCTTGAACAAATACGCCAAAAATCTCAACGAGTTAGCCCAAAACGGAAAACTCGATCCGGTAATCGGTCGTGATGAAGAAATCCGACGCGTATTGCAAATCCTAACCCGAAGAACCAAAAACAATCCGATGTTAGTCGGCGAACCCGGTGTGGGTAAAACCGCCATTGCCGAAGGTTTGGCGCATCGTATTGTAGATGGTGACGTGCCGGAAAACCTAAAAAACAAAATCGTATTCTCACTGGATATGGGAGCATTGATTGCAGGTGCCAAATACAAGGGAGAGTTCGAAGAACGATTGAAAGCAGTCGTAAAAGAAGTGACTTCAGCCGAAGGGGACATCGTATTGTTCATTGACGAAATCCACACATTGGTTGGTGCCGGAGGTGGTGAAGGCGCCATGGATGCCGCCAACATCCTGAAACCGGCCTTGGCCCGTGGAGAACTCAGAGCAATTGGGGCAACCACTTTAGACGAATATCAAAAATATTTTGAGAAAGACAAAGCACTCGAAAGACGTTTCCAGAAAATAATGATTGAGGAACCGGATACCGAAAGTGCGGTTTCGATTCTACGTGGTATCAAAGAAAAATACGAGACCCATCATAAAGTACAAATCAAGGATGAGGCGATTATTGCCGCTGTCGAATTATCACAACGCTATATCACCAACCGATTCCTTCCGGACAAAGCCATTGACTTGATGGATGAAGCGGCTTCCAAAATTCGTATGGAAATCAACTCCAAACCGGAAGAATTGGATGTATTGGACAGAAAAGTGATGCAACTCGAAATTGAAATCGAGGCCATCAAACGAGAAAAAGACGAAGCCAAACTCAAAGTCTTGGGAATGGATCTGGCCAATCTCAAAGAAGACCGAAATAAAATTTTCGCCAAATGGAAATCTGAAAAAGATGTCGTGGATAACATTCAGGCCGTAAAAACAGAAATCGAGGATTTCAAATACGAAGCCGAGCGTGCCGAGCGTGATGGCGATTACGGAAAAGTGGCCGAAATTCGTTACGGAAAAATCAAGGAAGCGCAAGAACGATTGGACATTTTCCTGAAAGAATTACAGGAAAACCAGTCCGGCAGCTCTTTAATCAAAGAAGAAGTGACCCGGGAAGATATTGCCGAAGTGGTGGCGAAATGGACAGGAATCCCGGTAATGAAAATGCTGCAAGGCGAACGCGAAAAACTATTGCATCTGGAAGAAGAATTGCACCGACGTGTGGTGGGTCAGGAAGAAGCCATCGAAGCCGTGAGCGATGCCGTACGCCGAAGCCGTGCGGGATTACAGGACATCAAAAAACCGGTGGGGACATTTTTGTTCCTGGGAACAACCGGGGTGGGTAAAACCGAGTTGGCCAAAGCCCTGGCCGAGTATTTATTCGACGACGAAAACGCCATGACCCGTATTGATATGAGCGAATACCAGGAACGCCACAGCGTGAGCCGACTGGTGGGTGCGCCTCCGGGATATGTGGGTTATGATGAAGGCGGACAATTGACCGAAGCCGTACGTAGAAAACCGTATTCTGTGGTACTGTTGGATGAGATTGAAAAAGCCCATCCCGATACCTTCAACATCCTGTTACAGGTTTTGGATGAAGGACGATTGACGGATAACAAAGGACGTCTGGCCGATTTCAAAAATACCATTATCATCATGACGTCCAATATGGGAAGCCAGATTATACAGGAGAAATTTGAGAATCTAAAAGGAGGCATAGAAGCCGCGACCGAAGCGGCCAAAGTGGAAGTGTTAGGATTATTGAAACAAACCGTCCGTCCGGAGTTCATCAACCGTATCGACGAAATCGTGATGTTTACGCCATTGACCGGAGCCAATATCGCCCAAATTGTGAGCTTACAACTGAAAAGTGTGACCAAAATGCTGGCCCAACAAGGCATCACCATGGACTCTACACCGGAAGCAATTGCCTATTTATCCGAGAAGGGATACGACCCGCAATTTGGTGCCCGACCGGTAAAACGTGTCATTCAAAGAGACGTATTGAACAAACTCTCCAAAGAAATTCTGGCCGGCAACATCACCACCGACAGCATTATCCTTTTGGATGCTTTTAATGGCGAATTGGTATTCCGAAATCAAAGTGAGTTGGTGAACTAATTCATTCTTACCCTTAACAACCCTTTCAGTCCCGAATTATCGGGATGAACTCTGAAAGGGTTCTATACAACACTAGTCGAAAGACTGGTGTTTTTTTTAGGAGCATAACGATAGTTATCCATAAGTACTTCCCTCCTGCTCTCGCCTTTATCTCTTCGAGGATATCGGCTCGATCAGGGCTAGAAAGAGCGTTTCTTCTCCAAAATACCTTATCATAACTTATCTTACAAATAAAAAAATTTTACAACTATCTGTAAGAAAAAAAGAATATATTTGAATTTCAATAAAGTCTGCCGTTTATCAGACATATCTACCCAATTTAGGAGTGATAAGTCGGACTACGTCAGTAGTATATACAAGTTGTCATACAGTTTAGTAGGAGTAACCAAAAGATGAAAACAGAAAAGTAAATGAATAAAAAAAACATACGGATAAAATTCTTATCGTATTTATATCGTAATAATGGTGAATATATCGATGTTGAAGCTAAATCTGTTATAATAAAACATTTTACCGGAGTGGATGATATAGTACAAAGGCTTGAAATGAAAAAATTCTTAGACTTTCTACGTGATGACGATTTAATAAACATTACATCATTAAATGGAATTGGATTTGTTACTGATGATGGCGGAAAATATATACCTAAAAAAGACATTTCTATTAAAGCAAGAATAACCCCTAAAGGATTAGGGGCTATAATGGAAAATGACAAATATCAAAAAAATAACATTACTTTTTATTTGAGTTTTTTATTTGGTTTGTCAACATTTCTTCTTGGTTGGAATGCGTATTTTGATAATCAATCAATAAAGAGTCTGAAAGACGAGAACGCTCAATTAAAAGAGAATTATACCCGTGTTTCAAACGAGAACGCTCATCTAAAAGATTTAAAAGTTCAGAATGATTTTCCAAATAAAGATGTAACTGGAAAAAAAAATTTAAAGCTAAAACAATAGTTAAAAACCATTGTGAATATGAAAGCATTTTATTAGACATACGCATTTTTTTTACGGTTCCGAAGAACCGATGATTAGTAATTTAAAAGGGATGATTTTGTTTAAAAAAATATTATTGTTCATAGAAAAAAAATCAGATTTGTTTAATATTCTACTTATCGTTTTTTCTTTTTTTTATGTTTTTGTAATTGCAAAAATAACTTTAGATAAAAACGTGTTGAGCTTGCATTTTTTTTACAGCTTTAACGAAACAATGTTATCTCGTGGGTTATTTACTTTTACATTTATAATTATTATATGGTCGTTTCAGATAAAAAATGGTATTAGGAATAAAACAGGACAGACGAAGAACCTAATAAGTAACCTAAATTTTAAAATAATAAATATGAGTAGAACAGAAATTTTACAAAAAGAAATTCTTGAAGGAGTCAAAACAATTGAATCTTTTAGCGAAACAGATAGGTTGAAAGTCCATAAAATATACTCTGATATTTATAAAAAACATCGAGAGTTAACAAGAGAAGATTTTGAAACAGAAGACGGTTATAAATTTCACGTATCTTCAATATTAACAAAATCAAACATTGTTAATCTTGAATTTAAAAACTTACTTGATAAAGAATCGAATGTTGACGTTGCTGAAAATTTCTTTCAAATAAAAATGTCATTACACTCAATGCTCCCGAAGAAAATCATCAAATAGAATTTTGTCCATCATTTCTAATTTGTTATCGTGGAGATTATCAAGTTTTATTATTGAGTAAAACATATTCCTCAAAATAGGATAAATATCATCACTGTCTTTTAACATATTTAAAAATTGGACAATTTCATTTTTTAATAATTCTGATTTAATTTGTATTTCCGACATTGTGTTAAAGTGTTAATTATCTAAATGACGGAATGTGAAACCGCCTAGAAAACCGATATGACAACAGTCGTTTTGAGAGATTGCGAGATTCTCGGTAAAATAGCGTTCACTTTTCGCGGGGAAACCTTTTTAAACCTAAAATATACAATCACGAAGTTCGTAACCTCGCAAAGCGACAATACGTTGGCAGATATAGTGACAAAATCGTACTTTAAACAGACAAAATCACATCAATATGACTACTGAAAATAGATTTAAAATACATACTTCATCAAGCTATGGTGTTTATATTGAAAGCCTTCCATACAAATCGTCAAAATATACTTTAAAGTTTATTCTTTATTTAATTGCCTTAGGCTTGTTTATTCTTGGTATAATTTATCTGGACATCTTATTTTCTGAAAGTAAACCTTATAACATATTTCAATTTCTTCGCTTTCTTTTTTTTGGTTCCTTAATGACTATGTTTGGCATTTGTGGATTGCCTTTGTTCTTTTCAGTTATCAAAAACACATTTTATAGAAACTTTTTTTTGAAAGAAAATCTAAGCATAGGAAAAGAAAAAATAGAATATAGTAACAGTTTTGGCAAAAAGATTAACTACAAAGTATCCCAAATAAAATCAATATATTTTGAATTTAACAAACCATCTTCAGATTGGTCGGGAGTTCCCGTGCTTATTCCAAACTATACTCCTACCATTTTTTTACGAGATCAAAATGATAAAATTGTTGGAAAAATTATGTATTCTGTTAAAGAAAAGGAAATTCAAAATGTATATAAAATAATTCTCGATTATTTATTGAGCGAAAAGCATTTTTATCGTGAACGTAATGTAGATTATAAAGACAAAATCAAAAATATTCGACACTGGGGGAAAGAAATTGAGTTTATTTCAGTTCGAGAATTTTTAGAAATACACGATCGTAAATTTTCGAACGAAGAACGCGATTACTATTACAATCTTACAAAACAACAAACCGAGTCAGAAGACGAATTATCAAATGCATTACTTTCGAAAAGTAGGGACGGTAATTTTAATAAAATGTAGTAAGAGGAACGTATAATCGAGAAGACGGCTAAAAAGAGTGCGTCTCCCCAGCTGGCGGGCGTTAGGCTCGTGCACACAAACAAAAACATATATTTCAATTAAATCTAACTATGTAAACTTTAGATATCTCCTATAGACTTACTAAACTAAAACCCTTAATAACCTGTAAACTAAAAATGATAGCAACTAAGAACCTTGTTTTTAAAAAATGGCAGCTATACCTGAGAGCACTGAAAAACCTCGTTTATTTTGATTAACGTCATTTTTAAGACAATAAAAAAACGCTTGTAACAGGATTTTAAGCATCCGTTATAAGCGTTTTTATTTTTGTAACTGTTTTTTATTGCAGGTTGTATGAGTCTATTTTTGACTTACACAGGTTTATTTTGCAAAACGCATGTGTAGATTACATTTTCTATATTAATTTGAGTATTCTTTTTAAGTTGACTGTGAATATTGCTATTGCACCTTGCATTTGCATATTGGTAATGCCGTACGATATTGCTCTATGATAACCGTGTACATTTTTTAACTCACTATTTTTGGCTTCTATCTTGTATCGATGTTTTGCTTTTTCTTTGTAATATTCTGTTTCTTGAAAAGCCATTTGGTCTTGATGCAATTCTGATTTTATGGATACAGAATACGTTTTTGTTTTAGCTCCCTCTTTATAACAACCTTCTTTTAAAGGGCAAGACTTGCATTTTTCGACATCAAAATAATAAGTATCTACTTGATTTTTTCCAACATCTTTGGCTCCTTGACGTGCTTTTCGTATTGCCAAATGTCCTGCTGGGCAAACAAATCTATCGGCATCTTTATTATAATCAAATTTATCTTCGTCCTTTCTAAACCCTTGTGTTATCGATGGATTTAGTCTTGCTACTACTTTAATATTTTGTTCACTGGTAATTTTAAGGTTTTCTTTTCCAGAATAAGCCGCATCGCCAATAATGGTATCGACATCAATTCCGTTTTCTTGACTTATTTTTAAAAGTTTAGGCAATTCTGGTCCATCGCCTTTTTCTCCAGATGTAACTACAGCCGCAGTAATGATGCGCTCTTCGGTCATAGCTAAATGAGTTTTGTAGCCAAAAAAGGAACTCTCGGCAGATTTATGACCTATTTTTGCATCGGTATCTTTGGATAACGTTAAATTTTCTTGAGTATCTTCTACTGTTTCTTTTAACAGGTTTAATTTTTCTTTCACAGCAGGGATTGAACTTATAGACGGCTCGTTTTCTATACGTGTTTCTAATTCTTTGCAATAAGCCAGTTCCTTTTCTAAATCATTCTCGGTATTCTTTTGGGGCATACGTTCTTTGAATTGGTCATCAAAGATGTATACTGTTTTTCGAAGCAGCTTGGAGCGTTCTCTCAATACTTCTAGGGCTAAAAATGGATTGGATCTTGTAAAGTATGTGTGGCATCAACAATAATAGATTTCGAACGGATTATCCCTTTTTCGATAGCTATGGTTACTGTTTTATTTATCAACAGATTTAATAAGTCGGTGTCTTTCAAACGTAGTTTTCTAAATTTTGTCAACGAACTCGGATCGATAACACCATCTTCTGGATTCATGTCCAAAAAATATTTAAAGGACATATCGTAATGCGAACGTTCCACTACATCAACATCGGAAACGGTGTAAATTGTTTTAAGAAGCAAATACTTGAACATACGAACGGGACTTTCAGCCATACGCCCATTATTGGTACAGTATTTATTTAATAACTCATCATAAATAAAAGAGAAATCTATCAAATCATTGATTTTTCTTAATATATTTTCCTTTGGAACTATTAAATCATACAACGAAGAATGCTCGCTGAATTGTATTGTTTGCTGCTGTACTAACATCTAAAAAATCTTATAATTACAGCTAAATATACGAAAAAAGGAGTAGAAAAACTAAGCTTTCTACCCCTTAAATTATTGTATTTATCACTTAAAGAACTTTTTCAGTGCTCTCCTATACCTAGCTGTATTTTTTCTTTCGATAACTATAAATGCACAAAAAACAGAAAAATTCTATAATTTTCAATGGAAAGAATGTAATGCAAATGAAGCTCAATATTATGCAATAACACAAAAAGTTGATTCCGGTTATTCGAGAAAAAATTATTTCATAAAACAACAAAAGCTATTGTATTCTATAAATTGTAAAGACTCCATTTGTAAAATAAAAAATGGGGAGTTTATTAGTCTATACCCTAATGGAAAAATAGAATCCAAAGGGATGTATATCGATAATAAAAGAGAAGGAACTTGGTTCAACTTTTATCATAATGGAAAGATGAAGGACTCCGTTGTCTATAGCAATGGAAATCCAATTGGTATAAGATTGTCTTGGTATCCTAATGGTTTCCAACGGGATTCTGTTTACTCTTCTGTAGAAAAAAGTGGTGCAAAAGTAAGTTGGTTTGACAACGGAACCCCTTCCTCCTATGGAACTTTTGCTGCAGGGCAAAAGAAAACTGGAAAATGGAAGTATTTTCACAAAAACGGAAAAATTAGTGCCATTGAAACCTATCAGGATTTAAAATTAATAGATGTTAAATATTTTGATGAAAAAGGTGAACCTCTAAACAGTACTGATATCAAAGATACGCCAGCAAAATTCCCAGGTGACGAAAAGAAATGGGGAAGAAATATTATGGAATACATAATGTCTTACTTTCCACAAGGTTTTAAATTAATTAACACCCATAAAGTATCTGTTGTAGCAAATTTTACCATCAATGAAGAAGGCAAAATAGAGAACGTATATTTAAGTGTGCCATTTGATGATAATCTTGATCATATTATAATAAAAGTTATCCAAAATTCACCCGAATGGATTCCCGCAACAAATCATAATAGAAAAGTAAAACAGGATAGAAGAATACCAATATCATTCAGTGATCAAAAACCCAACTGAGTCACCTCTGCTTTCCTTTGAATAAATTTAGTTATTTTTCTTCTAATACAAAGTAAAGGCGAAGTCTGCTTACTTCGTCACATAGACTGAGTAACTAATATAAATCCACCAGCTAGCGTAAGTTCCTTGCGGAGATGCTTCCTTCGTCAGCATGACAAGTTTGCGGATAGTTGGGATGTCAAAAAACGTTATTAGTTACGGAAGCATCCAAATAGCAATGAAATTCTTTCTGCCCCCTACTGTGCGAAATCTCCCCACTCCGCCACTCATGCTGGGCACTAATGAAAATCCGCAAACTAGCGTAAGTTCCTTGCATAGATGCTTCCTTCGTCAGCATGACAAGTTTGTGGGTAATTGGGATGTTAAAAAACGTCAATAATAGTTAGGAAGCATACCGACAACAATAAAATTCTTTCCGTTACACAAGCAAGAGCTGGCAATAAGAAAAAATGCGAATTTTGAAACTTTTTTTAATTCCCATATAAATAAAATATAAATTAAATCCCGAACTTTATATGATGAAATTCTAATGATAATTTTATCAAATACTACTTAAAACACATTATTATGAATAATTTATTTAGAGGACTTTTAGCAGGTTACGGTGCGAAAAAATTAGGTGGTGGCTGTTTTGGCACTATCCTCGTTTTTATTATTCTTTGGGTGCTACTAGGGCAATGCAGTCACTAATCCATTTTTAGTTTTAGACGAATACCTTAACCAATTAAACCAAAATCTACATTCAATAACTTAGTTTTTTAATCTGGAATTCGAAACAGTAAAGTATTAATAGTAAAAAATTGCGTCATGGAAACTAATAATTCGGGATCAAAAAAAATAAACGATGCACAAAACAACATAGAAAAACCCAAAGCTAAAAACATTTCTGATGACCCGGCACCAACGGATTCAAAACTGAATAAAGAAGTGGAAACCGATGCTGATGGCAATAAAACGATTGTTGACAGAGCAAGGAATTTGAACAAAAACACCGAAAAACTCTCGGGAGAAATTGATGCAGACAACCCGAATGCCAATCGTGGTGTTACTACAGATAAAGATGCCATGAAAACTGTCGAAAACAAAGACAGAAATTCAGACATTACTCCAAATCGTTATCCAAATTCACATCCAGATAATAAGGAAGACCGAGGAAACATGAAACTGGATGAATAAATTATTTACCGGAAGACTTTTGTGCAATTGGTTTTTAATGATGATTTTTCGATGGTCCGAGTGATTTTCGACAGAAAATGGTGAGCCGGTATCGAAAACTCTGGTTGAGACAAGACTTCTCGATACCCTGTCTTGTGGAGATGCTTCCTTCGACAGCATGACAAGTTTGCGGATAGTTGGATATCAAAAATGGCATTGGTAATTACAGAAGCCCCAAAAAGCAGCAAACCTAGCAAAGAATCCCACAGCTACACTGTTTTATTTTAGATAAAAAATAACTATAAAATACAATTCCCTACCAACTCAATTTAATGGTATAAATCTTTTATTGGTTTAACTTTGCAGTCATTAAAAACGCTTAAAGTAAAGTCATGAATATTTTAGATTTAATCCAAAAAAGATATACTGCAAAGAAATACAACGCTGACAAGGCAATACCACAAGAAAAAATTGAGGATTTAAAAGAAATTTTACGCCTCACTCCTTCTTCCATAAACATTCAGCCCTGGAAATTCACCTTTGTACAAAATCCGGAAGTGAAAGCCAAATTAGCTGCTGTTTCAATGCATAATACCGAAAAAATAAATCAGGCGCAACTATTGGTTGTATTTAGCGTAGCCGATAATTTGGATGCTTTTCAAAAAGTGGTAGACACCGAATTACCGCAAGCCAGAAGGGATTGGTACAATCAAATCAAAGCGAGTATGCCAGAAGCCGATTTGAAAATATGGCTATCCAAACAAGTGTATATCGCCTTGGGTGTTGGTTTGACGGCCAGTGTTGCATTAGGCCTGGATTCGACAGC
>JAKFBW010000013.1:0-7782 GCA_036676965.1 Flavobacterium sp. | reverse complement strand
GCCATAACTGCCGGAACCGAAAAAGAGGAAAAAAGCAAATGTATCGAAATCGGAATGAGTGATTACATTTCAAAACCCATCGTAAAAGGGGTCATTGAAGAAACCCTCTCCAAATGGTTAAATTAATTTGATTCCCCCTTTTGTCCTTTAATAATTCATACCTTAGTATTTATATCTTTTAAATCGTTTGATTATGAAATGGATGGGCAGAAGACAAAGTAGTAATGTAGAAGACCGCAGAGGCATGTCTTCGGGAGGGAAAACCATTGTGGGTGGAGGAATTATCGGAATAATCATTTTATTATTAAACCTTTTTGGAGGGGAAAATGCCCAAATGATAACCCCCATTTTGGAGCAAATGAACCAAGGCCAAAGTGCCCCTACAGAACAAAGGGCACTGACTCCCGAAGAAATAGAATTGGGAGCCTTTCCTAAAACTGTTTTTGCTGATACCGAAGATATTTGGAAAAAAATATTTGCCGAAAATAACCTGCACTATCAGGAACCCGGAATGGTTTTGTTCACCGATGCGGTAGAAACCGCCTGTGGTGGGGCATCCTCTGCTTCGGGGCTTTTTTATTGTCCGGGAGATCAAAAAGTGTATATGGACTTGAATTTCTTCGAGGAATTACAAACTAAATTTGGAGCCAAAGGTGGTGATTTTGCGATTGCTTACGTGATTGCCCATGAAGTAGGGCATCATATACAAACCCTTTTGGGTACTTCGGCCAAAATGCGTAAAAGTCAGGAAGGCAAAAGTCAGGAAGAAGCCAATAAATTATCTGTCGCCCTGGAATTGCAGGCCGATTTTTATGCCGGTGTCTGGGCAAAACACAACCAACACTATTTAGATGCCGATGATATCGATGAAGCTTTGAGTGCCGCAGAGGCCGTTGGGGATGATGCTATTCAATCCCGAATGCAAGGACATATCGTACCCGAATCTTTTACCCACGGAACTTCCGAACAGCGTAAATTCTGGTTTATGAAGGGCTATTCAACAGGCGATATGAATCAAGGGAATACTTTTGCAGAAATTAGATAAAAAAGTTATCTGTGTCCTAGCTTTCTCCTGAACACTGAACAATGCTATCTCCTCTTTTAGAATTTACCATAATTATTAACGTCTCGACTATTGTTTGTAACGGATTAAAACGAAATACTATATTTTATTTAAACAAAGTCAAGCAATAAAAAGCACGTCGGAAAAATTAGAAGTATCTTTGTGCCAAACTTAAAGAAGTAATCAAATATATAGTGTTTGCTTCATAAACACCATTTATGTCATTTAATTCATTAGGCTTATCAGATGCTTTATTAAAAGCTATCAATAAAAAAGGATACACAACCCCTTCCCCAATACAACAAAAAGCAATTCCACCAATTTTGGAAGGTAAAGATGTATTGGCATCTGCACAAACAGGAACAGGAAAAACAGCAGGTTTCACCCTACCCATACTGCAAATATTATCGCTAGGAAAACACCTTAGTCATAGACCCATCCGTGCCTTGATATTGACCCCAACACGAGAATTGGCAGCCCAAGTGTATGCCAATATAAAAGAATACAGTGAATTCTTGGATTTACGCAGTGCCGTAATTTTTGGGGGAGTAAACCAAAATCCACAAACCGCTCAATTGCGTCAAGGTATCGATATTTTGGTAGCGACTCCCGGTCGATTAATCGATTTGCAAAATCAAGGGTTGGTATCGCTGTCCAAAGTGGAGATTTTGGTTTTGGATGAAGCCGATCGTATGCTGGATATGGGATTTTTGCGTGATATTGAACGTATCATGAAAGTATTACCATCCAAAAGACAAAACTTGCTGTTTTCGGCAACCTTCTCCAAAGACATCAAGAAATTGGCAATGGGTATTTTGCACCATCCGGTTCAGGTGGAAGCTACACCGGAAAACACGACTGTTGACGCCATTATTCAAAAGATATATCCTGTTGCCAAGGAGAAAAAAACAGAACTAATCATCAAACTGATTACGGAAGGCAACTGGAAACAGATTTTGGTATTTACCCGTACCAAACAAGGTGCCAATAAGTTGACTGAAAGCATGATTAGTGCCGGCATTAGAGCGGCTGCCATTCACGGCAATAAAGGTCAAGGCGCACGAACCAAAGCTCTGGCCGGTTTTAAAAACGGAAGCCTGACCGCTTTGGTCGCCACAGATATTGCCGCTCGGGGCTTGGATATTCCGTTGTTACCGCATGTTGTCAATTTTGAATTGCCCAATATTCCCGAAGATTACGTTCACCGAATTGGCAGAACCGGAAGAGCCGGAGCAAGCGGAGAAGCCATTTCGTTGTTTAGTCCAGACGAAACCGTTTTTTTACGCGATATAGAAAAATTGGTCGGCTTGAAATTGCCTAAAGAAAACATCAAAGATTTTGAGCCAGATCCTAATGCCTCAACGGAACCAATAAAGCAAGGTCAAGGCAGGCCACAACGCAGTTCCAACCCACCCAAAGCAAATTCTGCCAATTCAAGAAGCGGAAATAACAGCTTTGGTCCAAGACGTCCGCAACAAAATAATGACAGACGTTCAAATAGATAAATTAAAGAGTTGTCAACTTTTAAAAAGTTGACAACTCTCCACTTCCGCTTCGCAAAGTCACCTAATTTTAGGATACGTTTGTTAATCTCTAACTGACATAAAATTAAACAATCAAAAAAAAAATCGGTTGAAAACCGAAAATCACTACCTCAAAGTCGGAGACTTTGCCTTATACCTACCCCAACCTACCATCACGATCCAAACTTCTATATTGAATAGCTACTTTAACATCCCAACTCTCCGCAAACTTGTCATTTCGACGAAGGAGAAATCTCAGTTGCTAGATCGACAAAGATTGATGCTTTTGATTGCGGAGCTACTTGCTGAGATTTCTCCTTCGTCGAAATGACAATATTGGGCGTAATTATTGCGTGGTATCTCAGGATTCGATATCCGATAGCGCGAATTACAATCCGTGCCCATTCCAATTCAAGCACACTCTAAATCATCCCAACCAGCCATCACGATCCAAACTTCTATACTGAATGGCTTCCGCAATATGGGGAGAGCCTACTTGTGGCGATGCTTCCAAGTCGGCGATGGTTCTGGCTACTTTCAGGATTCTGTCATAAGCACGGGCCGAAAGGTTCAAGCGTTCCATTGCGGTTTTCAGCAATTGCTTCGAAACATCGTCAAGAGCGCAATATTCCCGAATGTGTTTGGTATTCATTTGGGCATTGTAATGGATGTTTTCCATTTGCTCAAAACGTGCCGATTGTACTTCTCTTGCCGCCGTTACCCTTTTTCTGATATTGACACTGCTTTCCGCTTTTCGGTCATCGGATAGTTTCTCAAATGGCACCGGAGTTACTTCGATATGTATATCAATCCGATCCAATAAAGGCCCCGAAATCTTGCTCAAATAGCGTTGCATCTCGTGTGGCGATGAAGTTTGCGGTGAGTCGGGATCGTTGAAAAAACCGCTCGGACTCGGATTCATACTCGCCACCAACATAAACGAAGACGGATAGGTTACCGTAAACTTGGCTCTGGAAATGGTGACTTCCCTATCTTCCAGCGGCTGGCGCATTACTTCAAGAACGTCTCGTTTGAATTCCGGTAATTCATCCAAGAACAACACCCCATTATGCGCCATCGAAATTTCACCCGGTTGCGGGTAACTTCCCCCTCCTACGAGGGCTACATTAGAAATCGTATGATGCGGGCTTCTGAAGGGCCTTTGATTCATCAAGCCGACTTCTTTTAGCTTTCCGGCAACACTGTGAATTTTTGTGGTTTCCAAAGCTTCCCGAAGAGTCATCGGTGGCAAAATACTGGGTAACCGCTTGGCCAACATGGTTTTTCCGGCTCCGGGAGGACCAATCAAAATAATATTATGACCACCGGCCGCTGCAATTTCCATACAACGTTTGATGCTTTCCTGTCCTTTGACATCTGAAAAATCAAATTCCGGAAAATCTAAATCTTTATAAAATTCGGCTCTGGTATCAATAGTCGTGGGGGCAAGATTTCCTTTACCTTCAAAAAAATCAATGACTTCTTGTACATTTTCTACACCATATACCTCTAAATCTTTAACGATGGCTGCTTCCTTCACATTCTGTTTGGGCAAAAAGAATCCTTTAAACCCTTCTTCCTTTGCTTTTATGGCTATAGGCAAAGCTCCTTTTATAGGTTGCAAACTCCCATCAAGTGAAAGTTCCCCCATAATAATGTATTTATCAATGTCATCGGCTTTGATTTGTCCCGAGGCAACCAAAATTCCCATAGTCAGGGTCAGATCATAAGCCGAACCTTCCTTTCGCAAATCGGCAGGAGCCATATTAATGGTGATTTTTTTACCGGGCAGGACATACCCATTATTTTTAAGTGCCGCCGCGATGCGGTAACTACTTTCTTTGATGGCATTATCTGGCAAACCAACCAGATGATAGCCAACCCCTTTATCGATATTTACTTCCACGGTAATTGTGGTGGCTTCCACTCCAAAAACAGCACTTCCGAATACTTTTATCAACATATCATAACAGTATTATAGTGATACAATAATATCTAATATTAAATCATTTTTTAAGGCTTCCTGCTTTTAAGACGGAAATTGCAAGCCTACCCGGTTACGTACTTCGTCTACCATTTGGATAAGGTCTAAACTATTTTGATGAGACCAAAGGGAACTTTCTATTCTATTTTCCCGAATGCATTGATGACATTCTTCTATTTCATAAGTATAGCCCATTCCTTTTGTCGGTAAAGCATAATTTTCCTCTTGCTCATCTTTTATCAATGTATACGATTGTGCCATATACCAAAGCGGATTCAATTCTATTCTCCCCTTAGAACCGCTTATGGTCACTTTCATATCAGAAGTATTCACAAAACTGGAATGCAAAACAGCCTGGGCGTTATGGTATTGTAAAATCATTGCTGTCTGTACATCGGCACCGGAGGCATGAAAATTGGATTGGGCCAGTATTTTATTGGGAATCCCTAAAATCACATACGCCAAAAATAAAGGATAGACTCCGATATCCATTAAGGATCCCCCTCCCAACTTTAAGTCCAACATGCGGCTTCCTTCCAATTCCTCTACACAAAAGGCAAAATCGGCATTGATATAATGCACATTCCCTATTTCGTCTTGTATAATTTTGGAATAAGCTTCCCGAAAAGAAGGATTAAAACGGGTCCAGAAAGCCTCCATAAAAAATTTTTGGTGTTTTTTGGCGGCTGCAATCATTCTTGACGCATCATTATAATGAAGTGCTATTGGTTTTTCGCAAAGCACATGTTTATTGTTTTCTAATGCTTTCAGAGTCAATTCGGCATGGGAATCATGTGGTGTGGCGATATAGAGTATGTCAATAGCTTCATCCTCAAAGATAGCTTCATAGGTACCATATGCCCTTTTACATTGATAGATCTCGGCAAACAACACCGCTTTATCGCTATTTCTTGATGCAACAGCCACCAATTCGGCTCCTTCCACCAAGGCTAATTCTTTTGCAAATTGATGGGCTATATTTCCCAAACCTATAATTCCCCATCTGATTCTAGCGGCTTCTTTCATGCTTGACTATTTTTAATATTAAACCAATCCTTGAATGATTTTCGAATGATCTTCCATTTGAAAACAATGCTATCCGTAACCTATAGCAACAGATTCAATATTTTTTAAAAATAATGAAATTTAACTTACAAATCTATTTAATCCGAATCAAAACTAAGATATTTCTTAACACAAGAATCCCTTAAAACAAAACATCACCTTCTTAAACATTTGTAACTGTTCGACTTAAGATTAAATTTCAACCTCAAAAATTACTATCAAATTAGTTGTATATCTCTTAAAAACTTAATTTTTTGAGAACACTCTAATAATTTGTTTACATTTTATTGAAAATCTATTGATTTTTATTAAAACTATCTTCAAAAACTAACAATATAGCAGTAAAATAAGTTTCATCTGAAATAAAAACATCAGAAAAACACAATTTTTAACATCAAATTCAGATTATACCACATTTTTTGAGGGGGTAAAATATAAAAATACTATTTCTTACCTCGCAATACATCTTTTTTTGTGGGGGTATACAAACATTTTATATTTTTGGTGAAAATTAAAAACACAAAAACATGAGAAAGATTATTTTAAGCGTGATATTAATCACAATTTTGGTTTTAACCATTTTTTCAAACTTTTTTATTTCTGACCCTGCTACATTAGGAGCACACATTGTTGAATTAAAATTAGATACTGGAGATACAGCTTGGATGATTGTTGCTACAGCATTTGTTTTATTGATGACACCAGGTCTTGGTTTCTTCTACGGTGGTATGGTTGGTAAAAAGAATGTAATTAGTACCATGCTGCAAAGTTTTATGGCTATGGTAATCGTAACTGTTTTATGGGTAGTTATCGGTTTTGGATTATGCTTTGGTCCATCAATCGGTGGTCTTATAGGTGATCCATCAACAAATTTACTTTTTCAAGGGGTAAGCGCCAACACCGCTTGGGAATTGGCTCCTACTATTCCGTTGCTTTTGTTTGCTTTCTTCCAAGCTAAATTTGCTGTAATCACACCAGCGTTAATCACTGGAGCTTTTGCTGAACGTATTCGTTTCTGGGCTTATTTGTTATTCATGGTTTTATTTATATTATTTGTATACGCTCCATTATGTCATATGACTTGGCATCCTGATGGAATGTTCTTTAAAATGGGAGTATTAGACTTCGCCGGTGGTACAGTGGTGCACATGAGTGCTGGTTGGGCCGCATTGGCAGGTGCTATGTTCTTAGGAAAAAGAAAAGTTCAAAAAGTAAATCCGGCCCGTATTACTTATGTATTATTAGGAACAGGTTTACTATGGTTTGGTTGGTTTGGTTTCAACGCAGGTTCAGCTGTGGGATCAAGCTCTTTGGCTGCACAAGCTTTAGGAACAACTACTGTAGCTGCTGCAGCTGCAGCGATGGCTTGGGTATTTCTTGATAAAATATTCGGACACAAACTATCTGCCATGGGAGCCTGTATCGGTGGTGTTGTAGGTCTAGTAGCTGTTACCCCAGCTGCAGGTTTTGTATCTATCCCTCATGCTCTTGCCATTGGTATCATTGCCAGTGTAATCAGTAACCTTGTAGTAAGCAAATTCCCTAAAGGTAAAATTGATGATGCTTTAGATGTATTTGCCTGTCATGGTGTAGGTGGAATGGTTGGTATGCTTTTAACAGGTGTATTTGCTTCAAAATCTGTAAATGCAATCGTAGGTGATAACCAAGGATTAATTTTTGGTGATGCAACCTTATTTTTAATCCAATTGAAAGCCTTAGTTATCGTTTCAGCATTTGCTTTTGCCGTTTCATATGCTTTATTCTTTATTGTAAACCAAATCACTCCATTAAGAGTATCTGAAGATAAAGAGGAATTAGGTTTAGATATCTCTCAACACGGAGAATACTTGTAAATCTAATTTACAACTCACACTTATCAAACACTCTAAAGATGCGTCTTTAGAGTGTTTTTTTTTAAGGCTAATCTATCCCATGGGATTATAAACTGCCAGATATAATTCAAAGAATCCATAGACTCAATGAGATAAAAGCGGTATCATTTCCCATAATACATACCTACCAAGCAATCGGATAGGAGCCTAGGGATTATTTCCCTAGGCGACCTTCCACACCACCCGGCATACGGATCCGTACCAAGGCGGTTCTTAATTTACGATACATTTTAGGTAGATGTCAGTTAGGAACGT
>JAKFBW010000012.1:0-2891 GCA_036676965.1 Flavobacterium sp. | reverse complement strand
CATGATTATACAAGTAGGGGGTGGACAGTTTACTTAACGGGATCCAAGTCCCACGGGTGCTACGTCCTCCCCCGACTACCGATATAATAAAACTATAAAAAAAAAGGTCAACCAGAAAAATCTGGCTAACCTTATATTACGAACGGGTGCAAGAGTTAAAGAACCGGCTGCCAAAATTCTTGGTGGCTTTTTCTTATTCAGCTAACGGGGCAGCATTCCTGTAATGAGTGAAAATGAGGTTTGAACAATAAAATAACCTCTTGGTAGAATGAGAGTGTCCTGAAGCTGGCCAGCAAAAAGGACAAAAACTCAAATACCAGGAGGCCTAAAATGAATTATAACCAAAATAAGAAGCTTGCTCAAATTACTTCTCAAACACTTATTATAGGGGTCGACATAGCTAAATTCAAGCATGTGGCACGTGCCCAGGATTTTAGAGGAATGGAGTTCGGATCACCTTGCTATTTTGAAAACACAAATGAGGGATTCTATCATTTTCTTAAGTGGATTTCAGAAATAAAGAAAAAACAAAGCATGGATAAAGTAGTGGTTGGGATGGAACCGACAGGGCATTATTGGTTCAACCTAGCTCATATTCTAAAAGAAAATGATATTAAATTTGTAGCTGTAAATCCCTTGCATGTAAAGAAAACCAAGGAATTGGATGATAATTCACCAACTAAAAATGATGTAAAGGACGCAAGAGTAATTGCCCAACTGGTCAAAGATGGAAGATACGCCGAACCAACGATACCACAGGGGGTTTATGCCGAACTCCGAGTGGCGAAAAAAATACGCGATCTTTTAACGGATGACCTCCAAACGGTCCAAGGGCAGGTCCATAACTGGATAGATCGGTACTTTCCAGAATTTCTTACAGTCTTTAAGAAGTGGGAAGGAAAGGCTGCATTACAATTCTTAAAACTATATGCTTTACCGCATGAAATAATAAACTTCTCTGAACAAGAACTGCTTACTCACTTAAGAAAAGCCGTTACCCGGAGTGTTGGGTTTAATAAGATTCGAGAGTTAAAGCAAGCAGCCAGTAAGTCCATCGGACTTCGCCAAGGCTCTGATATGGCTAAACTGGAGCTGAAAACATTACTAGATAAATATGAGTTAATTCAGCTTAAATTCGAAGAATTAGATTCAAAAATAGATATTTTGCTTGATGAAATACCAGGGGTACCACAAATGTTGGCCATTAAAGGTGTTGGAAGGGATACGGTTGCCGGTTTCTTTGCGGAAGTAGGTGATCTCAATGATTATACTCATCCCCGACAAATTATTAAGCTAGCTGGCTTAAGTTTAAAAGAAAATACATCTGGTAAGCACAAGGGAAAAACAACGATCACAAAAAGGGGTAGGAAGAAACTGAGGGCTCTGTTGTTCAGGGTGTGCATGATTCTCGTTGCAAAAAATTCAGCTTTTAAAGCATTACATGTTTACTATACTCAACGTTCTGATAATCCATTAAAAAAGATGCAGTCCCTTATTGCTTTATGTAATAAATTGATCCGTATTTTCTTTAGCATAGGCAAAAAGCAATTTGAGTTTAATGAAGAAAAAATGTTAAAGGATATTCCTCATTTGTCAGTAGCTAAAAAGGTAGAAAAGGCAGCTTGATTCTGTTTTAGATTAGATTAAATAGTAGTAGCGTTATAGATTTGGGTACATTTGAAGCACGGATTAGTCGGCAAAGCAACTAAATTACGGGCAAAGGACCCTGTGGGGCAGCATGGCTGACATCCACCTCATGGAAAGGTTGGACGAAGGAATTTGAGAGCGAAGACTCTGTGAGGCATGGGAGGGTTGACCTCCATGAGAAATGTGGACATCCACCAGTGCGACCATATTTTGACTCATCCACCAATTTCTGTAAGTAATTGGTTAGTGTGCTATAAGTCTTTTTTCTCAAAGGGTCCAGTTTTATCCTTTTCAGTAATGTTCACCCAACTATTAAGTGATTACCAGAAGGTAAACTACTATGAAAATCTAAGAAAAACGGAGAAATCGTGAGATTTTGCTTTCTTTATTGAGGGAGGTTAGTTCAATAAGAAAATGGTAAGATACTAATCAGTGATATTGAATCAATTGGACTTCCTCTTTACGTTATAAGGGATTAGAATATAAATAAAAAGGTGATTACAATTAAAAAAGTAAAAAGTATCCTATTTTTGCTTCTTGGATCCATATCTCTTGTGATTGGAGTTGCAGGGACTGTGTTACCAGTTCTACCGGGCGGTCCGTTTTACTTATTTGCTGCTTTTTGCTTTGCGAAAAGTTCCAAGTCGATTGAAAACTGGTTCAAACGCACCTCATTATATGAAAAATACGTTGAATCATTCCTACAAAAAAAAGGTATGTCTCGAAAAGAGAAAATCAGAATCAATTTAGTTGCCGATTTCTTCATCGTAATTTCTGTATTTTATGTGGACATCCTTTTAGTGAAAATCCTGTTGGTATTGCTGGCCCTCTACAAACATTATTATTTCATTAAAAAAATTAAGACAATTGACCGAAACAGTACGAAACAAAGAGCTTCTTGAAAATTTTCTTCAAATAACGGGTCCTTTACTTCAATAAGGGAGTTGCTTCGGCAGCTCTTTTTCTTATGGAGCTAAAGGGGCAGGTTGAAGAGTGTTGTTTAACTTTTGTTCAACAATCGGGCCATATTCTTGAATAACTAATTGTGGAAATAATGGGAATTTGAGATAATTATATTAAGTGAATAAGCAGTATAAAGAAATAGAGTTTTCCTTAAGAAGAAGTATTCAAAATGGCTTCGAGGGAGAATAATTATGGAATTTCTGATTATCTTTAGCATTCATTTCTTTATTATGGGCTCTATAGTAATGTTAGTTAGTGGGATTATTAGTTTTGTTTTAGGC
>JAKFBW010000011.1:0-15937 GCA_036676965.1 Flavobacterium sp. | reverse complement strand
ATGGCCATAACTGCCGGCACAGCCGCCACAGGTCCAGGGACCGGGACTGGTATAGATGCCGATCTTCAAACCCAGGCCATGCACATAATCTGTCAGGGCTTTCATATCTCCAAACTTTTTATTGGGAATGATAGTACCAGCCTCGTCCCGCAGCTTACCTTGCAGGGAAGAATCTTTCGAATCGCGATTATTTTGCCAGTAGTCGTCAATATTTACATAAGTCCACCCGTAATTTATAAGTCCGGTTTTCACCATTATGTCCGCAGCACGCTTAACTTTTTCACCGGAAACTTCATGAGCAAAACAATTCCAGCTATTCCAACCCATTGGCGGGGTAAGTGCAATTTTATCTCCACAGATAATGCGTAAACCTTTTTCGGCTATCCCTTTCGCATTCTTTGCCTTCAACTGAACAACGTAAGTGCCGGCTTTTTCAAGCTTACCGGTGATAAGTCCTGTTTTTTGATCCAGCTTTAGTCCCTGAGGCAAGCCGGTAACCTGAAAGGTCATTGGACGGTCTCCGGTGGCAGGTATCCTGAACTGAAACGGAGAGCCCGGACGGACACCGAAAACACTTGCGCTATTGATCTTCGGTTTTGCCGATGGCTTAGGGGTAAGAATGTAGGGTTCACTCGGGACAGGATAAAAAGTAGCAAAAGTTGATACACCTGCCGCCTCAAATTTAGCATCAGCCCAGTTGGCATGATCGCTGCCACCGTCTCCTGCGTCTGTTACCCGCAACTCAAGTTGTTTCACACCCGAAAGTTTCACACTACATGGCCGGGCAGCATCATTTTCATGCATTATACCGCTCGCCCAAAGCTTCGCTCCATCGCCGTATACAACAAACTCTACGGCGGGCTGACGCCCTTTCACCTCATCATCAATGCCAACCTGCGCGGTAAACGAATCTGCCTTGCCATCAAGCCGAATAAAAAGAGAGCTTTCTGCGTGTGTGCCGAAGCCACGCTCAAAGGTTTTGCCTGCGATGGTCATGATGTTGTCATCAACCGTCCTGTTTTTTTTAGGTATGCCCCAGCCCTGTGTAGTTGGGCTGAGATCCAGCTGATCCAACCAAACCGTTTGTGCGGAAAGAGTGCCGTTAATAATCAGCAGTAAAATAATTTTATAAAAATGTTTAAGTTTCATTTTTTGTTTTTTGTTTTTTTAGAATCAATAAATTTTAAATTCATTGTTTCAGTAAGAATTCATTATAAGTAAATCTGTGACTCCTAAAAGTCACAGATTTTTTTAAATTCAGTCCTTAGCTTAATGGTATCAATACATGAGACCATATAAAAAAAACTGTATTTCTATTTAGTTATAGTGTCTTACTTTTTAATTATATCCTGCTTTAACAGCATCTAACATAGCCTGATCCTTTACCTTATTATTAGCTCTGTCTAGCATAAAACCTATCTCCCACAAGAATGGCACCATACCATTAGCTTTAGCCGTTTTGGTTACAAAAGTTGTCCAGGCATCTACAGATTTGTTGTGCATCTCCGTATCCAGAGGAATCTGCCCGTTATACTCGGCAGTACGCCTCCAGGTTCCATATTCACCCAACATCACAGGGATACCTGCATCAACAAACTTTTTAATCTTTCCGATTTCTGCCCTGAGATCATCCTCTTCTCCATCAGGCGCGTTGCGCAATGGCTCCATAATCGAATGATTCCCAGCTCCCCAGTAGTAACTCGCTTTGGTGTCCGCATTATATACTCCATCTTTTGGTAAATTAAAATGCCAAGGTCCATAAAAATGTACCTCAAGCATCAAACGATTAGGTACCGGGTCATGAGGAAGCGTAGTTGGAGTCATCAGCTGAGAAGTTTTAATAATATCAGTTGAAGGTCCCTGCACAACCAGCACTCTATAACTATTTTTACCTCCGGTTGCGCGAACTGTCTTGATGAAAGTTTCGTGATAGCCATTAAGTATGGCCATCTGCTCGGCATTCTCAACCGAAGGTTCATTTGTGCCAGCAAATATAAGGTGCTCATCAAAATCACGCATCTTTGTAGCAATCTGCTCCCATATCGCCTTTAGCTTCTGATTAATCACGTCTTGGTTTGCCGCGTTGACATTTTTTTCCAGCCAGCCATCATCTCCGTGAGCATTCAGCATCACATACATATCATTATCCACACACCATTTAACCACTTCGTGCACACGATCAAGCCATTCAGGCTGAATTGTCATTTTATCAGCATTACTTAAATGACTCCAAACCCATCCAGTAGGAAGACGTACAGTATTGAAACCTAATCCTTTTACAAATTTCACATAGTTTAAGGTTATTTTACTATTCCATTCCCCTTCAACTGGAGATTCCATAGTATTACCAAAATTTATTGCCATTCCCATTTTTGCCGCCAGTTGTACCGCTGTACTGTTCATTCCTGTTGCGTCGGGAGCTTTAGGCGTTAAATTATATGATGGATATAAATTACCTGTTTGTGTAATCGTAATACGTCTAGCTTGCCCATTAGCTGCCTCAACAGTTACTACAACAGAGCGAGTTAATCCAGTTTCATTACTTAAAGCTGTAAATTTTGTTGCACTAACTCCACTATCGCCACTTGTTTTGGTTATTTGCAACCAAGATGCTCCCGAACTAACACTCCATGCACTGTTTGCTTCAATGGTGATTTCTTCTGATGTACCTCCTTCTGGTTCAAAGGAAACAGTTGTTGCTGAAACCACTAATTGTGGGGCTTCGTCTCCGTCTTTTGAACAAGAGACCGAAAATCCGGTAACGATCAGCAGTAGTACTATTTTATAAAAATGTTTAAGTTTCATTTTTTGTTTTTTTTAGAATTAATAATTTTTTATTTAAGACCTGCAGAAAAGTTTAACTTTCATGAAATAGCTGCAGGTCTTTACTTTATACTATTAATCTGTTATTATATTAAAAGATTTTTATTCTTTGATTTTCACAACCCTAATATTGTCAATAGCTGCATAAAAACCAGTTGCTGTTGATGAAGAAGCGAAATTTTTAAGGGTAAGGTCATAACTAGTCTCACCAGTAGGCCCTAATAATAGTTTTAAACTAGTAACTGAATCACCATCCCCTAATGTGGTCTTTTTTGATTTGAATTGAGATAAAGGAATCGTTACGGTTTGCCAACCCTCCGTTTCAAAAGCAACGGTCTTAGAAGCACTAATTTTCCATGGCTCATAACGCGCTACGTAACTTTCACCTGCAAATTCAGTTTTAAAATAAAGCGTACCACCTTTCCATGGCTTAGCCACACTTATATCAAATTGAAGCCCCCAGTTTTCAACAGGATCTGAAAGATTTGCCACAGGCATCCATGCATTTTTATTATTAATTGAAGTATTATTAGCATTACCCAATGGGGCATATTTACTCTCCCCACCGGCTAAAATAGGCGTATTAAAATATATGTACATAGAATTATTTGTTCCCATCGAACCATTAAAATCGGCTACGGGGCCAAAAGCTAAAGAAATATCTCCCCACCAATGATAACCAAAATAATCGCCCCACTCAAAATTTGCTAAAAGACCTAACCATTTTTCATTTCGAGTATTTATATTATAAACAGTAGTAGCCGTTCCATAACTATTAACAAGAGTCACTGGTCCACTAGCGAAGTTCATGTCAGGAGCCAAAAACTCAACATAAAAACCATCTTCATCTACTGTAAAAGCTGTGATAGTCTTACTTCCAAAACTAAAACTTGAAACACCATTCAAATTTTTACCATACACACGTACCAAATCGCCCTGCGAAGGATTTGCATAAGAAATAGCAAAAATTTCCGGAACAATTTCAATTTCAAATTCATACGTACCAGATGCAGCAACAAGCACTCCTGCCCAAGGCATTGGCGCATTAATTTTTGGAAGCAGAAATCCTACAGAACTACCATTATCTACTGTTGTAAATGATGGCACATCTATACCCGCCAGGGTCAGCTTTTCTATCAAATATAAATTGGTACCATAAATATAAATCGAATCACCTTCCATAGTAGCAGAAGACATCGAATTTCCTGTGATAGTAGCTAGCGGGGGAATTACATCAAATTTAAAAGAAGTTGTTCCGCCTTTAGTGGTATAATTTATAGTATGAAGAAGAGCTGGGTCAACATTATTAAAAGGTACTGACCATGGAACTTGTACAACAGCTGTTTCATCTGAAAACAATCCATGGTCGAAACTAGCAATACTACCATTAAAAGTTATCTGTTTGGCATCTTTTAAATTTTTTCCATGAATTACGATCCATTGACCAGGAACTATCTTATCAACAAGAGTATCATTTGGCGAAGCTGCATAATTTCGTATCTCTGTAATAACAGGAGCACCCGATCCTGTAACATCGTCATCAATATAATCACAAGATGTAAACAGTGTAATAATTACCGTAATACTGAAAACCAGTAAAAAAGGAATGTATTTATTTAATATATTTTTCATGTCTTTATTATTTAGTATTAATAGTATGGTACTGCAGGGTCAAGCAATTTAGGATTAGCAATCACCTCTGATGTAGGCAACTCTAAAGAAAAAGTGGCTATGGTTGCCGGAGAAATGACTCCAATAGGATCATCAGGCGTAGCTACTTTGGTAGCGCTGTCATATTCAAATGTTACTCGTTGTTGATTACTAAGACGATTAATCGCTTTTAATGGATTAAAATAAGAAAGTCTTACCAAATCATACCAATATTGTCCTTCACAAGCAAATTCAATCCGTCTCTCATCAAAGATAACATCCATATCAAGCACTGTTACGGGATCAACACCTGCACGCTCTCTAACCATATTAAAATATAGTAAAGCATCAGCATTAGTTGTAGAGCTATTATTACCCAAGATAGCCTCAGCATAAACTAAATAAACATCTGCTAATCTTAGTAATGGAGTATGCAATATGGAACTAGTAAACGTCATTGCAGGTGCATTATTATCTGTTTCATTACCAATAATGTGTTTTTTCATAGTTGGATAAGTTGGAGTAAAACCACCTCCAGCAGCATTTAACTCAGGGTAATGATCTCCAGTTAACATAAAATTCGCTTTACGTCTTATGGAATCCTGCTCCGAATAAGCTAAATATAAATCATAACTAACTAATGTACCACCCCAACCACCAGCTTTTTGAGGATTAATTTCTTGACTTGGTGAGTAGGTCAATAACATATTACCTTCTCCCCAACCTGCACCTGTAGTCCATTGTAGTGCAAATAATGATTCTGGACTATCATTAAATTGTGTTCTAAAAAGATTATAATAACTAGGATGCAAACCTAAACCACTGTTTTCAATCACATCTTTTGCAGTATTTTTTGCCAAATTCAAATAGTTCTGATCACGTGTACCTCCAGATTGTCCCAATCCTGCCATCGTTAAATATACTTTACTTAACAGACCTTTTGCAGACCAAGTAGTTACTCTACCAGGCGCATCAGTTAGAGGAAGGTTTTCGGCTGCAAAAATTAAATCTTCAGTAATAAATCGGTAAACATCCTCTTTTAAATTTCTATTTACTAAAGGTGTTGTTATTAACTTCTCATTATCTTCAATAATAGGCACCTCTCCCCATAATAAAGCAAGATGAAAGTATGCCATGGCACGAATAAATTTTGCTTCAGCTATGGCAGCATTCTTATCTGCCTCAGCAATTGTTGCTGTCGTATTTTCAATAGCCTTAATGGTAACATTACAATGCGCAATTACAATATAAAGCCCTCTCCAACCGGTTCTTAAACGTCCGTTAGCTCCATTAAGCGTAAACGTGTTAAGTTGTATCAAGTCTGTACCATGGTATGGAATAACAATGTTTCCACTCATTACATCTCCTAATGGGAGGTATGCTTCATTATTAAATTGTGCCCATGGTTTACCATAAAGCGCAGCTGTAGCTAACCTAAGTTCTTCTTTTGTCTGATAAAAATTTTCAGTGCTTATATCTGATAGAGAAGGTCTATCAAGAAAATCATCCTGACAACTTACCGCAAAAAGTACGGTAAACATCACACAAATCTTTTTTAAATTTATATATTTCATAATACGTTATTATTTTGTTTAGTTAAAGTCCTAAGTTAAGCCCTAAAGTAAATGTTCGTGCTTGTGGATAAAAGCCACTATCAATTCCTGCCCGTAAAGGATTCCATGAACCTACTTCTGGATCCATTCCTGAATATTTTGTAATAAGAAAGGCATTGGAAACATTCGCATATACACGTAATGAATTTATATTTATCTTTTTAACTAGTTCTTGAGGGAATGCATAACCTAGAGTTATATTCTTACATCTGATAAAAGAGCCATCTTCAACATATCTGTCAGAGAAACGTTGGTTTTGATTACTACCATTAGTATGCCTAAGCCCTACAATGCTAGTGTTTGGGTTTGTAACATATACATTGTTGACATCTGAAGCAGAACCATTAGGATCTATTAAAGCAAGTTCCGCATAATCTTTTAATGCTTTTAGGAAACCAAATTGTGTCGAAGGATATTCTCCATTTATCCTCATTTCATTTACTACTTCATTACCTACACTGGCACTAAAGAATATATTTAAATCGAAATTTTTATACTTAAAGGTATTACCAAGACCTAATTGAAAATCAGGAATAGGAGAGCCTAGCTTAGTTCTATCTTTTTCAGTGATAATGCCATCCCCATTTATATCTTTAAATTTAAGATCTCCATACCATACCCCTCCAGCGTTTGGTGTAATTGGTAATGGAACCCCATCATTAGTAGCAGGTAACGCATGATTCTCAAAATCGCTCGCGGTCGCAAATACGCCCCCATCAACTACATACCCATAAAAATCACCCATAGATCCACCAACTTTTGTTTCAGAAACGATCTGGTCCGGGCCGTAAATACTTGAAGTCAAAGAAGCCCCTTCTGTATTTAATTTTAATATTTTATTTTTGTTATGGGATACTGTAAAATCTGTACTCCAAGTAAAATCACCTTTGGTTATATTTGTTGAATTCAAATGAAGATCAAACCCTCTATTTCTAACAGATCCTATATTTATATACGGAGCTCCAATTGCTCCTATAGACCACTCAGCAGTTGTTCCGGAATAAGCCGGTAATGGAATTTGCATCAACAAATCGTTTGTCAAACGATTATAAGCATCCACTGTAAGACCAAGTTTCCAGTTAAAGAGTCTTATATCAAGTCCAACATTGCTATATCCTGTTCTTTCCCATTGAACTTTAGAGTTACCCAAATTAGTTGTAAGTTGTGCACTACCGGACAAAGCTGTAGGTACAGTTCCTAATAGTGATAAATAAGCATTGTTTCTAATATTTTGATTATTAGTTTCACCATAACCCGCTCTTAATTTAAGTTCATTAATCGCTTTTACATCTTTTAAGAAACCTTCATTATTAATCTTCCAAGCAAATGCTCCTGAATAGGTATTAACCCAACGATTTTCTGGACCAAATTTTGAAGAACCATCCCTACGCACATTACCAGTCAATATATATTTATCATTATAAATGAAAATAAGACGACCAAAATAAGATTCCAGTGCATTGTCTCCTTTACTTCCTCCATTGGTTGCTGTTTGCGCATCACCACTACCTATATTAGTAACATTGTTTGAAACATAACCTTTTCTTTCTGCGTTGACATTTTCAAACTGGGACAGCTGTGCCTCATGTCCTAGCATTACATTAAAATTGTATTTGTTTTTAAATACCTTAGCGTAAGTAAGGAAACTTCTAAAAACAGTATAATAGTCTTGACCATAGCTATATTTTGCTTCATTGTCTAATTTCTCGGCTAGCCCAAACTTATACTTAGGATAAAATTCATCCCCAGTTCTAAATGCAAAATTACCAGACACTTCATTTCTAAAAGTTAAATCCTTTGTAAATGCTATTTCTGCGTAAAGATTAGCAAATACCTGATTTCTTTTAGGATTATTTCTATTAATAAGTGCTAAAGCATAAGGATTTACACGTCTTGTAATCCATCCTTCTCTACTTTCCTCTCCAGCATAACTACCATCAGGGTTTCTTACGGGTATATCCGGTGTTTGCCATAATGCCGCTGCAATAACATTTGAACTTGTTGTATTTACATCCTCATCAACATGGGTTAACTGCAAACTGGTTCCAATTTTTAACCAATTAGTCGTCTTGTTATCTAAATTTACCCTTAAAGAACCTCTTGTAAATTTAGATCCTATCGCTATACCTTCTTGACTAAAATAAGAACCCGACATTAAATACTGTGTTCTATCATTACCGCCACTCATTGTAAGTACATGATTGCTCGTTGGGGCATTTCTGAATAATTCATCTTGCCAGTTTGTACCTTTCCCTAAATACTGTGGATTAGCAAATTCAGGTCTTTCATCAAAACCCCAAACAGCAGCTCTATCGTTAATAAACTTAGCATATTCTTGCAAATCCATAGTAGGATACTTTTTTATCAATTGTTGAATACCAGCACTATACTCGTAAGTGATTTTTGGTGCTCCTTCTTTACCCCTTTTTGTGGTAACGACAATAACACCATTAGTTGCCTGCGAACCATAAATTGCTGTTGCTGATGCGTCTTTTAAAACGTCAATTGATTCAATATCCGAAGGGCTAATAGTTGCTAACGGGTTAGTACCACCAGGTCCCTGAGAAGGATTACCAATTATAACTCCATCAATTACATATAAAGGGGAGCTATTACCAAAGGAAGACAAACCACGTATTTGAACGCTAACCCCACCCCCTGGTTGCCCAGATGTTTGTTGAACAACAACACCGGCTACTTTTCCTTGTAGTGCCTGATCAAATGTAGTGGGTTGTGTTTTACGAAGTTCATCTCCGCTAATAGAAGAAATTGCACCTGTAAGATCTCCTCTCTTAGATTTACCATAACCAATTACCACAACCTCTTTTAGTGAACTAACATCTTCTTTTAATTTAACAGAAATCTTATTTCCTGTTACTTTAATTTTTTGAGTAACAAATCCAATATAAGTAACAGTAAGTGTTTCCCCTTTTTTTGCATTAATGGCAAATTCACCATTTACACCTGATATTGCACTTTTTTTAGATTCTTCAATAAAAAGACTCGCTCCCAAGACAGGAGTTCCATTTGTTTCGTCTAAAATTACACCAGAAATTTTTTCATCTGAATTTTGTGCAAATGCACTACTAAATGAACAAAGCATAACCAAAATGGCATACCTACTAAAAAGTTTTTTTGCTTTCACAAAACGTTGAATTACATGTTTTTCATTCATAGTTAATTTAATTTAAGTTAGTTAATGTGGTTATTTAGTTTTACATAAAACAAGATGCCTTTCAACAATAATGTATTCAAATGCACATTCTCGTCATTAAACATTTTTCATATTACATTAAGAACAAATTAACAATAAATAAACCTCTAAGAACGGTTCATTTTGTATCAAAAGACGGTATCATTTGTTGTATCAAATAAGATAAATTCAATAAATACCTTACATTTATTACATTACTACATTTATTATTAATAAAAAAAACTATTTTAACAATAAATCGGTTTTATTACTATTCTAAAAATTCAATCCTCTAATAGCCTAAGCAGTATCTTAAAAAAAAATATTTTAAGTGTTTTTTTAACAAAAAGAACACATATAGAAAACTGATGTTTTAGAAAAATGAGGGTTCATAGAGAAATGTTAAGAAACACGAATTATATCGTTTTTATGGAAGTACTGTCAACGTATAAGAAGAAGAAGAAGAAGAGATTGTCTAAAAAGTCAAGCTACAATTCTGAAAACAGCCTACTTGAAAACCATTAGAAAAACATTATGTGTATGAAATAAAAATCCCGGCTACTATTATGTAATCGGGAAGCTCTAAGAACTAAATCAAACTCAGTCAATACAAAAAACCATAACAAATGCCTAATTCTATTTGACTATTTTATCATCAAGATAAATTGACATTTGTTACTGTTAAATTTAAAATTAGGATTTCTTTAAAGACACTATCCCAAAAAGTGTGTAAGTTGACCTGGCAATGCAGCTTTGTGATAGAAAAAATAGGGCTACCCCTTAAAATCAATTATACCGGGATGATTGGCATAACAAACTCCTTGTGTAGGCATCACGACACCTTGATATTTCCAAGATCCTGTTATACTTTTACTGGTTGAATAACCAATATGTTGCGGTATTGGCTCTGCGAAAAAAAATAAATAATACAGACTATTGCGTTTATACAACCACGGTTCTTCCGCATAAGTGATAATTTATTAATCCGTAGTCTCGTTTCGCTAAGACTACGGATAGTAAGTTTAGTAATCAATAAAACTAATCACATTATTTTAGTGATACGCAATGCTGTAAAAGGTTTTTGTGGAAGTTGAATTAAACTTTTTCCACTAAATTCTCCCTTAACAGGCGTAATTGTCATATCCCATGCATTGATAATTTCAATTTTATATTTTGAATTTTCGGGTAAATATACAATTTGGCTGCGTGACTGGTCATTACTAAAATAGTGCAGAAAATATTCATCTTTAAAAGCAACATATGAATACGGCACCCAAAATTCCGTATTGGCAATTGGCGTTAAATATCCTGGGGTGGATTCAATTATATTTCTTAAAAACTTAATCCTTTCCTGACTTAGCCCTCTGAGAACTCCCCCTTTAGACCACCATAAAACATCTTGCGATTCATATCCCCATTTAACGGGATTTTCGGTAACATAAGTTTCTCCATGCCCAACAAAACCACCATTTACAACACCACGCCAAAATTTGTTCACCATCTCTTGACCTGTTAAATTCCCCCACGGCCAATTAATATTTCCTTCGTACCTACATTCATCATAAACTATTGGTTTTTTATATTTTGGCCTTAATTCCTTTGCTTTATAGGTGTCATCATTCTGTATGCTCACATGTGTGAGCAAGGGATTTGTGTGGTCGTAGAGGTTAGCCCCATTGTGTATTGAACGTAAGTGATTGTAGGGGTCTTTTTCGGCAAATAACTGAATAAAATGGCCCCAATCTTCTGTCTTCTTAGATTTCATAAAATCATATTCATTAGCTAGACTCCACCATACGTTTTTATAGGCAGCAAAGCGGGCAATAATATAATTGATATATAAATCATCGGTTTTTCTGTCCATTTTTTGAAACCCCCAACGGTCGTAAGGATGAAAAACAATTAAATCGGCTTCGATGCCAAGTGAATCCAATTGCGCTATCCTTTTCTCAATATTCTGAAAATATGCAGGATTAAATTTTGTGTAATCCCAATCAGTTAAAGGCTTTCCTTCAAAAGGATACAAGAGTGGCTCGTTTTTATTCCAATCGTAGTCTTTAGGGAAAATACACATGCGCATTTTGTTGAAATATCCGTTAGAAAGGGTTTTCAATGTTAATTGGGCAAGACTATCTCCTTGATGAACCCATGCATAACAGGTCGTACCAAAAGGGTAATAGGGTTTATTGTCTGCATAAGCAAAATTGAAAGTATCTTTTACTATTACTTGTCCGTGGTTGCTATTGGTGTTTGAAAAACATCCAAATTTGCCTTTTTTATTATTAAGTGACTTTAAATTACTTGATGTGATATAAGTCCAGGTGCCTGTCTCCTGTGGCATAAAACGGATTTTATATATCCCATTTCCATCATAAAAGCCTGAAACTATTTTTATATTCTCACCATTTGTAAATTTAGCACTTAGTTGTACATCAGTAAACGGATTACCTTTTGAGATTCCATTAAGAATAATCTCATAAATACGCCATTTTTCAACTTTATTTTGAGCCGAAATACTCAAAAAAGATAAAGAGACTGTCAATAATAGTATTAATCTACGCATAATTGTAATTGTTTAATAAATATCATTCCATATGACATTCCTTCGGTACGGGCATCCTTATTTTTAACATCAGAAACATATCCCAAAGAGTCTCCTACTTCAAAATAGATACGGTTTGGACCTTCAAAAACATCGTGGTCTGCTTTGTCCAATTTCTTTTTTAGACAACAGATTGTTTTTTTGTGAAAAATTATTTTAAGAATTTCCAATAATCAAAATATAGTATGTCGGTCTTGGCTTCTCCTTTAAAAACAAAATACAAATCGTGGATCCCTGAAACTTTTTTAACATCAATTGTCTGCAATGCCCATTTGTCATTACCTCCCGTCATTGGTACATTTACGGTTCCTATTAACTCTCCGTCTTTAGTGTCCAATCGTATCTCCATTGAAACATTTCCGTTGTGCGTTGTGCCAATTCTTGTCGTGAATTTCGAAGCGCCTTTTTTACGGAAATCCACCTCTTTTACTTTGATAAAAGCGTCATTGTATTTTGCCGTAATAAAATTGCCAGCCACATTATCGTTCATTGACTTCACTCCTTCAGACCAGGCAATGGTTTCAGCTTCAGTTTTGACATAAGGATTTAATGGTTTTAAACTCTGTTTAATACCTTCTGTCATATTCATTTGCACGATCGAACCATCTTTATTAAATTTAAGTTCTTCTACACATACCGAACGGGTAAAACCACCACCACCTGGCAATGCACCATTGTGATAGAAAAAATAGCTCTTTCCCTTAAAATCAATTACGCCAGGATGATTGGTAAAAGAATTTCCTTGTGTAGACATCACGACACCTTGATATTTCCAGGATCCTGTTATACTTTTACTGGTTGAATAACCAATATGTTCCGATATTGGCCCTGCGGCAAAAAATAAATAATACAGGCTATTGCGTTTATACAGCCATGGCCCCTCCTCATAAGTGGTCGGTCTTATATCATTTTTTTCTCCTTCGCGTTTACCAAAAGATTCTATAGTATTGGGTATTTGTTTAACTTCACCTGAACAGGATATCATATCCTTATTCAGCTTTACGTAATACAAGCCGGGATTTCCCCAAAACAAATACGCCTGACCATCCTCATCAATAAATGGGGTAGGATCGATATCGTTCCAGGGATGATGATCGATAAGTTTCTTGCCAATAGCGTCTTTAAATGGACCATAAGGACTATCTGAAACCAAAACCCCTATACCTCCGCCATGCATGGGACAGTATAAATAAAATTTACCATTTCGTTCGATACACTGAACTGCCCAGGCACCATTATCCTGCTTTGCCCAACTAAAATCTTTTAGGGAAGCAACTATTCCATTATCTGTCCAATTGACCATGTCGGTTGATGTATAAAGCGACCAATTGAGCATTTTAAAACCCTTGCCATCGGCATCCGCATCATCTTCATCATGGCTTGTATACAGGTACACTTTGCCCTTATGTACCATTGGTGCCGGATCTGCCGAATATTTGGTTTGCACAATAGGATTTTGTGCTTCTCCAATGGAACAATTTAAGATAGCTATAAGTGACGCTATAAATTTATAGGTATGTTTCATTTTATTTATTTAGTTATTAAATCCTCCCTTTGATTGGATAGTTATTGATAATTCTTCATTTTTACTTAACAAATTCCCAGTAATCAAAATTAAATAACGTGTATGAATCCTCTCCTTTAAAAGTAAAGTATACATCGTGAACACCTTTGACGTTTTCTATATTTGTTGAAAATTCTTTCCAGTTTTCCCATTCACCAGTATAGTAAATATTCAAAGCCCCTATCAATTTTCCATCAAAACTATCAGTGTGAATTTCAATAGTCCCACCGTTATAACGACTGGATGCCAATGCCTTAAACGAAGATGGACCTGTTTTTCCAAAATCCACATCACGTACTTTTATATAATCACCATTATGAATGGACGTAATGATTACACCTTTCTCTTTATCTTCAATTGCTTTTACGCCTTTTGAAAAAGCAATAGTTTCAGCTTCTGTTCTTTTGTATGGATTTAAAGTCCCCACTCCCTTGACAATACCAGCATCAGTCATCTTCATTTTTGGAATTGTGCCGTCATAATTGTAGCTAAATTCTTCCAAAGAAACTGATCTGTCGTAACTATGGCCACCTGGTAATACATCATTATGATAGAAGAAATAGGATTTATTTTTGTAATCAATAATGCCTGAGTGATTGGTGGTGCTGCTTTTTTCCGTAGGCATTATTATGCCTTGTTGTTTCCAAGGTCCTGTAATTTTTTTGGAAGTGGAATAGCTTATGTTTTCTGGAAATTCCGCGGCATAAACAAGATAATATTGCTTATTTCTCTTATATATCCATGGCGCTTCAGTATAGTTTCCTGAAAAAGCTGTTTTATCTTTAACGTCTAAAGCATGAATTTCTCCATCAATAGAAATCATGTCCTTATTTAATTTTGCCCAATAACAAGCTGCATTTCCCCAGAAAAGATAAGCCTGTCCGTTATCGTCGATAAAAACAGTTGGATCAAGATTATCCCAAAAATGTGGAGCATATGCAGTCATGCTATTCGTTATAAGTGCCTTGCCTAAAGCATCTTTAAAAGGCCCATAAGGAGAATCTGAGACTGCCACACCGATCGAAACACCTCGATCATTTTTATCACCCGTAGAAAAATACCAATAGTATTTTCCATTTCTTTCAATAAGCTGCGCTGCGCTGGCATCGTTAGTGGACCAGGAAATCTGGCCTATTCTCAAAGGAGCGCCATGATCAGTCCAATTGACCATGTCAGTGGTGGTAAAGAGGCGGTAATCACGCATCAAATAACCTCCGTGGGGGTCTTTTTTAGCATTATCTTCATCGTGACCAACATACAAGAAAAGGGTGTCTTTAAATACGATTGGAGCTGGATCTGCAGTATACAAAGTTTGTATAATAGGGTTCTGCGCCACAGCATTAAGCATCAATAAACAGCATGTGGATACCAATAAAATCTTATTTTTAAATTTCATATTATAGTACTCTGTTAATATTAGTTAATATAATTTCCTTGCTTGTTTATCTCGTTTACCAGTTCGTGGTTCCATTGCCAAATCTTTTGAAGTGTTGGTTCTGAAAAATCATCGCTGATGTTAGATTTCCTTTTAAAGTGATTGTAATAGAAATTTTTATCTGTTATTATACTTATCTTAATATTTAATTCTGAACCAATCAAAATCAGCATAACCGCCTATTTCTTTTGTTGCATAATTAAACAATCCAAAACGATATCCCATAAAATGTGGGATGTCATATTTCATTTTCAATATATTTCCAATAGGATTCCAAACTTTTCCATCAAGACTGTAAAAGAAACTAGCTTCATCTTTCCCATTAAGAGCGTAAAGGCTATCAGCTTCATCGTTCATACCGGTAAAATCGCAATCGATTCTGAAGTAAATTTGATCTTGATCCAATGGAATTCGTTTTACTTCGACAGGCTTATCATTATCAGTAGTAATCATTACTATCGACTTTTGACCATTTTCGACCTTTACTCCAACCTGTCCGTATTTTTTTTGAAAGGCACATAATCCTGCGAAATCACCTTCCTTCATTTTGGAAACATCCAATAAAGTTGAACCAGTGCATGTTGGACCAATTGTACGTTGTGTAAGTATATTTCTTACCTGAGTAAATACGGTATCAATTCTAGCTGTTTTTAGTCGGAGATATCCCTTTCTTTCTTTTATTGACCAAAGTTTGTTATCTGGATTATGATTCCATTGCCATACTAAAGGAAGTGCTGCTTGTCCTTTTTTACGGTTGAATTCATCAGAAGCAACCAAATTCGGAATAAAACCTTTACTGGCTGGCAGGTCTAATGTTTCCGGGACTTTGCCATTTTCTCCTAATACAGGCCAACCGTCTTCCCACTTGACAGGAACGAGATAAGGAACGCGGCCAACAGCAGCAAAATCGCGAAAAAGATAAGAGAACCAACGCCCATCGGGAGTGTCTATCAATCCTCCTTGAGCAACTCCCAGATCCTGTAAGCCGACTTTTCCTTCCCAGGGGCCATTGATACTATCTGCCCTATGTATAATTGCAGTTCGCATTCCCCAGTTC
>JAKFBW010000010.1:0-5996 GCA_036676965.1 Flavobacterium sp. | reverse complement strand
GCACCCGCTAAGCCGCTCAATCGGGACGGACTTAACAAACACAAAAAAGGCCTCGTGGCGCAACTGAATAGCGCATCTGATTACGGCTCAGAAGGTTACTGGTTTGAATCCAGTCGAGGTCACTAGCTGAAAAGCCCATTTCTTAAGAAATGGGCTTTTTTCATGCCTTTTCTTTATATTTAACACGTATAAACATACAAAATAGAGTAATTTTGATGTCCCGTAGAGTTAACTTAACAGGTTTCAAACCATACTTAAACAACTAATTAACAATAGTTAAATAAATTAACCTATCCTTAATATTAACAAAATCAGCTCTATTGAATGTAAAGAAGAATGGTCGACTCCCCGTCATTTGGCTTCCTAGGGTCAGAACAATTGCGGGCCGGACTAAGTGTTACATTAACTTGCACTAAACTGCAGGTATTGATATTGATAAAGAATTTGATTAGATAACAAATAACCATCTAAATAATTCTATAATAAGAAAGGGAATCCTATTTTTAAGCTTCCTTTCTTATATAATATCCTAGAGGTTTCCAGACAATAATTTTAACCTTTTATTACATTTCAAACATCACCAAGCACTAAGTTGCTCATTATTAAAATTATATAATACACTACCAAAATTATATAAACGAAAACCTTCTTTTAAATCCTATTTTTGATGAAAAGGAATAAACAATATTATTTTAAAGTTAAACTACATGAAAAACGAAACAATCATCAGCAAAATGAGAGAGAAAAATGCTAGTATAAAAGCCAATGTCTCAAAAATCGAACGAATTGTTATGATCGCTGCAGGAGGTTATCTTTTATATAATACAATTTCAAAAAAAGATAACAACTTCACGAAGACCTCCACAGCAGCCGCATTACTTTTAAGAGGTATAACGGGGTATTGTCCTCTTTATGGGGCAATCCATACTATAAAAAATAATACGGCACCATCTATAACTGTAAAGGTAAAACAACTAGTTAACAGACCTATTAGTGAAGTATATAGTATATGGAGAGATTTTGAAAACTTGCCGAAATTTATGGACCATTTACAAAGTGTAAAAACCATCGATAAAAATAATACGCTATGGACAGCCAAAGGACCAGGGCAGATTAGCCCAATTTCATGGACTGCTGAAATAGTAGAAGAGCTAAAAGACGAAATAATACGATGGCAATCTATTCCAGATTCACCTATAAATAGCTGTGGAAAAGTTACCTTCACCGCGAGAGATGGAGATACTGAAATCGAAACTTCAATTTCATATCAGGTTCCCTTAAACAAAGGTGGGGAACATGCATCGCATTTTTTTAATCCCTTTTTTAAACCCTTAGTTAAAAAAGATGTAAAGAACTTTAAACCTTTTATCAAAAATCTAAAAAATATGCAATAATCGGAATCCTCATTTTTAAAAAATTATTAGTATCTCCATAAGATAAATTACGTTTTCTAAAAATACCATTCTTACCCTAAGAACTAGAAACTACTAATCTATTTTAGTATTTTTTTATAAACGATCCGTACGGAATTATAGGCATTTTAAGCTGATTTGTTACCTTTAAAATCAGTAATCATAAGCCTAAAATTCATTTTTAAAGGATATTAGCTGCAACTATTTTTACTCATGCAATTTTTGGACTAGTTGCATTATATGGTTTACAAACTTTTCTAACTTAAAAAAGTTTACTATGTTTTTATCTAAATACAATAAAAAACGAGATTTTGAGCAAACCCAGGAACCCACAGCTAAGATTGGAAAATCAGAAAATGAGCTAATATTTGTAGTACAAAAACATGCTGCCTCTCATTTGCATTATGATTTTAGATTGGAATTAAATGGCGTCTTATTGAGTTGGGCTGTACCTAAAGGACCTTCAATGAATCCAGAAATAAAACGTCTTGCGATAATGGTCGAGGATCATCCTTACAGCTATAAAGATTTTGAAGGAAATATTCCAAAAGGAAACTACGGAGCAGGAAATGTAATTGTGTGGGATAATGGTACATATCTGCCTGCCGACAGTACTGCATCACCAGAAAAAACATTAAAAGAACATCTTGATAAAGGACATTTAAGTTTCATATTGAAAGGTAAAAAACTGAAAGGAGAATTCTCATTAGTAAAATTAAAAGGCAAACAGGAAAATGCCTGGCTGCTAATAAAAAAGAATGATAAATTTGCTACCGACGTAGACATTTTACTAAAAAATAAATCAGTTATTTCAAAATCAACCTTAGAAGATTTAGAAAAGAAAGCAGAAAGCAAAACTTCTATACTATAGTCAATCAAATCTAGAACAAGATCGAAATTATTATTGAGTCCTATTTATAACACCACAACAATACAAATACCTGATAATTATATAATTATAAAAAAATATTGTATAATATAATTTTTAATTTATAAGATATATTTGGATGTTATAAACTTTAAGCATCAAATAAAAAAACAAGTCAGACAAAAAAGAAACTGATGCTAAGAAACCTTCAAAAAATAAAATATGGAAACAGATACTAATAAGAACCATGGTCTGGATGATCAAAATTCTCTAATCAATCAAGGAAATCAAGGAAGCATACCAGAGAAGAATGGTAATAAGGATGATGATAAAATTGAAAAAGAGGTCGATACTCCTTCTCAGCCTGCCGAAGAACATTTAATTACGGAAGCTGATGATTTACACACTAATGATTTTGAACAAAACACCAGCAAATCTTCTTTAGAAGATCCCGATCAGGGACCAGAAGAAATAGATCCTGTAAATCATCCAAGAAATTTTCAAAATAATCCTGATCAAAAACCAAAAAGACCGTTGGTTGACTAACTACTTTTATTCTTAAATGTAAAAATGAAATTTATTAAATTAAATCAAGAGTCAAAGTTGAAATGGCATGTTAGAATCCTTAAAAGCTGAAGCATTTGCCAAATCTAATTGAATAAGATTTTGATCTTCTACTCGAATGTATAAATGAGGATTGCGATAAAGTGTTTGATTTGGATAATATAAATATTTAAATCATAAAAAAATCTCAGCTTCTCGAATCCTAAATAATTTGAAATACAATCTAATCTATTGTCCTGATGCATGTTTCAACGGAGAACACGGGTAAATCAGGTTGTAGACGTAGTTGTAACGGTGCATATGCTTTCCACCCGTTCGTGTATGCAATAATACCTACGTCTTGCGTATGCGAGATCAATTACACTACAATGACAACATGCATCAGACAATTTTATAAAACTTAATTATGGAAAGTAAAAATATAATTGGAGGCTTGGCTGGGGCAATAATGTTAACACTACTTAATGAGTCTTTGAAAAATGTAAATAAAAATATGCCTCATATTGATTTGGTTGGGAAAGAAGCTGTTCAGAAAACAGCAGAATATTTCGGCTTAGATATCGAAAATAATGAATTATTCGGTACAGCACTTGTTAGTGATATTATCAGTAATACTGCTTATTACAGTTTTATCAATGGTAAAAAACAGGAGTTGTGGCTAAAAGCAGCTTCTGCGGGACTATTGGCAGGCTTAGGTACAGTCAATTTACCCAATAAGATAGGATTAAATGAAGAACCCGTTACCAAATCGTTTACGACTAAAGCCTTGGTAGTTGGTTATTATTTAGTTGGTGCGTTTACTACTGCAGCCGTCATTCGTTTAATAGAAAAGATGCGATAACATCAATATTAAAAGGAGGCCAAGCTCCCGCACATAAACATATTGATAAACTTTTAGAATATGTAATTCAGGATAAGTAAAACTAGATGATATTAATTCGCACAGTTCATATACAAAACAAATTATGAAACAGTTATCAGATTATTTTGGACAAAACATCGATCAAAAAAGAATTATTATTACTGGTGGAACCACTGGTATTGGAAAAGTAACAGCAGAGTTACTGGTTTCCCTTGGAGGACGTGTTTTTATTTTTGGACGAAATGCTGAAGATTTTAATTGTGCCATTAAGGAAATTAAGGAAAAATATCCAAAAGGCGAAATCTATGGTACTACTGCCGATATAACTATAAAAAAGGATATTAAAAAGATATTGAAAATGGTAGGAAGTAAGCTTGGCGGAATTGATATTCTTATTAATAATGCTGCTCTACCAGCAGATGGTATTACTGAGAGCATTTTTGAGGAATATAAGTATGTCATAGACACCAATATTACAGGATACTTAGCCTTTGCCGAGGAAGCTGTTTCCAAAATGAAAGAGCAAAAATCGGGGCATATCATAAATATTGGTTCCATGAGTGCAGAAACTAAAGGACCGAAAAGTACAATTTATGTTGCCACCAAAGCAGCAATAAGGGGTTTTAGCACTTCACTACGTAAAGAAATTAATCCGTTGGGAATTAAGGTATCGCTCATAGAACCTGGTGCTGTAACCAGTGACATGCAGCCAGGTACCCGGAAAGAGCATCAGAAAAAAATAGATAAAATGGAGATGCTTGAAGCTGAAGATATTGCTATGAGCGTAGTATTCTGTTTGTCACAGCCTAAAAGATGTGATATTGTGACATTACAAATAAGACCCCACTTGCAAATCATATAAAAATTTCAGGTGTTCAATAATTTGATTATAGAAAATAAAGAATATTCTAATTCTGCTGTAGTTCCAGCTTTTACAGGAAATACAATTCAAATCAATATTCGGTATTGGATAAAGATCAATTTATCAATGAACGATGGAAAACATCTGTAGGAAATGATAATCAAAGTTCCCGAAATACTTCGGCAAAATGGATTTAACATTGAATAGCATCACCTTCATAAATTGATCTTAACTATAAATACTTTATTCAAATCATATAAACTAATTCAATATTAAGCTTATAATTTAAAAGATTATGGACAAAGAAAAAATATTTCCGAAGCAGCAACAAGAACTACCAGGTGACGAATACAAAATGAATCCACAACCCGAAATAATTCGTAAAAATTATAAAGGGAGCGATAAACTTAAAGGAAAAATTGCTCTTATCACAGGAGGAGATAGTGGTATCGGTCGTAGCATTGCAGTTCATTTTGCCAGAGAGGGAGCTGATATTGCCATTGTATATTTAGAAGAAAACACTGACGCAATAGAAACTAAAAGAATGGTTGAAGAAGAAGGAAGTCAATGTTTAATTATAAAAGGAGATCTTAAAAAGGAGAAAACATGCAAAAGTGTTGTTGATAAATGTATAAAGAAATTTAAAAAGCTAAATATATTAGTGAATAATATTGCTATACAATATTCAAAAGATAAACTAGAAGATATTAAAATTTTAGACCTTCACACCACTTTTGAAACAAATATCTATTCGTACTTTTATATCACACAAGCAGTACTACCCTATTTGAAAAAAAATGATACAATAATTAATACCAGTTCAGTCACTGCTTATAGAGGGAGTAAACATTTAGTTGATTATGCTAGTACAAAAGGAGCGATAGTAAGCTTTACAAGGTCTTTATCAAGTATGTTGATAAAACGTAAAATCCGTGTTAATGGTGTAGCACCAGGTCCAATATGGACACCATTAATCCCTGCCAGTTTTGATGATGTTTCAGATTTCGGAAAACAAACTCCTATGCTTCGTGCAGGACAACCTAGTGAAGTTGGACCGGCTTATGTGTTTTTGGCTTCCGAAGACAGTAGCTATATCGCGGGACAATTTATACATATTAATGGTGGAGAAATTGTGGGAGGCTAGACTTCCCCTATTCTTTAAATAATTTAAATATTTGAAATAAATAAAAAATGTGAAACTGTAATTAATTGTTCTCCAAAAATGATATAGCTAATTTGTTTGTTTATATATACTTTGTCTTATTTTGTCCAGATTTTTTTATTCTTACATAACTGTCTTTAAAATATACTAACTTCTTCAAATCGTGAAGAAAATGGTTTGAAAATTGTATTTCAGGGGCCACAAGCTTAAAAGCCCATTTCTAACGAAATGGACTTTTTTTTACACCTTTTCACCACTATTTAATA
>JAKFBW010000009.1:0-20707 GCA_036676965.1 Flavobacterium sp. | reverse complement strand
GAGGAAGTCGAACTTTTCCTTAACGAAAAATCACTGGGATCGGTAAAAAAACCGGCAGACGATTCCCCGAGAGAATGGAATGTCACTTTTGAAGAAGGCACTATAAAAGCCATCGGGAAAAACAAGGGTACAATTGCTGCCCAGGAAGCATTTATCACTGCGGGAAAACCGTCAAAAATTATAATCATCAAAAGCAGTCCAACGCTGACAACCAATTGGGATGATGTCTCTTTTATCACGGCAACTATCGTTGATAATAAAGGCATTCCGTGTGCGAATGCAGACTACCTCATCCAATTTACTATTACGGATTCCGGGAAGATTATCGGGGTCGACAATGGGAACATCATCAGTCATGAAGCCTATCAGGCTCCTGAAAGACAGGCCTACAACGGGAAAGCGATTGCCATTATCAAAGCGACCCAAAATGTTGGTAAAATTGAGATCAAAGCAAGCGCTGAAGGACTTCAAGAAGGTTCAACAACTATTGAAATCGTTCCTGAAAAAAGAAACTGATTTCAACCTACCTCTTGATTCGCATTTTTCAATAAAAAAGGCAGCATTTTCAATTGAAATGCTGCCTTTTTTATGCTTTAAAAGTTTATGGATGCTGTGACAGATGGGTTTGAAACAGCAACCAACAGTAACGATTGTCTTAAATTTGATGACCGGAAGCCGTATAAACTACTTCTGTTACCAACTCCCTTTCTACCCATTCCTACTCTATTTTCAATTGGAGTTTCATCATTATGTCGGTCTGCTCGTCATCCCCCAGTTTGAAAATATGTTTGTCAAACGCAACGAAACCATTCTTTTTGTAAAAGCGAATTGCCTTTGGATTTTCTTCCCAAACCCCTAACCAGACATAATCGGAATCTCTCTGTTTGGCTATTTGGATTGCTTGGTCATAAAGCAATTGTCCAACCTTTTTTCCATGATACTCTTTTGACACATAAATCCGCTCAATTTCAAGAGCTTTGTTGTCCTGTAATTCTGTTTGCGATTGTCCAAAGTTCAATTTCAGGTAACCAATGACTTCATCATCAAGTATTGCAAAATAAAATTCGGAGTTTTCATCCTTAAGTTCCGCAGTTAGTTTTTCTTCAGAAAATCCTTCCTCCAAATAGTTTTTCATATTCTCCTCGGAGTTTGATGCTGAAAAGGTTTCTTGAAAAGTTTGTCTGCCAATTTTCTGCAATTGGGCAATGTCATCTAGCGTTACTTTTCGTATTTCAATATTGTCCATTCTTTTTTTAGCTATTCTTGTTTTAGGTTGTGCTAACGTTTTTTTGGGCTTTGCGAGGTGGGGATTAAAGAAGCCTAAATTTTTGGTTAAGGACTAATTTCGCAAGCTTACAAAACCATCTTTAAAGTAAGCCTATAACGCCATATTGCCAAACGGCGGTTATAACCAGTGGTTATTCTAATTTGAAGTCTGCTAATTCATAATTTGCGTTTCGTCCGCCTTCGTTTGTTTGTTGTAAAATACCTTTGGCTACTAAGTCTTTTATATCTCTTAAAGCTGTGTCGGTTGAGGTTTTTGTAATTTTAGCCCATTTTGATGTTTGTAGTTTACCTTCAAAACCATCAAAAAGTTTGTTGAGCACTAGTCGTTGTCTTTCGTTGATGGGGGTTCGTTCATGTAGTTTCCAAAACTCAGCTTTATACATTATTTTTTGCGTGGTGTTTTCGGTAGCAAGCATAGCGTTTTTCAAGCAATGTAAAAACCATTCGAGCCATTCGGTAATATCGCCTGTGCTATGTTGCACTTTTTGTAAGACTTCATAATACTGTTTTCGTTCTATTAAAATTTGGCTCGACATACTGTAAAAACGTTCGCCACTATCTTCGGCACGGGCAAGCAACATATCTGTTATGGCTCTTCCAATTCTGCCGTTTCCGTCATCAAAAGGATGAATAATGATAAACCAAAAGTGTGCTATGGCTGCTTTTAATACGAGGTCAAGATTATTGTCGTTATTAAACCAATCCAAAAATTTGTCCATTTCAGGTTTTACAAGTTCGGGTTTTACGGCTTCATAATGCACTTTTTCTTTACCCATAGCACCTGAAACCACTTGCATTTCGCCTGTTCGGTATCGCCCTACTTCTATTTTATAAGGGCCGCTAAACCCTGTAGGGAAAAGTGCTGCGTGCCAACCAAACAAACGATCTTCAGTTAATGGAGGAGTATGTCGTTGTGTGGCATCAAGCATCATTTCTACCACACCTTCTATATGTCGGTTGCTAGGTACAAGTCCTGCGATATTGATGCCTAAACGCCTTGCTATGGAGGAACGCACTTGGTCGTAGTTAAGCAATTCGCCTTCTATTTCTGATGATTTAACCACGTCCAAAGTTAAGGCAGCAAGCGTGGCTTCTTCTTTTGCAGAAAAGCCCAAAGTGTTCATTTGCCCGATGATTTTACCTTGCATCAGGCGAACCTCGCCAAAGACGACGTTTATGCTTTTATCCTGCCAAGTAAATTTTGTCCAGTTGTTATGCTCGTAGATATATTTAGCCATTGCCTAAAACTATTTTGCGGTAAATATATGATTTATTTACCGCAAAATTGCGGCGTTTGTTTTGTTTTTTCACCGCAAGGGAGCAAATTATTAACCCCCAGAAAGAATTAGTAGGTTATATGCTATCATTCATATTTAAGTTCCGCAACCAGTTTTTCTTCAGAAAATCCTTCCTCCAAATAGTTTCTCCTATTCTCCTCGGAGTTTGACGCTGAAAAGGTTTCTTGGAAGGTCAGTCTGCCAATTCTTTGCAACTGGGCAATATCCTTTAGCGTTACTTTTCGTATTTCAATATTGGCCATTCTTTTTTAAATATTCTTGTTTAAACTTGCCCCTAATATAATTTATACAAGACCAACACGACGTCTTTTTTCCCTAAACCCCGAAGGCTTTCGAAAATGAGAATAATATTAGAGGTTGGATGCTGCGAATCAGAATGCACAGCAACCCAACTTTTAAGAATGCCCGTTTTGTAAAGGACACTTTGGAGAGGGGGGAGAGAGATTAGGGTGTACCTACGGGCACGGAATTTTTTAAATTCAATTTTTATTGGGTCAGAAACTTACAAGTTCTTTTAAAAGCGTCGGTCCGGAGCGTTGGAATGTGTGGCTTTTAGCTTTTAAATGTACCTGCAAGTAGATCCGATTTTTTTAACAACATTTTTTGTCTTGTTGAATTGATGGACATTTAACTGAACCATAGCTGCAATAAACGCAGCAGTCGCCTTGCATTGGTTTCAAAAGGGTCTTGCAATTTTCACATTCGTAAAAATATTGGCAAGCGTCTGTCGGCATTTCTTCTTCTTTTTTGTGTCCGCAGTTTGGACAGGTTATTACTGATTTTGTTATGATTTCCATATAGCTAATTTTTTAAAGTATTTCCCATTTCTATCCCCTGATTACGAAGTCTATTCGAAAAAGAGAATAGCATTAGAAATCGGTTTCTGCGCGAAATATCCTAACTTCGTGCCCGCTAATTCTTATACACGCTGTTGGCGGTTCGTGCTTCTTCGTCTGCAATTTGGTTTCAGACATAAATTTATTGTTTATTATAATTTGGTGTTTAGAGCAGTTGTCTTTAAATTAAATTTTCCAGTCCGAATTCAGCCAATTTATCCACAATCGGTAAAGTCTTCAATCCTAATTCAGTCAATCGATATTCTACTTTAGGAGGAATTTCGGGATAGACTTTTTTACTGACCAATTTATTTTCAACAAGCAAATTCAATTCTTGTATCAACATTTTTTCACTAATGCCCGTAACTGCCCTTTTCAGTTCGCCATATCGCATCACATTTTCGTTGATTTGAAACAATATCATCAACGTCCATTTACCACTTAAAAGAGTCAAAGATGCTCTCACAGGACATTTTTCATCGCAAGGCGGATTTTTTTTTGATTTTTCTTCCATTGATATTCAACTATTCTAACCATTTAGTAAGTACCATACTAACGGGTAAGTACTTGTACAAAAGTAAGTAATGATATAATTTTGTGCAAATAATTTTAAAAAATAAGTAGTATGACACAAGCAGAAACTAACAAGCAAATAGTTATCACAGCCTATCAAAGAATTTTTGGTGATTTAGATGCAACGGCTGTAGATGAATTTATGAGTAAGGATTTCTTACAACACAATCCCACCATTGCTGATGGTCAAGATGGGATAAAGGCTCTTGTAAGAATGTTAGCATCACAAGGCGTTTCAATGCAAAAAATTGAATTTAAGCATGTTGTAGCAGAAGGTGATATTGTTTTCCTCCATTCTCGTTATGAAATGGCAGGAAAGGAATGGCGGTTTATTGATATCTATCGCATAGAAAATGACAAGTTAGTTGAGCATTGGGATGCTATGATGCAGATGCCTGAACAGAGAGCCAATAATAATTCAATGTTCTAAATTAAAATACTATCAGTTAAATAACATTTAAAACCAAGAGAAAATGAAAATTTTAGTTTTCGGAGCCACAGGCTCACAACAATTCAATGTAATTGGAGAAGCAAGAAAAAAAGGGGCAGAAGTAATTGCCGCCACAAGTTCAGAAAAAAGTTTTGAGAAATTAAAACAAGCAGGAGCAACAGCTATTTTGGCAAATATGAATGATGCCAATAAAATGCAGGAAATAACTAAAGGTATAGATGCGATAGCTTTTATGATTCCCGTTTCATTGCCCAATCCTCTTGATGGTTTACAATATGCCAAAAATGTGATTGATGCAGCCAAAGCAAATGGCGTAAATAAAATAGTCTGGAATACCAGCGGCTGGTTAGCTCCACACAAAATAGGAATACCCGGTGAAGATGTGAAATTGGATATCAGAGATTATCTGAAAAACAGTGGTTTGAATTACGTAATAATCGAACCTACTATTTATATGGAAAATATGATGGGCCCATTTTGTGCCCCTTTTGTAAAAAACGAAAAGAAATTGGCTTACCCTACTCCGGAAGCAATGCCTATAGGTTGGATAGCTTCCAGAGATGTCAGTGCTTTTGTCGTGGAAGCTATTTATAACACCCATTTAAAAGCAAATACCTTCCAAATTAGTGGCTTAGAAAATCTAAATGGGAATGATTTGGCAGAACAGTTTTCTGAAGGTGTAGGTGAAAGAATAGAATATTATACTATGTCACCTCAAGAATTTGGGGATATTTTAAAACCTATGGTGGGAGAAGCAGGAGCTGCAGGCGTAGCCTCCTATTATGAAAGCCTTCAAAACACAACGGAATACCCTCCTAAATTCAACCCCAACATGAGTGAAGTATTAGAAAAACTTCCTGTAAAAATGACTTCGTTGGAACAATGGGCGAAGAATAATAGAGAGTATTTTTTCAATTGATAAATTGAAGTCCATTTAAAAAAGTCATAGTCAATAGGGGTGGCACATTTGAATTTGAAATCAGATAAATAAAACATCAAATGTGTCGCTTTACTTTATATGCTGAAAGTTATCTACATTTCAATATTTGATTTCCTAATTGTTAATAGGAGACCGTTTGTTGATTGTCTGCACTGTCGTCATAGCATGAGAATAGTATTAGAAGTCGGATGCTGTTATGCGTTGTTTTTCTTTTCTCTGTCATTCACTCTTATTAGAATCACAAACGCCGATAATCCTGTTAAAAGCCCTATTGCAATTATCGAAATATCAAGCCCAAAACTGTCTGCAATAATGCCTGTCAAAATTGCCCCAAAAGCATAGCCTAAATCTCTCCAAAGTCGGAAAGTGCCTAAACTTTCTGCTCGTTGTGTCGGGTGTGTATAGTCGGATATGGCATTTATAAATGTTGGGTAAACTAATGCCGTTCCAAAGCCCAATGATATACCAATTAAAATAAAATGAATTTCTGTTATTGCATAAACTAGTAAAACTATTCCAAATGCTTGCAAAAGCATACCCCAAAAAAGCAACATTTTTTTTGAGTATATGTCGGAAATTTTGCCGGTGAAGAGTTGACTCACCCCCCAAACTGTTGGATAAACAGCTGTTAAAAGTCCAATTTGTGAAAGTGTAAAATGTTTAGACAGAAGCAATAAAGGCAATAAACCCCAAGTCATTCCATCGTTTAAATTGTTTACCAAACCTGCTTGTGTAATACCACTTAATGATTTGTGCCTGAAAGTAGTGTCAACGAAAATATTTTTTAATAGGGGAATATCACTTTGTGCGCTTTCCGTTTCAACGTGTCCTTTTGTGTCTTTCAAGAATAATATAGTTAGTATCAGTCCTGAAATAGAAAAGAAAATGCCCAAATAAAAAGGGTAAGGCCTTATGCCATATTCATTGGCGATGAACCCCGTTAAAAAAGCAACTATTCCTACTGACAGATAACCTGCGAATTCGTTTATGCCAACAGCCAAACCTCTTTTTTTATCGCCGACCAAATCAATTTTCATTATGACCGCCATACTCCAAGCCAGACCTTGATTAAGACCCAAAAGAATGTTTGCGAAAATTATCCAATTCCAATTATTTGCAAAAATTAAAATAAACGGAATGGGTATTGCAAATAACCAACCAATTGTCATTAGCCTTTTTCTGCCAATCTTGTTGGCTAATTTTCCTGCAAAATAGTTACAAATGGCCTTTGTAACTCCAAATGCTATGATAAAAGAAAATATGGCGGTTTTTGAAGCCAACCCAAATTCTTTTTCCGCTAATTGTGGTAAAATATTTCTTTCCAGCCCTATCATTCCCCCCACAAAAGCATTGATAATAACTAACAACGTAAACTGTCGCCAATTTTCTTTTAAGCCCAATTTCGTTTCCATTAAAAAACAATCATTTTGTCAACATTAATAATTAAATTGGCATATTCAGTCCTATTACCGATTCCTACACCTTCAATTTGATTTATAGTAACCCCCTCCATACCGCTTTTACATGTTTTATCAGTGTTCCTTTGTTGATTAATTCTTCGATAAGTTAAGAAATTGCACAACGATTAGTACCTGCCTCCAAATCTAAAAGATTATAACCTTCATAATTCCCAAGTTTATTAATCTCCGAAATGGTACCATAATTGGGTGGTGTTGGCGGAAGTTTTGAAATTATTGCCTCCACAAATTGTGCTTCTTCAAACTTCAATAATTTAATATGCTCTTTTATGTGCTGTAATGTTTCGGTTATAAATGGCTGGCCTATAAAAATTGATTTTGAAATATGTGCAGGCATTACTAAAATACTCTCCTTTAGAGCTAGTATTTTTTGCAAGGATTTATAAAGCAATTTTGCCTTTAATATAACCTCTGCTTTTTCTGCTTTAAGGTCTGGCCTTCCAATGCCATCGGTAAAAAGAGTGTCGCCTGTTACAATAACTTTATTATCAACTAAAAAAGAAGTGCTTTCCAAGGTGTGTCCCTCTGTAAACAATATTTTTATTTCGGCATTCCCAAGTTTAATATTTTCTTGGTCTTTAATGGCTGTAAATGGGTAGGAAACTTTTGCATTTGCATTCAACAAATGCACAGCATTTGTTTCTTTTGCCAATTCTAAAGTTCTTGACACATAATCAGCGTGAATATGCGTATCTGTCACATATTTTATTTGCCAATTTTCCTTATCCGCAATTTCTTTATAAACAATTGGGTTTAATGAACTGTCTATAACCATTGCCTCGTTTTGAGAACCAAGGATATAAGAAAGACAACCTTTTGCCACCCGCCTTACTTGTATGATTTTGAAATTTTCAAAAGTTATTTCTTTTGAGTCATACGCATTATTCCAAGCATTCATCCCACCTTCGAGAGAATATGTCTCAACACCTTTGTTTGCTAATAATTCTGCCGCAAAAAGACTTAACTTACCTCTTGCGCAGAGTGTTACAACTGGCTTTTGAAGGTCAAAATTAAAATCATCAAGAGCGTTTACATTTCCTGCTTTTAACTCGTCATAAGCGTTGAAATATTTACTCTCGGGGATAAACCATTCTTCTCTTTCGGATTTTGGCCTTATATCAAGAATCGTAAACTCCTTTTGGTTTTCTAACCAAGAAACCAATGTCCTGGCGTCTATTTGTTTTACTCCTGCCATTGTACTTTTCGTTTAAATGATGAGTACAAAGATGAGAGAAGTAAAAAACAAATCCTTTTACAAATGATAAATAATTACTTTGAGGTCGCTCTAATCCTGCTTAATGAAACTTGGGTAATTCCCAAATAAGAAGCAATGTGTTTTAGTGGGATTTTTTGTAGGTAGTTGGTTTCTTTTAAAAGGTATTTATATCTTTCATCTGCTGTATGAAACTGAATGCTTTCAATTCTGTTTACCGTTTCAACGTATGCTTTCTCAAATATCAGTCTGAAAAGACGTTCAATGTTTGGGTTGGTGTCGTAGAGTTTAAAAAGTTGTGTTGCGTTAATGGATATAATTTCAGCATCTTCTAATATTTGTATTGCCTTTCGTGATGGATTTCCTGTAAATAAACTCTCTACTCTGGCAATAATATTATTTTCAAACGCGAAACTTTCGGTAATGTCAATTCCGTCTTTATAGTAAAATATTCGGGCAATGCCTGATTTTATAAAATATATTGTTTTACAGGTATGCCCAACCTGTTGAAGTAAATCGTTTTTCTTGATTGTGATTTTTTTTGAAATATTTTCAATTTCAAGTTTGTCCTTGGCGTTAATTTTATGAAAGTTGTCGAAATAGTTAAATAGGTCTGTCATTCTTGTTTGTTTATTTGTGTTCGCAGGGTATTTCTTAAAATAACGCACAATGTTCCCTGTTCTCCAAAGTCTTTCGAAAACGAGAATAATATCAGAAATTGGATGCTGTGTATTCTATGATGAAAAGCAACCATGACTTTTAAGAATGTCCGTTTTTATAAAGAACACTTCAGAGATCCTTTAGATTTGCATAATAAATTATTCATACGAATCAAGTGTTGAAAATGAGCCTTACAAATCAAGGAGATAGCTTTGCCAAAGTTTTAAACTTTGGCAAAGCTTAGACCTCAACTTGCTGAATATTAATATTTTTTAAAACCCAACCCTTGATTCGCATTACTCTTGATTTTATAAATTATTTTGGTTGAGGGAAAAGTTTTGGATGTCCTTCCAGTATCATCCATCTGCCATTCACTTTTTTCATTATCTGCACCACATGACCTTTCATAGGAGCTGAACCATCAAATTTTTGTATTTCTAATCCTCCCTGCCATATTGCAAGTTCGAGCGTCAACATTCTGATAGTTCCTTCTTCCTGTTTTGCCTTTGCACCTGGCATTGCCTTATGCATAAGATTGTCATAAGCTTTTTCGATTTCCTCGAGACCATGCTGAATGTCACCCATAGCGCCCACTCTCACACCGTCTTCTGTGTAAAAAGAAGCAGCTGCTTTTGCATCTCCTTGGTTCCATGCCTCAAGGAAATGTTTTATTTCTTTGTAAATAGCTTGCTCTTCTTGCCCGTTCATAAAGTTTCCTCCTTTTTGATTTGATTGTTGGTTACATGAAATTATTAAAAAATAAAATGGCAATAGAATGTAGTTTGCGGTTTTCATAGTATGTCAATTATTATCTCATTCAACTATTAGTTGTCAGTCCATTAAAAATTTCCATATCACCCAAGTATGACGCATAACCCGTTTATACTCGAATAAATTTCACCTGTTTTATTCCAAAATAGCAGGATAGTCGCAAGTTTTATTCCTGTTTATATTCTCAAAGATATTTATTTTCTGTTATAAATTAGCCAGATCATTTTTAATTTAGGGATTAGTTTAAAGTCGGCACCGATAGCACAGGATAGAAAAAAAACAGAAAAGCGTAAATTTGTTTCTATCATTCCATTTTAACCGAACAAATGTCCCAAAACAACCACCCCCTTTTCAGACACTTACGAAAAAAAATGATCTGCCTTATCTTGTTAATCAACACATCGATGGTATTGGCACAACTGCCGGGTAAAACAGATGCCATCTATTCGGGAACGCCCTGGTTGGACCAAAACGGAAATGTGGTCAGTGCCCATGGCGCCAATATTATCAAAGACAAGGGTACATTCTATCTTTTTGGCGAAGCCCACAGCGACACCAGCAATGCTTTCGTCGGTTTTAACTGTTACTCCTCCAAAGACCTGTACAATTGGAAATTCGAACGAATAGCCCTTCCGCTGCAAAAATCAGGCAAATTGGGCCCTGACCGGGTTGGCGAAAGAGCCAAAGTCATGAAATGCCCGAAAACGGGGGAATATATCCTGTATATGCATGCCGACACGCTGACGTATAAAGACCAGTTTGTGGGCTACGCCACTTCGAAAACCATTACAGGCCCTTATCAATTTAAAGGCCCCTTATTGTTTAACGGTAAAACAATCAAAAAATGGGACATGGGAACTTTCCAGGATCAGGACGGCTCCGGATACATCCTCATTCATGGTGGTGAAATTTACAAACTGGGTGACGATTACAAAGCGGTTGTCGAACAGGTAAATCCCAATATGACCTCAGGATTTGAATCGCCTACGATGTTACAAAAAGACGGCCTTTACTACCTCATTGGCTCCCACCTCAGCAGCTGGGAACGCAACGACAATTACTATTACACGGCAAACTCCATCAAGGGGTCTTGGATATCCAGAGGACTTTTTGCCCCAGAGGGTAGCCTAACCTGGAATTCACAGTCCACTTTTGTGTTGCCTATTGCAGGGATAAAGGACACCACTTATCTATTTATGGGTGACCGCTGGTCTTTCCCTAAACAGGCCTCTTCGGCCACCTATGTCTGGCAGCCTCTTATAGTCTCAGGAACATCGGTATCGATGCCCGCTTATCAGGAAGCCTGGAAAGTCAATACCGCTACCGGACAGGCAACACCATTCGAAATCGCCGGTACCATCATTGAAAATACAGATAAGCGAATTCAATACATTGGAAAATGGAATCCTCCCAATAGTGAAAATATCATGTCTGAAAGCAGATCAGATGACAAAAATCGTTCATTCTCCATTCAATTCAGCGGCAGCCGAATCGCCTTATACAGTTATGTCGGTACCGAAAACGGCTATGCGCGAGTGGTACTATCCGATAAAAAAGGGAAAAACCTGCTAAGCTCCCTGATTGACCTATACAGCAAATCACCGCTGTCAACACCCGTATTTGTCTCTCCTATTTTGAAAAAAGGCAACTATACCTTAACCGTATACGTAACCGGGGAAAGACCCAATTGGTCTGATAAAAGAAAATCGAATTATGGCAGCACCGGAAACTTCATTTCTGTTGATAAGATCATAATTCAAGACTAGAACTGTTAGAAAGGCTTTGTTGTAATGGGTTAAATTAGCTGCGTTGTAAACGCTCTGTTCAATAAGGAAAAAAAAGTAAGGTACTCGATGCAATCGTGCACTAAAAAATGTAAGTAATGGGAGTTAATAAAAATAATTTCAAAAGCCGCCTACCCACTTTAACAATAAATATAACTATCTTTATATCATCCATTTACTCCAAGGAATAATGGAAGCACACGGTCATTTATGTAGAAAAAAGATGTTTCTTTACTATTACAGAACAATCCAAAATATTCCCAATGGACTTGTGGCGGAATATTCTAAACAAAATCTGAGTGTGGATTAGTAAGAACTGAAGTTAAATCAAACTTAAGATGAAAGATATATCCCAATTGTTAGCCTTATTAGGGAATGAAAAAGACCTTTTGCTAAATCATGTTTGTAAAGCCATCACAAAAGATCAAATTCATTTGCCGACCCCTTCACATATTGACACTAATTTTTTGCAAAGTAATCGGAACGGACAAGCAATTCGAAGTTTAACGCAACTATACCAAAATGGCCGACTTTCGAGTACGGGCTATATTTCTATTTTGCCCGTAGATCAAGGTATTGAGCATACTGCGGGCAGTTCTTTTTCGCCAAATCCCATTTATTTTGATCCTGAAAATATTATAAAATTAGCCATTGAGGCCGACTGTAATGCTGTCGCTTCCACAATGGGCGGAATGGCGATGCTCTCCAGAAAATATGCCCATAAAATTCCATTTGTGGTCAAAATCAATCATAACGAACTCTTGACTTACCCCAATAAACATGATCAAATTATGTTTACAAGTGTCAAAGATGCCTGGAATATGGGTGCAATAGCTGTTGGTTCGACTGTTTATTTTGGTTCCGCCGAGTCTGACAGGCAAATAATAGAAGTAGCAAATGCTTTTGAAGAGGCCCATAATTTGGGTATGGCTACCATTCTTTGGTGTTATTCCAGAAATGATGCCTTTATAAAAGACGGGGTCGATTACAATACAGCTGCTGATATCACAGGCCAGGCCAATTATTTGGGTGTTTCTATCCAGGCAGATATTATCAAACAAAAATTACCCACTAATAATGGTGGTTTTACAACTATAAAATTTGCCAAAACAAACCCAAATATGTATACCAAATTAGCCAGCGACCATCCCATAGATTTATGCCGTTATCAAATAATGAATTGTTTTTCGGGACGCATTGGCATGATTAATTCAGGAGGTGAATCAAAAGGCGAAACGGATTTGGCGGAGGCCATAAAAACCGCCGTTATAAACAAACGGGCCGGTGGAGCCGGAATGATTATGGGTCGAAAAGCCTTTCAACGCCCCTTTAACGAAGGCGTAAAACTCATACATGCGGTGCAGGAAATTTATTTGTCCAGAGAAATTACCATCGCATAACTCTCGTTTTTATATCTAATTTGATCAGTTTGTCTTAAATTCCAATTTTATCTCAGCGTTTCCGGTAAAAGGGAATACGGCACAGGATTATTTTTATTCAAATTGATGTAAAAATAATCCAGTGCCACTCCCGCATCAATCAGGTAGATTTTTAAGGTGTTCACTCCTTTAAGGGCTGATTTGATAGCTGCTTTTTTAGTGGCTCTATTCGATAAGACGTTTTGTTTCCATTCCTCACTTCGGTCATAGGTTCTAAAATCAATAATTTGGATAGGCTCGTCATTCCATTGTACCCCAACGCGAACACCGTGTGCATTGGTAATCGGAAGTGTAGGTATGGCATGCAGCATTAGCCCTGGCGCTACAAAAGTATCCGGATTCCCCAGATGGATTTGATACTCCAAATAAGGCGCTTCTTTATCCAAATTAGTGGTTGGCAATGGAGCTGCAGTCAGCGGATAAGCTTGCATTGCAGCTTTACTGTAACCCAAACCGTCTATCTTTTTCCATTGATACGGTTCTTGATTTTTTATGGATGTGAAATTTTGGGCATAGATCACTACCCTTTCTTCCATCGCTATAAACGTTTTTTTCGCCACAGCAATGCTATTTGAATCCACTGAAAGGTTCACCACTTTTATCTTATCACCATAATTGACAGCAAATTGGGCTTTTGAAGCTTTCTCCTTGTTCCATTTATTCCAGTCGACGCTTATTTGGATTCGTTCATTATTGATTCCTTTGGCGTCCAAAACCCCTTTCTTTTTATTCACTATAACCCAATCAGGAATATGTTGTAATTCCCAGTTTATTACAGCCTCTTTTTTAAGAAAAATATCGATAAAATGCGACTGCGATGCATTTGGAGAATACGCAGGCAATATCAACTCTGATGTATCTGTTTTTGTTGTATTTTCTGCCATTACACCCACAGCTTCTGTTTCACTTTGCACAACAGGAATTTCGATAATAGCCCTATCAAATACAGGCAATTTTCTTGGACTCATATCCATCATGCCCTTCCACTTTCCATTGGCGATTTGGTTGTATTCCTGGGTAATTGCTTTTATTTCATTAAACGCCTCTTCAGATTTGTCTGCGTATTGTTTTGCATTCAACCGTCCTTGTTTGCCATAAATAGTAGCTTTATCAGCATACAAAAACTTTTTGTTCATCAACGAAGCTCCTTTTGCCGGATAATAGACCAACTGAAAATAAGCATCCTGGAGATTTTGAGGAAGTTTATCTTTTAAAGCAGTAACCTGATTTTCTAAATCTTGATACTTGCTAATGCGTGTCTGGTTTTCATCCCCAAAATAGAACGGATTGTAGGCCGTCGGTTTGGTTTTCGTAGACGGTTCAGTCTGACTCCAACCCATGAATTCCGGTTTTCTTTCGAAAGCCAAATCGAAATAGTCCCATTTCGAATCCGCAATGGTCTTGCCGTAACTTTCCCCAAAAATCGATGAGTAAAAATGGGTCATGTGTTTTTTGACATTAGTCGCATCTTCAAAAAACGGGGCATCATAGGCCATATCTAAAAAGAGCTGCGTAGAATATTCGATGGCTTTTAAATCACCCACGTTCAGAATCCAAATTGCTGCGCAGTTCGTCTGGTACGCCTTCATCATTTCTTCTCTCAGCAGAGCCGGATGAACCGAATCTACCCAAAGATAATCATGCGGCCTTCCCCAATAGGAAGCATGATAATACACCCCACCGCCACCGGAACGCTTTTGTTCTTCGGGATTGCTCAACCTTCGGATATAGCCGTAGTTATCATCTGTCCAAACCAAAGTGATATCTTCCGAAACCTGCAAGCCTTCATCGTATAAATCCAATACTTCCTTATACACCGTAAAGGCTTGCGGCACTTTGGTCGCATCGGGATTGATATATTTTTCAATTAATTTCCGCTGATCCGCTAAAATATGAGTCAATAACTCTGCACCTTCCTTATTGTCTTTGACCCCTTCCATTTTACTGTCATGCACCCCACGCATCCCCATGGTGTAAATGGCATCGACATTCTTACTTTCCTTTACCCGGTCTTCCCAATATTTATGCACGTTTTCCCGATTGGAAACATAATTAAAATGCCCCATGGAATCTTCCTTCCATTCGTCAACGTTATTGCGCAACATCGGTTCGGCATGGGAAGTTCCCACCACAATTTGGTAATCGGCGGCTATGGCAGCATTCCCCGGAATTTTGAAAAAACCGGTCGTTCCTTCGTGCATGGCCGGCCAAATTGTATTCGCTTTCAAGCGCAATAACAATTCAAATATTTTGGCATAGGTTTTAGGGCCAATATTCCCCACTTCGGGTTCAAAAGTTTTTGCTGCCCATGGTCGCAATCCCCAATCTTCATCATTTAAAAAGATTCCCCGGAATTTAACGGATGGTGACTTGGACTGAAAATCCTTTTGCGAAAGGACTAATTCTTTTTGTTTCACAACGGGCACATCGGCCCACCAATACCATGGCGAAATTCCAAACTTTTCAGACAAGTCAAAAACACCGTAGGCCGTTCCTCTTGGGTTTGTCCCTGCAATAACAAAGGCTTTGTCAATCTTTTGATTCGGTTTCAGAATCGTTTTGTAGCCATAGCTTTCCCATTGCTTTTCAAAACTTTTGAAATCGCTGTTTGTTTTCAAAAAGGATTGTACCAAGGCTGATTGATATTGCCCAATAACGATAACGTTACCCGAAACTTTGTCCTTGTTTTTCGTCACCAATGGTTTGAAACCGGTTACTCTAAAAATATCCTCGGATAAAGAATTGGCAACAATAGAATCTAATGCGGTTCCGGCTGCATCATACAAGATGGATGCTTTTGTTGCTTTGGTAAACACCTCAAATTGGAGAAGTGGATTGTTTTGCGCCATCCCTTTGGTCACGAACAACAAGGCCATCAAAAATGGGAATAGAATATGTTTCATATAACTAAAACTAAATAAAGAACCCATTGCATACAATTAACAAAAACTAATTACATGTAATGGGTTCAAATTATAACACTAAAATCATTTTGAAGGAATCTCAATATAGTCTTTCAAGCTGCATTCCTTGATTTTCTTAATACTTTCGGCCACTGTAAGTGCGTTAAATGTCGCCCCTTCCAAGCCGGTATGGGTATGGTCTTTCGGGAAAAATGCTTTTACTTTTTCTTTGCCCAAGGCTTCGTATTTCACAGCCACTATTTCGTTTAAATCAATATAAAAAGCGCCGCCTTTTTCGGCCGCAATTTTTGACCATCCGCCGTACGAATCGGCTCTGCGTTCTACTTTGTCATTCGGCCATTCGTTTCTTGGCGTCTGGCTCAAAACGATAGGAATTGCCCCTTTTGCCTTGGCTTCTTTGATAAAGGTTTCCATGTACCAGCCAAAAGTATGCACGGTTTCGGTTAAACTGTCCCGAACCACTTGTTGGGTTTCATCGCCATTCCCTTTAAGGGATCCCCTGAACTTTTCTTTATCGACCGCTCCGGCATCATTATGCCCGAATTGCATCAATACAAAATCCCCCGGTTGCAATTGGTTTTTAACCGCATCCCATAAGCCTTCTTTAGTAAACGTTCTAGTGCTTCTTCCTCCTCTGGCTTTATTGATTACGGTAACTCTGGTGGTATCACAATTGTTCGGAAAAGCGACACCCCAACCCACAGCCATTTCATTTTTGTTGTCGGCCATGGTGGAATCACCAATTAAGAACACTTTTTTCTTGGCCGGAAGTGTAATTTTAGGATTGTTGACAATGTATTTCCTCAACGGATTATTACTTTCTTTCAAGCCTTCGATAATTGAAGAAGCTGACATTACTGCCCCTCTGGCCGAAGTATGGGTATGATCGCGCTCATAAAAATAAGTTCCGGTCACTTTAGATTCCCCCAATTTTTCCATCTTGATTACCATTCTATCATTCAAATCGATAAAAGTCACTTTCTCCTGCGCTGCAATCTGTTTGGCCCACAATCCATATGATGTATTGTTACGGGGTACTTTCCCTTCCTTCCAAACGTTTCTCGGAATAGAAGAACAAATAATCGGAATTGCCCCTTTAGACTTGGCATCCTTCACAATTTTTCGGATGTACCAACCATAGCTGTGCACAATTTCGTGTTTCTTGGTCAGCATGTTGTCAATTTCCTCTGTTTCTTCACCAATCCCTTTAATCGTTCCCCTGGCTCTGGAAGTATCATTTAAAGGCCCGTCATCATTATGCCCGAATTGAATCATCACATAATCCCCTTTTTTTAAGGCTTTAAAAACAGGCTCCCACAGGCCTTTGTCCTGAAAAGTTCGGCTGCTGGTTCCGCCCAGGGCGTGATTCGATACGGTAACTTTTGTAAGGTCTAAAAACTGGCCGATAAAATCGCCCCAGCCCCAAAGTCCGCCATCCCCTTTTCCGCTGCCATTCTTTACGGTCGAATCGCCTACCGTATACACCGTAGGTTTAACTGGCTGTTTCCCTTTAAAATTAAAAAAAAGGATTGCCAAACATAAAAGAGAAAGTATTCGAAATAATTTCATAAGTATATTTTTATTGTTATTGTATTATTCATGCTAATTATTTTGTTGCTCTAAAATCAAACCAAAGATTCATAGAAATTCCGTCATCCCCGCTTTTGATACGGATGTTCGTTGCCTGGCTTTCCGGTCCCTGATGCTCCAATGGTTTGAAGTCACGCATCGCCGGAATTTCATACATAAAGGAAATATCCCCATCCGGGAATTTAGGTTGCGGATAACTTCCCGGGAAACCATTCTTAGGTTCGTCCGGAGTGAATAATCGTAAAAACAGATTGTCCGATTCACTGAACACTTTAAATGAATTGTCTCCGGCTTTCAGGTTTGCACCCAATAAATTTGCATGATATCCTTTGAATTCCGGATAAATCAGGTTTTCAAAACTTTCCCCGGTAATAGTCGTATTATAGTCTTTCTCCCAAAAGCCGTAAGTCGTTCCTTTGATTCTGTTTTTCCAAACATGGTAAGGCCCCCTTCCGAACCATTTGATACCGGTAACCCCTTTTTCAGGGAAACTGAAGGTGATTCCGAAAGCATTGATTTTATCTTCAAAAGCGGCACCATCAAATCCACCGTTATTTTCTGAATTTTTCAACGCCAGCAATTCCATTTTGAATCTTCCGTCGGCTTCCATAATCCATTTTATAGACGATAAACCACCAACATAGGATACGGTACAAACCGCTTTGTCGCCTTCTTGCGAAACCTGCACGTCTTTTAGTTTAGCCTTCATGCCGATAGGACGGGGCCCATTGGTCAACGGAATTACCGAAGCACCGTTTTTTACACTCAGGATTTCCCCGGTAGTTTTATCTAAAGTAACACTAACATCACTCCCTTTCAGAGTAACTTCATTGCCACTTTGGGTTGCTGACGCTTTTGTTTTGGTTTCTTTAGCCATTAAAAATTTAGCGGCATAATATTTAGGTTTATGAATAGGCCAGGTCCAGGTATAGATTTCTTTATCAAATTGATCATAAGCCGTTATAGACAAAATATCCCCTTCATAGAAATTAGCCGGAACAGCAAATTTAATTTTATGGGTTTCTCCGGGATCAATACTCGGAATCTCAATTTTACCCGAACTTATTGCTACCGAAACTGCATTGGTATAAAGCACATCATTATCCGATTTTAGTACTTTATATTCCATTTTACAGGAATTCAAATTACTGAAAAGATAATCATTCGTAATCAAAAACGATCCATCAAAAGCTGTTGTAACCTGTCTGGAAGCAAATTGAATCGGTGCCCAAACTTCTTTTACGGTATAGTAACTGCCTTCTCTTTCCCGGTGTGGTCCTAATATTCCATCGGCTGCCAAGGAACCTTTGGAGTCAAATTTAACATCTCCTGTCCAGTCTGTACGGAATACCGCTTCGTCCAGCATAGCCCACATAAAACCTCCTGCAAACAAAGGACTTTGCTTGTAGCGTGTCCAGAAATCCTCTAAGGCTGCCCCGTGTCCGTTATCGTAAGTACCGTGCATGAATTCCGTTGGAAAAAACACATTTTCACCCGAATTAAAACGGTGCATCCCGGTTAAATACGTTGGGTAATGATGCGTATCCCAACCGTTGAAATCAGCCCAAGGATGGATCACAATTCGTTTTTGAGGGTCATTTTCTTCAAAAACTTTATCTACGTCGTAATTCCAACCACCTTCGTTTCCGTTATCCCAAATGATTACAGAAGGATGATTCACATCGCGAACCACGGTTTCCTTCACCAATTGCGTTCCCAATTTGGTATCATAGGAGTTTTGCCATCCTGCCAATTCATTCAACACAAAAAGCCCCAATGAATCGCAAACATCCAAAAAGTGATCGTCCGGCGGATAATGCCCGCGCACCGCATTCATGTTCATGTCTTTGATCAGTTTCACGTCCATTACACTGATGCGTTTGCTGGTACTTCTGCCCGACTCCGGCCAAAAAGAATGGCGGTTGATTCCTTTCATGACGATTTTAGTCCCATTCACATAAATTCCGTCCTGTTTTTTAAACTCTAAAGTTCTAAAACCAATCCTTTTTTCCACTTTATGAATTGCCGTACCGTTTTGTTTTAAAACCAGTTCCAAGTCATATAAATTAGGCGTCTCCGGATCCCAAGGTTTTACCCCATCCCATTTCGCGGCAATCGCTTCTTTGACACTTCCTTTTTTTATTGGAAAACTAAATACTGGAAATGTTTTCTTGCCATCCACCGTTTTTAGCGTTGCTTCTACCACCGCATTTTTGGTAATGCCTTTAAGGTCTAAATCGACCGTGATGGCACCGTCCATTTTTGGATTTACCGCAATATGATGAATCTGTGTTTCAGGTGCCACCTCTAACCACACCGCACGATAAATCCCTCCGAACAACCACCAATCGGTTTTTCGTTCTGCGGCATTAACCGACTTATTACTGGAATGTTTCCAAACGTGGACTTCTAAAGTATTTTTAGCACCAAATTTTAATAAAGGTGTGATGTTATATTTGAACTCATAAAAACCTCCCTGGTGGATTGGCCCGGAGAGTTTTCCGTTTATTTTCACTTCGGTATCGGTCATGGCACCACCAAAAGCAATTACCACATCGCTGTCTTTATAATGGGCAGGAACATCAAATTCATATTTATAAAGCCCTTCTTCCTTGCTTGGCTCTTTCTGATTCAATTCTTTGTACCATCTTCCATAAGTATATTCGCCAAAACCTTCCAGCTCCCATTGGGATGGAACGTTGATTTTGGTCCAGGTTTTACTTTTATTTCCATCGGTACAATAAAAATCCCATTGCACCGGATGTTCAAAATCTTCTCCGGATAACAAAATTTTCTCGGTTTGTTGCGCACTACCGTTTAGCGTAAAAATAGAAAATGCCGCTAACGCAATAGATTGAAAGGTGTTTTTTAATAGCATAATTTAATAATTCAAAATGATTAATTCCCATCCGGCTTCACGATTTCAAAACGAACACTCATCGGCAGGGTCCAGGTTGAAAAAGCATTCGGCTTTTTAGGATTATAGGAAAGGGTTTGTTTGATTATATTTTTTTTCAACGGTAGGTTAAGACCTCTAATGCCTTCAACAACACAAAGGGCAATTTCATTGGCTCCAAAACCGTTAAAATGGGTATTGTCTTCCAAGGCATTCGTTTGCCCCGGAAAGGTATTGGCCGGATATTGTACAAAAGCTTTTCTCGAAGGTTCATCCCCCCAGCTTTCATACATTTGGGTGGTCATCTGGGTTACATCAATAAGTGGCACATTGTTTTTCTTTGCTACCGCACGCATCGCATCCGGAAAATCACCATGGGTTGGTTTCAATGTTCCATCAGCATTAAAAGAACGCCTTTGGGTTGGCGTCACTAAAATGGCAGTCGCCCCTTTTTTTCGGGCTGACAACACAAATTCTGTCAACAAATCCGAATACGATCGCCAAGGCCCGTTTTCCTCGCCTTTTATTTTTTCATCATTATGGGCAAACTCCACCATCAGATAATCG
>JAKFBW010000008.1:0-2197 GCA_036676965.1 Flavobacterium sp. | reverse complement strand
AAAGCAATAATCCTTGCTGATTCCAGAGACATAACGTGCTTGTTGTTTACATACTCTGAAATTTGGGATTTCGGAATATTTGTTCGTTCTGCTAATTGACTCTGTGTTAAATCCACTTGTTTTAATCGGTCACCAAGTAAGCACTTGCCGACCTTAAACAACCAAGTTTCACCTCCAATGGAAACATTATACTATAATTGTTAATCGATTCATAAAAATTAATTACTTTCGTTCTGCTGTGAATTGTATTATAATATAAAAACAAGAACATTTGTTCGAAAAAAGGGGTCTTTTTTATGAAAAAAGCAGTCGATGTCGCGGAACTGATTAAAAAAATCAAAAAGGCTATGGAGCAAAATGAAAAAGATGCAAAAAAAATCTCCTAGTTTATTTACTAGGAGTTTTCCATTTGCTTCATAATTCTGTATAACTTGATATGTTTGATCACTTCTTCTATTTCTTCATCTGTTGCAGGTCTTCCAGCTATATTTAAGTTATATTTACCTTTTAATGATTCCAATGATAAATCACGTTCGTATATGATTTCACTTTCATTTTCTAAAAAATTCTCGTCTTCCTCATTTGAAAAAAAGTAAGTAATGTCTATGTTAAAAAAATCAGCTAGTTTTTCTAATAAATCTACAGAAGGGCTATTGATTCCACTTTCTAATTTTGATATATGTGCGTGCGAAATGCCTATTTTCTCTCCAAGTTCCCTCATTGACAATTTCTTTTCTAATCGCAACTTATTTATTTTTGCTCCAATATCCATAAGACTCCCTCCATTCGCTTTATTATTGTACACAAATTGGTGACACGAAGTAAACATTAATGAAAAAAAGTTTAAAATATGTGTTGACGTATTGTTACCTATCATGGTAACATGTGGTTACAGGTTACTATAAGTCACCAAGAAAAGGGGGGTAAGGAATGGATAATCAACTAGCGAAAATTCGCAAAGAGAAAAAAATGACTCAAGAAGAACTAGCTGAATCTGTTGGTGTATCAAGGAATTTTATTTCTCTAATTGAAAGCGGAAGTCGTGTTCCTAGTCTAAAAGTATTATCTGCAATTGCGAAAAAGCTAGACGTAAAAATTACAGATATTTTTTTACCTTAATTGGTAACTTTGAGTCACGAAAGGAAGTGCAGAATTGAAAGTAACAATCATCAACTCACCTTCAAAAGAAACTGAAAAAAAGGTGTTCCAGTATCTCAATAAGATACTATCACAAAAACAAAGTCAGCCGAAAGGCGCATAGTTGAACCAAAATGCGAACTAACGAAAGGGGAATCCAAGGTATGAAAATACTAAAATTAATAAAACAAAAACACGGTAATTACTTTGTTGTATTTGATGAAATACCAAAATTGACTTATGAAAAAATAGGTACAAATTATGTTGGTTCAGCCGTTAATTCAACAGGCGATATTGTGGCAAGTCATTTTTTAAAGAAACAACCTTTTGGGGATGCATTTGCTGGTAGAGAATTAACATTAGAAATGAAGGATGGAAGCACTGAAAAAATAAAAGATTACTGGTTCGATCACGGGTCTTATGAAAAACATGGTGAATTTGTTGGAATAGGAGCTGGAACACTAGAAGAATTGCAAAAGTGCTACGTATATTTTAGCTACAACATCAATAAAACAACTTTTGAAAAAATGATTGACGAATATCTAGTTCACGAGAAACTGTACGAATATAGAGAAGTTGAAGAATGGTGTAAATTACAGCACGCGTGGTTTGACGTTATAGTTAACGGTAAGAAAATTCCGTACATGATGAATAAGTACGGTGAAATGGTTGAAAAAGAATCTAAAAAGAGGGTCTACCCAAGACACAATGTAATGAGAAGAGTTAATGGGAGATATAAAGAACAAGTTTATTTTAGATTCAGTTATAAGGACAACGGAAGCTTGATAAAAATTGATGCAAATTATCTTGAAACATTAAAAAGAACTCTGCCTTTTACAGAGGAGGAAATTATAACAAATTGCAAGATTCCAACGCTTGGTGCGTAGATCGAAGAAAAACCGAATTAAAAGGAGGAAGGAAAATGAATAACGAGCTTAAAAAAGCTTTTGAATGGCTAGAGTACCGTCACGAAACCATGAAAATCTTGGCAGACAGCAACAAACAATTTTCTTCTGAATACATGAAAGGTGTTACGGAAGGTCAACAAGCTGCCATTCAC
>JAKFBW010000007.1:0-25628 GCA_036676965.1 Flavobacterium sp. | reverse complement strand
CCAAGTCCTTAATCTTATGCCTTTGATGCGATAAAACAATACATTGACTACGTTTTCTAACAGTATTATTGGGACTATTTTGATGAAGGTATTTCAATACCTCTAATTCTTCTTTTCTAAGTTCTACATATCTCATAATGAGATAAATATACTATTTTTAGTACATATAAACAAATAAATACGACATTATTTTATTCTAATTACTTAGTTTCCCTAACTCCAGCATTAGGGATCACTTCACTATACTTTTGCCTTAATCAGAGTTCAATGAATTTCATTTGCAGCGAAAAGCCCGCAGGAAAGCGCAGTGAAACGAAACCTGACAAGCACTTGCAGCGAATAACCCAACCTATTTTACACAAAAAAAAAGCATTATCCCTTTTTGATAATGCCTCACGTATAAAATCAGGGAACACCCAGAATAATGATTACTTTACTTTTTTAGCATCCCAAGACTCATTGAGTTTGTCAATATCAACAGGATTTGCCGGAGGCTGATTTATCAGTCGACCTGAAGCAAAGGCATCCTTCAATATGTTTTCTATCAAATAGTCTTCGTTTACATCAAAAGGAGTGTACTCTGATTTCAAATCAATATCAAACATGCTTGCTGCGGTATTGGACCAAAATGCTTTCCAACCACTTTTTAATGTCTTTATCAACTCATAAGTAGTAGATCCCGTTTGACGATGAATTAACTTTACCAAAATCCGACCTTGACTGCGAGACATCTTTTTTAATCTGGCCTCAAACTCATTCGTAAGGTAGTCCTCGACAATCTTGAAATACTTTTTCTTTTCTTTAGCCGTTTTTAATCTCTTTATACCCAAATTTAAATTGGTCAGTCTTTCCGAAGCCAATTTTGCATAAGGATAGGTAACAAACACCCTGCTTTTAAGGATTAAATAGCGTTTTCTGTCATCTGGATCCAATTTTTCTTTTGAAATGATAATTTCCTCTAATTGTATAGTATCATTTATGATATCAATAGTATCATTAATTTCATACCCCATTCCGTCAGGATTGTTTGGAATTACCTGGGCTTTGGTTGCTATTGATAAAAAGAAAAAGAATACTATATGGGTTACAAACTTCATGAGACGAAATTAAAGTGTAAAATTATACATTATCCCTACAAGTCTAATACCAAATTTATATTTTAGCAAAAAATAATTTTATGAGCACAAATTCGATACTAAAAAAATCTTCTTTGACCTTTCTGGAAGAGTATTTAAACAACGCCTCTCCTACCGGCTATGAAGCTGAAGGACAAAAAATATGGATGGATTATTTGAAACCATATGTTGACACATTTATTACAGACACTTATGGCACCGCTGTTGGAGTCATAAATCCTGACGCTCCTTATAAAGTGGTAATTGAAGGACATGCCGATGAAATTTCCTGGTATGTAAACTATATTACGGATGACGGATTGGTTTATGTAATTAGAAATGGTGGTTCAGACCATCAAATTGCCCCTTCAAAACGGGTAAATATCCACACTAAAAAAGGAATTGTAAAAGGTGTTTTTGGATGGCCAGCTATACATACCAGAAACAGGGACAAAGAAGAAAATCCAAAAATCAGTAATCTTTTTATTGATTTGGGATGTGAAACCAAAGAAGAAGTTACCAAAATGGGCGTACATGTAGGTTGTGTTATCACCTATCCTGATGAATTCATGATACTCAACAAAAATAAATTTGTCTGTCGCGCCATTGACAACCGTATGGGTGGTTTTATGATTGCCGAAGTGGCTCGCTTATTACACGAGAACAAAATCAAACTCCCTTTTGGATTATACATCACCAATTCTGTTCAAGAAGAAGTAGGTTTGCGCGGTGCCGAAATGATTACCAAAACCATTAACCCTAATGTAGCTATTATTACCGATGTGTGCCACGACTCTACCACTCCGATGATTGAGAAAAAAATTGAAGGAGAAACCAAAATCGGAAAAGGACCTGTGGTAACTTATGCACCAGCAGTTCAAAACAATTTAAGAGAATTGATTTTAGATACTGCCGAAGAAAAGAAAATTCCTTTTCAACGTCTGGCTTCTTCCCGAGTAACCGGAACAGATACTGATGCCTTTGCTTATAGTAATGGCGGTGTAGCTTCTGCATTAATTTCCCTTCCTTTGCGCTATATGCATACAACTGTAGAAATGGTGCATCGTGAAGATGTGGAAAATGTCATCAAGTTGATTTATGAAACCCTATTGAAATTAGAAAACGAGGAAACATTTTCTTATTTTAAATAATACTTTCAGAAAACACCAAGATTGACACAAGGTGAAATATAATTTCAAACAGTAGTAAGTACCAATTTGCTACTGTTTTTTTTTATACATTTATTTAGATATCATTTTAAATTCACCTAGAGTTAGAGTACATTTCGTTAAGAACAAGCAACTAATTTGTAAGAGGAAGTCAACTGTATTATAATTTTTTTTAAAAAAAATTTTACTTCTAATACACATAAAGTATAGTAAAATTATAAAAACGCACAATTCTTTTAAAAAAAACAGACCTATAAGCCGGATTCTGTATTCGCCGAGGCGAACCCTTATCATTTATCTAGGCTTATAATTACTCATAAGCTCAAGCTATCTACCCTTCAGCAACGGGCGAGAAACCCTTAAATACTGATATACTTGATATTTCACCGCATAGAGTTTACCTGGTTTCACTACAGCATTACCTGTACATACTTTCTGTTGCACTTGTCCTATCCCGAAAAATCGGGATGACGGGTGTTACCCGCTATGCCTCTCTATGGTGTCCGGACTTTCCTCCCTCCCGATAAAATCGGGACAGCGATAAGGCGGTCTGTGACGCGAATTTACAAAATTTAATCCTGGTTTTCAATTTTAAACAACTTACTTTAACATCCCTTTCACAACAACTTAATAATAAAATAGTTACCTTTAAACAATAACTATTAATCTTTAATTCACCATGAAACCAACCTATCACTATGCAACAGTTTCTGAGGCCTTAACCGAATTAAAAGAAAAAGGCTTCACCTATGATTTTAATCTTAATGAAAAAGATATCACCGCAAATCCGCATAATTATGAGGTTGAACACGTATACCGCTACGAAGGGGATTCTAGTCCGGACGACGAGGCAGTGGTTTATGGTATAAAATCAAATTCGGACCAAAAAGGTGTTTTTGTGGCCGGATTTTCGGCAAATTCAGATAATGATGCCGCCCGCGTTTTGGAAAGATTATGTATTGAAGGAAGCGGACAATGTAAACTCTAATTTCTGTTTTGCTTTGATCTTTATAAGAAAGAAATCCATATAAACATCCTTTCTTAATATACTCCAAAAATAGATTTAAACCTACCGTTGATGTTGCTTTCCGAAATCATAATAGAACGGATCAAAAAAGAAGGTCCATTATCTTTTAGGGATTTTATGGAAATGGCATTGTATTATCCTGAAATGGGATATTACAATTCTGCCCAAAACAAGATTGGGACAGACGGTGATTTCTACACCAGTCCATACCTGTCAGCCGACTTTGGTGCCATGATAGGACGGCAAATGGAAGAAATGTGGCAAATTTTAGGAAAAAATCCTTTTACAATTGTTGAATACGGTGCAGGAACAGGTCTGTTGTGCCATGATATTTTAGATTACCTCAAAAACAATACCCCACTATACAATAACCTGACTTACTGTATTATCGAAAAAAGTACCAGCATGCAAGCGATTGAAAAAAAACATTTGCATGAAAAAGTAAGTTGGTACAACTCCACACAAGAGCTCCCCAAAATAAATGGGTGTATTCTGTCCAATGAATTGGTAGATAATTTCTCGGTTCATCAGGTAATCATGCAGGATCAACTCATGGAAGTCTTTATTGATTACAACAGTGATTTCATCGAAGTTTTGAAACCTGCCCAAAAAGAACTCACCAATTATTTTGAAACTTTGGGGATACAGTTGGCAAAAGGATTTCGAACAGAAATAAATCTGGAGGCTTTATCCTGGATTAAAGAAGTTGCCCAAAACTTACATAAAGGATATATGATTACTATAGATTATGGTTCTGAATCAGCTGAACTATACAGCCCCCGCAGAAGTTGCGGAACATTGTTATGTTACAATAAGCATCATAAAAATGACAATCCGTATCAATATATAGGAGAACAAGACATCACTTCCCATGCCAATTTTTCAGCTTTAAGCCACTGGGGATTACAATATGGTATGGATTACTGCGGCATGGTCAATCAGGCTAATTTTTTAATGGGACTTGGTATCAAAGAATATCAAAACCGTTCTTTACTGAAAAATAAGGATAATTTACAATTGGCAGGCCATGAGGCTTTGATGAATTACAGACTGTTATTTGATATGGGAATAAAATTTAAAGTATTAATACAACGAAAAGGAATACCGGAATACCCGTTATCAGGTTTAAAATTTTCAAATTCGAATACAATGAACTTATACTAAAATCTGTAATTCATGATATTCTAATTAGGTTGCCTTACTATTTTTTTCTGTAGTTAATTTTAAAATCATTAACTTTAGACTAAACCGATTAAATCCTAATATCATGAAACAAATATATCATTATGCCTCCGTGTCCAAAGCTTTAGATGAATTGAATGAAAATGGTTTTAATTACGATTTTAATCTTCATGAAGAAGATATCGCCAAAAACCCACATAAATATGAAATCAAACATATCTACCGTTATGAAGGGGAATCAAATCCCGATGATGAAGCCATCGTTTTTGGTATTCAATCCAAATCAGGAAAAAAAGGAGTTTATGTTGCCGGGTTTGCTGCCAATTCCATCAATGAAACAGCTCAAGTCTTATTAGACATTGGTATAAAAGATCGAAATAAATCTTAAAGTTGATAATTTATTTTAAATAATTGACCAATTCAAATAGGAAAGATTTACAAATTCAATTGTTTCGATTGGACACTTCAACCGTTTATTTTTCCCGATTTCGCAATATTCCCAAAAAGAAGCCCCATTGACCGGAAGAGGTATTTTTAACAACTGTATTGGAGGTGATTTTTCATTTTCCCTCCAATACAGTTTATCAACAACTCCATATATATAATGTATAACATCGTAAGTGGTAAACTGAAGTTTGAAATCATATCTTATAGCTTCATTATTAACAAAACACACTTCGCCTTCTTCGAAATGATCCATTACAAAAGGAATCCCGATTCTTTCTTCAATCAATTTAAAAACATCCTGTTTTGATTGTTGTCGTTTATTCATTGTAATTAAAACATTCTACATATATTTTTTTCGCCCAAAAAAAATGTTAAACGGACTAAATCAACCTACTAAATGTAGGTTTATAAAGACACTAAACAAATACGCATTTGACTTTGGAATAAATCCTAAATCTTTCAATATATAAATTTTTCAATCTTTAAATTAAAACCTATATTTGCTTTCGATTAAAAATTTCTATGGAACAATTTATAGTATCAGCCCGTAAATACCGTCCGCAAACATTTAATGATGTTGTGGGACAAAAGGCGATTACCAATACTTTATTGAATGCCATAGAAAACAATCACTTAGCTTCTGCTTTATTATTTACCGGACCTCGTGGCGTCGGTAAAACAACTTGTGCCCGTATTTTGGCCCGAAAAATAAATCAGCCGGGATATGATGACCCCTTGGAAGATTTTGCTTTCAATGTATTCGAATTGGATGCTGCCTCGAACAACTCGGTAGATGATATTCGAAATCTGATCGATCAGGTTCGTATTCCGCCCCAAACCGGAAAATACAAAGTGTATATTATTGACGAGGTGCATATGCTATCATCGGCGGCATTTAATGCTTTCTTGAAAACCTTGGAAGAACCGCCTAAACATGCCATTTTCATTTTGGCAACGACCGAAAAGCATAAAATTATTCCAACGATTTTATCCCGTTGCCAGATTTTTGATTTTAAAAGAATCACGGTAAAAGATGCCAAAGAACATTTATCAGAAGTTGCCTCCAGTCAGGGAGTCATTTTTGAAGATGATGCCTTACATATCATTGCCCAAAAAGCGGATGGTGCCATGCGTGATGCCTTGTCTATTTTTGACAGAGTGGTTTCCTATTGCGGTACTAATTTGACTCGTCAGGCAGTAACCGAAAATCTGAACGTACTGGATTATGAAACCTATATTACGATTACAGATTTAATTCTTGAAAATAAAATTCCTGAATTGTTACTTGCCTTCAATGATATTCTTGCCAAAGGATTTGATGCACATCATTTTGTTTCCGGCTTGGCTTCTCATTTCAGAGACTTGTTAGTTTCAAAAACACCATCTACCTTATCTTTATTGGAAGTTGGAGAACAAGCTCAAAAAATGTATGGTTTACAAGCCCAAAAATGTGATCATGATTTTTTATTAAAAGGAATCGCAATTGCCAATGATTGTGATTTAAAATACAAAGTAAGCCAAAACCAACGCCTTCTGGTTGAACTTTGTTTAATGCAATTAGCCTCTATCACTTATGATGGAGAAAAAAAAAAGTTGATGCATTTATAATTCCGCCTACTTATTTCAGAAAAACAGATTACTCTATAGTTGAACAAAACAAAGTCTCTTCTGTACCTTCTAATGAGAAAATTGCAGAAATGCCTGCTCTTACTGTAGAAGCTCTCCTTAATTCGGTTACACCAACTCCAAAAGTTGAAACTACTTTTTCCAGCGAACCAAAAGTTTCCGCTTTTTCACTATCCAGTATCCGGGCAAAAAAAGCTTTAGAAGAAAGCAATAAACAAATTGTAAAAACAACAATTGATTTACCTACTGAACCTTTTACAGAAACCGAAATGTTATTGCAATGGAACAAATATGCACAACGCTTGGGTGAAAAAGGATTCAAAATAATGGAATCCCTGTTATTGATAAATGATCCGGTACTGAAGGGAACTACTATTAGCATTGAATTACCAAACGAAGGTTCAAAATTGGACTTTGAAAGAGAGATGCACGGACTTCTTGGACATTTAAGAGGTCATTTACACAATCACAACATTACTATTGAAGTCATCGTGAATGAAAGTATTGAAAATAAAAGGTCTTTCAATGACCAGGATCGTTACAACAGACTTCATGAGATAAATCCAAATATCGAATTACTGCGAACCACATTTGGATTGGATTTAAACGCCTAAATTATTTCTATTCTTTGCAAATACAGATTTTAAATGACACATTTTATGTGTCATTTCAACATTTAATTTCCAAATAGCTTTTTTTATTGCTAAATTTTTCTATTTTTGAAAGATTACTAACCAATAAAAATTAAAAATGGAAAAACAATTAGCCAATCCAGCACCATTAGGACTTCTAGGTTTTGGAATGACCACAATTTTATTAAACATTCATAACATGGGATTTTTTCCTGTTAGCGCCGTAATCCTTGCTATGGGTATTTTTTACGGAGGAATAGCCCAAGTAATTGCCGGAATTATCTCTTATAAAAGAGGAAGTCTTTTTGCTGCCACTGCATTTACATCTTATGGTTTTTTCTGGATGACATTGGTTGCTACTTGGATGTTGCCAAGTACAGGTAATGAATTTGCTATCGCTACGCCAGCACCGTTTTTGGGTTGTTATTTGGCTATTTGGGGGACATTTACAGCTTTGATGTGGTACGGAACCTGGGGTGGAAGTAAAGTACAACAGTTTGTTTTTCTTTCCTTAACCATTTTGTTTTTTCTATTAGCAATCGAAAAATGGACAGGAAATGAGTCTATAACTCCTGTCGCAGGAACCATTGGTGTCATTTGTGGAAGTAGTGCCTTTTATTTAGCCATGGCCGAGTTATTGGAAGAGGTAAAAGGGAAACGAGTTTTACCATACTAAAATGAAAAAGCAGCTTATTTAAGCTTGCCCTTTTAAAATAAAAAATGCCTGTTTATAAATCTAATTATAAACAGGTATTTTTGTTTAATATAAACTAAAAGGTTACCGCGATGAAAACAAAAGTATCTATTCTCTTTTACGCAAAGAGAGCAAAAGCAGTGTAAACGGTTTAGTGCCTATCAACATACTTTTGCAACGATTGTACCTCCTGTTTATTTTGCCAGGATGCATACAAAATTACACCACTGAAAAAATATATTGATTTGTTTGAACCCAACATCCTTCAGTAGTTCAATATTTTCTATTAAAGACATCGACTCCATCACATTTTTCAGGCTCTCTCTTTTGGCCTTTATTTCCTTATTTGAAAAGTAATTTAATTTCCAATCTTCATGAATCTGACTATAAAAATTATTTTCATCGAAATTTTGAAAACATATTTTCTCACAAAAAATAAAAGAGCCATCCGGCTTGAGTGTATCTTTTATTCTTTTCAAAATTTGTTTTCTGCTTTTAATTTCAGTGAATTGTATCGTAAAAGCAGCTATAATTAGATCCGATTTTTCATAATTAAAAGTTTCAATTTTCTCGTTATGGAATGTTGCGTTTTTTATTTCAGAGCACTTTTGCTTAGCCATTTTTAACATCGAATCCGATTGGTCGATCCCTACATAGGTAATGTTTTTGGATGCATTTGCATTAAAAACATTATAGATAATCTCTCCTGTAGCGGTTCCCAAATCATATACCAAAGCATTATCGGAAAGTATTTTTTTGGATATTTCTGCTATTAGATTTTGAATTTCTACATAACAGGGAATTGATTTTCTGACGTGGGTATCAAAAACCAACGACACATGGTAATCAAAAGTCCAGTCCCCTGACCGTGATAGTATAAGCTTTTCGGTTGCTGTTGATTTCATAAAACATCAGTATGGTTATCATAATTTCAAACATCATTATAAATTGTCCTTTCATATTTTTCTGAATTTCCTAAAAAATATCAATATCATAAACACTATTCATCGGATAGCTAAATCCACCTTCTCGTCTTCTTTCGGTATGACTCATAGGCTTCACCATGTAATTTATATAAATGTTCTTCCTCTAATATTATCCTTGTTGAAAAAATAACATATGCCAAACCAATTATTGTAAATGTTATCATATTGGGTATTACAAAAAATAAGCCTAATGCACTCAACAACATACCCAAGGCAATTGGATTTCTAGATTTACTGTAAATACCGGTTGTTATTAAATCTGTTTTTATATCCGTACGATCTATGCCAATCCTCCAGGCTCCTTTTAGCTGGATCTGTGAAACCCTTGTTAGGATCATAGAACCTATAAGAATAAATACTCCCGTCAATCGTAGAATTTCAAAATTTAAATAATTAATAGGGACGAATAAAAAATAAAGGCCAGGAAAAAAGGAATAGATTAATATGCTTAGGATAACAAATATGAATATGAGATTCCTGAAGTGCTCCAGCATATACATCAATTTATCATTTTTTTTGACTGCTCTAGGATCAATTTTATACTTTTTCTTAAATGAACTGACATTAATTACATATAAGAAAAGCATATAAAGAGTTATATAAATTGGTAAAAAAAATCTATAAAACGGATCTATATTTTCCATGATTATTTTGTTGCCACCTAATAACGCATTAATGAATTATTTTGTGATCATTTTTTAATGGTGATGATTTTCAGCCTTCTCGATTTAAGCTAACTTTTGCATATACTTTTTTAGGGGAAATTAAAGGGGCTGATTTTACCTTTAATTCTTGTACAGGTAGTATTTCAATATCAAACTTCTGAATGATTCTTATGATGGTTAAATAAATAATCATCATTGCATAATTATCACCTATGCAATTGCGGTTTCCCCATCCAAATGGCATAAAATGATGTCGCGGCCTATTCCGAGATCTTGCCTCATCAAATCGCTCAGGATTAAATTTATCCGGGTCTTCCCAAAACTTTGGATTTCTGTGTATATTGAAAATTGATATGCATATGGTTTTCCCCTTTGAAATGCAAAGTCCATCAATATTTTGTTCAATTTTAGATTTTCGCCAAATGGAAAAGGCAACCGGATATAGCCTCATAGTTTCAAAAATCACTTTGGTCGTAATTGGAAAATCTCTATAAAAATGTTCCGTGAAATTGTAGCCTATTGGTTTACTTCTTATTTCCTTTTTGAGTTTTGAAAAATAACCCGGATGTTGCCCAAGTACATGCCAAAAGACAGATAAACAACATGCAACAGGGAAATACCCCCCAGCTAACATAGTTTTCATTTCATCCAGCATTAACCTCTGGTCATTACTTGATGCCTTGGGATTTCCCAAAGTATTTATCAATGTATCCGCAAGATCATTTCTTAATTCTTTCAATCGGAGCCGATTTCGCACAATTGGCATCAGAATATTATCAATTCTACGGTTCACTCGCCTCAACCTTAGGTGCGCAATGGTGGGTATCCAGAAAGGAATGTAAAACGGAAGCCCACTAACTATATACTTTGTCCCGGTTCTAACTACATCCTTTATTTCACTAACCTCATTTTTAAAATTTGTATCAAATAAAACTTTTCCAGAAACCATAATTGCTATATTGCCCATTTCATCTACGAGATCAAATGTCTCATTTTTTTCAGCATAAGAACCCCAGTTATCCAAAACCTTATCAATTTCAATAATTGCTTCAGAGATAAATAAATGAACGGCTTGGGGTTTAAATATTGGATTCAAAAGTTTCCTTTCACTTGCCCAAATGTCACCCGTACTTATCACTAATCCTTTTCCAAAAACCGTTCTTATTCGTTTACCCACAAAATCTTCTTGACTAAAGTCTTTTTGATCCAGATTGAGAATTTGTTTTGCGATATCCGGATTACTGATTAAATAAAAAAAAGGATTACAGCGAACAATTTCACCATATTCACCCATCAGTTTATGAAAATGAAAAGCAGGATACTCTCCTATTCTTCTGATAAAATTAGTAAGTGACGGCCCCTTTACCTCTCTAATTGATTGATTTGATGTAGATTCCATTTTAATTTTATTAAGTATATAAAATTGTTTTTATTGCTTAAATCCAACGACAACCTAAAGTCTTTCATTTGCTATCAGTAAATCAATTGACTTTACAAAAATTCATATAGTAATGAGTGGTCGGGAACCCAACCTGATAGGTTCCAAACTGAGATGGCCTATCAATGGCATCTATTCTTATAAGGTCACTTGCCTAATTTCCGATATTTTTCATTTCTAAATGTCATTTTCCTTCTTGAAATTAATTTTATGGGGAGATACCGTTAGAAGATATTTTTTTGCCATAGATTCTATATTCTTTAATTCGCCTACCTTCTATTTTCTTTAAAACTGCATTCATTATCTTATTGCTTTCAAGAACGAAACTGGCCTCAGCTCCATATATTTGATGTTTATTTAATACTTCCGTTATTTTATGGTACAAAACCAAATCTATTCCCTGTCCCGAATATTCTTTCAGAACTCCTAGAATCATAACACGTGCCTTATTTATTTTTCGTTTATACCATAATAATTTTAAAAATCCAAAAGGAAGTAATTTTCCTCCAACAATGTGTTTTAAAGCTTGGTTTATATCTGGAACAGCAACAACAAAACCAATAATCTCTCTCCCTTTTTCAACCAATAGTGCACAATCGAGAGGAGCAATCATTTTCAAGTCTTTTGCCATTGCTAAAAATTCATTTTCATTCAAAGGGATAAACCCCCAATTATTTTCATTACATTTATTATATACAATCCTTAGTCTGGCAATATCATCTTTAAAATATTTCGCCGACACAGGTCGTATTTTTGTATCATTGTCTTTCATTTTCTGGATGCTACGTTTTAAAACATTTTCATACTTTTCAACTACCGCTTTCCCGTTAATTTCATAAGCAAATAAATCCATTGTTTTTTCAAAACCGCAATGCTCACATAATTCATTATAATATTTATAGTTATAAGGCATTCGAACCATTGGATGATGTTCAAAACCGTTTAACAAAAAACCACAAGAGTCATTTGTAGTTAGGTTAGTTGGCCCAACCATTTGAGTTATACCTTTATTTTTCAACCAATCAGACGAAATCTGAAAAAGAGCTTGAGCAACCTCAATATCATTTATAGCATCAAAAAAACCGAAAAAGCCAGTAGCATCATCATAAACTTCTAAATGTGTTTTGTTATAAATAGCGACTATCCTTCCAACAACTTCATCATTTATCTTTGCTAAAAACAAGGCAATCTGGGAGTGTTGTAAAAAAGGATTTTTCTTGGTAAGCATCAACTTTACTGACAGATACAATTCTGAAACATAATTAGGATCTCCTTTATACAATTCTTGAGGGAATTGTATAAATTTTTTTAATTCCTGTTTAGTCCTTACTTCTGTTATTTCTACTCCCATATTCGTTTCTGATTATTTGAATTTGTTTCTGATTCAACAAACCAGATAGACAAGACTATCCTTTTTCTTAATTAAGTAAACGATTCACTTTAGTGTTTTTCACATATTACTCTTACTATTTAAAACCGTGCTTATCCCCAATCTTTCCTATTTCATTAACTTGACTAGTCAGTAGCTCCCCAAAAGAAAAAGATTTTTCACTTTGTTCAAACCCCATAAGCATTGTTTCAGACATACATGCAAATGCTTGCCCCTTTTGCAATGGAAGCCCTTTTAAATGAAGCTTCTCATCATTAGGCAAGGATACTATACCGCCATGAATAACGTTCATTTTTTTATTCTCTAATAATTCTTTATTACAATTTGAGGGAATAGAAATATCACAAATAAATGCACCATTTTTAAAATGTTTTGACTCAAGAAATGGGGTGCCTTGGTTTGTTGCGGCTACTATAATATCGCAATCTTTTAAATGATCAAGATCCCATGTTATTTTAATTGGTAGATTATTATCAAATTCATCCGCATACAAATCCCATAAAGAATCAGAATCTATAAGTTTTTCGTTGTATTTAACAGCTAAGAATAGATTACTCGTAAAAAAAATATTTTCCAATTTGCTTTTTGAGGCTCCATTAGCCAGCATTTTTTTTAAAATTTGTTTTAATAAACAAAGCGCATGTTCTTTTATTCGATTTTCAGAATTTGCTGAACTCCCAACCAAAACAATTGAATCACAATAATCAATTAAGCCATATGAAATAACCGTAGCTATATTGCCTCCTGCCCCAACAACGGCAATTTTTATCTTATTATATTGTTTTCTTTGGATTTCTGTTTTTATAGCCATTAAAGACGTATGCACTGTAAAACTATTACCACTCGTTACAACTACTCGTGAATTGTCTACGGCTTTGCCATTTTGCATTATTATTGATGTAAACTGACCCAGCCCAATTATTGAAATAGCATCACTATTTAAATAATGAATTGCTTTGTTACACAAATTTCGATACTGCTTAATCGTATTTCTAGAATGCGATAAATCATCTTTTACCATTTTTGATGTAAATGGAAGGCCAATAAAACTTATTAAAACTTTTTCTTGCTGTAAATTCATTATACAATTACGTCCCAGCAGTACCGGTTGAGCAATAGGCATAAGCATCCTCATCAGTTTCTGAAGAGATTCATCATCTAAAATTTCTAATGAAGGTATAGATTCACGTATTGACTTTGAATCAATATAATGGACTAAAAAACCTACTTGGGATTTAACATTATTCGCATTCTCAAGAATAATATCGTTTTGCCCAAAATCCTGTACAGGTCTCAAATTTTGAATTTCCTCATCAAGCATAAAATTGATTAATGAATACAAATCCGAACAATACAATATATAACACAATTCGTCCATTGCATCGATAAATTTATCTACCGATTTTTTTGAAACAAATAGACTTGGATGAATCCGAATGGTTGCGGGATCAGAAAGTGTTACTGAAACCCGAATGTTTTTTTTATTCAATAAGAACGCTGAAATAACATAGCCTAAATAATTAGCCCTATATAGTAATTGAAGTCCACTGCATTGATTTAAACTAAAATCTTTAAATGAAAAACCAATCATCAGTCCATCACCCCTTACATCTGAAATTATTCCGCTATACTTTTGCTTAATCTCTAGTAATTTATCAACTATATACGAACCAATTTTCACAATATCTTTTTTGTGAAATTCTGCTATCTCAAAAGCTTTGAGCGATATTAACGATGAAACATCATCTTCAGCATATGTTGAGGTGTGCCTCATTCCAAATTCTGGAAGATATTTTTCACTATCAATAATAAGTGCACTAATTTTAGCTATCCCCCCCCCGAGAGATTTTCCCATAACATAATAATCGGCATATACATTAGCTTTAAAAGAAGCCAAAAATTCACCCGTTCTATAAAAACCACATTGAATTTCATCAAAGATTAAAGGTATATCTTTGAGTGTTGCTTCCTTTCTAAGAAATCTGAGGAATTCATAAGGAACCACATGAATGCCTCCTTCACCAAGAATAGGCTCTATTATGATTCCAGCAATACAATTTTGCTTAATATGTTTGACACTAATCTTTCCTTTTGGACTCATTTCCGGCAGAAGAAACACATACTCATTTTGAATAATATAATTCTCAACTTCTTCTTCATTCCAATTAAAAAAGATTGTTTCAAATTGTTCATCAGATAAAAATGGCTCACGAAACAATGGATTAGATGTTATTGCAAGCGCAGCAATTGTTTTCCCATGAAAAGATTTTTGAGAAGCCAAAATCTTAAGTTTATTCAGTTTAACAGCGTTGTTATTAGCTTCAAAAACATCCCTCTTAAATAACTGTAAGCTAACACATTGCCTATTATTAAATATTACACTAAAATCATTTTCATATTTATTAAAATAATTCTCCATGTTTAGAAAAGCTTTTTCAAGTGAATGATAATGGGCTTTTATTTTGTTTCTGTATGATAAATATGAATGTTTTATTGCAGCCTCTACAGCTTCGGCTCCTGAATTAGTAAAAGTCGAAACATATGTTTTATTGCTTTTATCCTCAATAATATCACTCAATTTTTTACTCAAAATTGCGGATCCTGAACGGATTGATAATTGCGCATGAACAGGAGTTTTCTTATTATATAATAAAATTAAATAATCAACTAATTTCTGATTATTGTGACCCAAAAGCAAAGATCCATATCCTCCAACTAAATCAAGTATTTCCTCTTCCTTATCCTTATTTTTGTAATACAGAAAATCGCCTTCAGCCTTATCATACACTTTGTCTAACTTCAACAGCTCAAGTAATTCAGCCATGAGTGGCTTAGAGTATTTTTTGTAATATTCTGAAATACTATCTTCCATCTGTGTTTGTTTTTACTTTCAGCGTTTTTTCTAATTAAAATTTTCTAAGTCCTATAAAAATATCCACATCTAATAATTTATCTTATGAATATTCACTTCGGTAGTATTCATTTTATATCCTAACAAATTTTTGCATAACCGAAACAGCATTCTAACTAAAATATTTCTGTGGTATAGAAACATTTTCTTTTCAATTAATCGTGCCCCAAGTCTGTTTTTAGATATTTCAGCTGTTTGCCCAAGATTTATTGAACCGCTTTTTAAGACAGTTGCTTCTTTCATAATTTGGATAAGATTATTAAAATATGCGTCGTATTTATTTCGAAGAACATAATTAAGTCCACCAAATAAAAAATAATATATTTCTCTATTGAAAATCGTAATATGCCAAGTAATTAATTGATTTTCTGCATAAAATGAATGAAGCCTATATTCTTCAGGCAATTTTGAAAAGAAGTGATAAGATAAGGTTTCCAATTTTGTTTTGGTACATTTCATAATATTCAAATAAAGTTGATAATGTTCATCTGTAAATTGTGAACATAAATTTTCCTCAAATGAAACTCCTAAAAATTTTTTCTCAGCGCTTAAAATTCTTCTGCGGTAATTATGTCGTAAGCTTTGTAAATAATTCTCCCAAGTAGTATTGCATTTATCATGAACCAAAGTGGGAAGTGTCTGCATTTCAATACTATTTCTAATATTTAATGGAGTATTATAATTCAAACAAAGAATTAAACCTCTTTCTTTCTTTATGATAATAGATATTAATTCCTCAAAAAAATCATTATCCCCGACCAAACCATGTGCATCAACTGATACTGGAATGCCAATAATTACCATCGGAAGGTTTATACAATATTTCGCATAAGTCAACACATTTACTTTTAATGAATAAACTACTGCTCCAGCAACAAAAACATCTTCATTATAACCTAGGTAATACCTTTGATTACACGGATTATATTTTTCAACATGATTCAAAAAATTTCGGTTTTGATATACACTATTATTTAAGTAATCCCAATTAGGATCTATTTCTTTAGCCGAGTTCTTTATTATAATTTTCATAACTTCTACCTAACATCTTAATTTATTATTTAAGAAATTTGACCAAAAATGAATTTCAATATGGTAAAAAACTCTTTGCCCCCTAAAGAAATCTTATCAATTGGTATAAGTGCATCTAGTGATATGATAATCTAAATTTATCTTAACTATCAAAATATCACATGAGTACATCATTCAATCTTGAAGGGTGTATTTTTCAGTTTCTTTTTTTACAAAATCTTTAAATGATGGATGCTTGAACTTATTACTAAAATCAAATTGCTCTAATTGAATTCCTTTATATCGTGATATCTCTAACTCTCTTCTGGAGTGGTGTTTGTGTCCATTTAAAAACTGTCTCCCAATCTTTAAAGCCCCTAAAATAATTTTCCAATAATTTATATTCCACACTGATGGTAGAGTTCTAAAAGTATTTTCTTTTGCTCTTTTAGGATTTAAAATTGTTTTTGCATATAATTTAAGTAATTCTCTATAATATTTTTTTATCGGCATTTTTGTAGGAGTAAGCTGGTGTGATAAATCGAATAAATCATGAGCGTCCTCTGGAACTGTTAAAAGGGATTTAAGACTTGGATAATTTTCTGCACCAGGTAGTGGTGTAGCTGGAGAAATATTTACATAATACAGCTTACTTTCTTTTATAAACTCCCATAATCTATCCCAATCTTTTTTTTCGTAATCCGCCCCCGGTATCAAAGAACCATAAGTGTCAATTTCATATTTCCTTAATATTTCAATAGCTTTCTTATTGAAATCTGCGGGCAATTGTTTATTCATTTTAAGAAGTTCTTCGTCAGTCACGGCATCTAAACCTACAAATACTGCTTTTAGTCCAAGTGAAGCCCATTCTTTGATTACCCTTTCATTTTCAACAATAAAATCAGCTCTTGCATAACACAAATAATTTTTCTTAATATTATGCTCTCTAATCAAACTTGCAATCCTTTCAAGACGGCTATTATTGATCAAAAAAATATCATCAACAATATAAATTTCAGTTGCATCAATAGTCAATAATTCATTTATGATGGATTCTGGTGAACGACTATAAGGCATACCCTTTGTGATTTTCCAAGTAAAACAAAAATTACATTTATACCAACACCCCCATGTAGTCTTGATTGTAACTACCGGTTTGTGCATTAAATAATAATATTTACTTTTTAGATGTGAAACAAGATCCCTTCTTGGCAAAGGAAGGCTGTCAGCTTTTGGCATGTAAGGACGGTTTGAAGATTTAATTAATTTACCTTCTCCCACAGGAATGGCAATACCCGAAACATTCTCTAATGTTTCATTTTTATTGATCTTATCTATTATTTCTGACAACAAAAATGTACCATCACCTATTCCCACTATATCTACAGCAATATCGGCGAAATCTTCCGGCACTAGAGTTGCATGAACACCTCCTACAATAGTTATACAGTTGGGGTTTATTGATTTTACCAATCTAAAAATTTTGATAACTTCATTCGTCCCCGTTTTATAGCAACTGCTAACGATTACATCTGGTTTAAAATTCATAAATCTTTTTTTGAACCCTTTTTCCACTAAGCAATCAAATATCATTAATTCATGACCATCCAGATTAGCAGCTATATATTCCAATTCAAGAGGTTCGCAAATCATTATATGTTTTAATCCAATGGTATGTTTAGGGACAGGTGGACGAACTAATAAAATTTTCATATTATTTCTTCTATTTGATTGGTTATTCAAAAAAAAAATGATCCACTCAGGCTATTTGAAAATTTAATTTTTGACATTAACTATACTATTCCTGGTGTTATTCCTCTTCTTATGTGATTTCTATATGCCATATTTGTTCCAAAAACAAATAGTCTCATGTATGGAGTTAAGTTTGCGTGATTACCTCTTAACCTTCTTAAAATATTTTTTGTAGAATACAATTCTTTATACAGCTGCCAATAACCTTCTTCCAATCTTTTCGCGGTCATTTTTTTAGGATGAAAAACTGCAGATCCTCCGACATATTTTTGAAAATCGTGATCAAAAATTCTCTCTTCTTTCATTAACTGTTTATACATCGGTGTTCCTGGAACTGGCGTTAAAATATACATCCTCGGAAGAGCTATTTTATTTCTCATTAAAAAATTGAAAGTTTTGTCAAAAACAGTTTCATCATCCCCGTCAAGTCCTAATATCATCTCTGTAGATATCTCAATCCCATGTGATTTTATATTTGCAAAAGCCTCCTCATATTTTTTTGGATCATTCCACTCCTTTTCTATTTGTACTAGACTTGCTTCGTTAATTGTTTCAATTCCAAAAGACAAGATCCTACAACCACTTTGGTGAGCTAAGCTTAACATCGCATCATCTTTTGCAATGTGGAGACTACACTGGCTTATCCAGATTATTTTTTCTGGGATAAGCGCTGTCCATAATTCTCGACAATAATTGAAATCAACACCTATATTATCGTCGATGAATGCTATATATTTACTCCCACTAGCTTTTGCTGCACGAACATCTCGAATAACTTGTTCTACAGGTCGTTTTCGATAACTCCGCTTGAAAAATTCAGAAATAGAGCAAAATGTACAGGGAAATGGGCAACCCCTTGTTGCCTGAACAGGTCGCCAAAAACCATAATACTTTAAATTGAATTTGTGATATGAGGGAGTGGGAAAAGTTGTTACATCAGGCACTTTTTCCATACTATATGAAAGCTTAACATTATTATTTAAATAATCATTTAAAAACCGAGGCCATGTATCTTCGGCCTCACCCTTAATAATAACATCAGTGTGGGGCCTGGTCATCTCCTCATCAAACAAGGAGATAGCTATTCCTCCCATTACAACAAGCGAGCCTTTCTTTTTAAATTCATCACCTATTTGATAAGCACGAATTACTCCCGATCCCCCCATACCGGTCAATCCTACAATATCCCAATGTTCTTTCCATGGTATAGGTTCAGATGTCTCAGAGACACAGGTTACATCAAAATTTTCTGGAGTAATTGCTGCTAATTGGGGCATGGTCAATCCAGGTAAGTACGTTTTTCGCTGTACAATAGGCTTTCCCTCCCTATCTAAACCTGTTGGACTAATTAAGAGAATTCTGGGCTTAGTCATGTTTCAAAAATTTTATTTATTAATCAATAAAGTAACTTAGAGATAATTCATTTGTAAATTAAAATTCTTAAAGGTAAACGTTACTCATTTCGAACAATCATAGTTCTTTTTGAAGGGAGTATATTAACATACTAACAATTCAAGTATGTGTCGTGAAATTACAAAAAAAACATTATAAACACAAAAAAACACTATCTAAACTATTGACTACTATAACCATACAGGTGCAGTCGATGATTTATAGTTTCATTAAAAACAATGAACAACTATTCCCGATTGAAAAAATGTGCAAAGTGCAAAGTTCTACTGGTGAGTAGTGGAAGTTATTACCGATGGAGAAAACAAAAAATCACCGCTAGGCTGCAACGAAAAATTGTCATAAAAAACATATCACATTGATTTATTTTGAATCCAAGCAGAGGGTTTGATTTTTCATTCCGACAGAGGTGTCCAATATGCCAGCAAAAAAAATGTAAATGTTCTTGATTTCTATAAAAAAATAACACGCAGTATGAGCTGTAAAGAAAATTGTTGGGACAATACTGTAGCTGAAAGCTTCTTTAAATCCTTGAAAACTGAATTGATTTATGGGAACAAACTGATTTCTAAAGAACAAATGAAACTTGAAATCTTTGAATACATTGAAATTTGGTACAACCGAAAAAGAAGACATTCTGCTTTGAATTATAAAAGCATTGAAGAATTTAACAATCAAATTAATTACAAAAATGTAGCTTAACTCAATGTGCAGTTTTTATTTGCATATCCAATATCCAGTAGAACCTTATTTTTTAATGTTTTGATAATTATATCTTTCCGAAATACATGGCTTTTACAATTCCATCAGAAAGTCCAATTTTAGGGACATAAATCTGTCGGGCTCCACTCCATTTCATCGCATTGAGATAAATACGTGTTGCAGGAACGATAACATCGGCACGATCGGGATTCAAACTCAACTCGGAAATACGTTGCTCATAAGTTAGAGAATTCAAGAAAGCATATTGTGAATTGATATAAATGTATGACAATGGTTTTTCCTGAGTTTTACCGGACATTTTAAACAACTTATTAATATTCCCTCCGGAACCGATTAATGTGACTTCATCATAATCGGCGGTATTGGTTTTAATCCATTTTTCAATTTCCTTCCAAACCACATCACAAACCATCCCGTTCAAAAGCCTTACTGTTCCTGCCTTAAAGGATCTGGAGTTAACCATTTTACCATTAGAGAACAAAGTAAATTCGGTACTACCACCACCCACATCCACAAAAAGATAGGTTTGATCTGTTTTTAATAAATGATGTAAATCGGTAGATGCAATAATAGCAGCTTCTTTTTTACCATCAATAATCTCAATTTTTATATCGGTTTTTTTCTTAATTAAGGCAACCACTTCTTTGGCATTATACGCTTCCCGCATGGCCGATGTGGCAAAAGCTTTATATGATTGTACCTTGTGAACCTTCATCAAAAGATAAAATGCTTTCATGGCGTCACACATTCTTTCTACATTTTCAGGGGAAATTTCCCCTACCGTAAAGGCATCCTGTCCTAATCGAATTGGAACACGAACCAAGGAGTTTTTATTAAACTGGACTTCCTTACCGTCCATCTCAACAATATTTGTGATTAATAAACGCATGGCATTTGACCCTATATCTATTGCTGCATATTTTTTTATGTTAATCATTTTCGAATATGATTTTAATTATTTTATTCCTTCAAAAGAGCCTTTACAAGAAGTTTTCTTCCAATAAATTGACTTTGTTTTGATAATATTTATAGGTTTCGATTTGTGCCCTGAATACCGGATTATCATTTCTTTCACGGTATTTATTATCTAATTTATATGAGTGGTATCGTGCCTTGACGTTTCCTTTCCAGCCTAAATCAAAATTTTCTATCAATTCATTTTTAATCTCCTGATCATAAATAGGACAGGTTACCTCTACTCTTCCATCCAGATTTCGAGTCATAAAATCAGCCGAAGAAATATACACTTCCGTTTGGCCTGCATTTCCAAAAATATAAATCCGGGAATGTTCCAGATAATTATCAACAATACTTATAGCCTCGATATTCTCACTCATCCCTTTTACACCCGGAATCAACGAACAAATTCCCCTTACCTGAAGTTGAATTTTTACCCCGGCATTGCTGGCTTCATATAGTTTATCGATCATTGCAAAATCAGATAAACTATTCATTTTTAATTTTATATATGTTTTTCTACCTGCCAAAGCATGCAAAATTTCACGGTCAATCAATTTATAAAATCGACTTCTGGTATAATGTGGAGAAACAATAAGATGCTTATAACGTTGTATTCTATAATTAATATCAAAAAATTCAAAGACTTTAGTGATGTCTTTAAGTATCTGTTGATGACTGGTAAAAAGAGTGACATCGGTATATACTTTGGCTGTTGACTCATTAAAATTCCCTGTAGAAATGAAACCATATCGCTTGGTTTTTCCATTCTCGTTCCTTTCAATCACACATATTTTGCTATGCACCTTTAATCCTTTGATACCAAAAATAAGATTGATCCCTTCGGTTTGCATTTGCTCTGCATAGGAAATATTAGAAGCTTCATCAAAACGCGCTTGAAGTTCAATTTGTACCGTTACCTGTTTTCCATTTTTAGCCGCATTAATAAGAGAGCTTATAATCTGGGAGTTTTTGGCCAGTCGATACAAGGTTATCTTTATGGTGGTTACTTTAGGATCGAGTGCCGCTTCACGTAAAAACTTGGTTAAATACGAAAATGATTGATAGGGTGCATGTAACAAATAATCCTTTTTACTTATTTTTTGCAGTATACTTCCTTCAAGACTCAATCCGGGAATTGGTAAAGGCACATTGGTTTTATACAACAAATCGAATCTTCCCAAATTAGGAAAATCCATATAATCTCTCCTATTGTGATACCTACCGCCGGGAATAATGCTGTCTGTAGAAACAATTTTCATTTTTTCCAGAAAGAATTCCAGTGTATCATTCTCAATCATTTGGTCATAAATGAAACGAACCGGCTCCCCTATTCGTCTATCTTTAACACTCGTTGAAATTTTCTCCAGCATACTCTTGCTCAAGTCACTATCAATCTCCAATTGGGCATCACGGCTAATTTTGATCATGTGAGCCGCAACACTTTCATAATCGAAAATATTGAAAATGCTCTTCAGGTTATGTCGGATGACATCATCAATCAGGATTACATATTTTTTATTATCAACAGACGGCAAAACTAAGAATCGATTGATGGTTTTAGGTATTTCTATAATGGCATATCGAATTTCCGAGTTTTGTTTCATCACCAATTTTACGGCCAAATACCCCACATTATCTTTCAATAAAGGAAATTCAGCCAAATCATTCAAAATAATGGTAACCAGTTCGGGACTTAGTTTTTGAATAAAGAAATCCTTTAAAAACACCTCCTGTTGTTTCGTAATTTCTTTTTCATTGATGATAAAAATACCTTCTTCGCCTAATTTTGTTTCAATATCCCTTAAAATCAACAAACTTTCCGTTTGATGCTGAATTACAATTTCTGTGATATCCTGAACGGATTGTTTTGCCGAAATTCCGCCCAAAAATTTCTCCCCGGAAATTCCCGAAAGACTTAAACGTCTTATTGCTGCAAAACGAACCCTGAAAAATTCATCTAAATTGTTCGAAAAAATACCTAAAAATCGTAATCGGTCTAAAAGTGGAACGGAATCGTCTGCGGCTTCTTGAAGAACTCTGGCATTGAAAGCTAACCAACTTTTTTCTCGGTCTATATATTTTTGTTCTAACACACTTATGTTTATTTAAAATCTTTTGGGGATATAATTTGTTTAGTCTTATTCTTTTTTATTTGTTGCCAATAATCAGTATCAAATTCTAATGATACAAAACCTGTTGTAGGAACATTATCTATAAAAACATCACCAAATTTATTAACAAAATTTGTTATTGCGGCATTATGTCCAAAAATAATAACGCTGTCATAAGAATCATCAATAGATTTTATGATTCTTTCCAGCTGGTTTTCGTCAAAAGTATAAAGTTCTTTTTTATATATGATACTTTCTATCGGATATAAAATGTTTTGAGCAAAAATAATAGCGGTATCAGCGGCTCTTTTTGCTATACTGCTCCAGATTACAAAAGTTTGCGGTAAATAATTAAAAATATTCAATGATACCAGATGGGCATCTTTCATTCCTCTTTGTTCCAATGGTCTGTCAATATCTTTCAATGGAGTATCCCAACTGGACTTTGCGTGTCTTATCAATATCAAATTTTTCATATTTTTTTTTTGAAGGGAGATTTATTCATTTTATTTTCAAATAGAAAGATACAATTTATATTGGAATAAATATTTCATTTCCAAAAAAACACACTCCCCTTTTGATTCTTTTTCTTTCTGCATTCCTGTAATTTTTCAAAACAAACAGCATATTTTAATATAAGTAAAATATTATTTATATTAAAATAACATGATTTTAAACCTATAAAAATGCATTTTGTCGATATTTTTTTTGTTATTGCAATTTTTTAATTATAAGTTTGAACTTATGAATTTATAAATTATTTAACACTGATAATCGTCGCAAAAAATACCACATTCAAAATTGCAAGTTTTTATGAAGCATAAAAAAATCATAACGCAAAAGTGAAAAACAAAAGATAAATCAGTATTTTAAATTTAACATATAATTAACATTTTAACAAACCTTAAAGACCAACAAGCAAGCTTTTAGATTTTGTTTAACATAAAAAACGCCTTTTAACGAGTATTTCGGTTTTTTAAAGAGGAAATTTATTCAAGAAATTAAATGTAATTAGATTCGCATAAAATATAGATTACTTTATTTTATGCATTGAGAAATAATATTTAGCTCCAACCATACTTAAAATTGATTATTATGAAAACGAAAATTACTTTTTTAAGGCACATTACTATTTTAATATTAATCTTTATAGCAATCATTTTTGATTCAAATAGCATCTATGCACAGAAATCGACAAGTATTGTAAATGGTGATGATTGTATTAGTATAACTAATTGTCCTCCTGACCAATTTAAATGTGCAGATATAGTTGTTGATGGTCAACCTGGCGCCAATTTTACTTGGGATTCGCCTACAATCACCCAAACCTGTTCGATTAACGGTCACCCAAATGCCAATTTCCAAATGTATTTTGAATTAAATGAGTCTCTATTAAGTTCCGAATGTTGGGATTTTAATTACATTTCAAGAGTTGGGGGTAGTGGTGGGCATCTCAAATTATTTTCAGGAAGTGATAATGACAAGTCAAATGATTCTAAAGTTACTACACCATATTTAATAATTGAAGATGACACTAATGTTTCCATAAATGTAAATTTCAATGGTTCCGACCCTTATACCGTTCAATTGGTTTTAGTAGGTGATGCAACACATCCTGATATACCCTTATCCACTCAAACGGTAACCGGGGGTGCCCCAACTTACAGTTGGGCTGCTGATTTTGATTCTGGCAATGGTTCCATAACACATATTACAGGAATTTACAGATTGAAATTTATTTTCCATTATACAGTTGCAAAACCAAGTAATGCAAACACAGCAGATACAATTATGGCAGTTAAAGCTATTTTAAGCGATGATGGATGTTCCGCAGGTGTTGACTTTACCGTTACGGGACCTAATAGCGGTTTTTATTCCGTTGGATCCCATGATTTACAATATGTTGCGACTTATATAAGTTCGGACGGCACAACTAAAACAAAAACATGCTCCTTTAACATTACAGTAGGTAGCTTGCCAACAATCACTGGAACCACACCTTCAGCCCGATGTGGGACAGGTTCTGTAACGCTGGGGGCAACAGCTTCTGCGGGAATCGTTAACTGGTATACTGATCCAACCGGTGGCACGCTTTTAGCAACTGGGAATTCTTATATAACCCCAAGCATCACATCAACTACAATTTATTATGTTGATGCAACCGAAAATTCTTGTACATCATCTGCCAGAACTGCCGTAACAGCAACCATTAATCCATTGCCAACAATAAGCATAACTGAAACAACTAATGTATCTTGTTTTGGTGAAGCTGACGGTTCGATTGCTGTAACAAACAGTGCCGGTTCAACTGTAGTGATTACCAATGCACAAAATCAAGTCGTTTCTAATACAAACCTGCCTGCGGGAACTTATACGCTA
>JAKFBW010000006.1:0-23188 GCA_036676965.1 Flavobacterium sp. | reverse complement strand
TAAAAGTAACCAACAAAACAAAATTAGCGCAGTTTGCGGCACCGGGAGGAGGTTATGCCATTAGCATAATTGAAACCAAAAAATAATTAGAACCTAAGAAGGCTGTCCAAATCGGCCAGCCTTTTTTAGACAGCTCTTACTATAAGTCCCTTTTTTAACAAATGGATTATTCTCTTTAATTCGAACCTATCTTAAATTGCTAATAACAAAATCTATTATCTAACCAAAATTACTTATTTTATGAAAAACCAAAATTTTAAAATTTATCTGTTATCCGCTCTACTCATTGGCTTGTACTCGTGTAATTCAAATGATGATCTGGCAACCGATTCCGCTGCAGCAGCTTCACAATTCAAAGTAATTGATGTGACTCATCATGACGGACATCCGTTTAGCACCGGAAACACCACTTCTGCTACAGGAAAGTATGTTGCAAATCCTGGAGGAGGTGTCATGATGCAGGCATTCTACTGGGATGTGCCTGCGGGAGGAACCTGGTGGAACACCCTAAGCACCAAAGTAACCGAATGGTCTAATGCAGGGATCGGATCCATCTGGTTACCGCCGGCGTCAAAAGCGCAAAACGGTGCGTTCTCTATGGGATACGACCCTACCGATTATTTTGATTTCGGAAATTTCGACCAAAATGGTTCTGTAGAAACACGATTTGGTTCAAAAACCGAATTGGAAGGTTTAATAACCAGTGCCCATCTCGAAAACATGCAGGTTTTTGCCGATATCGTAATCAACCATAACAGCGGTGGACAACTGGAAAACAACCCCTTTACTGGAACTCAAACATGGACTGATTTTTCTAATGTAGCTTCAGGAAAATTCCCTAGAACCAGTGCCGATTTTTATAAAAACGCCTATGGAAATAATGACGAAGGCGCTTTTGGAGGCTTTCCGGACTTGGCACATGTTGCCCCAAATGTGCAGGATTGGCTCTGGAAAAGAGCGGATGGTGTAGGTAAATATTATAAAAATGTGATGCATTTTGATGGCTGGAGATTTGACTACGTAAAAGGCTTTGGCCCTTGGGTAGTGAAAGATTGGAATGCCAATGTTGGTGGTTTTTCTGTAGGAGAGCTGTGGGATTCAAACGTAAACACTTTGGATTGGTGGGCTAATAGCGCCAACAGTTCTGTATTTGACTTTGCGTGTTACTATAAAATGAATGACGCTTTCGACGGGAACAACCTTAATCTTTTGAATGACGATATGATGTGGAAAAGAAACCCATTTAAAGCGGTTACTTTTGTCACCAATCACGATACAGATGAAATATGGAATAAAAATTTGGCTTATGCCTATATCCTGACTCACGAAGGTTATCCTACTATTTTCTATAGAGACTACGAGGAATGGTTGGACAAAGCAAAACTGAACAACCTGATCTGGATCCACAACCAAAAAGCTACGGGCACTACTTCTATCTTATACACGGACAATGACGAGTATATCGCCAGAAGAAATGGTTACAATGGAAATCCAGGACTGGTCGTTTACTTAAACAACTCTTCCACATGGCAAGAAAGATGGATTCAAACCAACTGGAGCAATGCCCAAATTAAAGATTTTACAGGTAATTCAAATTGGTACCCAACAACGCAAGGAGACCAATGGGTAAAAATCCAATGTCCTCCTAAGAGTTACTCTGTTTGGTCTATTAACATGTAATGCAACAAATTCAATTATAAGGATGCTCAAAAGGCATCCTTTTTTTATGCTATCCATAAACCATGAAATATTCAAAATTCCAATTGCAAGGATAGAAAGTTGGGATTTGTTTTTTTTAGTTTTGGAATCAATAAAAAAAACAACTCTGGTTTTTAAAAAGATTAATTAAAACTTTGAATCCTCTATATTCAAACAAAAACAGGGAAATAAATGTTTTTTTAACTACACAATCACTACTTTTTTTTAAAAAAAAATAATATAACCAACTGATATACAGAAAATTAAACATCATATTAAGCGTTATTAACTACATTTTAATTGTTTTAAAAATAGTACCTCACTTAACCCCATAATTTTACATTATCGAAATCGAAATAGTAATCAAACACCATAGATTACTGTATATCGATTTTGTCAAATCCAATTTATTAACAACCAAAAAAAAACCAAATTATGGTAAAAATGAAAAAAAGTATGTATTGCATTCTAATGTTATGCAGCATCCTATTTATTATGCCAAGTGTAGTTGCCCAAACTACCGTTAAAAATGTCTCGGGCACTGTCGTAGATCAAAAAGGAGAGCCCTTAATTGGAGCAAGTGTGGGAATCAAAGGCACCAAAATCGGTACCATCACCGATATAAATGGAGCGTTTATTTTACCGGTATCAACGGTAAAATCTCCTATAATAATCATATCTTTTATCGGCTATCGCTCAAAAGAAGTTACTCTAAACGGACAGAATCTCCAAATTACACTTACAGAGGATTCCAATCAGTTAAAAGAGGTTATAGTTCAGGTAGGTTATGGCACTGTTAAGAAAAAAGATGCCACAGGAGCCGTAACTGTATTGGGAACTAAAGACTTTAACAAAGGGCCTGTTACTTCAGCAGATCAGATGATTACCGGCAAAGTAGCCGGTTTACAGATTATCAATGGCGGTGGATCTCCAGGTGAAGGGGCGACCATCAGAATTAGAAGTGGGTCTTCATTATCTGCTAACAATGATCCATTATATGTTATTGATGGGATTCCGGTTGCGGCTGGTGGTATTAGTGGTGGTAGAAATCCATTGTCTACAATCAATCAAAACAATATTGAGTCTATTACCGTATTGAAAGATGCCTCTGCCACAGCAATTTATGGTTCTCGTGCATCAAATGGGGTCATTATCATTACAACCAAAAAAGGAAAAGCGGGAGATTTGCAAGTAAGTTATACCGGGAATTTACAAGTTTCTGAAATTACAAATACTGTAAATGCTTTAACTTCTGCTCAATTCAAAGATTTCATAACTGCTAACGGTTCTCCTGAACAACAAGCTTTAGTTGGCACTGCTGATACTGATTGGCAAAAAGAAATCTACAGAACTGCACTAGGTACAGATCATAACATCGCTGTGAGTGGTGGTGCTGATAATGTAGGATACAGAGTTTCTGTGGGGTATGCTAATTTGAATGGTATCTTGAAAAGGGATAATATGGAGAGAACTACTTTGCAGGCTTCTGTCACTGGAGATTTCTTAGATAAACATTTAAAAATCCAATTAAACAATAATACGTCTTACATTAAAAACAATTATAGTAATAGAGGAGCTATAGGCGCCGCTATTGCTTTTGATCCAACACAAGTTGTTAAAAATGCTGACGGAACATATTTTCAATGGTATACTTCCCCAACGGAAATTAATCAATTGGCAGGCCGAAACCCGTTATCTTTAATTGAACAACAAAATAATTATGGTAGTTCTTTCAGAAGTATCGGTAATATTCAAGCAGACTATAAAATGCATTTCTTGCCAGAATTAAAGGCAGTAGCCAATGTAGGATATGATGAATTGAGTGGTAGATCTTTTGGTGGCGTTAATTCTGATTTCCTTAATGGTTTAGGTGGGTCAGGTTTCAATAACACTTATGAGAACACAAACTCAAGAAGAAATAAGTTAATGGACTTATATTTAAACTACAATAAAAAAATAGAGTCTATTAATACTTCATTTGATGTAACAGGAGGCTATTCTTACCAAGATTTCAGGGATTCAAACGGTGGTTTTTCATACAATTATGAAAATGATATGATAACTGACGTAGTTAGTGTTCCTTCCCGTATTAATTTACAATCATTCTTTGCCAGAGCCAATATTTCTATTATCGATAAGTATTTATTGACGCTTTCTTACAGACGTGATGGTACTTCGAGATTTACCAAAGATAATCGTTGGGCAAATTTCCCTGCTGTAGCTTTAGCATGGAAATTAAATGAAGAAAACTTCTTAAAGGATGTAGCAAGTATTTCTACTTTAAAACTTAGAGGGGGTTGGGGTGTTACCGGTCAGCAGGATATTGGGGTGAGTTATCCTTCAATTCCTTTGTATTTGGTTTCTAATACTTCGGCCCAATACCAATTTGGAAACACATTTTACAATACATTCAGACCGCAACCCTATAATACTAATTTGAAATGGGAAGAGACCACAACAGTCAATGTTGGTTTGGATTTCGGATTCATAAACAATAGAATTAGGGGTACTGTTGATTTGTATCAAAGAAATACTGAGGATTTATTATTATTCACGCAAAACCCCTCTTTTTTTGGATTCTCTAACTTTGATAATTACAACATTGGTACTATTGAGAATAAAGGTATCGAATTATCTGGTGACGTTACACCGGTTAAAACAGATAGTTGGGAATGGACAATTGGTGGTAACGTAACATTCCAAGATTCAAAAATCACTAAACTAACCACTGTTTTGGATAATACTCCGGGTATTAATGTCGGCGGTTATACTGGTGCAACGGGAAATACAATACAAAACCACCAAGTAGGTTATTCCCCAAGTTCATTCTATATATATGAACAAGCCTATGGCACAGACGGAAAACCACTAGATGGGGTATACATTGACAGAAATAAGGATGGAATCATAACTGCGGAAGATAAATATCGTTTTCATAAACCGGCAGCGGATGTTTTTTACGGATTCAACACCAGTTTGACCTACAAAAATTGGGACATGGCGATGAACTGGAGAGGATCTTGGGGTAATTTTAATTACAATAATGTAGATTCTAATAATGGTTCTTATCAAAATGTATTGCTAAGAGAAACAGATTTATCAAACGGTGTGGAAAACCTTTTAGAAACTGGGTTTACCACTCAAGATACCAAAAGATACGAATCTGATTATTATATCCAGGACGCTTCTTTTGTTAGGTTAGACAATGTAAGTATCGGGTATACTTTTAATCAAAAAGAAAACGCTGCAGCCTCATTAATTAAATTGACTTTGGCAGCGCAAAACGTTTTGTTATTCACCGATTACAGCGGATTAGACCCTGAAATTTCCGGAGGCATTGACAATAACTTGTACCCACGACCAATTACTTTCACGTTAGGTTTAAACGTTAATTTCTAATAAAAATAACAAGAAAAATGAAAAAGACACAAATAAAATTATTGGGTATTTCTTTGTTACTGTTGGTGATGTTATTCCCATCCTGTACAGATGATTTGAACCAAGCGCCTGAAAGCTCTAATGCTATTCCCGGTGAAGAATTTTTTACGGATGCTGCTTCTTATAAACAAAATCTAGCCAAATTGTACGCGGGATTTGCAACTTCCGGTCAAACTGGGCCGGCAGGATCTCCTGATATTTCTGGAATTGATGAAGGGGAAAGCCAATATATAAGAGGATTTTGGATGATGCAGGAATTGACTACTGACGAGGCTATTATAGGATGGAATGACGGAACAATAAAAGACTTTCATTTCCAAACCTGGACTTCATTAGATCGTTTTATCACAGCGACTTTTGCGCGTTTCTCTTTTCAAATTGTAAACTGTAACGAGTTTTTAAGACAAACTACAGATGAAAAATTAGCCGCGAGAGGTTTGGATGCTGCTTTGATTGCTGAAATTCAAACGTACAGAGCTGAGGCTCGTTTTTTAAGAGCGTTGACATATTGGCACTTAGTGGATATGTTCGGTGGCGGTTCTTTGGTAACTGAAGATTCTCCAAGTACATTCTACTATCCAGAATATGCAACAAGAGCTCAATTGTATGAATTTATCGATAAGGAATTAACTGCAATTTCTCCGTTATTGAAAGCGCCAAAAACGAATGAAGCATATAGAGCCGATCAGGCCGCTGCCTGGATGTTACAAGCTAAATTGTACATGAATGCAAAAGTGTATATCGGAACCGATAATTATGCAGCTGCAGTTCCACTAATTAACAAAGTAATTGGTTCGACTTATTCAATTCATAATAATTATAATGAATTATTCTTGGCTGATAATGATAAAAATGGTGCCCAAAACGAATTTATATTTGCTGTAGGTTTTGACGGTATCCATACTCAAACCTATGGCGGAACAACCTTTTTGGTTCACGCACCAGTGGGAGGAAGTATGTCCGCATCTGAATTTGGCATCAATGGTGGTTGGGCTGGAATCAGGACAACATCAGCTTTTGTTGATAAATTTAGTGTAAATACTACAGATGCCCGCGGTCAATTTTATACAGATGGGCAAACTAAAGAAATCGTTACTATTGGTTCATTTACTGACGGATATGCGGTTCAAAAATTTAGAAATGTAGATGTAAATGGAGTTCAAGGTTCAGATAAAGCAGGAAACTTTGCTGATACAGATTTTCCTATTTTCCGTTTGGCAGATGCCTATTTAATGTATGCTGAATTGGCGGTGAGACCTGAAGGAGGGGCAAGTAAACCTCTAGCTGTTACTTATGTAAATACTTTAAGAGCGAGAGCAAACGCTACAGCTATATCACAAGGGGATTTAAGTTTAGATTTTATTCTTAATGAAAGGGCTAGAGAGTTACACTGGGAAGGACATAGAAGAACAGATTTAATACGTTTTGGTAAATTTTCCGGCGGCAGTTATTTATGGCCATGGAAAGGTGGCGTAGCTGGAGGATCTCCATCCCAATCGTATAGAGATTTATTCCCTATTCCTGCCACCGCTTTAGCTTCAAACCAAAAACTACAACAAAACCCTGGATACTAATAATTTAAAAAAAACACGAAAATGAAAAATATAACAAAATCAATAATTGCTTTATTTGCATTAGTTGCTTTGTCTTGTAGCGTAGAAGATGTGCAAAACAGACCTATTATCGAAGGAGTTGACTCTCCTGTATTAACAGCTCCTGCATCTGGTGCAGCTTATGTATTAACCCCTGAAAATGCAGCTGCCCAAGCAGAACGTTTTACATGGAAATCTGCTAATTATGGTGGTGATGTACAAGTCACTTACTCTGTGGAAATGGATATAAAAGGAAATGCATTTGCAACTCCGCAAACTATCGGTTCTGTAAATTCTGAGAATCAAGTTTCTGTATCTGTTGAAGCGTTGAACAACGCTGCTTTATCACTAGACGCAACACCTTTTGAAGTTGCTGAATTTGAAGTAAGAGTAAAATCTGCTGCCGGTACTCTTGAAATGCTTTCTAATGTAATACAAATTGTTGTTACTCCTTATACTACTGAAAATCCTAAATTATGGCTTCCGGGAAGTTATCAAGGAGCTTCAGGATATGGTTCTGATTGGACACCTTCTGTAGCACCAACACTTTCTGCCTCAGGATATGGTTTAGTAGATTTTGAAGGATATGTATATTTTGATGCTGCCGGTAATTTCAAAATGACTGCGCAACCCGCTTGGGGACCTGTAGATTATGGAATGGGTGCCAGTGCTGGAACTTTAGATCCAACAGGTGGAGACATCTCAATGAATGCGGCCGGTTACTATTTGATTAAAGCAGATACTGAAAAGTTAACTTATACTACTACAGCTATTTCAACATGGGGAATAATTGGAGATGCCACTCCTGGAGGTTGGGATAGCAGTACAGCTATGACTTATAATAAAACTACTAAATTATGGACTGTTACTGTTAATCTTACCGCTAAAAATTTTAAATTTAGAGCCAATAACGGTTGGGATATAAACTTAGGAGATATAAAACCAGCAGCTGACGGTCAGTCATTAGAGTACGGAGGAGCTGACATTCCTGTAGCAACTGCCGGAAACTATACAATCACTTTAGATTTGAGTTCTGCAAGAGATTACAAATACACAATTACAAAAAACTAATATTTATTGTAATTTCAAAAAGGGCTATCGTTGTATAGCCCTTTTTTCATCTAAACTAATTAATAGCAAACCATGAAAAAAACTTTATTTTTAGGATTGTTTTTTCTTTCGCTTTTTGCTTCGGCACAGCAACAAACGGTTACTTATTCCATAAGTCCCGCAACATTCGAGGAAACTACGGCCATTACTATCACCATCAATGGTAACAGTATCAATGAGACCACATGGGGTGTTACAGGAAATGCATTGTACTTATGGGCTTGGGCTTTTGACATCAACGACACTACTCAAAAAGGGACTCCTCTCAATGGTTCTTGGACGTCTTCAGATGAAGCAAGTAAATTCATATACAATTCCGCAAACGACACCTATACCAAAACAATTACGCCTACGACCTATTATAACACAACAGGAATAGGCAAAATAGGTTTTTTGATAAAAGCAAAAGATGGAACTGGAGATAAAAAGTCACAGGATATCCTTGCAGAAGTTGGATTGTTTCAGGTTAATTTGACTTCCCCTTTGCAAAACAGTTCAACCATTATTGCTACAGGCGGAAGTTTAAGCATTGCCGCTACCAATACCAACGGAACGGCTGCCTATAATCTAAAATCAAATGGAATAAGTATTACGACTGTTGCTACGTCAAGTTTTACTTATACTCACGCCAATATCACAGCGAATCAGAACTATGAATTGGAAGTTACGCAAAATGCAACAACAATTATTAAAAAATTCGGGGTCATTGTCAATCCGGGGACTGTTTTGGAAGCAATCCCTTCGGGTTTGGAAGATGGTATCAATTATAATAATTCCGATGCGACAAAAGCGACATTGGTACTTGATGCCCCTTTAAAGGATTTTGTTTATGTCGCAGGGAGTTTTAACAATTGGCAACCCAACAGCAACTATTCCATGAAAAAAGACCCTGCTTCGGGAAAATTTTGGTTAGAATTGAGCGGTTTGACTTCAGGAACAAAATACACCTATCAATATTGGGTCGTAGATGCTACACCAATAGCAAACAGCCCGGCAATTGTTAAAACTGCCGATCCGTATTCCACTTTAGTTTTATCGCCTTTTGATGACCCTTCTATTCCGGCTTTGTCTTATCCGGATTTACCTTCATACCCAACAGGCCAAGAGCGTGAAGTCACTGTTTTACAAACAGGGCAAACCCCTTATTCATGGAGTGCTTCGACCACTAATTTTGTGAAACCGGATAAAGAAAAATTGGTGGTTTATGAATTGTTGGTTCGTGATTTTGATGCACATAGAAATTTTCAGGATATCATTAATCGCATAGATTATTTTAAAAATTTGCATATCAATGCTATCGAATTACTACCTGTCATGGAATTTGAAGGCAACGAAAGTTGGGGATATAACACCTCCTTTCATATGGCTTTGGATAAATTTTATGGAACTTCGGAAAAATTAAAAGAACTCATTGATAAATGCCATCAAAATGGGATAGCCGTAATTCTGGATGTGGCGCTGAACCATGCTTTTGGAAGAAATCCGATGGTCCGGATGTGGATGAATGACCCTGATGTGGATGGTTGGGGAAGTCCTTCAGTTGAAAATCCTTATTTCAATACGGTAGCCAAACATTCCTATAGTGTCGGGGAAGATTTTAACCATCAACAACCCAGAACGCAAAATTATGTGCACCGCGTAATCAAACATTGGATTGAAGAATATAAAATTGATGGGTTTCGTTGGGATTTAACCAAAGGCTTCACGCAGGAATGTACCGCAAATGATGAAAATTGCACAAATGGCTATCGGGCGGATAGAGTGGCAGTTTTAAAATCCTATGCCGATTACTCCTGGAGTTTAGACCCGACTCATTATACCATTTTTGAACATCTGGGAACAGATGCTGAAGAGCAACAATGGGCCAATTACCGAATTAATGAAACGCCAAGTAAAGGAATTATGTTGTGGGGTAAAATGACCAATGAATACAATGACCTTTCAATGGGCTATACTTCGAACATAGTAAGAATGAACAGCAGCAACAGAGGGTTTACCAAAAACAGATTGATGGGATATGCCGAAAGCCATGACGAAGAAAGATTGATGTATAAAAATTTACAATATGGCAATAGTTCCAATGCTTCACATAATGTAAAAAATTTAAATACCGCTTTATCAAGGATGTCAGCAATTGGAGCTGTTTCATTATTGGTTCCAGGTCCAAAAATGATCTGGCATTTTGGCGAATTAGGTTATGACGACTCCATATATACGTGTAATAACGGGACTGTAAACACTTCAACAGATGTTAGTTCCGGCGACTGCAAATTAGATACTAAACCACAAAATCAGTGGACAAATAACTGGCTGGATAATGACAACAGAAATAAAATTTATGCTGATTGGTCTAAAATGATTAAGTTAAAAACGGAAGAACCTGTTTTCTCCGGTACGGTAACTATGGTAAATTCAAGTTCATTATCCCAAAACATCAAAATTACCAATGCTTCTCTACCAAACAATAGCTTGAAAGATGTTTTGATAGCAGCAAATTTTGATGTAACAACTCAAAATGTAGCCACTGGATTCCCTTATCCCGGGGAATGGTACAATCTGATGGATAACTCGGTTTGGAATGTAACCAATGTGAATACCCCTATCGCAATTCCCGCGGGACAATTCAGGATTTATGGCAACAGACAAGCTTTTTCTGCCGATGTTCCATTTGCATTGCCGTCGGATAATTTTACTGTTGAATCTAAATCGGAAACTTGCGTCAACAAAAACAATGGTGAAATAATCATCACAGCCGCCCAAACTTATAATTATGTAGCACATATTAATGGAACCATTTACAATTTTGTAAACAATAGTCTGACTATTTCAGATTTGGCTCCTGGAATTTATCCTGTATGCATTACTATCAATGGGAAAACTTTTGAGCAATGTTTTACCGTGACCATCAACAAAGGCGCTACTTTAAGCGGAAAATCAACGCTTTCTTCAAATAAAATTGCAATAGCAATAACTGAGGGGACAGCACCATATCAAGTATATATTAATACTGTTCCTCAATTTGAAACTGATGCGACAGCTTTTACAGTCGACGTACAACAAGGGGATTTGCTAGAAGTAAAGTCGGCTAAACCCTGCGAAGGAGTTTATACCAAAAGCATTGTCGGCGATTTCGGGGGTGTCATTGGTTATCCGAATCCCACATATGACCTAATTGAAATTGTAGTGCCAACTTCAGATAAAGAGGTAACTATTGCATTGTATTCAATGAGTGGACAATTAATTTCTAAAGACAATTATCAAGTAGTTAACCGGAAAGTACAACTCCATTTAGAAAAACTAGATGCCGCAGTTTATATCGCTAAAGTGTATCTGGAAAACCCGGTCAGTTTAACAATCATAAAAAGATAAATCATGAGAAAAATTATCTATTCCGTTTTTGTCGGATTCTTATTGTTTTCTTGTAGCGGTAATGATTCGTCGTCTACACCAGAAACTTCAAATACAGCACCAAGTGTCCCAACATTGACAGCACCTACAAACAATAAACTTTGTATTGACAATGTTGTTAGTTTTGAATGGAACGCATCAACTGATGCAGAAAATAATCCGATTATCTATCAGATTCAAATAGCGACAGACAATCAGTTTACGCAAATTATAAAAACTGCCGAAGGTTCATCCATCGGACAAACGACAACTTTAAACAAAGGGACAGCTTATTATTGGAGAGTAAAGGCAACAGATAGTAAGAACTCCTCCAGTAACTATTCAAGCACCTATAGTTTTTATACCGAGGCTGAAGCTGTCGCAAACCATTTGCCCTTTTTACCCCAATTGGTTCAACCTGAAACTAATTCCTTTATTAACACAACAACGGCAACCTTAAAATGGACGGCATCAGACGTTGATACAAATGATATTCTTGTTTTTGATGTTTATTTTGGAACTACAAATCCTCCTACAGCAAAAGTTGGAAGCAATTTGGCATCAACTTCATTAAACACAAATACTTTGCAGCCTGCTACAAATTATTATTGGAAAGTTGTGGTTAAAGACAATAAAGGAGGAGAAACTACAGGTCAAGTATGGAACTTTAAAACGAATTAAATCAATAGCTTAATTTAAAAAGATGAATTTAAAAACCTATTTTAAAAACATATTAGTGGAATTTTCAAAAATAAAAATCATTGTGCTGCTTTTATTTTCGTTGCACATCAATGCCCAAATACAAAGAGCAGAGCCCCCTTTCTGGTATGCCGGAATGCATAATCCTGAAGTGCAGATTTTATTTTATGGCAAAAACATTGCTGAAAATGAAGTTACCGTTTCGAATGCCATTCCCATTAAGTCCATCCAAAAAACAGAGAACCCCAATTATCTTTTTGTCACCATTGACACTAAAAATGTGCCTTCCCAGGACATCCTTTTTTCTTTTTCGAAAAACAAAAAAGTGGCGTTTACCAAGAAATACAGCTTAAAACAACGCAAAGAAAATTCAGCTTCACGCAAAAGTTATGATGCCTCGGATATGATTTACCTGATCATGCCCGATCGTTTTGCGAACGGAAATCCCAAAAACGACAGCGAAAAAACTCTTGCCGAAAAAGCCGATAGAAACAATCCATCTGGAAGACATGGAGGCGATATCGAAGGGATTATCCAGAATTTAGATTATATCCAAGAATTGGGCGCTACAGCACTCTGGCCGACACCTCTTTGCGAAGACAATGACCCCCAGGGTTCCTATCATGGATATGGACAATCGGATGTGTATAAAATTGACCCGCGTTATGGAACCAATGAAGATTACCTGAAATTAGCTGCCGAATTGCATAAAAGAGACATGAAACTCATCATGGATTATGTAACCAACCATTGGGGTGCCGCACACTGGATGATAAACGATTTGCCAACCTACGAATGGTTGCATCAATTTCCGGGTTATGCCCAAACCAATTACCGCATGACGACACAATTTGACCCCAATGCTGCGAAAATTGACGCTAAAATGTGCATGGACGGCTGGTTTGTAAAATCAATGCCCGACCTAAACCAATCGAATCCTTTGGTATTAAACTATTTGATTCAAAATGCCATTTGGTGGATAGAATACGCCGATTTAGACGGATTCCGGGTAGACACCTATTCGTACAATGATAAGGAAGGAATCGCCAAATGGACCAAAGCCATCACCGATGAATACCCAAATTTTAATATTGCAGGCGAAGTTTGGATGAGCGACCAGGCGCAAATGGCCTATTGGCAAAAAGACAGTAAACTGGCCGCGATTCAAAACTATAATTCGTATTTGCCCAGCGTAATGGATTTTACTTTGATGGAAAGCGTTGCGACAGCATTTGATGAAAATCGATCTACTTGGAACAAAGGACTCATCAGAATCTATGATAATTTCACCAATGATTTCCTATATCCCAACGTCAACAACATCATGACTTTTGTCGAAAATCATGACACCAATCGGTTCAACGAAATCTACAAAAAAGACTTCAAAAAATACCGGATGGCCATGACTCTGATCGCTACTGTCCGTGGGATTCCACAACTCTATTATGGCTCTGAAATTGGCATGGCCGGAAACAAAAATGAAGGCGATGGGGCGATTCGTCTTGATTTTCCCGGTGGATGGAAAGGCGACACCCACAACGCCTTTGCCAAAACGGGAAGAACCATAGCAGAACAGCAATTCTTTGATTTTACGTCTAAATTATTCCAATGGAGAAAAGGCAATGAAGCGGTACATTTTGGGAAAATGACACATTATATCCCGGAAAACAATGTCTATGTTTATTTTAGATATACCGACAAAAAAACCGTGATGGTCATAATGAATAATGGAACGAATTCACAGACTTTAAAAACAAGCCACTTTCAGGAAAACATTAAAGATTTCAAACTTGGAAAAGACGTACTAACCGGCAAATCGTTTGATTTAAAAACCGATTTCAGTACTGAAGGACAATCTGTTTTGATCTTAGAATTGGAGTAAAAACACAAAACTGGTAAAACGACCATTTCAAATTTCTTAATACGATTTTTGGGAAGTTATAAAAAAGAAAAAACCTCGAAAATTTTATGATTTTCGAGGTTTTGCATTTTAAGCCTGACAATTCATTCCTAAAGAACTGGTTTACATCCTGTTATTATCGTCTTTATTTACGGCAAGTTTCTTTTGAATTGTTACCATTTCTTCAATCCATGGACTTTTTTTAAGACTTTTAATCACCACATCATAGTATTTTACCGCATTTTTAAAATCGCCTGTTCTTCGATACAATTCGGCTATCAAGTAATTTATAGAGGCAATTTCATTGGGATCCGAATATTCTTTATGGGCCATAGCTCTTATAAAAAAGTGTTTCGCCTTGTTTTGCAACTCCTTAACAAGCTCCTAAAATCATCAGCAAAAGAGCCCCACAAGGAAGGCTCTTTTCGACATATTTAAAGTAAAAATGGTACTAATCCGGTTTAATTCCCATCTGGTTTAGTAGTTTCAAATCTGGTGCTCATAGGAACGGTCCATTCATTGGGCTGACTTGGCTTTTTAGGATTGTATTTAGGCACTTCCTGCTTTATGTATTTAGCAATATCAAAATCCAAATCTCTAATGCCCTGAACCACACATTTTGCTACTTCATTGGCTCCAAAACTACCAAAGTGCGTATTATCGGCCAAGGCTTTTGTTTGCCCTGGAAAAGTATTTGCAGGATAAAACACGAATGCTTTTTTCGAAAGTTCATCCCCCCAGCTTTCATACATGACAGTAGTCATATCAGTAATATCTATCAAAGGCACCTGTAACTCCTGAGCCACTTTGCGCATCGCATCAGGAAAATCGCCATGTGTAGGTTTTAAAGTTCCATCAGCATTAAAATGACGTCTTTGTGTAGGCGTTATAAAAACAGGAATTCCGCGTTTTTGTCTGGCTTTTGCAACATATTCTTTTAGCAAAGCGGTATATTCTCCCCAAGCTCCTTTGCCTTCTCCTTTTGCTTTTTCGTCATTGTGACCAAACTCAATAAAAAGATAATCGTTTGGTTGCATCAGGTATAAAATTTTCTCTAATCGATTTCCCGATTTGAAAGAGCTAAGTGCCAAACCGGAACAGGCATAATTGGCAACTACTACATCTGGAGTAAAATAATTAGTAAAGAACTGTCCCCAGGACGCCCAAGGTTCGAGGTCTTGATCTGTAACCGTAGAATCTCCGGCTATGTATAAGATTTTAATTTTTGAAACAGGGGTGATTTTAATACTTTGAATAATCGGTGTTCCCAAAAACTCCAGGGTTAATTTATTATCCCAATTTAGACCATTAATTTCACCAGGCTTAAGATTAATGCTGCTTTTCGTATCAAATTTTGCGGTTCTGACATTGATTACAAAACGTTCTGTTTTAGTCTCTTTGGCTGCAGTTTTGATTTCATTTAGCATTAATCTTCTGGATTCTGCTTTTACAGTAGTCGTTCCGCTATTTTTTCCACCTAAAACTATTTCAACGCTATAGTTCCCTTCTGGTAGTTTTGCCGAAAAATAAATAGAATTTTTAGCTGTAATCAAATTCTTTTCAAACGCTACCTCTTTATCTGACTTTAAATCAAAGCCATACCCAATAGCATCCGTGTATACCACTGCCTTATTTATGGCTATTCCAGATTCTTTATTGGCACTTTCGCCAAAATTAAATTCTTTAACAGCTGCCTTCTCTTGGGCATTAGCATTAAAAAAAAGAATGATGCCTAAAAAGGACAAAAGGAGTTTTTTTGTGTAATTCATGGTGTTTTTTTTTAAATTATCCAAAGAATGATCAGGTTAAACCATTCGATATTTTAAAACTATTAAATTATATGGCTCTAAAGAATAATTGGGTTCTAAAAAATTGCCTATCAGAGTAAAACCACGTACTTGATAGGCAACTTAACTACAAAACCAAACTAAAACTATTTATCTCTTATTTTTAACTTCTTGTAAGCAATACTTCATGAATTGGCTCATAAAACTCTATCTCTATAATTGGCAATCGTTCTATGGTTTTACCCCCTTCTTTTATACCTGCCTGATCTACTTTTCCTGTAATTTCTACCAGATTAATGGCATTACTGTTTTTGGCATTTCCTATCAACTCTATTTGTACTTTTTTTCCTTTGGTTGGAGTTACATCTAAGGTCACGTATCCTAAACCGGTAGGTGTTGATCCTTCAAATACTTTTTTATTGTCTACAAAAATTCGAATTGGATACTTTTTACTTTTCCATCCTGCTAGTTTCATCACTACCTGATTGATATTGGCTTCACGCCCTAATTCATATTCAATCACCGCCTTGTCGTTTTTCCCATAAGACCATTGCGTCAATTCGTTATCATCATAACTTTTAAAAGCATCTGCCTGATTCGAATTGGTTTTAGCTCCAATAATCGGCACTGCCACTCTTGTTCTCGTGAAAGATGGAGTTGCAGGTGTTGGTCCTTTTTCTGTGAAAGACGGCAAATTTTCATTTGGCAAATTCGTTGACAATTTTCCTAAATCGGTCTTAATCGTTTTCACTTCGATAGCATCACTCTTAAGCGACTTAGAACTTGCTTTGATATTGATTACTCCTTCCGTCTCCGTTGATCTTACCATAATTCGGTTGACACCACATTCTACCGGAAGACTGCTGGCTCCAATATAATTATCCGGTCCTTGCGCAATTCCGCCAACAAAAGTACCTTGTCCTTTCACTTCAAAATCAATCCTATTCAATGCCGTAGGACAACGATTGCCTTTCTCATCCACTACCTCTACTTGTACGATAGCTAAATCATTGGCATTAGCCAAAGTTCCACCCGGTCTTTCGATAGTACTTAACTTAAGTGCGTATGGTTTTCCGGCAGTTTTAATCTCATTTTCACAAACTTTGTTTCCAGATTTATCATAACCAATAGCTTTGATAGTTCCCGGTTTGAACTGAACATTCTTAAAAGTAAACAAGAATCTTTTGCTCTGAACTCCTTTACCAAGACTTACATTATTAACTAACAATTCTACTGCATCGGCAGTCGAAATTACAGTAATATCTTTGGTTATTTCTTTTTCATAATTCCAATGTCCTACAATATGTGCTTGAGGCTTTTCGGTATCAACCCATCCGTCCCAAATGACCTGATGCGCATAAAAATTGTCTTTTGGAATTCGCATCGCATCCACTTCTCCACTTCTTCTGTAATTCTCCTGTCCTCTGTAATGCGTATTCGAATCACTAAAAATAATATTCACTCCTCCAGAACTAACTCTGTCTCCAGTTCCTGGTCTGGATTCCCAGTAATCGTACCAACGCTCTACATTTTCAACGGCATGTGTATCCTGATTTCTATTATACGAGCTAGCATCGGCTACTTTTGTTCCATTCACATTAGTATGAGTAGTTCCTCCTACTCCATTTTTATGGTAAGGCGGCGTGAATTCGTCCCAATATTTTCGTAAACCTTCGTCTCTGCTGTATTCTGTAGCCCAAAAAGGAAGTTTTGCACTCTTGTTGATGTACAACATTTCGCCTCCATACTCAGCCACTTTACTGTCTAACATTTCTCTACTTCCTATGGCGCGTCCTCCATAAAGATCATACGTATTTCTGATAGCCAACATTTCTTTCATGTGTTCCTCAGAAATGCTTTCGTTACCCGATTCGTAGAATAAAATACTTGGATTGTTGCGATTGTATATAATGGCATCACGCATCAACTCGGTGCGTTGTTCCCATCTTCTACCCGTAACATCTGCCTCTGCATCTCCAGCCGGTATTGCCTGAATCAGACCAACTCTGTCACAAGATTCCACATCTTGTTTCCAAGGCGTTACGTGCATCCATCTTACCAGATTTCCGTTACTTTTAACCATCAAACTGTTGCTGTAATCACTCATCCAGGCCGGAACAGACATTCCTACCGAAGGCCATTCGTTACTGGTACGTTGTGCATAACCTTTCATTTGAATTACTCTATCATTCAAATACACCATTCCTTTTTCGAATTTCGTTTTGCGAAATCCTGTTTGAATATTTACCTTATCTATTGTTTTATTATCGACCAACACTTCGCTGGAAACGGTATACAAATACCCATAACCCCAGCTCCAAAAATTGAGATTATTTAAAACTTTAGATGCTTTTAAATCCTTTTTTTCATTTGGATTTACAATAAAAGAATCCCCTAAAAACGAAGCCACTTCTTTTCCTTGCATATCCACCACAGTTACTTTCAATTGTGCATTAACTGGTTTTGAAAGTTCATTTTTCACCTGAGAAGAAACATTAATAATTGCTTTCTTATCTGCAATATTAAAATCTGTTGCATACACATAAGTCCCAGTTGTTCCTAATGTTGAGAACAAAGGAAGAGTTTGATATACTTTCGATTTTACATGCAAGAATACATTTTTAGGAAGTCCGCCATAATTGGCATTAAAATTATTATTGTTCCACTGGAATCCGGAACCTGAAACCTTCTCTTTGTATTTCCAGTCATTATCCGTTTTTACGGCAATCATGTTTTCTTGCGGAAAAGGCTTTACATAAGGCGTCAAATCAAAACCAAAAGCCATCACGCCATTTTCGTGTCGTCCTATAAAAGTGCCATTCAAATAGACTTCGCCCATTTGACGCACTCCTTCAAACTCGATAAAAACTTTCTTATCACTTGAATCTTCAGGCAATTGAAATGTTTTGCGATACCAGGCAATTCCTGTAGACAATTGTGTTATATCTTTTTTAAACGCCTCAGCTTGATTCCATGCAAAAGGAAGATTAACAGCAGTCCATTTTTGATCGTCAAATTCTGGTTTTATCGCTTCTTCAGCAGCACCAACATTCAATTTCCAACCGTAATTAAAATTGTATTTTTCTCTCTCTGATTTGTTTTCCTGTGCATTCACTGTACTTGCAAACAGCATTACAAAACTGAGTGTGTACAAAACTCTTTTCAAATTCATCGCTTAATTGTTCTTAGGGTTTATTCTTTCTATTATCGGCATTAACATTAATGCTTTACAAATGTAGATTACTCACTTTATTTTTAATTATCATGGATTGCCACAACCATTCATAGCTTGACAAATGACAAAATATGATAGGAAATAGATAAAATTAATTAGAAAAAACAGCTAAAAGGTAAAAATATGATTAGTTATTACTAAGCTGCTGCTCCTAAATTTAAAACCAAAAATTGCAAAATATAGGATGGTTTAAAAAAAAACTTAAATCTGCGTGAAATATTGACACGCAGATTCGGCAGATTTGAGCAGATTTGTGCAGATTTTAAAGTCGAAAAAGTATAGCAGTTACTAAATTTGGAAAATAAATTTTAAAACCTAAAAACTATTGCCTGGTATTTATTTTAAATACTGCGAAGGACTACATCCAAAATGTTTAGAGAAAGTACGGGAGAAATTAGATGGTTCCGAAAACCCAAGCTTATAGGCAATTTGAGAAATACTCAAATCTGAATTTCTAAGCAATTCTTCGGCCTGATTCATTTTGACTTTAGTAATAAATTCATGAACCGTATTTCCGGTTATTCCTTTTAATTTCCGATACAGTTGTCTTTGGCTAATGCCTAAAGCTTGCGCCAGCTCCTCCGAATTAAAATCAGTTTCTTCCAGGTTGAGGGTGATTTTCTCAATCACTTTTTCAAGAAATTCATTATCTGCATCAGCTACCTCTTCTTGCAATTGGTCTATCTTTTTGATACCGGCAAGCCTGTTTTGTAAAATAATTCTGTTTTCTAATACACTTTTTATCTGTGCGTTTAAAATATCAACATTAAAAGGCTTCATTACATAGGCCTCTGCTCCCAGATTATATCCTTCTATCTGGTTTTCATCAGCCCCTTTTGCCGTTAAAAAGATGAGCGGAATATGGCTGGTATTTTCATTGCCTTTGAGTGCTGCACAAAATTCCGTTCCCTGCATTTCGGGCATCATAATATCCGAAACAATAATATCCGGCACATACTTTATCGCTGCCTCAAGCCCTTTTCTTCCGTCATATTCCTGAATCAAAGTGTATTCTTTCCCTAATTCTTTATTCAAATAGGTTTGTACATCCGGATTGTCTTCAACGATAAGCAACGTAGGCTTGGCACTTTCAAAAGGAGTTTGTTCACTCTCCTTCTCCTGATTACCCTCATAATCCTCATTTTTATGGAGCTCTTCCACTTTAACAGCAGTACTGTCCTCCATTGTAGCGGCTTCATAAGGAAGGCTAATCATTACTTTAGTTCCTTTATCAGGAGTACTCTCTATTGATATCGTCCCTTTTAAAAGCTCTATTAAATTTCGTGTTAAGGACAATCCTATTCCGGAAGAATACCCATGATACGGACTAGACCCAATAGTATTAAATGGTTCGAATATTTTTTCCAGTTCGGCCGCATTGATCCCTATACCATTATCTTCAACCACTATTTCCAAAGTAGATTTCGCCTTATTATGGCTTGCCGAAAGTATCACAAGTCCTCCGTCTGAAGTATATTGAAATGCATTAGATACAATGTTCACAATAATTTGTTGTGTTTTTTCAAAATCCAAAGAACAATACAAAGGCGTTTTGTCTACCTGAAGTCGCAATGTTATATTTCGTTTTACAGCTATAAATTGAAACGAAGTATAGCATTCTTCTATGAACAAATTAAAATTTTGAACCGTAGGATTTAATTTTAGTTTACCCATTTCTGATTTACGGAAATCCAAAATTTGATGAATCAACTTGGTCAAATAATTTATATTTCTATTGACAATGGAGAAATAAACTTCTTTGTCTTCTGCAGCCACTTTATCATCCTGAATGCGTTTTAAAGGATCCACAATCAAGGTTAATGGCGTTTTTAAATCATGGGAAATATTGGTAAAGAATTCAATTTTTTCTTTGTTTAAGGCTTCCTGTCTTTCGGTATTCAATCGTTCCAGTTTGATTTCATTTTTCAAACGATCTCTATATAAAATCTCCTTAAAAACCCAATATAAAATGAGTCCCAGTGAAGTTAAAAATATGATTTTAGCCCACCAGGTTCCATACCAAGGTGCACTCACATCAATATCCAATACTTTTATTGGTGATTTTGTATCGTTTGGAGAAACAACACGAGCCTTAAAAACATAATTACCCGGAGGTAATCTATTATACGTTATTTTACTGCTATTGGTCTTAATCCATTTATCTTCATAGCCTTCTAAGATATACTCATAAATTACCTTATTCGTATTACTGTAATTAAAGGAAGCTAATTCTATGGTAAAACTTCTATTATCATAATCCAACTCAATCGATTGGGTTTGCGATAAATCTTTGGTCAAAACAATTTGATCATTAATTGTATCCATCGGAATCACTTTTTCATTCGACAAATACAAGGTTTTAAAAATCAACTTATCATCAACTGAATTCGTTTTGATTTCATTTGGACGAAAAGAGAGATAACCGTTTTTATCCCCAAAATATATTTTCTGATCGGCCACATCCTTGTAAAAAGCTCTTTCTGAAAAAGTCCATGACCCAAACTGATCTTCTTTTCTATAATTTGAAATTCTATTTGTTCCAATATCAATCATGGAAAGTCCCTGTTTATGGGCAATCCAAAGATTTCCTTTAGCATCATCAGTTATAGAAGAAATATAAATAGTAGGGCTTTCCGATTGCAATTGTATTTTTTCAATTCGCATCGGATTTTTATTCGTGTAAATTTTATCCAATCCTTCACTGGAACCAACCCAAATTGCTCCTCGTTTGTCTCTATGCAAAGCATAAATCATATTTCCTGAGATCTTATTTTTAAGCCGCTTATCAAACGTATTGAGTACTAATTTATCATATATCTTCCCTTTGATATTCATTTTTAATCGAATAACACCGCTTCCCTCAGTTGCTAGCCACAATTCATGCCCGTCAACAGCTAAAATATCCATAACACTACCATTATTGATGGTAGTAGTTAAATCATAAAAGCTAATTTTATCATTGGCTAAATTAATACGGGCAATGCCATTATACAGACCTATCCATAAATTATTATCTCCAGATGCTTCTATGGCATAAACAGACCAAAGCGTTAAATTTGGACTTAAAGCCCTATTGATTATAGCCTTACATTGATTACTCTTAGGATCATAACACTCTAACCCATTACGGCCCCCTATCCAAATTCGGCCTTTATTGTCTTTAAAAAAAGTACGCGCATTATTAATTTGGCTATTCGATTTATAAAAAGGATGATTGTAATCTAAGCCTTGTTTATTATAGATTAATATTCCTTCATCAGTAGCCAACCATATTTCATCATTTACTTTCAAAATGCCTTTAACGGTAGCTAATTGGGTGTTTTCGCTAGACTTTCTATAGCTATAATGCAATTCAAAAGGATTTCTGCTTGGATTTGCCTTATACACATCGCCACCCCGGGTTCCAAGCCAAATAATATTTTCATCATCTATAAAAAAATCAGTGATGTAATCATCCAATAATTGTCCCGGACGATTGATATTAGCCGTGTAACGATATTCTAATCCTGATTTTATATCCTGAGAAGTAAACTGATGTGAGGATAAATAATAAAATTTCCCATTTACAATTCGGTTTCTATTTGACTCACTGGAATTGCTGGCCAGCTTCTCAATTATAACTTTAGGCACTTTAGTATCAGCTACAATTTTAAAAGAATTTAACTGGTAATTAAAACGAACGTATTTTCTGTCAAAGATCAAGAACCAAAGCCCCAATTTTTTATCGGAAACAATATTGCGTATTCGATTATTAGGCAATGAGGTCTTATCCTTTGGATTGTGATAAAAGAAGTCAAATGTTTTTCCATCATATCGATAAGCACCATTCCAACTTCCAAACCAAACGTAGCCGATGGAATCTTTAGCAATACCATGTATTTGAGTAACGGGGTTTGCTTCCCGACCAGAAATTTTTTCAAAAAAAAGGTCTTGAGCTACGCAATTCGTTACAAACAAATTGGTAAGCACCAAATAAAACAAAACAAAACTTTTTCTATACATTCTTTATTTTATAAAGCTGGCTTCAAGTTGCAAATATAAAATTATGTTAATAACATCACCTATCAAATAAAAAAACAAGAAATAAAGGATTGTTGAATTCAAACAGAAAAACGTGAACCTCTTAACTTCTTTGTTTTCATATAAGTCAACTTTTGTGTCAACTTATTTCAGGACTATACATTTCGAAAAGGAAAAAGAGAAAAAAGAAAGCCATTATTGGAAAAACCGGTCAAATTGACCACCACTTTCCAGTGTAAATTGACCACCAGTTCCGGAGCAAACTGACCACCACTTTCCGGTTCAAATTGACCACCTAATTTTGGGGTAAATTAATCACTAA
>JAKFBW010000005.1:0-1761 GCA_036676965.1 Flavobacterium sp. | reverse complement strand
AGATGATAAAGGAGTGGACTTTGGCCTTTGGAAAAAAATCAGTCCTTCACAATTGATCTGTCCATGTGACTTGCATGTAGATCGGGTAGGAAGAAAGTTGGGTTTGATTACCCGGAAGCAAACCGATTGGCTCACGGCTGTGGAGTTGACACAGAAGCTTCGGGGATTTGATCCACTAGATCCGGTGAAATATGATTTTGCGCTTTTTGGGCTGGGGATAGAGGAGAAGTATTAGGCAGTTAATGGATAGCCCATAGTATTTAGCCTATAGACGATAGTTCCGTTCTTGGTAATAAGTCAACGCGATTTAATGAACCGATTCTTTGGAAGCTATTTAAACTTCATTCCTAATTCAGATAAGCTTTGTGCACAAGTAGTGGCGGGAATAAGAAGTGCGTCACTGTCCCAAGAAACCTAATGTAAAAAAAACTCAAAATGCTAACTTAAACCGAAACCCGCCATTAATTATACATTTTATAAGGGGCTGTTGCCTTCTCTCAAACTTGTTTTGAAAAACTCTATTATCTCAGTCACCTGCCTCAATTCGTCCACATTGTCATAAGCACTATACCAAGCGTCTGGTGAATGGTAAGTGAAGCTTCTGATGATGTTTCCAATTTTGATTTCAAACGTGTAGTTAGCTCCGTCTGTAATCATGGATCTTTTTTCAACCACTCTGCCGTCTGCCCGAGTCACAAACTTTTTCATTTTCGGTCTGATGGTCTCCATTGTTGGAAAGTTATAAAAATTCAATATTTCCAATGAGTTGAAGAAATCGTCCCACGATTTTAATGGAGTCAATTCAATTGTCCTGGTCTTTTTAATCTTTCTTTTGTTGTATTCCTTCTTTACAGAAAACCAGTAGTTAATCTTCTTACCTTTTATTTTGTCTCCTGTGCAATTAATGATTGTTACGTGTCCGCCATTGACTAGACTTGGTGTATTGTAATATCTAATTTCAAAGTCGGTTTTTGAGTCCTTAATATGTCCAATTTTTTTATTCACGTAGATGAAAGAGTCCTCATAAAAAAAAAGTGTCACCTGTCATTTTAATTTTATCGGTTACCCTAGAGCAACAAAAATCATCAGTTTGTCCAAATATGAAATGTGTGCTGAGTAAGAAGAATATCGTTGTAAGTAACTTCATATTTTGTCCTGCAATTGCCCCTAACTATGGGCCATTGTCTATGGTCTATCAATTCCTAATGAAACTTCTTTACTTCCGGAGCATCCGCCACACTAGAGAAATCCCTGGCCAATCGCTCGGTGTATTCATCCAGTAACTCCTTCACTCGTTTATGATCCTTTGATTTCACTATCATTCCGGCATGGTATTGAAGCGGAACTCTGAAATAAATTTCAGGATCGTTGAAACTGCTCAGATCAGGATGCTCAAACTTGGAAAGAGTAAGCACGATTCCGGCGTAGTTTTTGGCAACTTTTGGAAGCTCATATTTATGGCTTTTCACGATTGAATCCTCGATTTTGGCCCATTCTGTCCATAGATTAATATCAGTTGCAGCCTCTACCATTTCTGCAAGATGCGCTCCGCCAACTCGTGATGCAGTCTCGAGGAAGTAGATTTCGCCGTCCTCGCGATTTTTGATAAACTCAGTATGTGTTGCTCCGGATTTCATCCCGAATGCTTTCATGATGTCGGCGTTCACTTTTTTGATAGCCTTATCGTCATCCGAACCGTATTTCAAATTGGCGCTTCTGAAGATTCCTCCGCCCTGAGAGATTTCCATCGGAGTGTCCAGG
>JAKFBW010000004.1:0-5569 GCA_036676965.1 Flavobacterium sp. | reverse complement strand
AAAACACGGAACATTTAACTGACATAGAGTATCAGAGTGAATTAGAGCGTTTGGCAATAGATTTGAGTTGGAAGTCATCGCAAATAGAAGGCAATACCTATTCATTATTGGAAACAGAGCGATTGTTGAAAGACAAAGAAACAGCTTCCGGAAAAACAAAAGAGGAAGCTATAATGCTTTTGAATCACAAAGAAGCCATTGATTTTATTGTAGCCAATCCTGATTATTTAGAAACACTAACGGTTGCTAAATTAGAAAACGTACACAGTTTGTTGATAAAAGATTTGGGGGTAGATAAAAATATCAGAAAACGAAGAGTAGGTATTACAGGAACAAATTATCGGCCTATCGATAATGAATTTCAAATACGGGAAGCCTTAGAATTGATGTGTGAAGTTATAAATGCCGAAACCAATGTTTTTATAAAATCCTTGTTCGCACTTGTTTTGTTGTCGTATATTCAGGCATTCAATGATGGAAATAAGCGAACCGCGAGAATTATAAGTAATGCTATTTTGTTAAGTAAAAAGTATTGCCCTATTTCTTTTAGAACAGTTGATACCCTAGTTTACAAAAAAGCAATGCTTGTTTTTTACGAACAGAACAATATATACCCTTTCAAAAACATTTTTATAGAGCAATTTGATTTTGCTGTAAATAATTATTTTTGAGATGTTCAAAAAAACCAACAAAAAATTGCAAGCTGAAAATTCGAAATGTTTTGGAGTGGATGGAGAGGTGTCCTTCGTCAAGCTCAGGATGACAGTTTAATGTCATTTATATTGCTTTTTGTTAAAAATTAAGTCTCGAACAGAGCCTTCGATTAAGACTCAGGGCAGGCTAATAATTAGATCCAACGGGTTTGTTTTTATGCGAATACGTCGAAAATAAAACTATTTTCAGGGAAATGTAGAAATGATTTTTTAAGCCTATAAATACATAAATCCTTAAAAGTTGCTAATTTTAAGGATTGTAATACCCAAAAGTTGTAATTTTTGAGGATTATGGTGCTTAAAAGCTGCATATTTGATTTTAATAAAAACAGATTATGGTTGAAAGAGCGCTGGAAAAAACAATTAAATCACGATTAAACACTGGAAAGGCAATAGTGTTATTGGGGGCAAGGCAAGTGGACGTTTTCAATAATTACACCAAACGCTTGTATAACTAAAATTAATGGAAGGAGTGATTTCTTGTATAACTTTACGGTGGTTATCTACCGTTATTTTTAAATCAAATGAATATAGAAAAAACAGTAATAGAAGATCTGGTGATCATCAACCCCACCGTATTTGATGGGTTATCGGTTAGAATTTGTATACTTTAATATACAAAATAAGGCCTATTTTGTATAGCTGAATATACAGTTTTTGTTGTTTTTTGTATAGTGCGATGTATGCAAACATTTTTTTGTTAGATACAACGAACAATAATTTGTAATTTTGTATTGTCTGTTGAACAAAATCGGGTATTTTTGTATTGTAAACAAAACAATATGGAAGAGTTAGTTGAGAAGTTTCGTTTTAAATTAAGTCTTACTTCAACGGATTTCGTTAGGAGTCTGGGGAGTGATATTAATTGGAACGCAAGATTAATAGGGGTTAAAGGGGCAAGAGGTGTTGGAAAAACAACAATGCTCTTGCAGCATATTAAAATGAATCTGACGGAGGTGTTAGATAAGACATTGTATGTGTCTTTGGATTCCATTTGGTTTAGCAATAACACACTGGTTGATTTAGCGGATGATTTTGTAAAAAAAGGAGGGGAGTATCTTTTCTTAGATGAGGTACATAGATATGACAACTGGTCGCAGGAGTTGAAAAATATTTATGATGATTACCCGATGCTAAAAGTCGTGTTTACAGGGTCTTCTTTGTTGCAAATATTGAACGCCAGGGCTGATTTGAGTCGCAGGGCTATTACTTATACCATGCAAGGGCTTTCGTTTCGTGAATATCTCTGTATTGAAACGGGTCAACATTTTGATAAATTGACTTTAGAGTCTATTTTGAGTAATCACCCAAAAGAATCGACTTTGATTACTGCCAAGATAAAACCATTGCAATATTTTGATGCTTATCTCAAGCAGGGGTACTACCCTTTTTATAAAGAAGAATTGGATTTGTACGTGCCTCGTTTGGAAGAGGTTATTAATATGATGCTTGAAATTGAGTTGCCTTTGTTGCGAGGTTTGGATTTGGTTTATGTTCATAAAATAAAACAATTGTTGCTTATTATTTCCGAGTCGGTACCTTTTATCCCTAATGTGAGTAAATTGAGTACGAAAATTGGAATTGCCAGGGGTACTTTGCTTTTGTATTTTCATTATTTGGCTGAAATTGGTCTTACAATCAACTTGTTTAAAGAGTCGGGTGGTATTAGTAAATTGCAAAAACCACTTAAGGTATATTTGGAAAACACCAATTTGATGTATGCTTTATCTCCCAGGGCAGTAAATGCTGGAAACATAAGAGAAACATTTTTCGCAAATCAGCTCGGATATACCCATAAAATCATGTATTCTGACAAGGGTGATTTTTTGATAAATGATAAGTATGTTTTCGAAATAGGCGGAAAGGATAAGTCGATGAAACAAATTGAAGGTATTGAAAACGCCTTCATCGCAGCCGATGGCATTGAGTATGGCTTTCAGAACAAAATTCCATTGTGGTTGTTTGGTTTTTTGTATTAATTGACTCGTGAGAAGTGGGGTGTGAGGTATGGGGTCATATTGTGAAGTGATTTAAACGTAAAGAGTACAAAGCGCTTCGCTTGTTTTTTTACCTCAAAGAGTACTAAGTCGCTTTGCTTGTTTTTAGCCGCTAAGGAGCAAAGAATATCAAGTTTTGGGTTTGATTACAAAGACGCTTTGCTACTTGCAGTGATGAAAATTAAAAACGAATTGTAGCGACGGGTTAAGTATAAATGATTTAAGATACTATTACTTATGAAACAAAATCTGTCCTTACAGTTGTTTGAAGATAAAAAGGTACGTACCCTTTGGGATGCGGAACAAGAAAAATGGTATTTTTCTATTGTTGATACCATTGCTGTATTGACAGATACTCCAAACGCAAGGAAATATTGGAGTGTTTTAAAAACACGATTGAAAAAAGAAGGGAGTGAGTTGACTACAAATTGTAGTCAACTGAAAATGCAATCCAGTGATGGGAAATATTATAAAACGGATGTTGCCGATACAGAGCAACTCTTTAGGTTAATACAATCTATTCCATCGCCCAAAGCAGAGCCTTTCAAGTTATGGTTGGCGCAAATAGCTTCGGAACGCCTGGATGAAATGCAAGACCCAGAACAGACTATTGATAGAGCGTTGGAGCAGTATTTGCAACTGGGTTATTCTCAAAATTGGATTAATCAGCGGTTAAAAAGTATTGAGGTTCGAAAAGAGTTAACGGATGAATGGAAAAGTAAAGGATTGAAAGAAGGCATGCAATTTGCCTCACTAACAGATATCATTACAAAAGCGTGGTCGGATAAAACCACAAAGGAATACAAAGTTCTTAAAGGTCTGAAAAAAGAGAATCTTCGAGATAATATGACCAATACAGAACTGATTTTGAACATGCTTGCAGAAGCTTCTGCCAAGGATATTTCGCAGGCCGTAAATCCAGAATCTTTCGAAGAAAATAAGAAAGTTGTCCAACAAGGTGGTAATGTTGCCAAAGTTGCTTTGAAGGAATTGGAATCGAAAACAGGAAAGAAGGTGGTTTCAGAATTGAATGCCAAAAAGATTTTGAAAGCCAAGAATAAACAGCAAGAGTAGTTTGAAGGATAGGTTTATATTGAGAATTGATTTAACCGCAAACCTGTCTGCCGACAGGCAGAGAGCACAAAGGAGCTTTGCTTATTTTAATCGCAAAGTTCGCAAAGTAATTTAACAAGCTCAGGATGAGGATAATAAATTTTTAGTTGTAGATAGGTTCAACTTAAACTTTGAATTGAGTTATAATAGGAATGCAATTGCTCTGATTCTTTTTTGCTCCCTTTAGGGAGGGGAAAACAAAAAAGAATGTAGTTGTTTTGATAGAAAAAAATGGAAATGAAAAAAATACTAATTACAGGAGGGAATGGACAATTAGGGTCGGAATTACGACTTTTATCAAAGGTGTACACCCAATTTGAATGGATTTTTACCGATTATCAGGAATTGGATTTGTGCAATTTAGAAAAATTAGAGACAGAATTAACTAAAATCAATCCCCAGATTATTATTAACTGTGCAGCGCACACTGCAGTTGATAAAGCAGAATCGGAGTTGGAGTTGTCAGATGTGTTGAATCATCAGTCGGTGGCGGTATTGGCTCAATGGAGTTATGCGAACGATTGCCAATTGATTCATGTTTCGACGGATTACGTTTTTGACGGAACAGCATCGACAGCCTTGACCGAAACCGCCCAACCCAATCCCATTAATGTATATGGGGTTACTAAATTGGCGGGAGAGCAAGCTTGTATGCGGGAAAATCCCAACGCCATTATTATCAGAACTTCGTGGGTGTATTCCAGTTTTGGAAATAATTTTGTTAAAACGATGTCACGCTTAATGGAAGAACGTGATAGCTTGAATGTGGTGAACGACCAAATAGGCAGTCCTACTTATGCTGCTGATTTGGCGCAAGCGATTATGACCATATTGACACACGATACCTGGCAAGCGGGGATTTATAATTTTTCCAATGAAGGGGAAATCAGTTGGTACGAGTTTGCCTTAGCCATTCAAGAAATTGGAGGTTTTGATTGTAACATCAGTGGAATCCCTTCGTCTGCCTATCCTACACCGGCAAAGCGTCCGCAATATTCTTTGTTGGATAAAAGTAAGATTAAATCGGTTTATGGGGTGGCCGTTCCGGGGTATAGAGAGAGTTTGAGGAAATGTATGGAACTATTGAAAGTTAGAAGTTAGAGGTTAGAAGTGGTGAAATTTTCGTTTTACCCCGTCCCTAAAGGGAGCCGAAAATTTAGGGGTAGAGGAAAAAAGCATAAATTTTCGGTTTTCCCTATCCCTAAAGGGAGCCGAAAATTTAAAAGTACAGGATTAGTAATTACGTCCTAATTTCTTTTTCCACCCTTTAGGGAGTGGCAAGAAAAAGAAATTTTAGAGGCAGAGGGAAAGCATAAATTTTCGTTTTACCCCATCCCTAAAGGGAGCCGAAAATTTAAAAGTACAGGATTAGCAATAACGTCCTAATTTCTTTTTCCACCCTTTAGGGAGGGGCAAGAAAAAGAAATTTTAGAGGCAGAGGAAAAAAGCATAAATTTTCGTTTTACCCCATCCCTAAAGGGAGCCAAAAATTTAAAAGAACAGGATAAGCAATTACGTCCTAATTTCTTTTTCCACCCTTTAGGGAGGGGCAAGAAAAAGAAATTTTAGAGGCAGAGGGAAAGCATAAATTTTCGTTTTACCCCATCCCTAAAGGGAGCCAAAAATTTAAAAGAACAGGATAAGCAATAACGTCCTAATTTCTTTTTCCACCCTTTAGGGAGTGGCAAGAAAAAGAAATTTTAGAGGCAGAGGGAAAGCATAAATTTTCGTTTTACCCCATCCCTA
>JAKFBW010000003.1:0-26236 GCA_036676965.1 Flavobacterium sp. | reverse complement strand
TGGGTAAATATGAATGTGAAACCTGACGAGGGGTATAACATCAATATGGGAACCGTAACTTTCGAACCTAATGCAAGAACCAATTGGCACACTCACAGTAGCGGACAAATATTATTTGTAATTGAGGGAATTGGCTATTATCAGGAAAAAGGCAAATCGATTCAATTGATACAAAAAGGGGATGTGGTTGAAATCCCGAAAAATGTAAAACATTGGCATGGCGCTTCTCACAACAGTTCGATGCGACACATTGCCCTTGTTCCGGAATTCGACAAGGATAAAACGGAATGGTTAGAGTCTGTAATCGATGTAGAATATGACAGTTTTAAAGCTCCAGTGTATGCTGTAGAGAATAGTTTGACCCCGGCAGCGATAATGAATAAGGAAGAATTGTGGCCTAATTATATTTCTAAAGTCAAGGAAACCGATCCCGAATTGATAGAAGTATTTGACAATTTTGCGTTTGATGAAGTCATAGGTCACGATAAAATGGATGTTAAAACAAGAACACTTTTGATTTTGGCTTCCACTATTGGCAGTCAGGCTTTAACCGAATATAAAATGTTTGTCAATGCCGCCTTGAACGTTGGCGTTACACCTATTGAAATAAAAGAAGTTGTTTATCAATCAGTACCTTATGTGGGGATTTCTAAAGTGATTGATTTTATAAATGCGACCAACGAGATATTTATCGAACGAAATATTTCATTGCCTCTCGAAAGTCAATCTACGACTACACCCGAAACCCGAATGGAAAAAGGTTTGGAAAAACAAAGGGAAATTGTGGGCGAACGCATTGACGATATGTATAAAAATGCACCAAAAGATTTATTGCATATTCAAGAATATTTATCGGCCAATTGTTTTGGCGATTATATTACCCGCAATGGTTTGGATATAAAAACAAGGGAAATGGTGACGCTTTCATTCCTCATCGCAATGGGTGGGACAGAAAGCCAGATCAAAGGCCATATTGCAGGAAATGCAAGAGTTGGAAATGACAGACAAACGCTTATTAATTTGATGACACAACTCATTCCGTATGTGGGTTATCCTCGCACCTTAAATGCTGTTAATTGTTTAAATGAAATTTTACCTAACAAATAAAAAACAAAATTGATTATGAATACTATACAAGTAAAAGCATACGGAGCTGAAGCTGCCGATGCCGATTTAAAAGAATTAAGCATCAAACGAAGAGCAGTTACTGCAAAAGATATTGAAATTGATATTTTATATTGTGGTGTTTGCCATTCTGATTTGCACACAGCAAGAAACGATTGGGGCGGAACATTATATCCTTCGGTTCCAGGCCACGAAATTGTGGGGAGAGTAACAAAGGTAGGAAGTGCAGTAACCAAATTAAAAGTAGGGGATTTAGCTGGAGTAGGTTGTTTGGTCGATTCATGTCATACTTGCGATAGCTGTAAAAAAGACTTGGAACAATATTGTTTAACAGGATTTACAGGAACGTATAACAATGTAGATAAACATATCGGCGGACACACATTTGGCGGTTATTCCGAGAAAATTGTAGTGGACGAACATTTTGTATTGAAAGTTCCTTCTAATTTAGATTTGGCTGCTGTTGCGCCATTACTTTGTGCAGGGATCACAACCTGGTCACCATTAAAACATTGGAATGTTGGTAAAAATAGTAAAGTAGCCGTTGTTGGTTTGGGCGGATTGGGACACATGGCTGTTAAATTAGCCAAAGGGTTAGGTGCCCATGTTAGCTTGTTTTCAAGAACTCCAGATAAAGAAAAAGCTGCTTTAGCATTAGGTGCCGATGCGGTAATTATTTCTACAGATGAAAATCAGATGCAATCAGTAAGCGGAAAATTCGACTTAATTATTGATACCGTTCCTTATGTACACGATGTGAATCCGTATGTTGCGACTTTAAATATCAGCGGAACTTTAGTATTGGTAGGTTATTTAGGAGGCTTAGAGCCATTTTTAAATACAGTCCCAATGATTTTGGGTAGAAAATCGGTTGCTGGTTCTGTAATTGGAGGACTTGCCGAAACACAGGAAATGTTAGATTTTTGTGGAGAGCACAATATTGTTTCGGAAATTGAAATCATTAAAATGCAAGACATCAACCAAGCTTATGAAAGAATGTTGAAAAGTGATGTGCGATACCGTTTTGTAATTGATATGGCTTCACTGAAAGAATAGATTTTAAATTTTCAATAATTTGTTTGTTTTTTGTAAATTACAAAAATAGAATCGACCACCTAAATCGGATGGTTATCCATCTTAAAATCAGACCTTATTATGATACAATTAACAGTAAATGGTAAAGTTGTAAAACTTGATGTAAGTCCTGAAATGCCATTGCTTTGGGCAATTCGTGATACATTGGGGCTTACTGGAACCAAATTTGGATGTGGTGTCGCACAATGCGGAGCTTGTGTAGTACATCTTGACGGAGAAGCTGTACGCTCATGCGTCACAAAAATGAGTCGGGCAGAAGGTAAAAAAGTGGTGACAATAGAAGGATTATCTGAAAATAACGATCACCCTGCGCAAAAAGCCTGGCAGGAAATTGATGTTCCACAATGCGGATATTGTCATTCCGGACAAATCATGTCGGCTGCGGTTCTTCTTCGCGAGAACCCAAATCCTACAGATAAGGATATAGACGATGCTATGGCGGGTAATATCTGCAGATGCGGGACTTATCCACGAATTCGAAAAGCCATACATCTGGCTTCGCAAATACAAGAAAAAAATAAGATCTGATTTGGAAGCCCCAAAAAAACAAGCCTATGTCGACAAAAACTAAATTTATATTGATAGCCGTAATACTAGTATCAGGCATTGGACTGGCATTTACCGTTTCGCAGTATCGGACAACAGAAAAAGAATATGTTGCCATTACACCGATAAAAAAAGACAGTGTAGCATCTGTAGCGGCATTTAAGCAAGTTTATAAAGTACTCATGAGTCCGCGTTGTGTTAATTGTCATCCAAAAGGCGATATTCCACTTCAGGGAGACAATAGCGTTATTCATAGTATGCAGCCAAAACGTGGAAAAGATGGAAAAGGTTTGTATGCAATGAAATGTGCCAATTGTCATCCGCCATCAAATAGTCCGGGATTGCATACGCCTCCGGGAAATCCGGATTGGCATTTACCACCCGCCGATATGAAAATGGTATTCGAAGGAAAAACAGCTCACGAATTGGCCAAACAATTAGTGAACCCACAACTTAACGGACATAAAGATATAAAAATGCTTATTGCCCACGCAGATGATGGTTTAGTAAAAGCAGGCTGGAATCCTGGGAAAGGAAGAACTGTTCCGCCTTTGACTTATGCTCAATTTAAAAAAGCCTGGATTACATGGTTGCAAACTGGTGCTTATGCGCCCGCTCAATAATATTGCTTTAATTTTAATGATTATCCGATGACAAAAAATAATAACATAGATAATTCGAAACGAAATTTCCTAAAGCTTACCGGATTAGGAGGCACAGCACTTTGCCTTGGTTTTTACTTCCCTGCAGATGGTGCACCAATTCTTGTAAGACCCTCTGAATTAAATGATTCAGAAATCGAATTGTGTCCCTGGATTATTATCAATCCTTCTGGAAAAGTAACCATTGTGAACCATAGGGCAGAAATGGGACAAGGTTCCTATCATTCAGTTCCTCAAATTGTTGCAGAAGAACTTGAAGTTGATATGAAAGATATCAATGTTATTTTTGCAATTGGTAATGAAAAAAAATATGGAGGACAAGTTACCGGGGGAAGTTCTACCATTCGTTCATCGTATAAAAAACTACTCCGATTAAGTGCAGCGGCGCGTGAAATGCTCATTGCTGCAGCAGCCACAAAATGGAATGTTTCCGTTTCTGATTGTTATGCAGAATCTGGGCATGTAATTCATAAGCCATCAGGGAAAAGGGCAAATTATGGCGAACTTGCCGAAGCAGCGTCAAAACTGGAAGCACCAAAAGAACCAAAACTGAAGAAAATTTCAGAATATAAACTCATTAGAAAACCCCTCCGCAGAATTGATACACCACTTAAAACCAACGGAACATTAATTTTTGGACTCGACAAGAGAATTCCCGGAATGCTATTTGCTTCGGTGGAGCGTGATTCCCGTTATTTTGGCAAAGTCAAAAGCTTTGATGCAACGGCAGCCTTAAAAATCCCAGGTGTTAAGCGTGTTTTTAAAGTCAAAATGGGATATTATGAATACATGCGCGAAGGTGTTGCCGTAATTGCCGATTCTACCTGGGCAGCCCTTCAAGGCAGAAAAGAATTAAAAGTGGAGTGGGATAGCAGCGGTTTTAAACATTGGAGTACACCTGAGATATTCGAAACCCAGAACAATCTCATCCATACGGAAGAAGGTATGATGGTCAAAACACAAGGTGATCCTACCGAAATATTATCTAAAGCAACTAAAAAGATAGATGTTGTCTACCAAACTCCGTATCAATCGCATGTGGCTATGGAGCCAATAAATTGTATAGCACATCACAAAGGGGATTCGATTGAAATTTGGGGGCCTATACAAGCGCCTGGATGGGTTCAGGACTATGTAGGTAAACAGTTTGGTATTGATAAAGATAAGGTAATCGTAAATATGACCTTTCTTGGCGGCGGTTTTGGACGTAAAGCCATGAACGATTATCCGCATGAGGCGGTTGCTATTTCAAAAGAGATAGGCGGTCCGGTTCAGGTAATCTGGACACGTGAAGATGATGCTACCTTAGGACCATTTCGTCCGGGAATTTCCTATCGCTGCGAAGGGACTATTGCTAATGGAAAAATAGATGCTTTTAAATTAAGGATGGCCGGACAAAATAATGGTCACTGGAGTGGAGCATCAAAGACACAACCCAATAGAAGTGCTAATGAAGGTTTTCTAAAACCGTATTATGAAAGTATTAAAAATCTAAGTATATCTGATGTTCTTTTTGAAACCACTATTCCTACCAGTTTCTGGAGATCAGTATACGCTTCCACAAACGGATTTGCTTATGAAAGTTTCATTGATGAAATGGCACATGAAGCAGGAAAAGATCCATTAGAATTCCGTCGCGAACATTTGCAGGAAGAGCGTTGCCAAAAGTTGATTGATAAGATGGAAGAAGTATCAGCTTGGAACAAACGAGCTAAAAATGAAGGTTATGGTGTAGCTATTACCGAATGTTTCAATTCTACAGTAGGGCATGTCGTCAAGGTTTCTAAAAATCCTGATGGCGGTGTTAAAATTGATAAAGTATGGGCCGTCATGGATTGCGGTTGGTATGTAAATCCGGATATTATTCATGCTCAGGTAGAAGGTTCCATTGTTATGGCATTGGGAGCTGCAACCACACATCAGATTACATTTAAAGATAATGTGGTAGAACAACATAATTTTTATGATTACCCATTGCCGCGAATTAATGAAATTCCTTCTATAGAAGTTTATATCATAGATAATGAAGAAGATGCGGGCGGAGTAGGCGAACCTGGCCTTCCACCTTTTGCTCCTGCCTTGACCAATGCTATTTTTGATTTGACAGGAAAACGAATTAGAACTTTGCCTTTTAGTCTGGGCGCTGTTTAATCAAATGTTTTTGAAAAGAAGCAGACAATTTAATCCATAATATTGAAGGTGAAATTATTTTAAAAGATAATTAAAATATGATGCACGAATTATTAAAATTGAAAGAATCGTACATTTTAGCCCAAGCTATGGGATTAAAAAGCGTTATGGCAACCGTTGTTGCTATTGAAGGTTCATCCTACAGAAGACCGGGAGTCCGTATGTTGATATTTGGAAATAATACGATGACAGGTGCGGTTAGCGGAGGCTGTGTTGAAAATGAAATCCTTAAACAATCTCAGTCTGTATTGTTGGAAAATAAAGCAAAAATTATGGTTTACGATGGTAGATACCGTCTGGGGTGTGAAGGTGTTTTGTACATTCTTTTGGAACCTTTTTTTCCTGATGCAGCAGTTTGGGATGCCTTAGAATATGCTGTGCAGCAGAGACAATCATTAGAAATTGAATCTTTCTATACAAAGACAGCAGGGAGCTACCCCGGCTTAGGTTCTGTATTTCATTTTGAAGGAAAGAATTTTATTTTTTCTGATCTTCAATTAAATAAATCCTTGCCTAGTTATACGCAAGTGCTAAAACCTCGTTTTCATTTAATTATTATTGGATCAGAACATGATGCAGTTCAATTATGTCATTTTGCCTCTTTAACGGGTTGGGAGGTTACTGTTGTAGCATCAGTAAAAGATCATAAGACAATAGCTAATTTTCCCGGAGTAACTAAAGTTGTCCATTTATCAGCTGAAGAAATTGGTTCTCTTTGTATTGATGTGGATACTGCAGTTGTTTTAATGACACATAGTTATGTAAACGATTTGAAGTTTCTTGTCGAATTGAAAAATACGCAGCCCGCTTATCTTGGACTACTTGGTCCTGTTAAGAGAAGAAATCAATTGTTAAACGAATTTTTTGAATATACGGAATCCTTTAATGAAGGATTATTGGAAGTTGCTTTTGGTCCTTCGGGTATTAGTATAGGAGCAGAAACTCCTCAGGAAATAGCTATCAGTATTATTGCTGAAATACTTTCAGTAATACGGAAAGAGGAACCAATGTCTTTAAAATACAAGAATAGTGCTATACATTCCTAAAATCAAAATTCAATGTTAATGGATAAAATCGCTATAGTAGTTTTAGCGGCTGGCAATGCCAAAAGATTAGGACAGTCAAAACAGTTACTACCATGGGGTAATTCGACTTTATTAGGCAATGTTGTGAGAAATGTTTTGGCAGTTGATGCCCATAAATTCTTTGTTGTTTTGGGGGCATACAGCAATGAGATTATAGAAAAAATAAATTTATCAGAAACAACCGTATTGATTAATGGCAACTGGCAGCAGGGATTGGGCAGTTCTATAGCCTCAGCAATTGCAGAAATAGAAAATAAATATTCGGAAGTAAATGCTGTGCTGTTGGTACTGGCAGATCAGCCTTTTATTAGTAGTATTCATTTGAATGCAATGATTAAACTTCATTTAACAGAGAAAGAATCGATTATCATTACCAGAAAAGAGGATTATATGGGAGTGCCAGTTCTATTTCCAAGAAAATTTTTCAGTGAACTTATGGTGTTATCCAATGATGAAGGAGCTAAACAAATTATCAATAGGAATAAGAATTGGGTCAAGGAGGTTGTTAGTCAAGATGACACAGCCGATATAGATACTTTTGAGTCGTATGAAGCATTACATAAAATCTTTAAAAGTAAAAATTAATTGATTTATAGGGTGTTATGATTAAAGTTTGACAATAAATTCTTACTCTATTGTTTCCCGAAAAGGCATAAAAAAAAGTCTAATTTTTTCAAATTAGACTTTTTTGTGACCCTTACAGGACAATTTACAAACTATTTTAAGCAAAAGTTGAAGTAATTGGCCACATGGAATACCTCTTCCACTTTTTCTTTTCCTTCTGCCTTGATGGCCCATTCCTTTTCATAAGGGAATATGATACGGTCTTGACCATGTCCTTTTACGTTGGTAATCCTTATTTTTTAGGATTATCTGTCTTTTGGCCATGTTCGGCAATCCAGTCTTTGGCCTTGCTGATGGCGGTGGCTATTGCAAACCCTTCATCCATATTTCTTTCTTCAAGCAAAGCATTCGCTATTTCAATGGCTTTATTCCGCACTGAAACAGGAAGATTCTTCATGGAATTAGGATAATTGGTTTTTGTCCACGGCATAATACTTGAGTTTTAATTATTTTTTAAAGAGACCAATGAGTCCGCTGGAGGCAAGGATATGCTTATCCATCGCTTTGAACACTGCATTTTTAGCACCTACGGTAAACCCAATTTGGTATCGAGTGCATATACCTTGAAATTATAATGGTGTGTGCCTGAAGACGGGCAAGTCCCTGTATATATGTTTTCATCTTTTCCTTAGATGCAAGTGGCATTATTCTTATTATTTAAGGCAATTGCCAGAATATTCAATTTTTGCCCCACTAAATTTAGTTGTATTATTTGTGTAGTTTGCAAATTCCAATTAATAGCATTTACTGATTAACGGGTATCAAGCTCGTGTACCTTTTCGTTGGTCATAGACGGAAGGTTGGAAAACCTCTATGTTCTTGATGCCGTTTCGCCAACCTGTCAAATCAGAAAAAAACTATTAAATTGGCCTTTTGTTATATGAACTTGGTGAACTCCGGTTATAAAAATATAAGACTTAATATCCTTTAAATAGCAAAGATTTTAATTTTACGTATGCCCGACCGGAGGGCGACAGATATTTTTATAAATGTGTATTCATCAAGTCATTGAAAATGTCAAACACCTTGAGTGGTCAAACAATCAAAACAATCCCAACCACAATGTTAAACTTTATGTTCTTTGTTCATATTTTCTTTAAATCAGAAATTGCTGGGCCATTTATTACTTTGCCTTCATTGGTAAAACGCGAGCCGTGCATAGGGCAATCGAATGTTTTTTCATCAGCATTCCATTGCAGTATCCCGCCTAAGTGGGGACAAACTGCAGACCAGGCATGAACATTATTCTGCTGGTCACGATATGCTGCAATCTTTTTCAATCCGAATGAAATAATCCCACCTTCACCTGGTTTTAAATCGTCTATTTTTTTTATATGCTCCGGAGTAATCCAGTCTCCGAATTGCACTACCATATTTCCAACTTCGTGTAAGTAATCACCAGTAGTTTTTAGTGTAATGCGAGACGGACTATATATTTTAATCCAAGGATTTTCTTTTCCGGTAATTATGTCGGTGATAATCATTCCGCCAAGCGTTCCGTGTGTCATACCATTACCTGAATCACCTGTAATAATGTAAATGTTATCTTCACCTGGATTCTTGCCGATATATGCCAATGAATCGATAGGTTCCAGTACCTGACCAGACCATTTGAATTCAATATCCCCAATAGCAGGAAAATGTTTCTTTGTCCATTTTTCCAGTTTAGTATAACGATCCTCTTCTTTAATATTCTCGTCATCTGCCTGTCCTGTGCGATGGTCTTCACCACCAGCAATCAATATATCATATTGTTCATCAAGCTCTTCTAAACGAACATAATGATAGGGCTTTATGATCCATTTGGAGTTATGATCGCCGGTGTCCCACCACAATGCATAAGGTAGTTTTCCTTTAGGGACTTTGGCGGCTATCACATAGGTGCGATAAGGCCATTGTTTAGTATGCATTATTACCCAGTCATTGATGGGGGTGTTTGTTGCAACTACAATGTGATTTGCTTTTACTTTAAACCCGTTTGCTGTAGCGCCTTCGGTCGTAATATTTCCTGCTTTTGTTTGTGTATAGATTTTTCCTCCCAATTTTATAAAAGCATCTGCCAATCCTTTAAGATAAAGAAGTATATGAAACTGTGCCTGATCTGAAAATTTAATACACGACTTGCCTTTTTCTGCTGCAATAGACGGAACCGAATTTAACATTTCAGTAATAAGCCCCGCACGCTTTGTCGCTTTGTATTCTTTTTCTAATGTTTCCTTGGTATCAGAAGGGTGTAAAAATAAATAGCCATCCACTCTTTTAAAATGGCAATTAATTTTATGATGTTTAACGGTATTTGCTATCCATTCAATAGCAGCCATATGGCTATTGGCTGCTAATTGTGCAGTATGTTCATCGAAAGTTTTTTCCAATTCAAAATAATGGTCGTCCAGCGCACAGGTGATATGGGCGGTAGTTCTTCCAGTTTCACCACTTCCAATAAATCCATCTTCAACCAAAATTACTTTGCGGCCTTCCTTTGCAAGACAATAAGCGGTGGTAAGTCCTGCGATACCACCTCCTATAACTAAAATATCAGTACCAATATTCTCGTTTAATTTCTTAAAAGCAAGCGGCTTTATAGCCGATGAAAACCAATAAGAAAGATTATCGCCAGAGGTTATAGTACCATTTTTAGATTCGGAAGTATTATCAGGAGTTTTCATTTGGGACTTTTTTAGTGGTGGGTTTTCATAGGCTCATTTTGGTTTTCTTTGAGTCCCATGGAAGAATAAATTTACGAAATAAATTTAATACTGTAAGCCCGTTGGTTGAAATTAGTTTTAAGAGAAATAGCGTTTTAATTTTTGTTAAGATGTTGTAATTCAGTGTATTTAAGCGTTTAAAAACAATCAATATGATATAAGGTATTTCGTATATACAGAAAGCCTAAAATGATTGATATTGAGGTTTTCGCTTTCAGTTTGACCGTTGAATTTAGGGCAATTGAAAGTAAGAAATACTTTGTTTTACTAATCCAATAATAAATTTTTTTAAAAAAATTAAATTATGATGAAAAAAATAATTAGAATTGAAAAATCACTTTTAGTGTTACTATGGCTCAAAGTTACTGTTGTAATAATATGGCACAAATCGAAATAAAAACCCTAAAAGAAACGCCAAAGAATATAATAATGGCAAAGAATAATTAAGGGTAACGGGTAATAACCGGTGGTATTGAAATTAAAGTATAAAAACCGGCAAATTTGCCTCGTCAAAGAAATGTTCTGATACCGTATGATGTTATAAACCAAGTGAAAAAGTGGACTTTAAAAAATAAATCAAAATGGGAAATTTACTCTATACAATTGCTGTAATATTAATTACAATATGGGCAATCAGTTATTTTGGTGGATTTGTGACAGGTGGGTTAATACATATTTTATTGGTGATTGCTATAATTGCAGTTATCTTAAGGGTTATTCAAGGGAAAACCACCTTTGTAAAAATCAGGTATTATGACTATAACTATTTTTAATGGTAATTGATTAATTATCAATAATATCATATTGGTTACTGTTGAAATAATATTGCATAGCAGAAATGGATACTGATTGAACAAAATAGTAGTTTCTTTTAACTAACGATATAGAAATAAAATGTTGATATTAAAGTATTTGAAACTATTAATAAAGGAAAATCTATTTATAAAATTACAATGATTTTGGTTTAATTTGACACTATCCCAAAAAGTGTGCAAGTTGAAAAGTTAAGGCTTAGTTTTTATAATCGGAGCCTTTTTTCAAATATAAGAGTAAATTGGTTTAAAACAATTCCCCAATTTTGAATAGGCATCGACCATTTTTTAGTTGCTTCTCTTAAAGCAAAAAAAACGGAATTTAATATTGTTTTTTACTTTTCTGTCTCATTTTTTGAAGTCATTTTAAACCCAAAAACAAAATGGATAGGGTGTTCAAATGAGTGAAGGAGTATGTCTGGATGGTGAGTTCGGATCCTTTTGTGGAGGGAACAAGTTAAGCTCCAGAATGAGAGTTATGTTTAGCCTTATTAGTTTTGAAAAGACAAAAGATAAACGATAAATTAAATATATCGATAAAACCCTTCAGGCGCGAGCCAATTTTTGGGAGATAATTTAAAGCTTGTTTTGTATCTTTGGATGTACCAACCTAAAATTTTTGCTTTCTTAATCTGTAATATTCATAGGATTAGAGTGTTATGTGTTAAGGTTGACTAAGTGTTAAATTAAAAATTAACATACAACCAAATGCCTATCTTAAATAAAAATTTCAAAACTATAATAACATTCTTTTTATTACTTCAGCTTTCAGTATTTCAACTGGAAGCTCAGATTAATGTTTTGAAATTTAATCATTTGACAGTGAATGATGGATTGCCTCAAAATTCGATACACACCATAGCCAAAGATAAGTATGGGTTTATGTGGTTTGGGACCTGGTGTGGCGCTTGCCGATATGATGGTTATTCATTTAAGGTATTCAGGGCAAATGATAATGACCCAACTGCTTTTGCTGACAATATGATAAATGCAATAGTTACAGATTCATTGCAAAATATCTGGATAAAAACAGGGGAACCTGATTGCTTGTATAAATATAGCTATGAATATGAAAATTTTAAACGCTTTTCTACCAAAAAAGTAGCACCATATATACTCGATCTTATTGCAAAGCCAAAAGCAGCGGAAAATAATAAATATAAATTTACTTTTGATGAATCTGGACTACTGCAGTTGAATAAAATTACAGGTAAAGAAATACGCTATCAAGTCAATTTTAATGATCCATTTTCAATTAACGACGCATCTATTTATACCAGTTATATAGATGATACTGAAAATCTATGGATAGGTACCCGAAGAGGAGGAGTAAACCATGCGAACCTAAATGTAAAAGCCTTTAATTATTACCACGAAGAGAATGGAGGAAAAGGATTAAACAGTAATGAAGTAAGAGCCATTTGCAAAGATAAAATGGGTAGGACTTGGATAGGCTCAGAAGATATGGGCGTAACGGTTATTGAACAAACTCCTCAAGGTAATAAGTATCTATACTTTAATGATAAGAACAATATTATTGATTGCCGAAGAATTCGCTCACTCTATTGTGACAAGTTTGGCTTTGTCTGGATTGGTACAAAAGGAGGTCTTGACAGGTATGATCCTCGTGCTAAAACTATTAAGCACTACGCTGCCGATAAGCAGAAACCAGGAAGTATTACGAATCCGATTATTTTTGCCATGTTGGAAGATAGTCAAGGGACATTCTGGGTTGGTACTTATAGTGGTTTAGCAAGGTATGACAGGACAAATGATAAGTTCGTGTATGTGTCTCCAGTCATTACTGGAGGAGTGCAAATCAGGGTTATTATGGAGGATAGTCAAAAAAATCTTTGGATTGCAACGGAAGACAATGGTTTGACGAAGTTGGTACGAACCCATGATAAGTCAGGTGCATTTAAATCAGTACGATATGTGCATACTGAGGGAAAAGATGATTCTCTCATTTCTAATAGGCTTTACTCCCTTGCCGAAGATAGCTCAGGAATGATATGGATAGCTACCAATTTAGGTTTAAGTCGCTTAAATCCTAAAAATAATACCGTTAAAAATTTTTTCATCAAAGATGGTTTGCCTGACGAAATCATTATGGGTCTTTTATTTGATGGAAAGGAGTCTATTTGGATAAGCCATAAAAAGGGAATAACCCGAATGAACACACGAACATTTGCAATCCAAAACTTTAATGTAAACGATGGGTTGCAGAGTAACGAGTTCAATCAAAATGCTTGTTTTCGAGATAATACAGGCGAAATGTTTTTTGGAGGTCAAAACGGACTTAATTCCTTTTTTCCTGAAAACATAAAAATTAATAAATACAAACCCCAAGTTGTATTCACCCGTTTAAACGTGATGAATAAGGTGTTGCAGGCAGGTACAAAAGTAAACGACCGGGTTATACTGGAAAAATCGCTTCTTTGTACTAACGAAATTACATTGAGCTGGTGGGATAGAACATTTAGTATAGAATTTGCTGCTATACATTATGCCAATCCGCAGGGGAATAAATACAAATACAGGCTCGAAGGCATCGATAAAGAATGGATTTTTACGGATGCCTCTATGCGAACTGCTTCCTATTCACAACTTCCATCCGGAACCCATACTTTTAAAGTTTACGGATCCAACAGTGACGGTATTTGGAGTGATACGCCAGCCACTCTCCGTATAAAAATACTTCCACCATGGTGGCTGTCCTGGTGGGCAATTGTACTATACATCGCTATTGGAGGGGTTATTATCCTTTTTATTTATAAATATATTGCAGCACGAATTGAATTTAGCAAAAACGAGGAAATTCATCAATCAAAACTTCAATTTTTTACGGGTATTTCACACGAATTCCGCACCCCTCTTACGCTGATTATTGATCCATTGGAAAAACTTATTTCAGAAAAACTGGATAAGGATACGGTAAAGAAATACCACACCTTGATGCACCGCAATGCAAAACAGTTACTTTTATTGATTAACCAATTGCTGGATTTTCGAAAATTGGAATCAGGGCATCTGACTTTAAATATGCAACAATCGGATATTATTGCTTTTGTAAAAACGGCGGCCGCATCATTCGAGTCAAGAGCAAAAGACAGAGATATTCATTTTGTGATAGAATCCACCGTAAGTAGTTTGAATACCCTTTTTGATACGGCTAAAATGAACATGGTGTTAAACAATCTGTTGTCAAATGCCTTCAAATTTACCCCAGACCGAGGGGAAATTGTGGTAAGTGTTGCTGTTTTAAATAAAGAAAATCGGATGGTTGTGATAAAGATACACGACACAGGAATGGGCATATTAGAAGAGGAGCAGGGAAAAGTTTTTGATATTTTTTATCAATCTGCGCATTCGACTTCTCCGCAAGAAGGTTCCGGAGTAGGATTAGCTTTGACCAAAGAATTAGTCCAGCTGCATGGTGGGGAAATTGGACTGGAAAGTAAAGAGGGGCAAGGTGCTACTTTCTCTGTTTTTCTTCCTGTTTCAGAGGAAGAAGAAGTGCCGAAAATAGGATTTTCTCAGGATGTATCTCCGGTTCAGGAAGAAAGTGAACTTACAGAGTCTGCTCCGTCGGTTGATTCTTCTGCGGATTTGCCTCTGTTGTTAATTGTAGATGACAATGCTGATATACGTAATTATATAGCGCTTAATTTTAGTGCGGCCTATCGTATTGTTTTGGCTACCAATGGCTCAGAAGGTTTTTCTCAAGCTACAGAGACGATTCCGGATCTTGTAGTGAGTGATGTGATGATGCCAGGTATGAATGGATTGGAATTATGCAGTAAGTTGAAATTAGACGAGCGTACCAGTCACATTCCGGTAATTTTACTCACTGCACGCCAATCGGACGAGTCAAAACTGGAAGGCTATGAAACAGGTGCAGATGCTTATGTTACCAAACCTTTCAATACCAATGTACTTCAGGCTCGAATTCGAAATCTACTTGATCAACGTCAGCGATTACGTGAACTTTTTTCTCAAGGTTCTGCAATCGAAATAAAGAAAATTGCAATAAACGTTACCGATGAAGCTTTTCTTACTAAAGTAGTACAACGTATTCATGAGAACTTAGAAGACGAAGAGTTTAATATTGATGCGCTTGCTGAAATACTTAATATGAGTCGTTCGCAGTTTTATCGAAAGATAAAAGCACTTACCAATCAATCATTGCTTGATTTTGTAACTACCATTCGAATGAATAAAGCATTGGAGTATTTGCTAAGTGGCGAATATAATATTTCAGAAACAGCCTTTAAGGTTGGCTATAGTATGTCTAGTAATTTTACTAGAACGTTCACCCGTCATTTTGGAGTAAGTCCTTCTAAATATATCGAATCAATAAGGAAATAAAAGATTAAACATAATTTGTTGCAAAATGAAATCGCCATTAACAACAAGTTTGCGCAAGCAAATGAAATTCGCTGAACACCTATGAAAAATATTAACTCAGTGAAGCAAACACCTATGATTAAAAAGGCGATAACATATGTTACCTCTGAAAAATATAATTTAAACATATGAAAAAGTTGCTATTCGAGAATCTCGGGCAGCAACTTTTTTTTTGACTTAAAGTTCGGTAAATAGCCATTATATCTAGGCTTGTGTGCCAAAATGAATGGTTTTGATTTGTTTTGAATAGTCCTTTTATTGTCTTCAACGGTATTTTTGTAAATGAATTATCAATTCGAATAACCAGACACGAATAGTTATTTATTTATTTATTTAATTACTTAATATTAGAATATGAAGAATAGGAGAATTTTGTTAATTATTATTGCCTTTTGTTGTACAACATTTCTTTTTGCTCAGAACAATAATGAGCAGGTTAGGGTAAACCAACTTTTTAATTTTGATTGGAAATTCAAAGCAGGAGATATCTCGAATGCTCAAGATTTGGTTTTTGATGACGCTAATTGGCGCAAGCTGGATTTGCCACACGATTTTCAGTTTGAGCAACCTTGGGATCAAACAGCCAATAGAGGCCGTGGATTTAAAACCCTAGGAGTAGGTTGGTACCGAAAAACATTCAAAGCTGATGCCAGCTGGGTTGGGAGACAAGTGTTTCTTGATTTTGAGGGAATCATGTTGCATGGCGATGTTTGGCTAAACGGAAAGAAAATAGGTGGAACCAGTTATGGTTATCTTGGTTTCGAAACCAATGTATCCGATTTAATCAAATATGACGCAGACAATGTAGTTGCCGTGCGTTCTTCTACAGAGGGTGGCTCTCGTTGGTACACCGGTGGCGGACTGTTTCGTGATGTACATTTGGTGGTAAAAGACCCAATTTCTATTGCTCGTCACGGTATTTATATAACGACTCCAAAAATTTCTAATCAAAATGCCGAAGTGAGTGTACAGGTTGAAGTGGCAGGAATTAAAAATAAAGAATACCAACTGGAAATTATCACAAAAATATTCTCTCCAGAAGGAAAACAAGTGGCGGAAACAAAAGCCTTGGCTCCGAAAAAATCAAATCTTGTTGAAGTAGAGGTTCCATTGCCAAAGGTTAATATCTCTAATCCACAGCTTTGGTCTTGCGAAACACCTAATTTGTATTCAGCAGAAGTGGTGTTGGTATTAGATGGTAAAGTGATTGATAAGCTAGCTGAAAAGTTTGGAATCCGCACCATTGAGTTTTCGAAAGAATTTGGACTTAAATTAAATGGGAAAAAAGTTTTTCTTAAAGGGGTTGCGAATCATCATGATTTAGGTGCGCTAGGTGCAGCTGCTCATGAAACGGCAATTGCCAGAATGATGGATCAATTAAAAGCCTTTGGTTTTAATCACATTCGAACTTCTCATAACCCATATTCAGAGTCCTTTTTTAAACTGGCTGACGAAAAAGGAATTTTAGCGGTTGATGAATTATACGACAAATGGGGGAGTATTCAGGCTTGGGCAGGAAGTGCAAAATGGAATGACATCTGGTACGATAATATGAAGGAATGGATTAAACGCGATCGCAATCATCCTTCGGTTATTATGTGGAGTTTTGGAAATGAATTACAGTTTCAGGAAGAAAGATGGAATTGGCCAACAACGGATTGGGGTGTAACGACCTATAAAATTATGGATGTAGTGGCTAAACGCTACGATCCAACCCGTAAAACAACTGTTGCCATGTATCCTGCCCGTGCTGGAGGTATCATTAGAGCCAACCCGGATTTCCGTATCAAAGAGAACATCGTTCCACCAGAATTAGCAACAGTTACTGATATTGCCAGTTTCAACTATACCTGGGAAGATTACCAGGAGTATTTAGAACATGCACCCAATATGATTGTTTACCAGAGTGAAGCGGTAACCAATGAGTTGGCTGCACCTTACTTTGGAATGGACAGAGAAAAAATGGTCGGACTGGCTTATTGGGGTGGAATCGAATATTGGGGTGAATCTCAAGGTTGGCCTAGAAAGGGTTGGAACTATTCGTTTTTCAATCATTCAATGGAACCTTTTCCACAAGCTTGGTTGACCAAAAGTATTTTTACAGATGAGCCATTAGTTTATATAGGTATTGTGGATAATGAAGGAGAATCGAAAATGTGGAACGATCAAGTGGTGGGACAAAAAGTGATTTCGGCACATTGGAATCGTGTAGAAGGGAATAAATATAATTTGTACACCTATACCAATGCCGATGAGGTAGAATTATTTGTAAATGGAAAATCTATTGGCATCCAAAAAAATAGTACTGAAGTAACAAAACGCAATACTATTTACTGGAAAGATGTTCCATATTCAGCGGGTAAAATTACAGCTATCGCTCGAAAAGGAGGAAAAGAAGTTGCTCGTCACGAAATGCAAACCACTGGAAAAGCAGTTGCTATAAAATTAGAAACAGAAAATCCAAATTGGAAAGCAGATGGTATGGATCTTCAATATGTAAAAGTATATGCTGTAGACAGTAATGGAAATAAAGTGCCAACTGTTGCAGGAGAAGTAACTTTTGATGTTAGCGGCCCTGCAACTATAATCGCGGTAGATAATGGAAACCATTCTAGTGATGATTTGTTTGCAGGTAATAAAAAGGTACTGCACAACGGTTTTGCAATGGCTATTTTGCGTTCAGCACAAAAGGGAGGAACTGTAAAACTGAAAGTTTCAGCTACTGGATTGAAGGGAGTTAGCAAAACATTTATAGTAAAATAAGAACCACAATAATTATATATCAAATTAATGACTTTGATAGCTACAACGGTATTATTACTAATATTAACACTAGTTGTAGCTTAAGAAGTCGGTTGAAATAAAAATGGAATACCTCAAACCACGACTAACCTGCATTAATAAGCTAATTCACTTTTAAAAAGTGTTACTACAAAAACCATTTAAAATAAAAAATGACTAACCAATGAAAAAATTATTAAAATTACCCGTATTGTTGAAATTTACTTTAGTGTTTTTAATCGCTCTAGTGTTTCAAAACTGTGCTCAAGAGAATATTAAGCAAAGAACTGATCAAACGCTTAATATTACCGATTATTTAAGAGACAATCCTGATTATTCTATGTTTTTAGAAATTCTAGAAATTACTAATTATGCTTCATTTATGAATACTTATGGAACCTATACTTTATTTCTTCCAACTAATGACGCAATAGAACAATATTTAGCTGATACAGGTGTTAGCACACTAGCTGAAGTACCATTGGTAGATTTACAAAATTTAGCTAAACTACATGTTTTGGAGCAGGAAATAAACACTACAACTTTTACCGATGGTAAAATACTAACACCAAGTATGTATGGACAATATTTGTTGTCTGGAGCAGCCAATGTAAACGGGGTTTCTTATACAACTATTAATAAATCATCAAATATTCTGGCTTCTAATGTAGAAGTTGGAAACGGAGTAATTCATGTTATTGACAAAGTCTTACGTGTTGCCGATAAAACCTTGGCACAAACCATTGAAGCTGATCCAAATCTTTCTTTATTTACCGAAGCTTTGAAAGCTACTGGATGGTTTGAAAAATTAAATCAACCTATAACTTTTGATGAAAACAATGTAGGGAGTTATTTAACAGTTATAGCTCAAACGAATGAAGTGTTTGCTCAATCTGGATATACTACTTTGGATGATTTAAAAACAAAATATAGTTTGTCAGGTGATCCTATGGATCCAACAGATGGATTGAATTTATTGATGCAATATCATATACTCTCTCGATTAAATTACTTAGCAGATTTAGCCACATCTCCTGTCTTTGAAACCAAAGCTCCTCTTGAAGTTATTAGCTCTAAACTAATTGGGCAAACGATTTATTTGAATCGCGATGTGTTTGCTGGAGTGCTTGAAGAAGGTGTTGCTATAGAGAGAGTACCTAGTGATATAACTTGTTCTAATGGAGTATTACATTATGCAGATGGTCATTTTGAAATTAAAAAACGTCTACCTTTACCAGTATATTTTGATGTTTGTGATCAACCTGAATTTGCAGCAAATGTTGCAAACTATAGAAAATCTGGTGGAGCAAAATTTGGTTATGGAGCATCTGGATTTAGCGAAATTACATGGACTGGTAATCAAACATATACACTATCTTGGCAGCCTCAATCTTTAGGTTGGAATGGAGATCAGTTGGAAGTTTTCCGTCTTCGTCCAGGATCTGGAGGACAACAAAATGTGACATTTACTACTCCTGTAATCATAAAGGGACGTTATAAAATTTGGGTTTCTTATCGTACTAATGGAAAAGCTTCTTCTCAAGTAAAAGCGTTTTTTAATGGTGTTCAACTACCTCGATTAATCAATCTTAGAGAATCAGCAAATCCTATCAGTGGTTCTACTTATGTTCCAGACAGGGTATTAGAATCTCAAGGATATAAACGTCCTATGTATCCATTTGCTAGTACAGCTATAAATTCAAGACTGGTTGGTATTGTTGAGGTACCTACAACTGGTAGACATAAATTTACCTTGCATTCCGATCTTGATGGAGGTGAAGCATGGTTTGATATTGTTGAATTCCGTCCTGTAGATATGGATCAGATATGGCCTAAATTTAAAGCAGGTTTAGCTGGCGGTGGTGGATTGGTAAATAGAGAAGATGCTCCAAAAGATAATTAAATCAAATATTTGATTTTATATAAAATTCAGGGTTCTAATTTGGTGAGTAAATAAATAGCGTGTGTGTTCGAAAATTAACATAAAACTATATAAATTTAGAATTCATTATAAGTACAAAATCACCAATTATAATTGTTATGAAAAAAATCCTCACGCTGCTATCAGTAGCTGTTATAACTATCTCTTTAACTAGTACAGCTCAAAATTCAGCTACAGACAAGCGTTATTTAATTACCGATTTTGGTGCTAAAGGCGATAGCATTAGCTTAAATACCCAAGCTATACAACACTGCATTAATCAATGCAGTGTTGATGGTGGCGGTACGATAGTTATTCCTAAAGGCGTGTTTACCAGTGGAGCTATTTTCTTAAAAAAAGGAGTAAATCTGCTTATTGAAAAGAACGGAAAACTGAAAGGTTCTACCGCATCAGCTGATTATCCGTTTGTTGCTACCCGATGGGAAGGTGTCGAAAAGGAATGGATAGCCGCTTTAGTGAACGCTATCGATTTACAAAATATTGAAATCAGCGGAGAAGGAACAATTGATGGTTCAGGCGTGGTTTGGACACAGCGTGGTCTGGAATTGGTTAAACAACAACCAGTAGGAAAAACTCGTATTAGTCCAACAGCACTTTTGCCTAGGCCTCGTTTAATGAGTATTCAAAATTGCAAGGATATAAAAGTTGAAGGTTTAAGTCTAAATAATCAAGCCTCTTGGGGACTTTTTGTTTTGTATAGTACCAATGTAACTATTGCCAATCTAAAGATTACGGCAGATCATAGTATTCCAAGTTCGGACGGGATTGATATTGATTCCAGTAACAAGATTCATGTTACAGGAACATTCGTAGATGTAAACGATGATTGTATTTCTATCAAATCGGGTAGGGATGAGGATGGTTGGCGTGTAAACCGTCCAGCAGAAGACATTTTAATTGAGAAATGTCATTTTGGATACGGTCATGGTGGAGTTGCTATTGGTAGCGAAATGTCGGGAGGCATTCGCAATGTGGAAATCAGGGATTGTTTGGTGGACTCACAAAACTGGGCGCCTATCCGATTTAAAACACAGCCCAGCCGTGGTGGTGTGGTTGAAAATATCACTTACCGAAACATCAAATTGGATAACACCCGTAAGGCATTCGAATTTGACATGGCCTGGCGTATGATTGACTCCAAGCCGGCTACTAGGGCTTTGCCTATTGTTCGTAATATTAAAATTATTAATGTTTCGGGCACAGCTGATGCGGTGGGCAATATAAGCGGACTGGAAGGAAGTCCTATTCAGGGAGTACAATTTGAAAATTGTAACATCAATGCCAAAAAAGGATTCTCAATTCGATACGCCAATAATGTAAATCTTTCGGGCTTAACTATTACGGGAGTTACTGGCGAGGCTATAATTCGAAAAGAGGTTAAAGAAAATTAATTTTATCCTTGGCAGTTAATAAAAACGAACTGAAATTTAAAGAAATAGAAACAAATGAAATCGCCATTAACAACAAGTTTGCGTAAGCAAATGAAATTCGCTGAACACCTATGAAAAATATTAACTCAGTGAAGCAAACACCAATAAATAAAACGGCGATAACATATATGGCCGCTAAAAAACAACTTTTACATATATGAAAAAACAATTTTATACTATTGGGTTAAGCTGTATTACTGCTTTTTATGCTTTATCTGGTTTTGCCCAAACCACTAAAACTTCACTGGAAAAAATCAGGAGTGAGTTTACTCAAGGGGCTGATTCCGCTCGAACAAAACTCTGGTGGTTTCATGGGGAAACAGAAACAACAAAAGAAGGAATTACTGCCGATTTAGAAGCATTTAAACGTGAGGGTGTTGGTGGAGTAGTGTATTACGATCAACAACATGGCAAAGGAGAAAATGCTTTAGCTGCTTTTTCTCCTACTTGGTGGGATATGTTTCGCTTTGCCGCTTCCGAAGCAAAACGACTGGGACTAACATTTGAAACGCATTTATCCAATGGATATGTTTCCGGTGGACCATGGATTACAGAAGATTTAAGCATGCAACGTCTTGATGCCGTCGATACATTAGTTAACGGAGGAAAGCGTTTTAATGCCAAACTTCCAATTCCTGTCTTAAAAAGTAAATCGGGAATAGTGCGTGATGTAGCTGTTATGGCTTTTCCTGTTCCTGAAGGAAATTGGCAAACAAGTCTGAATCAATTACCTAAAGTATCTAGTAATATCAGCGAATTGAATGCTAGTTTAATCCTTTTTCCAAAAGATAATAAACTGATAAATATCCCTTCTCAAAAATCAGGAGCTTCAGTATTTATTAATTTGGAATTCAACAACTCTTTTACAGCACGCAGCATTACGTACCGTGTTCGTGCAAGAGGCAAATCAAGAACAGGCGCCATGAATATGCCTGGTCCTTCTTCTGAATATTTTTATGGGTATGGGTATGTAAAACAACCCGATTTAGGTCAGTTAGAAGTTTCAAATGATGGTGTAAACTATACTAAAGTTTGCGATTTAAAACCTATGTATGAATCGCCGTCTTGGAATCAAAGAACAATTTCTTTCCCAGCGGTTAAAGGAAAATATTTCCGTCTTAATTTACACGATTGGAACAATGCCAAAGATGTCGGACAAGATATGCCGTTTGGCGGTGTAGTTCTTTCAGCACAAGCAAAAATTGATCAATGGGAAGAAAAGGCAGCGTTAAATTCGGAATATATTGAAAAAGATTTAACACCTAATTATGAAAAATCTGTCATCATTGATCCTGAAAAAATAGTGAATTTGACAGCCAAGATGGATAGAAATGGCAAGTTGGATTGGAATGTACCTGCTGGAAAATGGGTAATTATGCGTTTTGTCCGTGTGCCTATTGGAGTGAAAACAAAGCATGGACGACCTAATTTGATGGGATTAGAGAGTGATAAACTTTCGGCTGAAGCTACTAAACTTCAATGGAACAGTTATTTTAAAGTAATGTCTGATTCCTTGAAAAAAGTGGGGATTCCGTTAACTGGTTTGCACATGGATAGCCACGAAGCCGGTTCTCAAAACTGGACAGCAGGATATGAAAATAAATTCAAGCAACTACGTGGCTACGATATTCATAAATACCTTCCCGCATTGGCAGGTTACATTGTGGGTTCAAAAGAAGAAACGGATGGATTCCTTTATGATATGCGATTGACGCTTTCGGATTTGGTTTCTGATGAATATTTTGGTACGCTAGACAGTTTATGTAGACAGGCAGGAGTAGTTTTTACAGGACAGGCAGTAGGAAATGGACTTACTATGGTAGCCGATAACTTCAAAGCCAAAGGGCGTGTAGAGAAGCCTCAAGGTGAATTTTGGGCCTATCAAACCCATGGAAGTTATGATGTGAAGGAAATGTCTTCCGCTGCACATGTTTACGGTAAGCCAATTGCTTCTGCAGAAGCTTTTACAGATATGAAATTTAGTCAGTCATTAGCCGAAATGAAAAATGTTGCCGATTATGCCTATGCTTTTGGTGCGCAGGAATTTGTGGTTTGTGCCTCGGCTTATCAACCTTGGCTAGACAAAATACCTGGAAGTACAGGAGGAGGAAGACAATATGTGTTGAACAGAAATAATACTTTTTGGAATTACAGTCGTCCATTCTGGGATTATCAGGGAAGATGTGCCGGATTGATGCGTAATGGAATTTCTGTTGCTGATTTATGTATTTATTTGGGAGAAAATGCTCCTGTAAAACTGCTGGGTTACCGCTTGCCGGAAATTCCGGAAGGCTACGATTTTGATGTTTGTACCAAAGATGCGCTAATCAGTCGAATGTCGGCTAAAGAGGGTCGTATTGTACTACCTGATGGAGTGAGCTACCAAATATTGATACTTCCAACTAATGGTGACATTTCGCTGGAAGCATTGTGTCAAATTGCCCAATTAGTGAAAGAAGGAGTTCCAGTTTATGGTACTCGTCCAACGGGTTCTGGCTCTTTAAACGATGTCGCTTTCGCAAAAGAATATCAGAATTTGGTCAATCAATTGTGGGATACAGAAAAATCAGGAACTAAAGTCTATGGTAAGGGAAAGGTGTATTGGGGTATGTCCCTTGCCGAAGTATTATCAAAACAAAATATCAAGCCTGATGCTGCTTTTAAAAGCGGGAATACCGTTACCGACAAAGTTTATTTTGCACATCGCAACTTGGGAGATAGAGCTATTTATTTTCTAAACAATCATAGCAAAAACGTTTTTAAAGATAGTATTCGTTTACGCACCACGGCAACAAACGCTGAATATTGGGATCCAACAACTGGAAAACAGTATGTTCTTCCTGTTACAGCTTCGGGCAAAGAGGGACTTTTATTAGATGTTGTTTTGCAGCCGGATGAATCGGGTTTTATCGTTACATCGAATCAAACTTCAGCAAATCTTCCAACAAAATCGATGAACATCGAAGAAAAAGCAGCATCGATTGATGGAGATTGGAAAGTGTTTTTTGACCCAAAATGGGGTGGGCCTGGAGAAGTTACTTTTGCTAATTTAACGGACTGGACTGAAAATGAAGATAAGCGAATTAAGTATTATTCTGGAACAGCAGTATATCACAAGACAATTCAATTAACAAAACCCGCTTCGGATGAACAAGTCTTACTTCGTTTTGCACAATTGGGTTCTATTGCCCGGGTATTGATTAATGGAAAAGAGGCATCGACTGTATGGTGTAGTCCGTGGGAGGCAGATATAACATCTCACATAAAAAACGGCGAAAATACTCTTGAAATTCAGCTTGTAAATTCATTGACTAACCGAATGATTGGTGATGCTTCATTACCGGAATCTAAACGTTTTACTTATGCTTATCCTGAAATTGCTTCGGCTAAAGATCGTTTAGTTTCTTCGGGAATTATTGATAAAGTGTTGCTTGTACAACGAACAAAATAAATCAATTTATAATCTATTAATAATGAAGACTATTTTATTAAAACGAGAATACCTTTTTCTCACTTTTCTTTTGGTGGCATTGGGTATAACTGTATTGGCACAAAAACAAAAAAGTATCCATCCAGGCGAAATCTGGCCAGATACCGATGGTAATCACATACAGGCTCATGGTGGCGGAATTACCAAAATTAAAAACACCTATTATTGGTACGGCGAAAGTCGAGCAAAAGATCTTGATCCGCAATACCGCTATGTAAGTTGCTATTCGTCTAAAGACCTAACAAACTGGAAATTTAAGGGCAATGTCTTGAAAATGGCTGCTCCTGATTCCCTTGCATCCAATTGGGTTTTGGAAAGACCAAAGGTTTATTTTAATAAAAAGACGAATAAATATGTGATGTATTTGCATATTGACATCAATTACAAACTGGCGAATATGGGAATAGCGGTAAGCGATAAACCAACGGGTCCATTTAAGTATGTGAGACGTTTTCGTCCTTTAGGTTTTGAAAGCAGGGATATTGGTCAATTTATTGACGACGATGGAAAAGCCTATATCATTTTTGAAGATCGTCCGAGTGGTGGTTTTCGTATAGCCCGTCTTTCTGATGATTATATGGATGTTGAAAAGAATATGTCGCTTATAAAGGCTCGTATAGAAGGCGGAGCCATTGTCAATTACAAAGGTTTGTATTATTGTTTAGGTTCAGGTTTGACAGGATGGAAACCGAATCCAAATAAATATGCAACTGCGACTTCGCTTGAAGGACCTTGGATCGAATTTAAAGATATTGCCCCAGAGGAGACAAAGACCTATGGCTCACAATCTTCTATGTTGATAAAAGTGGTGGGTTCCAAGAAAACGACAGTATTATTTACGGGAGATATTTGGAAACCAGATACACAATGGGATTCACGTTATTTGTGGATGCCTTTGGAAATAGGAGATGGGAAACTTTGGTTGCCAGAGCCGGCACCATGGAAAATTAATGTAAAAACTGGAGAAACAACTATTTTAAAGAAGAATTAATGATTGTCTAGTTCTGAAAAAAAGTTACACACGTTTTGATAAAAAATATCAGTTTAAAAGCTTAGCCTTTTAACTGAGATTTTTTTTAGTTTTAACTTTTGGGTTAAAGGTTTCTACTTTGGGTAAAATAAAGACTTGATTGGTAAATACCTTTTGTACTTGATCCGTTTTATTTTTTAATAATAAAAAGAAAAACCCCAGTAAACACTGGGGTTTTAACCTTATTTTGTGACCTCGACTGGATTCAAACCAGTAACCTTCTGAGCCGTAATCAGATGCGCTATTCAGTTGCGCCACGAGGCCTTTTTTGTGTTTGTTAAGTCCGTCCCGATTGAGCGGCTTAGCGGGTGC
>JAKFBW010000002.1:0-7525 GCA_036676965.1 Flavobacterium sp. | reverse complement strand
TCGGAATTGAAATTAAATCTGGCAGGAAATGGTAAAGCGGTTTTAAATACGACTGTAAAAGTACAAAAGCTGACTATCAACGGAGTGGCTTTTAGTAAGGGAACTTACGATAAAACAACCAATTCCGAGTTTTTTACAGGAAGCGGAAGAATCGAAATTAATATTAGCTGTCTGGATGTTTCGGCTTACCCTATTAGTTCAGCAGCAAATGCTACAGAAGTCAAAGCAGGCAGTACTCTGCAATTATTACATGAAATTGCCGGTGGAACCTGGACAAGTAGCGCTACGGCCAATGCGACTGTTGACACTAATGGTTTGGTTAAAGGATTGGTAGCCGGAACGACTACTATTACTTATGCCTCATGTAATAATTCGGTAACAAAAGAGATTGTTGTTACCACACTAAACTTAGATGATGATAATGACGGCGTACCTAATGATAAAGATTTGTGCCCTAACACGCCGGCAGGTGTTACGGTAGATGCAAATGGTTGTTTTACATTGCCTTCGGATAATTTTACCGTTGAAACTGTTGGCGAAACCTGTGCGGGTAAAAAGAATGGTAAAATAATCATAACCGCTAAAAAAGAATTGAATTATACCGCAGTAATCAATGGGGAAACGTACAGTTTCACTACCGCTAAGACAATTGAAAATTTAGCATCCGGAGGACATGATTTCTGTATTTCTGTTGCATCCGATTCTTTTAAAAGATGCTTCAGTGCCCTAGTGGCAGGCGGAGTGAATGTTTCGGGCAAAACGACAATGATTTCGGATAAATTTTCGGTAGATATCGAACAAGGTACGGCACCATATAGAGTTTTTGTAAATGGCAAAAATGTTTTAGAAACCACCGCCTCTTCTTTTTCTGTGGATGTTAATCGCGGAGATTTGGTCGAAGTACAAACAGCTGCGGCTTGCGAAGGGACAATCCATTCAAAAATTGGGTTAGAACCGCTAATTGCTTACCCAAATCCAACTACAGGAGTTTTTGATATTGATATCCCAGTTGATTTGGATAAAGTAAAAGTGGAATTGTTAGATGTTAAGTCTCAATTAATTTCGTCTGATATGTACGAGGTAAATAATGGAAAAGTGCAAATGAATCTTGAGTATAAAGCTGTTGGTATTTATTTTGTCAAGGTTTATTTATTAGATCAGGTAAAAGTATTGAGAATTATAAAAAAAATATAAAAAATAATAAAATGAGAAAATATTTATTCACTATATGTTTTGCTATGTTGTTAATTTCTTGTGGAGGCGGAGACGATAGTTCAGATTCTGTTATTGAAAATAGAGCACCTTCAATTCCCGGTTTAGTCACGCCGGCAAATAATCTATTGTGTATTGATAATGCTGTCTCTTTGCAATGGGATGCTTCATCAGACCCTGATTCGGATGTAATAAGTTATCAGATTGAAATTTCTAAAGACAATCAGTTCAAACAAATTGATTATACAAATTCTGTTACGACACCGGGTAAAACCATTTCATTGGAAAAAGGAGTGCGCTATTATTGGAGGGTAAAAGCAATAGATTCTAAAAATTTGTCAAGTGATTATTCGGCAGTATTTCAGTTTTATACCGAAGGAACAGGGCTTGCCAATCATTTGCCTTTTGCTCCATCACTTGTAAAGCCTGAATTATCCTCCGTTTTAAGCGGCAATTCAGTTGTTTTAGAATGGAATGCTTCTGATATAGATGCGAATGATGTGCTTACTTATGATGTGTATTTTGGAACAACCAATCCGCCAACAACAAAAATTTCTTCCGCTCAAAGCTTGAAAACCTATTCCCAGAGTTTAAATTCCTCGGGAACATTCTATTGGAGTGTGGATGTAAAAGATAATAAAGGAGGGCTTTCTAAAGGTCAGGTTTGGAGGTTTTTTAGGAATTAAGATTTTTTTTAAATTATATTAAAGCTGTTTGAAGTTGATTTTTCGAATAGTTTCATATTTATTTTCCTAAAATCAGAGTTAGTCATACTTAATTAAGTATGTAGATTTAAAGAAAATAATTTAGGTAAATGATTCAAAGGGTTATATAATATTTTTATTGCTTTTTACTTGCTATAAGTAAAAGGCAATATTTAAATCAAAATAATAATAAAGAATGAACAGAATTAAAATTATTGCCAGTTGTTTATTAGTTTCAATATCGGTTTTTCAGGGAACTGCCCAGCAAAAATTAAAATTGCACTACGATAAACCATCAACTAATTGGAATGAAGCATTGCCCATGGTTACGGAGGCGTTTGGGGCGGCAAGAAAGCATCTTTTCATCATAATTTATTGGCCAATCACGATAGTCGAAATCCGCGTTTGGGAGAAGAAGCAGGAAAAGCCTTTGCTTTGACGGATTTGGTCGATTTAAGAAATAACGTGGTTTACAATTGGGGAGGTAATAGTTGTTATGGTGGTGAAGCGATGAATGTCAATATTGTAAACTGTTATTACAAGCCGGGACCAGCAACGACTAAAACAACACGGATTGCATCACTGGATAAAAATAAAATAGACGGAACCGAAGTGTATGATATTTGGGGTAAGTTTTATATCAACGGGAATTATGTCGAAGGCAGTGTCAATGCGACCAGTAACAACTGGGATTATGGGGTGTATGATCAATTTCATTCCAGTTATGGGGTGATTTCTGATTTGGATAAAACCAACATGCGATTAGCGGCTCCGCTTGAAATCAACGGAAATGTTACCACTCATACCGCTCTGATAGCCTATGATCGCGTGTTGAAATATGTCGGGGCCAATTTGAAGAGAGATGCCGTAGACACACGAATATTGGATAATGTTAAAAATAAAACCTATTCGTTTGAAGGTTCCAATGGTGGTACCAATGGGATGATTGATTCCCAAAGTGACGTAGGGGGTTGGCCGGAACTAAAAAGCACCACAGCTCCCTTGGATACTGATGGAGATGGAATGCCGGATGAGTGGGAAATAGAAAAGAAATTAAATCCGAATGTTAAAAATTCGAATAATAGGGATTTAAGTTCGGCTTATGATAATGTAGAAGTGTATTTGAATAGTATTGTGCATACGGTGAATGCCGGGCAGTACGATTAAATGAAGAACAAAATAGAATATTCAATAACCTATTTTATTAATCTAATTAAACAAATATTAAAAAATGAAGAATAGTATAATTTTAATTTGTTTAACTTTTTTGCTTTCATGTTCAAAAGATGATTTAGGGCAAATACAAGTAAAAACAATTGTCATCAATGGAGATAATTCCCTTTCTAGTACTCCTAAACAATTAACAGCTACTGTGCTTCCTAGTGATGCGACCAATAAGGAAGTAACCTGGAGTGTTTCAGATGCTAGTGTTGCAGTAATTACAGAAACAGGACTTTTAACAGGAATAAAAAACGGAACCGTAAAAGTTACCGCTACGGCCACAGACGGCTCAGGAGTTAAAGGCGATAAAACATACAGCGTTTCGGGTATAACTATACCAACAGTATTGATACAGAGTATTGCTATAACAGCCGCTACAATTACTAACGGTCAGCCGTTACAATTAACCACCCAAATCGCTCCTGCAAATGCTACAAATAAAATGCTCACTTGGACAACTTCTAGCCAAGCCATAGCCACTATAAGTGCCGAAGGATTGCTGACACCTAGACTCAATGGTACCGTTACAGTTACGGCAACTTCTACAGATGGAAGCGGAAAAAGCGCCCAGTTGCAAATAAATATTTCTGGAGTTACAACAGTATATCAAACTACAGTTAGGGGGGAAAGCATTTTGCTATGGCAAAGAAATAATGGAGGATGGGGAAAAGCAGTGGCTGATTTGAATCTCTACAATATGGCACAAACACCGGAACAAAAAGCAGCTGCATTGGCTTCAAAAAACAGTATAGATACCACAATTGACAATGGACATGTGGTAACCGAATTACGATGGTTATTAGCCGACTACAAAACAACCCAAAATCCAAATTATTTGGCAGCTGCCGAAAAAGCAATTGATTGGCTTTTTTTAGCGCAATATGCCAATGGTGGGTGGCCACAATATTATCCAGATAAAAGTGGCTACAGACATCAAATAACCTATAATGATAACGCCATAGCCAATGTGATGAATCTGATGTGGGATATTAGTAAAGGCAAAAATAATTTAGAACTTGTAAATCCAACTTACAAAGACAAAGCAGTAACTTCATTTAATAAAGGAATCGATATCATATTGCAAACGCAAATTACTTATAAAGGCAAGAAAACAGTTTGGTGTGCACAACATGACGAAGTGACTTTGCAGCCTGCCTTAGCCAGATCGTATGAATTGCCTTCTTTTAGTGGTTCGGAATCTGTGGGTATTGTACGTATTTTAATGTTGGTGGAGCAACCATCTACAGCAGTAAAACAGGCAGTAAAAGATGCCGTTGATTGGTTTAATGGAGCTAAACTTTTTGACATAACAACACAAAAAATTACTGATGCTTCTCAACCTTCGGGTCAGGATGTGATAGTTGTTTCTTCACCTGGGAATGTAATTTGGGCTAGATTTTATGATTTAGTGAATAATTTGCCTTTGTTTTGTGGTCGTGATGGAATTCCAAAAACAACATTAGCAGAAATAGAAAACGAAAGAAGAGTTGGCTATTCATGGTATGGCAATTGGCCTAATGCCTTAATTGGTTCAGAGTACACCAATTGGAAATCAAAACATGGGTTGTAAACTATTGAATTCAAAGAGTTTCTTACAAATTATTAATTAATGCGAATCAAGGGGTAAAAACAGCCGTTGTAAAAACGATTAAACGAAAAGAAATGTCTTCTAAATAATTTGTTTTTAAAGTCTGAAAAAGGGGCGCGTTTAGGGCGTATTCGAAACACTTTTAAATATGGTATTATTCAGAAAACCATCGAAAGTTGTGAAATAAGTACAAATTTATCCAAAAATTTGAAAAAAAATTAAAAAATAGCTGTCAGCGATTCACTAATGATAACAAGTAAGATTTAACAGATCGAGAAATTATGACAATTTATTCGCATGAATAGTAAAACTATTGACTAAACCAAATAAGTTATTTATGAAATTACTTAAAAAAGCAGGCCTCTTATTTATTGGTCTTTTGTTGTCAAACGTATCGTTTGCTCAAAAATTTAGTCCGGACATTGTAGTGGATATTAATGGAACTGGAAATTTTACCTCAATACAAGCTGCTTTTGATGCAGCACCGGTAGGTACGCCAACCATTATTTATGTAAAACGAGGTTTATATGACAAAGAAAAATTAATTATTCCTGCCAACAAAACCAATATTACGTTAATTGGTGAGAGCAGGGAAGAAACTATTATTTCTTATGATATTTATAATTGTAATGACGGCGGAGATGGATTATGTCCGGATAATAAGGTGGCACTTTGGGCTAGTAATACTAATTTAGTAAGAACTGCTGCAACCCTTACAATCATGGCAAATGATTTTAGGGCCGAAAATATAACTATTAGGAATACTGCTGGACCGGTAGGGCAGGCACAGGCCATTACGCTTCAGGCAGACCGAAATGTATTTATCAATTGTAACATACTTGCCTATCAGGATACCATTTATTTTTGGACGGCTGAAACCTCGCGTGCTTATTTTAAATCCTGTGTGATTTTAGGCCGTACCGATTATATCTATGGTCGCGGAGTAGGTGTGTTTAATGAATGCGAAATTAGAAGTTACGGAGGAGCATGGATAACGGCACCTTCAACCGAAGCGACACAAACGTATGGTTTTGTATTCTATAAGTGTAATTTAACATACCAACCTAATAGTCCCAGAAATGGCGATGATGGAGTAAAAATTAAATTTGGTCGTCCGTGGCATCAATATCCAAAGGTAGCATGGCTTTATTGTACTATGCCTGCAGAAATTGATCCTTTAGGTTGGGGTGATAAATGGAATATGAACTATGCCGATACCGATGCAAGACTTCATTTATACGAATGGATGAACACGGGTGCAGGAGCAGATATGAGTGGAAGGGCAAATTGGGTAGGTCTTAGAGCTATGAAAGACCAAAATGAAGCTAATTTATACGAGCCAAAAATTGTATTGGCAGGTTCAGACAACTGGAATCCTACAGCTATAGCACCAATAGTAACAGCGTTTAATTGGGATGGAGGTGCTGCCACTACCGGATGGATGGAAGCAAACAACTGGAATCCTAACGGCGTGCCGGCAGCTTCAGAAGTTGCAAATGTTGATGGCAGTTTGACAATAAATGCGAATGGTGGGAATTTTGCAGCAGATTTAAATTTAGTAAATGGTGCAACCATCGATGTTTCTGCTAATAGTTCAGCCACTTTGCTTACACTTAATCAAGCAACAGTTTCTTCTTCGGCTAGTGCATCATTATCGGGAAATATTAAAACTAAAGGTGTAGTAAATATCAACGTCTCCGGAAATCTGAATATCATGGCAATCCTTAGTGGAGTACATCAAATTACTAAGACCGGCGCAGGTGTATGTCAGCTTAACAGCAATAATTCTGGTTATACCGGTAATTTAGTTATTGAGGCCGGTGATTTACAAGCCAAAGTTGGGAATTCATTAGGGAATCCACCAAAAGTAACTGTAAAAACTAGTGGAAAGTTAACTATAGATGTTAGTAATGCTATTCAAACAAAAACAGTTCTTTATACAGAAGGATCGGCATCTATTGTTCTTAATAAAGATATTACAATTAATGAGTGGTATATTAATGGTGTATTACAGCCTATCGGTACATATGATGCAACTACTAATGCAACCACTATTAGTGGAACCGGTAAAATGATTATCGGAAGACTAAGTGAATTTACTTTCCTGGGAGGACTTTGGGATGATGCAACTAAATATTCCCCGGCTTTGTTGCCAAAGGCGGGAGAAAAAGTGTATGTTAACAGTGGCATAACAATTGAATCCGCACTTTCACAATTTGAAGGCGATATGTATGTGAAAAGTGGTGGGAGCATTCGTTTAAGACAAACAAAAGACTCAAAATGTTTAGGTCCCGTTAGAATGTCCCAGGGAACCATTATTACTTATGCAACAAGTGGTACAGGCTTCTATCTAAATGCTCCAATTGTTTTAGAGGGAGATATTTCTCTTAATTTGAACAGTAATAATGTTGCCGGTAGTGTTATGGATTTACCGGGTACGTTTTCTGGTGCTTACAAAGTAATAGTGCGTAATATAAGAGATTTTGCCAATACAGCAACTGTAAAGTTAGGAGGTAATAATAGTAATTTTACAGGAATATGGGATTTAACTGTCGCTGCCGCTAATGCAGGAGGTTCATCGGTAATTGATGGATTAGTTGAAAATGCTTTTGGTTCCGGGACTATTAATGTCGATCAGAATAATTATGTGATTTTTAGTCATGAACGTGCTGCGGGATCGGAATTGAAATTAAATCTGGCAGGAAATGGTAAAGCGGTTTTAAATACGACTGTAAAAGTACAAAAGCTGACTATCAACGGAGTGGCTTTTAGTAAGGGAACTTACGATAAAACAACCAAT
>JAKFBW010000001.1:0-7849 GCA_036676965.1 Flavobacterium sp. | reverse complement strand
CATTGCCTAGGTTCATATCTGATATTGAAATAGAAATTTTGGTATCTAATTTCCCTTGTCCGGCTACATTATTTGCCATGGCAACGCTTGAAAATACAAGAGCCAAGACAAATTGGAAAAATGTTATCTTCATGATTCGAATGAGTAATCGTTGTTTAACAACAGGTTTTTTCATAATTTTGGTTTGTTTTGATTAATACTGTTTAGTGGGTATTTTAAGGAACAATACAACTTGCCCTTTACAGAGAGCAAATTGATTTTATTCAGGCGTCGAAAATGTTACAGCATTTCGACGCTTTTTTTTAGTATTTATTTTTTACATAGGCAAATTAAGTTTAGTTGCATCCATTTGATAAAATAATAATTTGGTTTCCGTTCATCACATAATTGGAATTGTTTCCAAGCGATGTACAGATGATTTTTAATTTCTCGGGTAGGGGCTGATCATTGAGGGAGGTGGTAAGGTGGCAATCTTTGAGTTTCTCTGTTGGAAAATCAATTTCCACTAAATACGCCTGCTCAATAGTTTTAAAAATTTGGGCCACGGGAATATCCGTGAATTCAAAACTTAACTGCTCAATAGAACTGCTTACGGTTTTGGCCAGCACTTTGTCCTGGGTAATGTCCGTAATTTTATTAAAAGTAAGGTTCTTGCGTTCAAAACGTAAGGCTTGGTTTGGAAGCAGTGCCACTTCTTTTTCGGCAGGATTTTTAATTTTTGAATTGGAATTTACCTTTACCTTACCGGTACGAACCAGAACCTCTATATTGGGTTCATTGGCATATGCTTTTATTCTGAAACTGGTACCGACAACTCTGGTAACAATTTCATTGGCATACACATAAAAAGGCCTTTTAGGATTTTTGCTGATTTCAAAAAAACCTTCCCCGGACAGGTATACTTTTCGATCATTTTTGGCAAATACTTTCGGGTAACTCAGTTTACTGTTGGGTTGCAGTAAAACAGAACTACCGTCAGATAAGGTTAATATTTGTGATTTAGATGAGTTGTTGGTTTGTTCAACAAGTCCCTCTTCATTTTCTTTGATAAGTTCACTGTAGTTAATTATCCCATTTTCTGAAATAAAATAATTAGTGTAAACCCAAGTAGTCGTAAGACCAAAAAGCAACACCGCAGCCGCACTTCTGAGCCAGTAATTTTTCCAAAGTCTTATTACAGGTCTTTCCAGCTTTTTTTCGTCTCTTTCCTTTTTTTCGATTTTCATCCAAGTGGATTCCAAAGCCGATTCGATGGCTGCCTGGGATAAATGGTTGTCGGGAACTTGCATGGCCAATAACCACAACCGCGCTTCTTCAACTAATTTGGCGCGTTTAGGATTTTCTAAGGTCCATTCTTCCCAGCCTTGTAGGTCCTCTTTTGAGTGCACCCACAATTGGAATGATGGATCGGTTAAAAAATCTTCTATTTGGGTATGTAAGTTACGTTGTTGCATAAAAAAAGGGTTACTCTTATTGTAGAGGACATTTTTTTTGTTATATACTCACTTAATTATAACTTTTTTTTAGTTACTGAAAAAAACTAGAAAAAATTTGATGATAATAGCATAAGAAGGGGAAGGTTCTCTTTCCATTCTTTACGAAGGTTCATTAAAGCACGGTGCAATAAATTGTTGGCAGACTGGTAATTCACCTGAAGAATATCGGCAATTTGTTCTACCGTAAGCCCTTGATGGTAGCGCAGGTATAAGGCCTCTTTTTGTCGGGCAGGTAAGGTATTCAATAAGGTGTTGAGTTGCACTACTTTTGCGGCTGTTGCCTCGTCTGCAATAAGATGATGCTCGATGGAAAAATCAAATAGAAATTTAATCGAATCGATGGAATCGGTCTGGCGAAAAATACGATCCCGTTCCTGTAGCCTTGCTATTCGCTTACGCACACAGGATAATAAATAGGCCTTTACCACAACAGATTCATTGAGCGATTGTCTGTAAACCCAAATATCCGTAAAAACATCCTGTACGCAATCTTGAACTTTTTCGGTAAAAGGGGAAAACGAATTGCCATACTGAACCATAAAGCCATAATACTTTTCAAAAAGCGATGAAAAAGCTTTTTCATCACCCTTTTTTAGATTGTCCCAAAGGATGGAGTCATCTATTTTAAGGTTACGGATTGTTTGGTTTTTCAAAATGTAATGGTATTAGATTTTTTTTTGACAACATGTTTGTAACTAAAGACTTCAACGTTTAATGGTAAATGAATTAGATTTCTGTTTAAACAAGTAATTTTGTTAAAATTAGTAAAAAAAAATATAATATGTGTTTTTTTTACACCATTTTATTTCGGAATTAACTAAATAAATAAAACAATTATGATATTTTGTGGGTTGGTATTCAATAAAATAAAAAAGACAAATCGGGTAAAACTATTTCTGCCTCGATTTATCTTTTTAGGCTAACTCAAATGGAATACTAACATTGCGATTTGTTCTACAGTTTGAATGGCTCCGATTGGATGTAGATCTTATAGTCTTTTATCATTCCTTGCGGTTTGTTGTCAAAACGGTGTAGGTATCGGAACCCTTTTATCGATTCCATTTGTCCCAAATCAATGACAATTTGATGCGGATGTGCCGGTTTTGCCCCTGCAGATTGGGTTTGCCAAAAAGTGGATTCCTGCTGGTCGAAAACTTTATCGGCCGTATAGTTTCCTGAAGTCGTTTCCTCGCTGCTGGCATACACTATTTTCCATTTCAGGACAGGGATTGTTTTTCCGTCGGCTCCTATCAATTCCAATTCGGTAAGCGTAGTTAATGGATCGTTTTCTTTCTGTGAATTCAATGCTTCCAAACAGAAATACTTTCCGCTGTAGGGTTTAGAAAAATCGATTTGCTTCCATCCGTTTTCACCGGTGAAAGTTCCTGTATGTGCCGGTGTTTCTGCTGACAGATTCAGTTTTTGTCCCGGTTTTTTATGCAATAACGATTCGTCAATATTTATTTTATCCAAAATAGGTTTAGACAATCCTGCGACTTTTCGGCTTACGGGCGTGTCTACGTCTAAAACGATGATTTCATTTTTTCCTTCCTGAAGCCAGGCACCCGGAACAAATAACGTTTGTTGCGGGCCAATTTTCCAAAAACGACCCAAATTATGGCCATTTACCCAGACCATGCCTTTACCCCAGGTACTCATGTCCAGAAAAGTATCGCCTGTTTGAGTCAGGTTGAATGAACCTTTGTACCAGGCCGGACCCTTTGTGGCGGCAGTAGTGTATTTGACGTTTTTTTGAAAAGTGTAATCAACAGGGAAATTATAAACCTCCCAGTTTTTTAATGTTGTGGTGGTTATACCATTGGTCAATTCTACTTTTTCGGTTATCCCTTTGTTGTCCAAAATGGCTTTCCCGTAATTGACACGACCCGTTGCTTCAACCAGGATATCCAATTGTGCATTTTTAGTAAGAACCGGGATTTCGAGGGTATTGTCCCCTTTTCTGCGGTCTAATTTTCCTATGGCTTTGCCATTGATGAATACGGTTGCCCAATCGCGAAGCTCGGTTATGATCATTTTCTGTTTCACGGCCGAAGCGGTCAATTTCGTTCTGTACAAAATGCGTCCCCAGCCCTGGTCAAAGTTTTCCATCGGTTGGATGTTTTCTGTTTTGCGGGCAATCGGAAGATTAGCAAATAATGAAGCGCTTTCTTTTAATTCGAAAGTTGGGATTTCGATAATAGGCATCGCCGGAGGAATTTCTCCCAGAGTTTCCCCTTCCTGCAGATAATTCTTTAATAGCTCACGAATGGCAAAAAATTTCTCTGTCGTATTGCCTTGTTCGCCAATAGGTGCATTGTAGTCATAGGAAGACACCATTGCCGAGTAGGGAGCGGCGTTGGCACCGCCCCATTGTCCAAAAGAGGTTCCGCCGTGAGCCATATAAAGGCTGAACGAAATTTTTCGGTCCATCATGTCTTTCAAGCTTCCTATAAAACTGCTTACCGAACGGGTTTCATGGGGTTTTCCCCAATGGTCAAACCAGCCTGTCCAATATTCGCTGCACATCAAAGGGGCGGTTGGATATACCTCTTGAAAGGTTTTAAACTCTTTGTCGATATTGGCTCCGGCTCCAAAATTCAAAGTCGTGGCCACACCGTCTAATTTGTATTTGTTGAAATTAGAAGACCAGTCACAACGGAATAGTTGTACTTTGTCAAAAGTCGCTCTTACATGGTCACGTATCGCTGCCATATAGGCGCCGTCGGCACCGTACGAAGCATATTCGTTCTCCACCTGTACCATGATGATGTTTCCGCCGTTCTGGATTTGTAAAGGGGCCAGTTGTTTTCCGGCTTCTTTAATAAATTTTCCGGTGCGTTCCAGGAAAAACGAATCCGAAAGATCACGCAAGCGAATGTCTTTTTTCTTCAATAACCACCAAGGCAAACCTCCCATGTCCCATTCGGCACATACATAAGGGCCGGGACGCACCACACAATACATATCGTTTTTTTGTACCAAACGCACAAATTCGGCTACATCATTTTGTCCGGTAAAATCATACTGATCCTGTTTTTGTTCATGGATATTCCAAAACAGGTAAATGCAAATCGTATTCATCCCCATGGCTTTACAAAGTTGTATTCGTTGTTCCCAGTATTGTTTTGGAATGCGGGGATAATGCAATTCTGCTGCCCGAATGATATACGGTTTTCCGTTTAACAGGAATTCTTTGTTTCCAAGAGTGAAGGACTGGTTTTGCTGTTGTGCCATTCCATTATTCATACATAAATTGGACACTAAAAGGACAAGCAAAAGGATTTTTTTCATTTTTATTAAGGGTTTATTGCTGGGGTTTGATAGAAGTTAATTTTTACTTCCTGTAAAAAAAAAGTTTTGTGGACCTGCTTTTTTGTAAAATTCGGAATTTCAAAAATAAAGGAATCACAATCTGTTTACATACTAGTCCCTACCAGTTTGTTGTTTTTTCGGATATAAAATGGAAATTATTCCCGTGCAAAACAATTCTATTTTACTGTAATAGAACTGAATTAGGTACTGTTGGGAAGCGTTTTTCCGGATTGAAAATGATGCCTGAGTAAAAATTTCCCTAGGAACAACTTCTTTATTTGTAGTAAAAATATAGATTAAAACCGGGAACACTAATTCATAAGTGTTAAAGTAACACTAAAATAAAAGACTTGTTCTTTCTTGTCACCAAAATGGAGGCGTTTTGAGATACTGATGAATGGAAAATGGTTTTGAAAAAAGAAAATCGTCTTATGTGCTTTTTTTAAAATAAGAGAATCTGAATGACAGCGGGTATGATTTTAATAAAAAACCCTACCGGTTGGCTACATTTATGCTTTAAATGGGATTTTGGCAGCGTTCTTTTTAAGAAGCAGGCAGCAGGTTTATGAATGTAGGTTAGATTTTCATCTAAGGCGCACTTCATTAATCAAAATTAAACTGAAATAAAATTAAAGGATTGCTATTTATAGTTTTAGATTTTTACAGAATAAATTAGTATTTTTTCAACACATTTATATAAATTGCAGATGACAATTAAATTAATGTAAAGAGTATGTCAGATACAGGTGCAGAGCGATTACGGTTGAAATTAAGGAATGACAACAAAGGCTGGAAGAAATGGGGGCCTTATTTAACCGAAAGACAATGGGGAACGGTACGGGAGGATTACTCCAAAAACGGGGATGCCTGGAATAACATTACCCATGATATGGCGCGTTCTAAGGCCTATCGTTGGGGAGAAGAAGGCATTGGCGGAATTTCTGATAACAAGCAGCATATCTGTTTTGCTTTTGCTTTTTGGAATCATAAAGACCATATTCTCAAAGAACGTTTCTTTGGCTTGACCGGAAATGAATCCAACCACGGGGAAGATGTCAAGGAAATCTACTTCTATCAGGATTCCACCCCAACGCATTCCTACCAAAAGATGCTGTACAAGTATCCGCAGGCGGCTTTCCCGTATGAGAAACTGGTTAAGGAAAGTAAAAGCCGGTCCCGATTAGAACCGGAATACGAGCTGTTGGATACCGGGGTTTTTGATAAAGATGCCTATTTTGATATTTCCATCGAATATGCAAAAGCAGATGAACAGGATATATTAATTAAAGTTACGGTCGAAAACCGGGCGAAAGTCGCGGCCCCGATAACCGTTTTGCCAACGATTTGGTTCCGGAATACCTGGTGCTGGGGCTATGATAAGTATACCCATAAACCCATGCTTTCCGGAGTTGGGAATGCTATCATTGAAGTAAATCACCGAACCGTGGGGCATTTTAAATTGTATGCCGAAAACGCCGATGAATTATTGTTCTGTGACAATGAAACCAATTTTGAACGCTTGTATGATTCGTCCAATCTGACTAAATATATGAAGGACGGCATCAACGACTATATTGTGAACAGCCGAAAGGTTGCGGTCAATCCGAACCATATCGGAACCAAGGCTTCGGTAAAATACGATGATATGATTCCGCCCAACGGGAAAAAAGTCTATCGCTTGCGTTTTACCGATAAATCACCACACAAGCCATTTGAAGATTTTGATGCTATTTTTGGACAAAGGCTAAAAGAAGCCGACGAATTTTATGCCGATCTTCAAAAAGGGATTAAGGAAGAAAACTTAAAATCAGTGCAACGTCAGGCGTATGCCGGAATGCTTTGGACCAAACAATGGTATTATTACAATGTTTTCGAATGGATTAAAGGCGATCCATCGATGCCCCAACCGGATCAAAACAGGAAGCACGGGCGTAATAACACCTGGAAACACCTTTATACCTCCCATATTTTATCGATGCCGGACAAGTGGGAATACCCTTGGTTTGCCGCCTGGGATTTGGCTTTTCATACCCTGCCTTTGGCGCGTTTGGATCCTGATTTTGCCAAAAGGCAATTGTCGGTTATCCTCCGGGAATACTACATGCATCCCAATGGCCAGATTCCGGCGTATGAGTGGAGTTTTTCCGATGTGAATCCTCCGGTGCATGCCTGGGCAACCTGGAAAGTGTATGAAATTGATAAGGAAATGAATGGTGGAAAAGGTGACACTGCCTTTTTGGAACGCATTTTTCATAAGCTGTTATTGAATTTCACCTGGTGGGTTAACCTCAAGGATGAAGGCGGGAACAACGTGTTCGGGGGGGGATTCCTTGGGATGGATAATATCGGGGTGTTTGACCGTTCAGCGGACTTGCCAACAGGAGGGCATTTGAAACAGGCCGATGGGACGGGTTGGATGGCGATGTATAGTTTGAATATGTTGCGTATCGCCTGCGAAATTGCCATTGAAAATCCGGTGTATCAGGATATGGCTTCCAAATTTTTCGAACACTTTTTGCACATCGCCGGTGCGATGCAAGCCATTGGTGGGGATAAATTGGACCTTTGGGACGAAGACGACCAGTTTTATTATGACATGCTCCATAAAGACAATGGCGATGTCGAACTGTTGAAAGTGCGTTCTATGGTGGGATTAATTCCATTATTTGCTGTTGAGGTTTTAACGCCTGAACTGTTGGAGAAATTACCGATTTTCAAACGCCGTGTCGAATGGGTACTGGAGAACCGGCCGGATCTGGCGAGCTTAATCTCTACCTGGGACCACACCGGAAAAGGGGAAAGCCGTTTGCTGGCCATACTTCGAGGGCACCGAATGAAAATGATTATGAAACGCATGTTTGATGAAACCGAGTTCTTGTCGGATTTTGGGGTACGTTCGTTGTCTAAATTCCATAAAGAGCACCCGTACAGGTTTACCTATGAAGGTGGAACCATTCAGGTCGATTATACGCCGGCGGAAGCTACGGGGGATATGTTCGGGGGGAATTCCAACTGGAGGGGGCCGATTTGGTTTCCGATGA